>CALNZT010000001.1:0-70838 GCA_942491245.1 uncultured Pseudomonadota bacterium
GCGCCGTTTCCCGGATCTGGTTGGCGGTTTGCGGTTTGCTCGACATAGAGCTGGCGCAGGGCGATGTACCGCCTGCAGATCCTGCTGGTCGAGCGACTTCATTGAACTCGGCGTGGCCGAGCCGCTGCGCGGCTTTGCAGATCGCCAGGGCATCGCGCGCATCACTTTACCACCGCGCACGAACGGGGCAACGTGCTGCGCTGGAATGAGCTCAACGGCATGGCCAAGGGCTCCGGAAGCAGCGAGCCCAGTGGAAAAGAGCTGCCGCAGGACTCCATCGCGATGGTCGTGGGCTCGAACTGCCGGATGAAGTGCAACAGCTTCGGTCGCTTCACTGCTTCGTTGAGCATCACCTTGCCAGCAAGCGCGATTCAATGTGCAGACTCGAAAGGATTCTTTGCGAGATCGATCCCGATCAGAGTAGACTTCATGGACGCCTCCTACGCTAATGACCGTGTGGAACACCAGTGTGGCGCGAAATCCGACGCCGGAGCGAATGATGGAGGCGTCCATTCCCATCACCCTCATGTCGAGCCAATAGCCTAGCCCGGATCAGGTAATTTTTCTATCGCCGCAGACAGCTCTGGCCGGAATACCGTTCGCCTGCACTGCACCCCCGTCCGGAAGCAAGTCCAGAACACCACAGCTGTCCCTTGAAGTCGTTTCAGACCTGTCAATTCCCGAATCGGTCATCGAACAGCCGATCTGGCAGACCCAGAATGTAGGCAGCACCGGCCGCATCTGCGCTGTCGTCATTCTGATCGCCGCCGACACCGGTTGCTCCACTGTCTCCAGCGCGCCGACGACGATCAGCGCGCCATCGGCGACGGAGAACCCGAACTGATCGTTTTCATCCGTGTTGCTGGCCTTGAAATAATGCTCAGGAGCAAGCTGCACGTTGCTTCCGCTGAAGAGATAGGCGGCCCCCGCGTTCGACGCGGAGTTATCGTTGGACACGCCATCGACACCAGAGCCGAGGCTATCTTCGCGTGAGGCGCCGACAACGACCCGACGCGTCGCGCCGTCGTTCACGGCAATGCTTGCGCCGAATTCGTCACCCGCATCGGTATTCGAGGCCTTGAGGTAGCCGGTCTGCCCCCAGCCGCCTACGCCATTGCCCAGGATGAGATACGCGGCCTCGGCATGGCCCCGTTGTCGGCCTGGTCGCCGTTGACGTTGATCGCCCGGTTGCCCTCACTGGAGCACCTACGGCGACCAGAATATCGGTTCCAAATGGGCTCGGGGAGCCGGTGATGTCCACAGCGCTGCCAAACAGATCATTGCTCTCGGTGTTGGACGCTTTCAGATACCCGAGCGGCAACCAGTTATTGCCCTGACGAATATACGGATAGACCGCACCAGCGCCCAGCAGGGAATTGTCGCTCTGATTTCCGCCACTGCCGGTGGCCGCGCTCTGCTCGAACGGCGCGCCAACCACAACCCAGTCCTGGTAGATCGATACCGAATTGCCGAAGGCGTCGCCGGAATCGCTGTTGCTTGCCTTGAGGTAGGCCTGCTGTGCCCAGACGCCTCCACTGCGCTGGAAGATATAGGCCGCTCCCGACAGGCTGGATGAATTGTCTGCCGGGTTGCCCCCGACACCCGTTGCGCCGCTGTTCCTCCCCCGGCGCGCCAACGAGCTGCGTATCACCGTCGATGGCGACTGCGCCCTGAAAAAATCACCCGCTTCCGAATTGGACGATTTGATGTACGCCTCGAGCTGCCAGAGGTCGTCTTCTCCGCGCGTATAGACATAGACCGCGCCGGAGTTCTCGGCCGAATTGTCCGCTGGGTTGCCATTGATGCCGGTCGCACCACTGTCTTCGTTCGGGGCACCCACGACGATGGTGTCGCCATCGATTGCCAGGGCTGAACACGCCAAACTCATCACCGGACTCCGAGTTGTTGGCGCTGAGCACATCGACGATCAGCCACTCTCCAGATGCTTGCCGCTGATAGACGACGACATTGCCGTTCGTCCTGCCCCTCGGCGACGCCGGAACAACGACGTGGTCGCCTGAGACAGCCACCGACCGCCCCCGCTGGATTTCCTGATCGCCGGCAGACTTGAGATAGGCCTGATGCTCGAATGCGCCATTGGCGGTATTCGGAGCGGCGAAAAGCGCCAGAAAGACGGAAAGCGTCAACAGGGTCTTGAACATCATGAGTCCTCACTGGTGAAAGAGCGCGTTCGCTCGGGGAGGGCTCAGGCTAGACGAAGCACCCTGCGCTAACTTGAAAACAAGTTATCGTTAACTTGAAATTTTGGCCGCGCCGGCCGTCGAAAGCCTCCCCGCGGGCGCATCCAGCGCCGATCGCCCGCTCCTGCCCTGCTTTAGTTTTCCGAGGCGGTCCCGATAAGTGCACGCCAGGACCAACGCACCCAGACCAGCCAGGCGAGCAGCGCCAGGCCGGCGGCAATCACGTGGGATTCATACTGTTCACCGAAGCGGGTGACCGCCATCATGCACAGCACGGCACCGAACCCGGAGACGACCGATACCAGCACCGGATGCGGATCTTTTGGTGACACCAGGGCCCAGCGGCGAAAGCCGCAAACGAAGACCAGCGGCGCGGCAGCCGCCACCGACGCACCAAGGACGGCCATCAGCGGCGCTTGCTCGGACAGGGTGAACGCGGACCAGAGCAACACCGCCAGCCAGATCAGAACACCAGCCGGGGTCAACACCCGGCTCACTGGTGATGCAGCTCGGCGACCCGCTCCACCTCTTCGCGCGAGCCGAGCACCACCGGTACACGCTGATGGATATGAACGGGCTGGACATCGAGGATGCGCGTCGTGCCGGTGGTCGCAGCACCCCCCGCCTGTTCGACGATCATCGCCATGGGGTTGGCTTCATACATCAGGCGCAGCTTGCCGTCCTTGCCCTGCTGGCTGAGCTTTGAATCGCCCGGGTACATGAAGATACCGCCGCGGGTCAGAATCCGATGGACTTCGGCCACCATGGAGGCCACCCAGCGCATGTTGAAGTCCTTGCCGCGCGGACCCTCCTTGCCGTCCTGACACTCGTCGATATAGCGCCGGACCGGGTCGGCCCAATGCCGCCGGTTCGACATGTTGATGGCGAATTCAGCGGTCTGTTCGGGGATCTGGACGTGCTCACGGGTCAGCAGGAATTCTCCGAAATCACGATTGAGCGTGAACATGCTCACCCCATCGCCGGTGGTCAGAACCAGAATCGTTGCCGGGCCGTAGAGACAGTAGCCGGCGGCGACCTGCTCGGTGCCGGGTTTGAGGAAGTCATCATCGCTGGGGTTATGCACCCCTTCCGGGGCCTTGAGTATCGAGAAGATGGTGCCGACCGAAACATTGACATCGATATTCGACGACCCGTCCAGCGGATCGCAAAGGACCAGGTAGTTGCCGCGATGGCTGGACTCCGGAAGGTGATGAATCTCATCCATCTCCTCGGATGCCAGGGCGGCGATATGCCCGTTATGCGCCAGCGCCTCGATCATCAGATCATTGCTTATGATGTCGAGCTTCTTCTGCTGCTCACCCTGAATATTCTCGCTGTCGCTGGCGCCGAGCACGCCCACCAGATCGCCCTTGTTGACCAGATCGGCGATCCGTTTGCAGGCCACGGCAATGTCGTTGAGCAAGCCGGTAAAGGTGCCGCTGGCGCCCCGGATCCCTTTTTGCTTGTTGATGGTGTAGTTGGTCAGCGTGGTACCGATGCGCATCGGATGGTCTCCAGGAAACGGTGATGATTCAGCGCGCATTATAGTCAACAGCCGCCGCCGTCCCGAATCCTCCACGCTTCTATCGTTATGGTTGGGCGCTGACTCGAATCAAAGGGATCAAGACATATGAGCGTCAACGCCTTCGAACGTGCGCTGGAGCGAATCACGCAAGCCGCCGAACACAGTGACATTCCAGACGAAACCTGTCAGCGCCTCGCCAACCCCAAAACCATGCTGTCGGTCTCGGTACCCGTGCGCATGGACGATGGCAGCCTTCGCATGTTCACCGGCCATCGCGTGCTTCACAGCGATCTGCTCGGGCCCGGAAAAGGCGGCCTGCGCTACCACCCGGATGTTGATCTTGACGAGTGCAAGGCGCTGGCGCTGTGGATGACCTGCAAATGCGCGGTGATGGGCCTGCCCTTCGGCGGCGCAAAGGGCGGCATTTCGGTCGATCCCAAGGACCTGTCGCTGATGGAGATCGAGCGCTTGTCCCGGGGCTTCATCCGACGCATCGCGGATGCCATCGGCCCCGACACCGACATCCCCGCCCCCGATGTCTATACCAACGAACACATCATGGGCTGGATGATGGACGAATATTCGCACGCCGTGCGCCAGTACACCCCCGGCGCGCTGACCGGCAAGCCGCTGGCGCTCGGCGGCAGCGAGGGGCGTTCAACGGCCACCGGTCGGGGCGGCAGCGTGTGCGTCGAAAAATGGGCCGAGCGCGAATCCTGGCGCACCCGAGGACACACGCGTCGCAATCCAGGGCTTCGGCAACGCCGGCCAGTCGATTGCGCGATTGCTTGATGCCCGTGGCTATCGAATCGTCGCGGTCTCGGACTCGAAGGGGGGCATTCATGATTCCGAGGGTCTGAACATCGACGAAGTCATCAAGGCCAAGAACGACGGTCAGAGCGTCGATGAAATTTACTGCAAAGGCTCGGTCAGCGATTCCTGCGATGTCGATCAGATCAGCAATGAGGAACTGCTGACGCTTGATGTCGACCTGCTGATACCCGCCGCCCTCGAGGATGTCATCACCGAGACCAACGCGGGCGACGTCAAGGCCAGCGTGATCCTGGAGCTGGCCAACGGTCCGACCACCGCCGATGCAGACCGCATTCTGGAAGACCGGGGCGTCGTGGTCATTCCGGATATTCTTGCCAACGCCGGCGGCGTCACCGTGTCCTACTATGAATGGGTGCAGAACCGAAGCGGCGACTACTGGAGCAGCGAAGACATCGAGAATCGACTGACCCAGCGCATGGCTGCGCAGTTTGATGCGGTCATGGACATCGCCAAGGAGCGCGAGGTTTCCGTTCGCATGGCCGCCTATGTGCTCGCACTTGAACGTCTGGGCCAGGCCGCTGCCGCCCTGGGCACGCGGGAATTCTTCAATGGCCATCGTTGATGTGAGGTAAAGTCGAAGGCTGACCAACCCCCATCAAACGATAATTCATCAGGCCAACAGGCCCAAAGAAAAATGAGGACAACCCCATGAATTCAGTCCGACAGCTGGCGCTGGCCAGCATTCTGCTACTGCCCTCCCCCTTGATCCACGCATCGACGTGGATACATTGCGGCTCACTGCTTGACGTCGAAGCCGGCGAGCTGCTCGGTCCGACAACTGTCGTGGTCGAAGACGGTATCGTCGATCGGATCGAAGACGGCCTGAAGCCTGTGCCCGACGCGGCCGACCGCGTTGATCTGAGCAACCTGACCTGTCTGCCGGGCCTGATGGACATGCACACCCATGTTCTCTACCAGTCCAGCCCGAGTGCCTACATCGATCGCTTCACGCAGAATCCGGCCGATCTGGCCCTGCAGGGCGCCGACTACGCACGAACCACCCTGGAAGCAGGTTTCACGACCATCCGCGATCTCGGCGATCGTTTCAATGTCAGCATCGCCCTGCGCAACGCGATCAATGCCGGCACCACCGTTGGTCCGCGAATCTACACCTCGGGCAAATCCCTGGCCACGACCGGCGGCCACGCCGATCCGACCAACAGCTGGCGGGCCGATCTGATGGGTGATCCGGGTCCGCGCGAAGGCGTGGTCGACGGCGTGGCGCAGGCCCGCGAAGGCGTCCGCCAGCGCTACAAGGACGGTGCTGACATGATCAAGATCACGGCGACCGGCGGCGTGCTCAGCGTGGCGCGCAGCGGCCTGGCACCGCAGTTCCACCCGGATGAAATGGAAGCCATCGTCAGCACCGCGCGTGACTACGACATGCAGGTGGCGGCTCACGCGCACGGCAAGGAAGGCATGCTGCGCGCCATCGAAGCCGGCGTCACCTCGATCGAGCACGGCACGATGATGGACGATGAGGTCATGGCAGCCATGGTTGAACATGGCACCTGGCTGGTCGCGACGATCATGGCAGGCGACTTTGTGGCCGAGAAGGCGGAAATCGACGGCTACTTCCCGGAGATCATCCGGCCGAAGGCGCGCATGATCGGACCCTTGATGCAGGACACCTTCGGTCGCGCCTGGCGCGCTGGGGTGAAGATTGCCTTCGGGACCGACTCCGGCGTCAGCGCTCATGGTGACAACGCGCGCGAATTCGAATTGATGGTGGAAACCGGCATGCCGGAAATCGAGGCCATCCGCGCCGCGACGCTGAACTCGGCCGAGCTGCTCGGTATCTCCGACACCGCTGGCGTGATCAAAGCCGGCTACTGGGCCGATATCGTTGCTGTCGAAGGCAATCCTCTCGACAATATCAGCATACTGCGCGACATCCGATTCGTCATGAAGGACGGTGAAATCTACCTCGACTGACGGTCACCGATCAGCAAGGCACGAAAAAGGCGGTCACCGACCGCCTTTTCTTTGCCCGCTTCATTCGTCGCCCGATTCAATCGTCGCGGCTGCTGCGCCAGATCGACAGCAGCAACCAGATGCCGCCCAAGGCTGCGCCGACGAAACCGAGCAGACCGAAAATCGGGATCCCGGCTTCTGATGGCCGGACATTCATGGCGATGGCCGAACCGATGATCAGGGCCGCCGTGACAATGCCCAGCGTGAGGCGGCTGGCCGCCCCATCCAGTCGATGGCTCACTTCCTTGAGGGACTTGACGTCCACGTGCACCTCGATGCGCCCGCGCCGTGCCGTGCGCAGCAATCGACTCAGATCGTCTGGCAGCGAGCCCAGCGTCTTGGCAATCTCGACGACTGAGCGCTGGGCGCGCTGGGCAACGGCGAACGGGGAATAGTAGCGACGAATCACGCGCTCGACGACCGGTTGCGCTTCCGAAGCCATGTCGAATTCCGGATCCAGCGCTCGCCCCATTCCCTCCAGCGTGATGAAGGCCTTGAGCATCAGCACGAGATCGGGTGGGAGCACCAGATGGTGTCGCCGGAGCACGCTGGTCATGTCGCCGATCATGTCGGCCAGATCCAGCTGTTCGAGTGGAACGCCGTGATATTGGTCGATGAATTCACCCAGGTCTTCTTCCAGACGATCCGGATGAGCCTGGCTGTCGCTGCTCCAGTCCAGAAGGATTCGAGTGACCTGAGCGGCATCGCGCTGGACCAGGCCATGCAGTAGTTCCGCCACCTCATGCCGACGTTCCTTGCTCAGGCGCCCGACCATCCCGAAGTCAAGCAGTCCGATGCAATTACCGGGCAGATACTTGACGTTGCCCGGGTGCGGGTCTGCGTGGAAAAAGCCTTGCTCGAGAATCATCGAAAGAATGCCCGCGGTTCCGCGCTGAGCGATGCGATGACCATCCAGGCCGGCCGCATGCACACCAGGCAGGTCCGACCCGCTGACTCCTGCGATATATTCCTGGACGTTGAGCCGCTCCCCGCTCCACTCCCAGTAAACCCTGGGTATGACGATGCCGCTATCGTCGTCCAGATCTGCCGCGATGCGTTCTGCGTTGCGGCACTCGGTGGCGAAATCCAGTTCACGTCTGAGCGACTGGGTGAACTGCCGTACCAGCTCGCGCGGACGATACTGGGCCAGCTCCGGCACTTCCGACTCGACGATATCGGCCAGGCGGGCCAGAAGACGAAGATCAGCCTCGACGATCGGGCGAATGCCGGGACGACGAACCTTGAGGACAATCAAGGCGCCATCATCCAGTCGCGCGCGATGAACCTGGGCAAGTGAGGCCGCCGCCAGAGCCGTGTGCTCGAGCTGGGCGAACACCTGGTCGGGGTGGCAGCCCAGATCCTCGGTCAGCTGCGCTTCGATTTCGGGCCACTCGACCTTGGCCGCCTTGTCCTGCAAGCGCGAGAACTCGGACAACCACTCTTCGCTGAACAGATCGACTCGAGTAGCCAGCACCTGGCCCAGCTTGACGAAAGTGGGCCCAAGCTCTTCCATCACGCGACGAACGCGTTCAGGCGGCTTGAGACGGGCCAGCTCTTCGGTCCGCTTCAGATGCAGAACCCTGCCGGCCTGTTCCAGCGCCCCGGCCATCCCAATCCGTTGCACGACGTCGCCGAAGCCGTATTTGATCAGGACGGCTGCAATGTCCTGTACTCGACCCAGGTCACGGGCGGCGCTGAGGGCTTGCCAGAGCATGCGTCATTTCTCCTTGAGAATCGCTTTTTTCGCAGACATTCGTTCACCTTATCGCATCGCGGCCGAAATGCCCGAATGGTGTCCAGCGTGTTATGCCGAAATGAACTATGCAACGGCCCAACTGATCTGATCGGCGCGCCCGGAAAATCCTACCATCGTGCTTTTCCATTCACCCGCATAAGAACAAGATACATCGCATGGGCCGAGGCCTGAACACGATCGCAGAGCAGCGGCCGATGTATTCTGGATTTACCCGACAGCAAACGCCAAGGATCAGACTCGATGATTTACAACAGCATCCTCGACACCATAGGCAATACGCCCGTGGTTCGCTTGAATCGAATCGCACCTGAGCACGTCGATCTCTTTGTCAAAGTCGAATACTTCAATCCGGCCAGCTCGGTCAAGGATCGATTGGCAATTGCCATCATCGAAGACGCGGAGCGCCGCGGTGAACTCAAACCGGGTCAAACCGTCGTCGAAGGCACGTCAGGTAATACCGGTATCGCGCTGGCCATGGTCTGCGCGGCCAAAGGCTATCCCTTTGTTGCCTGTATGGTCGAGACCTTTTCGGTCGAACGGCGAAAACTGATGCGCGCCCTGGGCGCCAAAGTCATCCTGACACCGGCTGCCGAGCGCGGCAGCGGCATGGTCCGGCGCGCCAGGGAACTGGCCGAAGAGCACGGCTGGTTCCTGTCTCGCCAGTTCGAGAACGAGGCCAATCCGGCGTATCACCGCAACACCACCGGGCCGGAGATACTGAGCGACTTTGCCGGTCGCCGGCTCGACTATTTCGTCAGCGGCTGGGGCACCGGTGGCACCCTGACAGGCGCGGGCGAGATGCTGAAGCTGGCGCGCCCTGATATCCGGATCGTCGCCACCGAGCCCGAGGGTGCCGCCTTGATGGCCGGCAATGAATGGAATCCGCACAAGATTCAGGGCTGGACCCCGGACTTTCTGCCCGATGTCCTGAACCGGGATATTGCCGACGAGATCGTTCTGGTCTCGGATGAAGAATCCAGAGACACGGCCGTTGCCCTGGCGCGCAAGGAAGGCATCTTCTGCGGGCTTTCCAGCGGCGGCACGGTCGCGGCAGCCCTGAAGGTAGCCGAGAAGGCGCCGGCTGGCACAAGCCTGCTTGCCATGCTCCCTGACACCGGCGAACGCTACTTGTCCACGTTTCTGCTCGAGGACGTCCACGACGGCTCTGACGATGAGTGGTTGAACAGCCTGTCGAATTGATAGACTCGGGTCATGACGGTGACCCGAGCTCCATTCAAGCGTTTGACCATCGGCGTTCTGGCCCTGCTGGCAAGTGCCTGTGCCACAACGCCACCGGGCAATCAGGACGATATCTGCGCCGTATTCGAGCAACACCCGGACTGGTACGACTACGCACTGGCCAGTGAACGCCAGTGGGGCACGCCGATTGCCGTTCAGATGGCCTTTGTCCGCCAGGAATCGTCATTCCGCGCACGTGCCAAACCGGAGCGACGCCGGTTGCTCGGCTTCATACCGCTGCCGAGACAATCGTCTGCCGAAGGCTTTGCCCAGGCTCAGGATCCGGCCTGGTCGGATTACCGTGCGGCCACTGGGCGCCGTTTTGCCAGCCGTGCCGACATGAAGGACGCGCTGGATTTCATCGGCTGGTATAACGATGTCAGCCACCGTCGCCTGGGCCTGGCCAAGACCAATGCCTATGATCTCTACCTGGCCTATCACGAGGGCCATGGCGGCTATTCCAGGGGAAGTTTCAGGGCCAAGCCGGAGCTACGCCAGGTTGCCAGTCGAGTCGATCAGTCGGTCCTGCGCTACCAGCGCCAGCTGGCACGCTGCGAAGATGAGTTTCGATGTGATCGCTGGTATCAGTTCTGGCCGTTCTGCCGCTGACTCAACCAGATCAATCCATACAACCAGCCGCCCAAGGCCCCAGCCAGCGACAGCGCCATCATTCCGGCCGTCGAGCGCGCCGCGCCGATCACCGTTACCGGCAACATCGAATTCATGCACAACAAGGCGGTGTAGATCGCCAGAAAGCCGGCCAGACCGAACCAGAACTGCTTGATCGCGGGGAAAGCCGACGCAGGCCAGGCGGCGACCAGCAAACCGATCAGCAGCGCGAATGCGGCAACGATGGCATAGGTGGGCGCAAAACTGAGCAGGTCGAACAGACTGACTTCGATGCGCAGCCCGAGCGGAATCGAGGGGCCCAGGGCGCTGATGGAAGCCAGATTGAACTGGGTCTGGATCAGACTGCCAGCGACTGCAGCCACGAGCACCGCGACGAAAAATGCGATCAACCACCGGACAACTGCCATGCCATCTTTCCCTGCGAGACGAGACTTGAAGATCTAGTTTAACGAATCCTCGCCATCAACCCGTTACCATCGCATCTTGCTCCGTTATCAGGATCCCAGCTGTCATGGTCAGTGCCCGCTTTTTCGTTCTCATTCTCGCCCTGTTTTCCAGCGCCGCCGTCTCGGCACAAATGAAAACCGAGGTGCTTGCCGACGGGCTGGAATACCCCTGGGCGCTGGCATTCCTGCCCGATGGCGACCTTCTGGTCACCGAGCGGGTGGGACGACTTCGTCGCGTCTCGATCTCTGGCGAGGTTTCAGCGCCTATTGCGGGTTTGCCTGACATTCTGGTCAAGAGCCAAGGCGGATTGATGGGCCTTGTCCTGGCGCCAGACTTCGAAGCGTCAGGCTGGCTGTATCTGAGCTACGCCACGGGACAGTCCGATGCCAACGCCACGCGCCTTGCCAGAGCCCGTCTCGCTGGTGACCGTCTGAGCGATTTTGAAGTCCTGTTTACCGCCGAACCCCTGCGCAACCGACCCGTGCACTACGGCGCGCGCATGGCCTTCCTGCCCGATGGCAGCCTGCTGCTGACACTCGGAGACGGCTTTGATCTTCGCGAACAAGCCCAGAGTCTGAGCAGTTACACGGGCAGTATTGTCCGCCTGCTCCCGAATGGCCAGATACCGGACGATAATCCCTTTATTGGAACCCCGGGTGCGCTGGGCGCGATCTACACCTACGGTCACCGCAATCCACAGGGCCTGGTCGTTGATACGGTGACCGGAACGATCTGGTCGCATGAGCACGGCCCGCGCGGAGGTGACGAACTCAATCGCCTGATTGCAGGCGAAAACTACGGCTGGCCGATTGCCACCCGGGGCATCGACTATTCCGGTGCGCGGATTTCACCGTTCGAAACCTGGCCTGAAGCCCGCGAGCCCGAATGGGTCTGGACACCGTCGATCGCACCCGCCGGAATGGCGATCTATCGCGGCGACGCCTTCACGGACTGGGACGGCGACCTGCTCATCGCCAGCCTTGCCGAGCGCAGCCTGCGGCGGGTCGATCTGGACGCTGATCGGGTTGTCGGTGATTACTTGATCGAGCTCGATATCGACGAGCGGCTCAGGGATGTCCGCGTCAGCCCCGACGGCAGCATCCTGCTGCTGACCGACTCGGCTGAAGGCCGGATTCTGCGGCTGCTGCCCAACCCCTGAACGCGTACTGACCGCTTGGCAAGACGGGCGACAGCGCCGCCTGCCTGAGAAGACGTCTTAGCCTTTACCAGAGCGCTTGGGGCGGCCACCATCCTGAGCAGAATCATCATCACCAGAGGTCGCAGCGCTGTTCGCTGACGACTTGGAGTCACCAGTAGTTGGCGCCGCCTTTGCTTCAGCTCCTTCGGGAGCGGCCTTGGGGGAATCGCCCGCTGACTTCGGTGCAGCGGAGGCCCTCGCCTCGGATTCTGTGCCCTCGCCAGCCTTTGGCGTCTCTTTCCTGCGTTCTGAGGCGGCTTGAGCGGGCTTGCCCGCGGCGGTGGCTGGCGTTTCACTGCCGGCATCACCTGCCCCAGCCGTGGTCTTTCCGATCCGCTTCAGGCGGATTTCCTGATCGGAGACCTTCGGCATGCGTTCGCGAATCACCTCATCATCAACCAGGCGCTCGGCCCCGTCGCTGAGATGATCGAAGACCTTCTTGTAGCTGTCCGTGAGCTGATTGATCAACTCGGCGGTTTCGACGAAATGGTCGTTGACCGCGTCGCGGAATTTTTCGTTTTCCTCGCGCAAGGCCTTGACCGAATGGGCCGGCCCGGCGGCGTTACGATTGATCAACCAGACCACAAACGCACCGATCAGGACACCCAGTACCAGTGCACCCACAATCCACCAGATCTCAGCCATTACGATAATTCCTTGTATTGCATGAAGCTCCAGTCTATCAATCCTTGGCCCCGGTCCACGTCAATTCGTAAAGATCGAGACGCCGGTCGCGGAGATTCCGAACCGAGCCGTGCGAACGAATTTCACGCAGATTGTCCAGATCCAGGTCGGCAATCAGCATGGTTTCGGTGTTGGCAGTCGCTTCATGGGCTACAGCATCATGCGGAAAGGCGAAATCCGACGGCGTAAAGACGGCCGCCTGGGAATACTGCATATCCATGTTCTCGACCCCGGGCAGGTTGCCGACCGAGCCCGTGATCACCACGTAGCACTCGTTTTCGATCGCACGCGCCTGGGCGCAGCGGCGGACGCGCAGGTAGGCGTTCTTGGTGTCGGTCCAGTACGGCACGAACAGGATGTGCATGCCCTGCTCGGCCATCAGCCGGGGGAGCTCCGGAAACTCGACGTCGTAACAGACCAGAATACCGATCTTGCCGAAATCGGTTTCAAAGACCTGAATCCGATTGCCGCCGGTCAAGCCCCAGTAGCTGACCTCGTCGGGGGTGACATGAAGCTTGTACTGGCGATCCCAGCTGCCGTCGCGGCGCAGCAGGTAGGAGACATTCCTGAGGTGATCGCCATCGTATTCAGGCATCGAACCGGCAATGATGTTGATGTTGTAGGAGACCGCGAACTTGCTCATCTGGTCACGTATCGCCTCGGTGTAACCGGCGAGCTGGCGCACGGCTTCGGCCGGTCCCTGGTCGTTCCAGGGGGCCATCATCGGGCCGTTGAAGAATTCCGGAAACAGCACGACGTCGGCCTGATAGCCGGACACCGCATCGACGAAATATTCGATCTGTGCGTAGAGGTCTTCAAGGGAACGGGTCGGTCGCATCTGCCACTGCACTGCGCCGATCCGCACATCCGATGGCCGCCCGCCAATGACGCCGCTGTCCGGCTCCTCGAAATAGATATTGATCCACTCCAGCAGGGTCGCAAAACCCGCGGAATGCTCATCGTCCGGCAGGTAGCCACGAACGATTCGCCGAACCTGAAAATCATTGGCCAGCTGGAAGGTGAGGATCGGATCACGGAGTTCGCGTGACTGCACCTTGGCGACGTATTGCTGAGGCGTCATCTCTTCGGCGACCTTGTGATAACCGGGAATTCGTCCGCCAACGACAATGCCACGCAGATTCAGGCGCTCACATACCTCCTTACGGGCGTCATAGAGTCGCCGACCCAGGCGCATGTCACGGTGATCGGGATGGACGAAGATATCGACGCCGTACAGCACATCGCCCTTGGGGTCATGGGTCGTCAGATAGCCGTTACCCACGATGTCGGAGTAGCGATGATCCTGACCCCAGCGGCTGTACTTCACGATCAGGGAGATTGCAGCAGCGATGACCTTACCGCTATCTTCAATGCAGATCTGGCCTTCGGGAAAGCGCTGAATCTGGGACTCGAACTGGGCCCGCGTCCAGGCACCATCCAGCCCACCGGCGTAGACCCGCTCCATGATCTCGGCGATGTCGTCATAGTCTTCCACCCGGGTCGGGCGAAGAATGAGTCGGTGGGTTTCCGGGGTCTCGGACATGATCAGGCCTCGTTCGGGAAACCCGGAGCATAGCGCAGCTGGGTCGCGCTGGACACACCCGATTGGCTTCCGACTGGCCTCCAATTGTCATCCGACTGTCAGCGAGCCGACATGCACCTGCAATTCAGTCACCTTAGCCTTCGTATATTCAAAACTGGAGCCCATCGAATGCGAATTCTGCTGGTCACGGATGCCTGGAAACCGCAGGTCAATGGCGTGGTTCGCACGCTTGAAACCACTAAAAGCACGCTGCAGCGTATGGGGCACCACGTTGTGATCCTCTCTCCTGAAGGCCGTCGCACCCTGCCCTGTCCGAGCTACCCCGAGATTCGCCTGACCCTGCGGCCAGGCCATGCCGTGCGCCAGACCATGCAGAATGCACCCTTCGATGCGATTCATATCGCCACAGAGGGGCCGCTGGGCCTTGCCGCTCGCAACTACTGTGTTCGAAGAAACATTCCTTTCACAAGTTCGTATCACACCCGGTTTCCCGAATATCTGCGCTTGCGCGCACCGATTCCGCTGGCCTGGAGCTATGCCTATCTGCGCTGGTATCACGGCCCGGCCGCGCGCACCCTGGTCAGGACCGAAACCCAGCGCAGGCTGTTGGGTGATCGCGGCTTCAGGCATCTCGATGTCTGGCCCGGCGGCGTTGACACCACGCTGTTCCGTCCCCGTAGTCGGGACTATCTGCGCTTGCCCAGACCAATTGCGATGTATACGGGCCGGGTCTCGAGCGAAAAGAATCTGGAAGCCTTTCTCGACCTCGACGTGCGCGGCAGCAAGGTGATCATCGGTTCAGGCCCGGCACTCGAGCGTTTGAAGGCACGCTATCCCGAAGCGCATTTTCTCGGCTATCGACACGGTGAAGAGCTCGCCCGATGCCTGGCTTCTGCCGATCTGTTTGTGTTTCCCAGCCGCACCGATACGCTGGGACTGGTCATGCTGGAAGCTCTGGCCTGTGGCGTTCCGGTCGCTGCCTTCCCGGTTCCGGGCCCGATCGATCTGATCACCGATGGCGCCAACGGCGCGCTCGACGAAAACCTTGCCGCAGCGTATTACCGGGCGCTGTCGATCGAGCCCACCGCCTGCGTCGAGTTTGCCGAGAAGTTCTCCTGGGAACGCTGTACCGAGCGCTTGCTGGCCCTGCTTCGTCCATTGGACACGGCAGCTCCGTATAATCGGACCCCATGCAAATCAGCCCACCCGGACCAGAAAGCCGAATCTATCGCCCTGTCGAGCTGAATCAGGAAGTCAAGCTGCATCTTGAAGCCGGGTTTCCGCGGCTCTGGATCGAGGCCGAACTCTCCAATCTGGCCCGCCCCGCGTCCGGACATCTCTATTTCACGCTGAAAGACGCGCGCGCCCAGATTCGCTGCGCGCTGTTCAGGGGCAACGCGGGCAGTATCCGGTTCAAGCCCGATAACGGCATGAAGGTGCTGGTTCGCGGACGTTTGAGCCTGTACGAGGCGCGTGGCGACTATCAGCTGATCGCAGATGCCATGCTGGAAGCCGGTGCGGGCAGTCTTCAGCAGGCGTTCGACGCGATACGCAAGACACTCGAGTCCGAAGGCCTGTTCGAGCAGGAACGCAAGAAAGCCCTGCCCCGATGGCCTGAACGCATTGCGGTGGTCACCTCACCGTCGGGTGCTGCCGTTCGAGACATTCTCAAGGTCTTGTCCCAGCGTTGGCCAGCGGCCCGAATCCGCATCTACCCCACGCTTGTCCAAGGCGAGGCCGCTGCGCCAAAGATCATCGAAGCCCTGCGTGCCGCTGATCGTCATGGCTTCGGTGACGTCATCGTACTGGCGCGAGGTGGTGGCTCACTGGAAGATCTCTGGGCCTTCAACGATGAGGCGCTGGCTCGAACGATTGCCGCGTGCTCGACGCCGGTGGTCACGGGTATCGGGCACGAAACCGACACCACCATTGCCGATTATGTCGCAGACCTTCGCACGCCTACGCCCAGCGCGGCAGCCGCCGCCGTCACGCCCGATGGCCCGGCGCTGTCGAATCAGCTGCGAACGCTGGACCGACGGCGACAGCGAAGTATCGACAACGCGCTCAATCGACAGGCCCAGACCATTGACTACCTCAGGCGCCGACTGGACCAGCATCATCCCCAACGACGACTCGATGCGATCGAGGAGCGCCTGAGCCAGCTGCAGCGACGCCTGAATCGATCGCAGCTGCAGCGTATCGAGGCCGGCGCCAACCGCCTGTCGGCGCTGGATCATCGACTGGCCGGTCGAAACCCGCAGCGCCAGATCGAACGGTCACGAATCGCGCTCATCCAATGTCATGAGCGTCTGCTAAGGGCGCAGCGATTGATAATCGATCGATCAAGTACGCGCTTGAGCCATCTGCTGCGGCAGTTGAATGCGATCAGCCCTTTGAACGTGCTCGAGCGCGGGTACGGCGTTATTCGCGATCCGGATGGCGCAGCGCTGACCCGCAAGGAAGACTTCAATAAAAACAAGATTATCAATATCTTGATGAATGAATTTGAAGTTGATGCTGAGATAAAATCCAACCCGCGTCCCGCCCGATTGCCGTGATCAGAACGCTCAGCCAGCCGGCCCGATTCGAACAGGAAATCAAGAAAAGCCGCTTTATTGCGCACGCCCTGCACTGCCCCAGCGAGCACGATGCACGCGATTTTCTGCAGCACATTGGCGACCCTGGCGCTACCCACAATTGCTGGGCCTGGAAATCGGGGCAGCTGTATCGCTTCGAAGACGACGGTGAACCGGGAGGTACAGCCGGCCGGCCGATTCTGGCCGCTATCGAGAATCAGGATATGGATCAGGTCGCGGTTGTGGTCATTCGCTATTACGGCGGGATCAAGCTGGGCACCGGCGGCCTGGCCAGAGCCTACGGCGGCAGCGCGGCTGAATGTCTGCGCACCGCGCCCAGTCAGCCGCTGATTGCCAAGACCGTCATCACGGTCAGTCTGCCCTTCGAGCTGGTCGCCGTTGCCCATCAGATCATGCAGCGGCATGACGCCGAAAAACTCGAAGAGCATTACAGCAACGAGGGACTCGAATTGAAAATCGAGTGCCCGATCGACCAGTTGGGCACCCTGGCCGATGAACTGAACGATGCCAGCGCCGGCCGGGCTGAAATCAGATCAGATTGATTTCGCGCAGCCGCTGCATCAGGTAGCCATGCGAGGTGATCGGCTCCGGGTAACGGTTCGGGTTTTCATCGCTGATGCACTGCGGCAGCGTTTCGATAAGGAAATCCGGATTGGGGTGCAGGAAGAACGGAATCGAATAGCGTGCCTGGCGGGCTGATTCACCCGGCGGATTGACCACCCGGTGGGTCGTGGAGGGATACACGTGATTGGTCAGTCGCTGCAGCATGTCGCCGACATTGACGACGATGCTGCCCGGCAAGGTACTCACCGGCACCCAGTGCCCATCGCGCGACAGAATCTCCAGGCCCTGCTCCTTCGAACCGATCAACAGCGTGATCAAGTTGATATCTTCGTGCTGGGCCGCGCGCACCGCGCCCGGCTCGATCTTGCCGATCGGTGGATAGTGGATCGGGCGAAGAATGGAGTTGCCGAAGTTCGTCTTGTCGGCGAACCAGTCTTTCGGCAAGCCGATGTCCAGGGCCAGCGCCGACAGGATGCGCGAACCCGTCGAATCCAGCGCCTTATAGAGCGCCAGCGCAGCCGTACGGAAGTTTTCCACCTCCTTCGGCCACAGGTTGGGCGTCAGAATATCGGGCGCCGGGTTCTGGGCCTCAGCCACCTCGCGGCCGACGTGCCAGAACTCCTTGAGATCGGGGACGTCATGGCCCTTGGCCTGCTCTACACCGAAACCCGTGTAGCCCCGGGCCCCGCCACTGCCGCTCAGGTGGTAGTGTTGCTTGACCTCGGCCGGGAGGGCGAAAAAGGCCTTGAAGGCATCGTAGGCTTGCTCGATGATCGCGTCATCCACGCCGTGGTCACGGATACCGACAAAGCCGGTTTCGCGCCAGGCCTGACCCAGGGCATCGCTGAAGGTGCCTTTACGACCATTGAAATCACTCAGCGAGAGTACGGGAACTTCGGGGCTGTGATTCATTTCTGACTTGCCTCATGAACGGCTCGGGCCAGGTGCTCGGCCAGTTGTTGAACCTGCTTGGGCTCGCGTCCTTCGACGGTGACCCGGACGACCGGCTCGGTGCCCGAAGGCCGGAGAATGACGCGGCCCTGTTCACTCAAGGTGCGCTCGACGAGCTGTACCGCCTCGGCAAGCCGCGAATCATCGCGCACCAGTGCACCGGCGTTCCCCTCTACGGGCACGTTGATCATCACTTGCGGATACTTGAACATGCCCTCGGTCAGAGCCTTGAGCGACTGGCGAGTGCGGGCAACCACTTCCAGCACTTGCAGTGCGCTGACGATCCCACAGCCGGTCATGGCGCGATCCAGACACAGGATGTGACCTGAAGCCTCACCGCCAAGCACCCAGTCGCGTTTCCGCAACTGCTCTTGCACGTGCCGATCACCGACAGCGCTGCGCTCGAAAGGAATCCCCATGTCCTGGAACGCTTCTTCCAGCCCGAAATTACTCATCACGGTACCAACCACACCGCCCTGCAGGCCGCCGTTGGCCTGACGCGCCGCAGCCAGCACAAACAGAATCTGATCACCATCGACAATCGCGCCTTCGTGATCGACCAGCAGCACGCGATCGCCATCACCATCGAAGGCGATTCCCAGATCGGCACGCTCTTCCAGCACCCGGCGGGCCAGACTGTCAGGATGCGTGGACCCGCACTGCAGGTTGATATTGAGACCGTCCGGCTGATCATGAATCGCGACCACCTCGGCACCCAGCTCGGAAAAAACGCTAGGCGCAATTCGATAGGTTGCGCCATTGGCGCAGTCGACGACGACCTTCAAACCATCCAGATGGGTTCCATAGGGGACGGTGGCCTTGCAATATTCGATATAGCGGCCCGTGGCATCATCGATACGACGGGCCTTTCCGAGCCGGTGCGGCGGAACCTGCTCGATGTCGAACGCCAGCTCCGATTCGATTTCATCCTGCAGCGCTGTCGGCAGCTTTTCGCCTTCGGCAGAGAAGAACTTGACCCCATTGTCTTCATACGGGTTGTGCGAGGCCGAAATGACGACACCGGCGACGGCCCCCAGGCTACGGGTCAGGTGGGCGACTGCCGGGGTGGGCATGGGACCGAGCAATACGATATCCACGCCTGCAGCCGAAAAGCCGGCTTCCAGGGCAGACTCGAAAAGATAGCCCGAAATCCGCGTGTCCTTGCCGATCACGACGGTGGGGTGCTCGCGTGATTGACGCGCAAACACGCGCCCGGCAGCCCAGCCCAGTTTGAGCAGAAAATCCACGGTGATTGGCGGGTCGCCGACGCGACCGCGAATCCCGTCGGTTCCGAAATAGCTGTTTCCCATGGGCGCTATTCTACTGCCTGTCTGCCGTCCGGGTCGCATTCCAGACTTTGATCACATCGACGGTCTCGGCTACGTCGTGCACGCGCAGTATGGCCGCGCCGTGCTGCGCCGCCAGAAGCGCCGCGGCCAGTGAGGCTGCCAGCCGATCATCGGTCGCGCTTCGACCCGTGATCATGCCGAGCATGGATTTACGCGATAGGCCCGCCAGTACCGGCACGCCGAGCCTGCGAAGTTCCTCGATGCCGTTAAGCAGGCCCAGGTTGTGGGCCAGCGTCTTGCCAAAGCCGAAGCCGGGATCGATCACCAGATGACGACGCTTGATTCCTGCCGCCAGACAGGCGTCGATGCGCTGGTCAAGAAACGCGGCGACGTCCGCAACCACATCGTGATATTCGGGATTCTGCTGCATGGTTCGCGGCTCGCCACGCATATGCATCAGGCACACGGGCACCGCTAGTTCAGCCGCCGCCTCGAGGGCCCCCGGATTGCCCAGCGCTGAGACATCGTTAATCATGTCCGCGCCTGCGCGAACGGCCGCCCGCATGACCTCGGCTTTGCTGGTGTCGATCGAGATCGGGCAACGGGTCGCCCGGCGCAGCCCTTCAATCACCGGGATCACCCGTTCAAGCTCGGCATCCTGGCTGACCGCTTCTGCCCCAGGACGCGTGGATTCACCGCCGATATCGAGAATATCCGCGCCCTGCTCCACAAGGCTCAGGCCATGTTCGATGGCCTGTTCAGACTGCGCGTATCGCCCGCCGTCAGAGAACGAGTCGGGCGTGACATTGACGATGCCCATGATGACGGGACAGCGCGTCTCATGCGCCTCCAGGATGTTTTCAATCAACTGCATGGTAAAGGCCTGTGCTGATCCAGAAAGTAGCCAAAAAAAAGCCGCCGCGGAGACCGCAGCGGCCGTTCAGTCACATCCCATCCAGGGTATCAGCCGGGGGCTGGTTCGCCTGAAGGCTCCTCGCCGTCGTCCTGATTGTCGATCGACTTCGGCTTGGCACCAGAACCGGGCTTTCCATCGCCCTCATTCCAGTTGTCAGGTGGGTCCGGAACCTCGCCCTTCATGATCTGATCAATCTGCTTGACGTCGATCGTTTCGTATTTCATCAAGGCATCCGCCATCAGATCGAGCTTGTCGCGGTTGCTCTCGAGTATCTCGGTGGTGATCCGGTAGGCCTGATCGATGATCTTGCGCACTTCGGCATCCAGCTCCCGGTGCGTCTCGTCCGAAATATGCTTGTGCTGAGTCACCGAGCGACCGAGGAACACTTCGTCTTCGTTCTCACCGTAAGCCAGCGGACCCATGGTTTCGGACAGCCCCCATTTGGTCACCATGTTCCGGGCCAGCTGGGAAGCGCGTTCGATGTCGTTGGAGGCCCCTGTGGTCACGGCGTCCTTGCCGAAAATCAGCTCCTCGGCTACCCGACCGCCGTACAGACTCGCAAGCTGTGAATGAATCTGCTGGCGGGTCAGCGAGTACTTGTCCTGCTCGGGCAGAAACATGGTCACACCCAGAGCGCGACCGCGCGGAATGATCGTGACCTTGTAGACAGGATCATGATCCGGCACCAGGCGTCCGACAATCGCATGACCGGCCTCGTGATAGGCCGTCAGCAGTTTCTCCTTCTCGGACATCGCCATGGACTTGCGCTCGGCGCCCATCATGATCTTGTCCTTGGCCTGCTCGAAGTGATCGTGATTTACGGTCTTCGAATCATGCCGAGCGGCGAACAGCGCTGCCTCATTGACCAGATTAGCCAGGTCAGCACCTGAAAATCCGGGAGTGCCGCGCGCCAGGTCGTGCGGTCGCACGTCATCACCTACCGGGACCTTGCGCATGTGCACGCCGAGAATCTGCTCACGACCCTGCAGATCGGGCAGACCGACCACGACCTGACGATCGAAGCGACCGGGGCGCAGCAAGGCCGGATCCAGCACGTCGGGCCGGTTGGTCGCGGCGATCAGGATGATGCCTTCATTTCCTTCGAAGCCATCCATTTCGACCAGCAGCTGGTTCAGGGTCTGCTCGCGCTCATCGTGACCGCCGCCGAGGCCGGCCCCGCGGTGGCGACCCACCGCATCGATTTCGTCGATGAAGATGATGCATGGCGCATGCTTCTTGGCGGTCTCGAACATGTCTCGAACGCGTGAGGCACCGACACCGACGAACATTTCGACGAAGTCGGAACCCGAAATCGAGAAGAACGGAACCTTCGCCTCACCCGCGATGGCGCGTGCCAGCAGCGTCTTGCCGGTACCCGGCGGGCCGACCATCAGTATGCCCTTGGGAATATGGCCGCCCAGACGCTGGAATTTGGACGGATCACGCAGGAAGTCGACCACCTCGGTCACTTCTTCCTTTGCCTCTTCGCAGCCGGCGACGTCCTTGAAGGTGACCTTGACCTGGTCTTCGCCCTGCAACTTGGCGCGCGACTTGCCGAAGCTCATCGCTCCGCCGCGACCGCCCACGCCGCCGCCCTGCATCTGGCGCATGAAGTAGATCCACAAACCCACCAGCACAAGAACCGGTAGCAGGCTTATCAGGATATCGACGAAGACTGAGCGCCCCTGAGGCTTCTTGCCTTCGACCACCACCCCGGAATCGAGCAGATCCTTCATCAATCCGTCATCACGAGGACCCAGCGTCTCGAAACGTGCGCCGTCCCGCGTCTGGCCGCTGATCAGCGAAACACCCGGCGACTCCTCAATCGTCACGCGCTCGATGGAACCGCTGCGGACCTGATCCAGGAAGGTGGAATAGGCCATCTCCGCCGGACTTTCCTGGGGCTGAGAGTAGTAGTTGAAAACGCTCATCAGGACCATCGCAATGATGATCCACATGACCAGATTCTTGGCAAACTCGCTCAATTCAATTCTCCTGAGGCAGCATCATGAACGCCTGGCCTCGCTTGTGTCAGTTATCGCGGCGGCCGGAGCCCACGAGATACACTTCGCGACTCTCTGACCGTGATGATTCCGGTTTACGAACCTTAACAGTTTTGAATGATCGCCGAAATTCAGTGAGCAGCTCGTCAAACCCGGCACCCTGAAAGACTTTGACCACCAGAAAACCACGCGGATCCAGCCAATCGCCCGCAAAGGCCAGGGCCAGTTCGGCCAGATGCACACTCCGCGCCTGATCAGACGGCGCGATACCTGATAAATTGGGGGCCATATCCGACAGCACAAGCCCGACCTTCTCACCGGCCAGCACTTCTTCGAGCTGGTGCAGCACCTCGTCCTCTCGAAAGTCGCCCTGAATGAAGTCAACCCCGGCGATCGGATCCATTTCCAGCAGGTCAAGGCCGATCACCCTGGCCTCCGGGCCCAGGCGACGCCGAGCAACCTGACACCAACTGCCAGGCGCTGCGCCAAGATCCACCACGCGCTTGACCCCGCGAAAAACCTGGTCCTTGGCATCGATCTCCAGCAGCTTGAAGGCTGCACGCGCACGATAGCCCTGTTCCCTCGCTTTCTTGACATAGGGATCGCTGTTCTGTCGCTTCTTCCAGGCTTTGCTCATGACAACGGACAACTTCTACTCAAAGACGGGTGGTGAAATGAGAAGGTGGTCAGCGGTGATTACCGCTGTTGGCCAGATCACCTTGCATCGCCAATAGTAACTGTTCCGGACGGCACCCTCACGCCCCATCCAGCCCCGCCACGGTGACAAGCACACAAGGCAGGGGGCTGCTCGTGCGATAATCCGGGTTTGATCACTCCGCAGGCAAAATCGTGTCCTTGAGCAACAGTCAGAAGAAATACCTTCGTGGCCTGACCCATTCTCTCGACCCCGTGGTCATGGTCGCTGACAAGGGTCTGAGCGAAAATGTCATGGCAGAAATCGAGCTGGCGCTCGAGCATCATGAGCTGATCAAGATCAAACTCAGGGGCGAGCGCGAAGATCGCAAGGCCTGGATTGCTCATATCGGCGCAACATGCCGCGCCGAGCTGGTCCATCAAATCGGCCAGGTGGCGTGTTTCTACCGCAAGAATCCGAAGGCGCCAAAGGTCGCGCTACCAAGCAAATAAACTACCGTATCGACCCATGCAGCTGACAGAACACAAACCCGGCGATCACCACGTCGTTCGTCGAGTTCAATCCGATTCAATTCAGATCGACCAGGAGCACTATCAGCGTAGCCTGATCCTGGGCGCGCGTCTGCTCGACAGTGATTGGCCGGTTCAGTCCTACGCCGACCTGAACGCTGCAACCATCGCTCCGCTGATCGAACATCGGCCGGAGCTGGTGTTGCTGGGTTTTGGTGAGCGTCAGAGCTTTCCCTCAATCGAGATTCAACGGGAATTCCTGCGGGCCGGCATCGGGTTGGAGTGCATGACCCTGGACGCTGCGGCGCGCACCTTCAACGTATTGATGAGCGAAAACCGACGCGCCCTCGCCGGCTTCATCCTGCCTGAGAGCTGAACCGCACCTCGCCAAGCTCAGCGCAAAGCTGCGGGGTTCATATCATCATCAACGGCGACCATCACCAGACGACCTTCGATAGCCAGACTCTGGTCACCGCTCTGGCAATCTTCAACCATGATCCTGACCATAACGGTCATCGATGTCCGCCCGACGCGCTCGATATCGCCGATCAACTCCACGATCGCACCCACCGGGATCGGCACCTTGAAATCGACGCGGTCCATCGACACGGTCACGACCTGGCAGCGCGCATAGCGGGTTGCGGTCAGAAAGGCGACCTCATCCATCCAGTGCAGCGCATTGCCGCCGTAAAGCGTACCGAGGGGGTTGGTGTCGTGCGGGAACACCAGTTTGGTGATTCTGGTCTGCGAATCCCTGATTCGCTGTGTCCTGGATTCGCTCATTGCTCGAGAAGACAACCTGCAAGTCATGCGTGGGAGCCTGCAGTGTACCCGCCCGTGCAGATATCGGCCAGAACTCGACCAGAAACCGACTAGCACAAGACGAATCCGCCGATGGCCAGCCCCGCGGTGGGGCCGGCCGTCAGGGTTATGATCAAGCCTTGATCAAGCGGCCTGATTCAGTGCTTCGGTGTCGCGGGTCTCGAGAACGCCGGACACTGCATGAATGACTGAAGCAATGCGAACGGCATGCTGGATCACTTCGGAATGCATATTGGCTTTCTTCAGCATTTTTTCATGGCTATCCACGCACATGCCACAGCCATTGATAGCCGATACGGCAAGCGACACGAGTTCGAAATCAACTTTGTCGATCCCCGGATTCCCGATCACGCTCATCCGCAGTTTGGCGGGCATCTGACGATATTCTTCGTTCGAGGTGAGATGCAGGAAACGGTAGTAGATGTTGTTCATGCCCATGATCGCGGCGGCAGCGCGCGCGGCATCCAGGCTCTGCTGGTCAAGATGCTCGGAGGCTTCGGAAGCAACGGCATCGATGACCGTCTTGTTCTTGCAGGTGATGGCCGTCGCCAGCGCGGTCAACCAGACCTGCTGCTCCGACATTCCAGCTGCCTGCTCCACGTCCAGCACGTTGCCAAGATTGATTTTCAGGTCTTTGGCGTAATCAGGGATTTCGCGTTTCAGATTAACGATGCTCATTTCTAGTTCCTCTCGTCGATCAAGTGTTCGGGGGTAACTGCAAAAAAATCGGGCCCCGAACATGTATCCGGGGCCCGGTTTCATCACCGATCACATGCTGTGATCAGCAGGAACGATCAGGCGGCGCGCAGGTGGTCTTCGCCCGGCTGCCAGTTGCACGGGCACAGTTCATCTGACTGCAGCGCGTCAAGGATGCGCAGGGTTTCTTTCGGGTTGCGTCCGACGTTCATGTCGGTGACCGAAACGTGGCGAATAATGCCCTGCGGATCGACCAGGTAGGTCGCGCGCATGGCAACGCCCTCTTCCGGATGCAGAATCCCGAGGGTAGATGACAGTTCGCGCTTGACGTCTGCCAGCATCGGAATCTGCAGGTCACGCAGGTCATCATGGCTGTTGCGCCAGGCCAGGTGGACGAATTCCGTGTCAGTGCTCGCCGCCAGGACGACGCAATCGCGATCCGCGAAGTCTTCAGCCAGATCACCGTAAGCCTTGATCTCGGTCGGGCAAACGAAAGTGAAATCCTTGGGGTAGAAGAAGACCAGCTGCCACTTGTCTTCGAAATCGCTGTTTGAAATATCTGCAAAGCCTGATTCGATGTCGGTTCCGACGCAGGCTTTCAGCTGGTAACTCGGGAATTGATCACCAATGGTCAACATGAAACGTTTCTCCTGATGGTAGTAGTCGTTTAGGGGTATTAATGCGGGTTGCCGATGATGCTTCATCGAAATCACGCGCGATCCTACCCCTATATGGATTCGATTGACGTGAATACAAATTGAGATTAGCTATCGCTTGGATAGGCAACGGCTATATCAGAGCGAAAACCGATAAACAACGCCTCTCAATTGTCGGAATCTATTAGAATGTGAGCATCAATAGCTTAATTAAATCGAGAGTTCGCCTTGAATATTCGCGCACTGCACTACCTCGTGACCCTCGCCGACGTTCGCCACTTCAGCAAAGCCGCTGAACACTGCTTCGTCAGTCAACCCACGCTCAGCACCCAGATCCGCAAGCTGGAAGAAGAGCTGGACGTCCAACTTGTCGAGCGCTCACCGCGTCAGGTCATGCTGACCCGCGTCGGCCAGGAAATCGTAGAACGTTCGCGCAATATCCTCGGCGAAGTCGATGCCATCCGCTCGATCGCCCGCCGCGCACGAGACCCGGATAGCGGCACATTGCGCCTGGGGATCTTCCCGACCCTTGCGCCGTATTTCCTGCCGCACGTGATTCCGGAACTGCGCCGCCGCTACCCCAAACTAAAGCTGCGCCTGTTCGAGGAAAAGACCGAAGACCTGTTGGCCATGCTGTCCGAAGGCCGCCTGGACGCCGGCCTGCTGGCGCTTCCAGTGTCAGATGACGGGCTGGTGACCCGTCGCCTGTTCGAAGAGCCCTTCGTGGTCGCCATGCCCGAGCACCATCCGCTGGCCGCTCGATCCCACATCCGAATGCAGGATCTTGAATCTCAGGAATTGCTGTTGCTTTCGGACGGACACTGTCTGCGCGACCACGCGCTGGAGGTCTGCCAGATGAGCGGGGCTCATGAAAAACTGGATTTTCATGCAACCAGCATGGAAACCTTACGCCAGATGGTCGCCGCCAATACGGGCATCACACTGATGCCCACATTGGCCGTCAAACCGCCGGTGGCGCCGACAGACAATCTGGTGACTCGCCCGTTCGATGCCGGTGGACCCAAGCGCACCATTGCCATGGCCTGGAGAAAAACCTCGGCACTCGCGGATTTCCTGTCCGATATCGCCGAGATGTTCTCGGCCATCGATCCGGCGCTCTTGACGCCCGCCCTGAGTCCTGAGTCCCGAGCATGAGAACTCAGAACTCAGGGCAGCTGAAGATCAATCCGCTTCGGGCTCCAGATCCACCAGCACGTCTTCCAGGCGGCCCGTCATCTGACCGAACTTCGCACTCGGCAGCTTGAAGGCCCAGGGCGACAAACGTGCGTCGACGGCTGCCGCATCTGCACTGATCGATGCGTCTTCGTCAGTGAGTTCAGCATCCTCGATGCTTGCAGCCACATCGGCCGAGACCGAGAAGTTGACCCAACCCCCTTGCTCGTCCTCGAACAGGGTGGCGACGAAGTTCAGGCCGTCTCTGGTCACGAATAATGCAGCACTGCTGCTCTCGGGGCTGGATTCATAGCGGCGGACATCTTCAAGCTGAACGTTGCTCAAGGCGTTGGCGAAGGAATTCAGACGCCAGGCTGGCTCGGCCTCGCGGCCTTCCGGCACGTTCATCAGAACCCATTGGTTGCCCGTCTCGTCGGCCGGACGCAACTGCACGACCTCACCGTCGGCGTGGCGCAGCGTGATTTCGGCCAGCTCGGAAGCCGGAATATCCATGACCGACCGCTGCAACCAATCCAGAATCGTCGGCGGCACGCTGATCTCGCGATCGCTGAGCCAGACCTGCTCCTCATTGGCCAGACGAACGAACCGCGACTGGCCGGCAGGACCAGCACGACCAATGATCACGGCGGGAAGCTCGGTGCCTGGAAATCCGATCTGGAAGCTGGCCTCTGATCCATCGCTCTGCAAGCTTGCGCCAGCAACACCAAGACGCTCATACCAGTCCGGGTTGGAAGTTCTTGGTTCAGCACGTTCGCCGGCGGCGAGATCCCGAAGCAGCTGATAGACCAGTTCGAAGTCAGCTTCATACGCTTCAGCGTTCTCGACTCGCCAGCGCTCATCCGAGCGAATCAGACGAATGGGCTCGTCGGCACCCGTATCGATCTGCAGCCGTTCGATGTCGTTAACCTGATCCTTCAGCCCTGGCACTAGCGCCTGCGCTTCGATCAGATCAGGGTTCATCGTGTCGGGCCGGCTGAGCAAGAGCGCCAGACCCAGCGCCAGGACGGTTGCTGCGATCAGAAGAAAAAATTTCGAGCGCTTCATGCCGCACCTCCCGTGCGCGATTGCTCGCGTCGACGACGCCACGCCATCCACAGCGCAAACAGCGTAACGAGCGCCGGCATCAGGGCGATATTGATCGCCTTCACCCGTGTGCCCAGCGCTTCGATATCACGATCCAGATCGCGCCGAACCTGGCGTAATTGACGCCGGATGTCGATGCGCTGCTCCACGAAGCGGTCGATTTCTGCTTCCTGCTCTGCGGTCAGAACACTCAGATCCGTATCTCCCCTGGCCTGCTGCAGATCGGTCAGACGCTGCTCGGTTTCGGCCAGCTCGGCTTCCAGGCCTTGTTCGGTGGCGCGCAGATTCTGTTCTGCCTCACGCCGTAAATCGTCGACCAGGTGGAAGGGTCGGGTCGAGGTGGCGCGACTGCGCACGCTGATCAGATCAGCATTGCCCAGCAGATTGTCAATGGCGTTGATGACGAAGTCGCCGTTATTGGCAAACGGATTGAGCAAGGTCTGTCCAAAGAACTGCTGACGCTGCACCCAGTATCGATCGGCCAGCAGATCCGCATCGGCAACCACAATGACATTGATTTCGCCGCTGGGGAGCTGATCAGCACCTTCCTCGGCAAACGCGCTGCTGACCGTCCCGGAGAGACGCGCTGCGATGGTCAGGTGCTCATCACCCGGGGCGACCTCGGCAATCAGCTCGGTCGGATCAGCCAGGAAGCGCAGGCGCTCCGCATCGAGCAGCCCGGACTGGGCGCTTGATTGAATCAGCGGCTGCAGGGTCAACGGACTGTCATCGGTCAGCGCGATTGCACCAGCGCTAGACAGATTGATGGTTTCAAGTTCGCCGGTGACCACATCGTCACTATCAAGATTTTCAGCGCTTACGCCGATGATCGCGGGGTGGCGAACGGGTGGCCGCCCCTGCTGCAGACTGACCTGCAGTGCCTGTCCAAGATCGGCAACAAACTGCGTGCGGTCGTAGTCCACGCCCCAGGCCGCGAAGAGCTCATCAAGCCCGGAATCGCGTTCGGCTGTCAAGCCTGCCATCGGGTCAGAGGGATCACTGCCTTGATCGACTTCAGCGTAGGGATCGACGAAAACCAGGAGACGCCCGCCGCCAAGAACGAACGCATCGATCGCGCGCATCATGGATTCGGACAGTTCCTTGGGATGAACCAAGGCCAGGACGTCGATATCCGTCGGCAAGGCGGTGGCCGTCGAATCAATCGTCTCGATCGCGAACTGCTGGTTGATCTGGGTGTAGATGGCCCACGGCTCCCGCGGCTGACGGGTCTGCATATCGAAGCCACCACTCATCGGCAGGCCCGTGATCAGGCCAACCTTGGGCAGATCGGGCTGCGACAGGCTGTAGATCATCCGCGCCAGCTCATACTCGAGGAAGGACTCCCGAGCCGGCGACAGGAAGGGCAGCACTTCAAGACCGTCGAGCAGGTTGGTTCCGGCAATCCCCAGATAGAGACTGTCGCCCCCGCGTCCGGTCGGGACACCTTCGAGGCCGTAGCGTGCCGCGTCGTCTTCCTGTTCCGAAAACGGCGCCGGATCGATTCGTTCGATGGTCAGATTGCCGTCGGATTGAGCCGCCATTTCATCCAGCAGCTCCTGGACCCGGCGGGCATAGTTCCTGACCATTGGAAAGTCCGCACTCGCGTCTTCGCTGAAGTAGAAACTGAGCGTGATCGGTTCCTCGATGGATTCGATCAGGTTCACCGTGCCCGCAGACAGCGTGTAGAGCTTGTTTTCAGTCAGATCAAGTCGCGCAGGCCCTTGAAGAGTACGCCAGTGAGCATCGTCAGGGCCAGAAACAGCACGGCCAACAAGGCGAGCGCACCGGTTGAATACCAGTTCTTCATCGTCTTCAGTCCGCCTTTTTCAGTTCAAGAACAATTCGGTTGGCGAGTAGCCAGAAACCGATCACCAGCGCGAAATACATCAGGTCGCGCAGATCCACAACGCCCCGGGAAATCGAGTTGTAGTGGAGCAGAAAACTCAGATTGGCAATTGCATCCAGGATGGCCTGCGGCAGCCAGCCCCGGAACACTTCCAGCACCATGGGCAGGCCTGAAAGCAGGAACAGGAAGCACACCACCACCGCGAGAATGAAGGCCACCACCTGATTCTTGGTCGCGGCCGACAGGCAGGCGCTGATGGCAAGAAAGCCACCTGCCATCAACCAGCTGCCCAGATAAGCGGCAGAATCGCGCCGTTGTCAGGATCACCGAGGACGTTGACGGTAATCCAGATCGGGAAGGTCAGGAACAGCGCCAGCCCGACGAACAGCCAGGCAGCCAGGAACTTGCCCAGGACCGCCTCGGTCGCTGTGATCGGCAGCGTCAGCAGCAACTCGACCGTGCCTGACTTGCGCTCTTCGGCCCATAGCCGCATGCCGATAGCCGGCACCAGGAACAGGTAGAGCCAGGGATGGAAGCGGAAGAAGGGCTCCAGATCGGCAATTTCTCGCTCGTAGAAACCGCCCAGATAGAACGTGAAGGTGGCCGACATCAGCAGGAAGATCACGATGAAGACATAAGCCACGGGGGTCGCGAAATAGCTCGACAGCTCGCGCTTGAGCACCACGGTCAGATTATTCATCAGGCTGCCTCCTGTCCGGTAACCGTGCGAAAGACTTCGTCCAGCCGTCCGGGCTCGAGCTGAATCTGATCAACCTGCCAGCCCTCCTCCCGAACGACGGCCGTTACCGCCTCGAACAGATTGCCCTGCGCGGACGGGAAGACGGTCAGACCAGGCCACGCCGGACTTCCACTTCCCGCGGCCTCCGGAAGCTCTCCCAGAGCCGAAGCGGCATGCCTCCAGCTCACCCGGGTCACCAGGCTCACTGCATTGTGCGTAACGAGAGCTCCCAGCAGACCGGCCGGAGTGTCGTCGGCCAGCAGTCGGCCGCGCGCGATGATCATCGCTCGCGAGCACAGGGCATCGACTTCTTCGAGGATGTGGGTGGAAACGACGATGATCTTGTCCGGCGCCATGTCGCGGATCAGACGGCGGACCTGCTGCTTCTGGTTCGGGTCCAGGCCATCGGTCGGTTCATCCAGAATAAGCACCGGAGGATCGTGAAGTATCGCCTGGGCCATGCCGACCCGGCGCTTGAAGCCCTTGGACAGGGTCTCGATGCTCTGGTGCCGTAGACCTCGCCCAGCTTCAGCCGCTCGATGGCGTTATTGACGCGCGCCGGCCGACGTCTTCACCGCTGAAAGCGCCCGTGCCCGGCGACGAACTTGAGAAAACGCAGCACGCTCAGCTCACCATACAGCGGCGCGCCCTCGGGCAGATACCCCATTTCTCTGCGCGCGGCCAGTGAATCATCACGAATATCATGACCCATGATGGTCGCCGTTCCGCTGGTCGGAGCCAGAAAGCCGGTCAGCATTTTCATGGTGGTGGATTTGCCAGCGCCATTCGGCCCGAGGAAGCCAAGTACGGTACCCGGCTCGACCTCGAATGACAGCTGGTCGACAGCACGCGAGGTTCACCATGTCGACTCAGGGATTTTGCTCTCGATCATTACTCCGTTCCCTATTGAAAGATTGAACAGGTGGATGTTGTCCGGACACCTTCCCGACGGACTCGGAGCGAGGGTTGGGTTCAAGGCTGGGCTTTTCAAGAGCCAGACTGCAGGCTCCACCCCTTCCCCCGAACCCGAAATGCGGTTAGCTTATGGGGTTGCGTCTCGCGATTCCAAGGAAACGAATGCAAGCGGCCATACTGGACCATCTGCCCGACGGATTGCTGCAACTGCCAGCCCACAGAGCTGAGCAAGCGCCTCGACGGACCCACTCTGATCCACCTGCCCGGCCGAAACCCGCAGCCGCTGTTTGTCTCCGTGCTGCAGCACGGCAACGAAACCTCGGGCTGGGATGCGGTTCGCCGATTGCTACGCAGTCGCTACCGGCGCGATCCCCTGCCCCGCTCGCTGATTTTGCTGATCGCCAACGTCGATGCCGCCGCTGCCGGGGTTCGTCATCTGGCGAATCAGCCCGATTTCAATCGCTGCTGGCCCGGGTCGGAAACCCGGCACACCGGCTGGCACGCCATGTATGGCTCGATTCATGATCACGTGAAACGCTTCAAACCCTTTGCCAGCATCGACATCCATAACAATACCGGCGAGAACCCGCATTACGCCGCTGTCAATTCGATCGAAGCCCGGCGACTGCACCTGGCCGCGCTATTCTCACGCACCGTGATCTTTTTTACCCAACCGCTAGGCGTACAGTCGATCGCCTTCGGCAAATTCTGCCCGTCGGTCACGCTGGAGTGTGGCCTCGCTGAAAACGAAGACGGCGCCGATCACGCCATGGCATATCTCGACAACGTTCTTAATCTTCGCGAACTCCCGCAGACCATGCCGAGACCGGATGATCTGGAGCTCTATCGGATGATCGCGACGGTGACCGTCGAGCCTGACGTGGATTTTGCCTTCAATCACGAGGCTGCAGATCTCTGGCTGCCGCCAGACCTTGATCGCCTCAATTTCTGCGAAATGCCGCCGGGCACCCGCTTGGGTCAGTTGGTCAACGGCCACCGCAATCCCTTGCGAGCGACCAGCCATGAGGGCGGCGATCTCTCCGCGCACTGCTTCCGGACCCGCGACCGCGATATCATCACGACTCGGCCATTGATGCCAGCCATGATGACCACCAATAAGGACATCGTGCGCCAGGATTGTCTGTGTCATCTGATGGAAAGATTCACGCCGAATCATCCAGTTATCGAGGACGTCTGCGACGAACCCGAGTTGCCGGAGACCTTGCCTTGATGGGAGCCAACATGAACCTATTTTCAGCTTTTGTCGCCATCGCCTTAATCATCGGCGTGGTCCGGATCGCCCAGTACTGGTTCGAGAGCCGGAAGGCCAGTGCTGTTGACCATGAACGACTGGACAGGGTCGAGCGGGAACTGCGCGAACGCATCGAAACGCTGGAACGAATCGTGACCGACCAGCGCGAGCAGCTCAAGCGTCAGATCGACGAGCTCTGATCGATGAACTCCGAGAATGACCAGGGCCCCAATCGCCTGATGTCTCACCCGCTGAGACTGTTCTTCAAGGGCCTGGCGACGATCATCCCGATCGCGCTGACCCTGATCATCTGCTTGTGGCTGGCCGGCATTGCCGAGCGCGGCTTTGGCGCCATGCTCAAGTGGTTCGTACCGGACAGCTGGTATGTGACCGGCATGGGCCTGGCGATCGGCGTCGTGGCCGTTATGGCAATCGGACTGCTGAGTCAGGTCTGGTTGTTCCGCAAACTGATCGATCTCGGCGAGGCCTTCCTCGACCGCATGCCGGTGGTCAAGTCGGTATTCCGAGCGACCAAGGACTTTGTGGACTACTTCTCGAGCGGCGACCAGAAGCGCTTCAACCAGGTCGTCATGGTGCGCCACCCGGATCTCAAGCTGTCCTTGATGGGCTTCGTCACGCGCGAGGACTTCAGCGACCTGCCCTTCGGCAAGGAAGGCGAAGTCGCCGTCTACCTGCCGCTGAGCTATCAGGTGGCCGGCTACACGGTTTTCGTACCAAAGGAATGGTGCGAGCCGATCGACATGCCCTTCGAAGATGCCGTTCGGCTGATCCTGACAGCCGCGATGACGCGCCGGAGCAGCTAGAAGGCCTGAGATTGATGCATCAAGACGGCACGCGGGGCCGTTCAGCCATGACTGTTTACTCCCAGCAATCTGCCTTTGACTCCCAGTCGGTGCTTAAAACTTTGAAGAAAAGTGCAAGACCATGCCTCATTTACCCCGTGGCTTGATGACCCGAACGCTTGCAAGGGAGGGCAAGACGGTTTTTCGAGGCCGAGTCATGCCGGACTCGGGCATTCCATTTTCGGGGTAATTTCCGGGGTGGCTTAATTGAAGAAAAGGCCCGGTCAGTGCCGGGCCTTTTTCCTTACCTCTGGGCAAGCGGCTCGCGGCGACTATTGCTTGAGGTTTTCGGAGCGACTTCCGGCGTCCTGCGCCGTTTGGATGTCGGATTCCGGGTCCGAGGCCGATCCACCGCGCATGAAGGCGTGATAGAACATGCTCAAGCCATGATTCAGGCAACCGTCCCCGTGGACGGGCTGAACGCCAGAAACAGGGGCGCGCGAATGATCGGACTGGACGATACCGAAGGGCGCGGGGGCAACCCGAGCGACCTGGATCCACCGGCCGCGAATATACCACTCGATCTTCCTTGATGGTCTGAACGATTTTCAGGTCGGCCAGCTGCTGTTCGGGAACGGTCATCGGGTTGTCCGAGAGGATCACGAAGTCAGCCAGCTTGCCGGCGTGATAGTGCCCTTGCGATCTTCCTCGAAGTGCTGCCAGGCCGGCCAGATCGTCAGAGCCTTCAAAGCAATATCCACCGGCACGCGGTGCATCGGGCCAAGGATGTCGCCGGTACGCGAGCGGCGGGTAACCGTGGCCGACAGCACGCGCATTGAATCGGGCAAGGCCACCGGCGCATCGGTATGGCTGCCGAACATCATGCCGCGTTCCAGCACCCAGCCGGTCGGCGAGATGTTCTCGGCACGCTCCGGCCCGAGTACCGATTCGCGATGCCAGTCGCCCCAGTAGAACGTATGCATCGGGAACAGCGAGGGAAAGATATCCAACTCGTCGAGCGCGGCGACCTGATCCTTGCGCGCGGTCTGGCCGTGGATCAGGACGGGGCGAATGTTCACGCCCGGGTGCTTCTCCCGAGCCGCGCGCACGGCCTCGATGAACAGGTCAATCGCGGCATCACCGTTGGCATGGCAGATGATCTGCCAGCCATTGGCGAATGCCCGCTCGACTGTTGAGTGAACGGTCTCCTCGTCAATGGCGGCGTAGCCCCGGTAATCTTCAGGCTGGCCCTCGGGCACGACAAAGTAAGGCTCGCTCAGGAACGCGGTCTTGCCCTGGGGCGATCCGTCGATGGTCAGCTTGACGCCGCCTACCCGGAACCGGTTCGTATAGTCCGTTGTCGGCGCCGGCTCGTCGACCAGCAGCGCATCGGGATAGGTGACCAGATCGACCTCCAGCTGCCCCGCAGCTGCGACGCGTCGCATGGCGTCGACCGCCTCGGGGTTCGCTCGACCCTCCTGCAGCGTGGTATAGCCGAATGAGGTGGCCAGCCGTGCGCCTTCGACAACCAGCGTCTCGTTGATCCGGTCGTCGAAGCTCTCGGCGAGCTTGCTCAGCAGGTAGAAGAACGCGTACTCCTCCAGAACGCCGTTCGGCTCGACGCCATCCGCCTCGCGCCGGAACACTCCGCCGGGCGGATCCGGAGTTTCTGCGGTCACACCGGCCAGCTCCAGCGCTTTGCTATTGGCCACGCCCAGGTGTCCCGACTGATGCATGATGATGACCGGTAGTTCAGTCGAGATCTGATCGAGTTCCTGACGGGTGGGATGGCGTTGTTCGGCGAGCTGTGAGTCGTCGTATCCGAAGCCGGCAATCCAGCCAATTCGCTCGACGACAACGGCGTTGTCTTCGGTCCAGACCGTCAACAGACGCATGAGCGAAGCGATGTCGGCACCCTCGCCGTCCGGCGGCGGCAGCAAATTGGCCGTCGCGGCCTGGATACCCATCATATAGGTGTGGCCGTGCGATTCCACGAATCCCGGCACAAGGGTCCTGCCTTCGAGATCGACCAGATGCGTAGTCTCACCGGCCAGTGCTAGGACTTCCTCGCGAGTGCCGACGGCCAGAATGCGGCCGTCCAGCGTCGCGACCGCCTCGGCGAGCGGATGTTCGTCATCGACGGTCACGATCGGACCATTGTGGTAAATCTTATCGGCCACTTCGGCCGTAGCCAGCATCGACGCAGCGATCAGCACGGCGGCCATAAGCGTCTTCAAAACAGAGCTCATCATTTTCCTCTCCGATCGTCGGATTATTTCGGGAACAGCTTGGTACGTATCAAGCGAACGCCCAGCCCGCCGGCGCCAGCCTCCGAGCTGTCGGCCCAGTAGCGGACGCGGACGCCGACTCCGGCGCTGAACAGCTGCGACCCGAAACTGCCCACCTTCGTCGCCACGGCGCTTATCGACACGAACCACGCTTCCCCTTCCCAGCCGTAGCTGGTCTCGGTCTGTAGGTTTGGAAGTCCGCGCCATGGGCGAAGTTTACGACACGAAGGGCTGGGCGATCGATGCATTGATATCGGCGCGGTCGCTGTCACCGGCGATCGACGTGATGTGATTGACCAGTCCGCCCACACCCCAGATCCAGCCTGACTCCGACGCTTGCCTAGGCGAGAGGAAAAGCTCTGCAGGATATCGCCAATCCCTGTCTGACCCCCGGCGCCCGAGAAAATATCCCACCGATCGATCAGCGGCAAGATGGTTTGGGAGATCAGATTCCAGCTCTCAAAGCAACGACTTCCTGACCTTCAGTGAGCATAGGATTCAGCTGACCGAGCCGCTGCGGCTGCGCGCCTGGTTCAAGGCCTTCGAAGCCTGAGCCGAGCCCTTTCCGGCAGTTGAAAAAAGGCCCGGTCAATGCCGGGCCCTTGGTGTTTCTGCCATGCGTTCGACGCGTTCAACGCTGGTCGATCGACGGCACCGAACGATCTCCAGGGCCGATGTAGTCGGCACTAGGGCGGATGATCCGATTATTGGCGCGCTGCTCCATCACGTGGGCGGCCCAGCCGGTCACCCGCGACATTACGAAGATCGGCGTGAACAGACCCGTAGGTATGCCCATGAAGTGATAGGCCGAGGCGTGGTAGAAATCAGCGTTGGCGAAAAGCCCCTTCTCTTTCTTCATGGTGCTTTCGACGATTTCGGAGACCGGGAACAGCACCGAATCACCTACTTCAGCCGACAGCTTGCGCGACCATTCGCGAATGATGGCGTTGCGTGGGTCGCGCTCGCGATAAACGGCGTGGCCGAAGCCCATGATCTTTTCCTTGACCTCGAGCTTGCGCAGGATGTCTGCTCGAGCCTGTTCGGGCGACTCATAGGCCTCGAGCATCGCCATGGCGGCCTCGTTGGCGCCACCGTGCAAGGGACCGCGGAGCGAGCCAATCGCCGCCGTGATGCAACTGTACATATCCGACAACGTGGAGGCACAGACCCGGGCGGTGAAGGTCGAGGCGTTGAATTCATGCTCGGCATACAGGATAAGCGAGACATCCATAACCCGCGCCTGAAGCTCGGACGGGGCCTTGCCATGCAACAGATGCAGAAAGTGGCCACCGATCCCGGATTCATCGCTGTCCAGATCGATCCGGACGCCATCATGACTGTAGCGATACCAGTAGCAGATCATCGCCGGAAAAGCGGCCAACAGGCGATCAGCAACATCCTGCTGATTCTCGAAATCCTCTTCCGGCTCCAGATTGCCGATGAAAGAACAGGCGGTGCGCATCACGTCCATCGGATGGGTTGCCGCTGGAATCCGTTCCAGCACTTCCTTGAGCGCCTGCGGCAGGTCACGAAGGCCTCTCAAGCGCTGCTCGTAGGCCGCCAGCTGCTCGCGATTCGGCAACTCGCCCTTGAGGACCAGATAAGCCACTTCATTGAACGTTGCATTCTCGGCCAGGTCATCGACCGCATAGCCGCGATAACGGAGACTGTTTCCGCTGGCACCCACTGTACAAATAGCAGTCTGTCCTGCCGACTGGCCTCTTAGGCCCGCGCCGGATTTCTTGTCGCTCATGAAGACTCCTTGGTAAATAATTGATCAAGTTTGGATTCGAATGCGTGGTAGCCCAGGGTTTCGTAAAGCTCCGCACGGGTCTGCATCTGATCGATCACGGCGCGCTGATGACCATCACGCGCAATCGCCTCATACACACTCAGCGCCGCTTTGCTCATGGCGCGGAAAGCGCTCAGGGGATAGAGCACAAGGCCGATGCCGGCATCTCCCAGCTCTTCGACAGAAAACAGCGGCGTCTTTCCGAACTCCGTGATGTTCGCGAGAACGGGCACCGGAACTGCGTGTGCAAACGTTCTGAATTCCTCCAGCGTATGCAATGCTTCAGCGAAGATCATGTCGGCACCCGCCTCGACGTAACGATTGGCGCGTTCTACGGCAGCTTCCATGCCCTCACTGGCGTGGGCATCGGTGCGCGCCATGAACACGAAGGACTCGTCGTGGCGCGCATCGACCGCCGCGCGCACCCGATCACTCATTTCTTCGATGCTGACCAGGGCCTTGTTCGGTCGATGACCGCAGCGTTTGGCCTGAACCTGATCTTCGAGATGAATCGCTGCGACACCGGCGCCCTCCATCTCACGAACGGTTCTTGCAATGTTGAAGGCACTGCCCCAGCCGGTGTCCACATCGACCAGTAGCGGCAGATCGCAACGCGAGGTTATGCGACGGGCGTCTTCGACCACATCCGAGAGCTGGGTGATTCCGAGATCGGGCAAGCCGTAGGAGGCGTTGGCGACGCCGGCACCCGAGAGATAGATGGCCTTGTGGCCACTCTGCTCGGCCTGGATGGCGGTGTAGGCATTGATCGTCCCGACCACTTGCAGGGGGGCCGAGGTTTCAATCAGTTGACGCAGGCGCGCGCCGGGCGTTGGGGAGCTCATGGTGTCTGGGCAGTCTCGAGGAAGTCCACCCACCATTTTAGCATGCAGTCGGGCCTACACGCCCTCAGCCGAAGCGCTCACGCAGCCAGTCCTTGAGCTGTAGCTGCCAGTATCTGGACTGGACGGCCAGCCGCCCAAACGAGCCACCCGCCCAAGGAGCACCCCAGCGATTGAACGCATCAAGTCGTTGACGGTCGCCGGTCAAGGCTTCGGCCAGGATGTCGCCCGCCAGCGAGGTTGTGGCCATACCATGCCCGCCGAAGGCCAGACCATGCCACAGCCCGCCCTCATCCTGACCAAGCATTGGCATCTCATGGCGTGCATAGCTCATCCAGCCGCCCCAGGCCTGCTCCAGGCGGACGTTACTCAAGGCCGGAAACACGCGCGCAAGGTCACGACGCATCAGTCGACGAATTGAGGCGGGCGAGCGACTGGCAATCGAAATCCGACCGCCCCACAACAGCCGTCGATCCGGCAAGGGGCGGTAGTAATCGAAGGCAAAGCGATTGTCGTAGACTGCGACCGGCTGAGGCAGCGCTTGCTCCAGGCGTGCATCGAGCGGCTCGGTGACGGCAATGTAGGTGGCGATGGGTTGCAGGGCGCGCTGCAGTCGAGGGCGCAGACGAAGATCGTAGCCACCAGTGGTCAGAACGACCTCGCGTGCATGAACGCGCGCCCGATCAGTCGACAAACGCCAGCCACCGTTGCTGCGCTCGATTGAGCGAACCGGCGTCTGGCTCCAGACCCGGCCACCCTGCTCGATGAAATATCGCGCCAGCTCGCGGATGTGCCGCAGCGGATGGAAGTGAAAGCTGCCGGGCTCATGCAAACCCGCCCCGTAGCGCCTGGAATTGACATAAGCCGCACAGGCATCAGGATCCAGCCAATCAAGCGCAAAACCCAGATCACGCTGCATTCGATCGGCGAAGGCCTGCAGCGTCGCTGAATCATGGAACCAGTCGGTGAGCACGACGCCGGCATCATTGACCTGGCAGTCAAGCTTGTAATCGTCGATCCGCTTGCGCATTCGCCGAACCGATGCCCGTGTCCACCCGTGCAGGCGGCCAGCCCCTTCGACCCCCAGCTGTGCAAGCAGATCATCATTGCTCAAGGAGTAGCCGGCGAAAACAAAGCCGCCGTTGCGACCGGACGCGCCGGCACCGATGGCATCGGCCTCGATCAGGGCCACCCGCTCAAGGCCTCGCTCCATCAGGGACATGGCCGTGGTCATGCCGGCCAGGCCGCCGCCAATGACCGCCACATCCACCGATGAATCCGTCGTCAGAGGCTCAGAACCGCTGCGATCCGGCCCGGCTTCATCGGCATACCAGCTGATCCCTGGCCAGCGCTTGGAACTCATGGGAACTCCACTTTCGAGTGATAAACTAAGGGTTGAATAATACCGGGGCGCTCGAGTGAGTAAATCAAGCAAGTACAACGCCAAGGTGCCGGATGAGAATGGCATCATTCCCTACAGCGCTGAGGAAGACAGCGTCTGGGCTGATCTATACAGTCGCCAGATGGACATCATCGAGGGCCGCGTTGCTCAGGAGTTCCTGGACGGCCTGGACATGCTGAGCCTGCCGAGCGACCGCATTCCCCAGCCCAGGGAAATCTCCAGCGTGCTGATGGAGCGCACCGGCTGGCAGGTCGAGCCGGTTCCGGCGCTCATCAACTTCGATCGCTTCTTCAAGCTGCTCGCCGACCGCCGCTTTCCAGCGGCTTCATTCATCCGCACCCGAGAAGAGATGGACTACCTGCAGGAACCGGATATCTTCCACGAGATCTTCGGCCACACCACCATGCTGACCCACCAGGCTTTCGCCGACTTCACCGAAGCCTACGGAAAAGCGGGCGTCAAAGCGAGCAAGGAAGAGCGCGTCTTCCTGGCCCGCCTGTACTGGTTCACGGTCGAATTCGGGCTTCTGCAGACCCCTGACGGTATTCGAATCTATGGCGGCGGCATTGCATCCTCACCCGGCGAAACGATCTATTCACTCGAAAGTGATGAACCACTGCGGCGACCCTTCGACCCGATCGAAGCGCTGCGGACGCCCTACCGAATCGATATCTATCAGTCGGTATATTTCATTCTTGACACGATGAACGATTTATTCGAACTGTCCAGCACTGACCTGCTTGCGCTGATTCGCGAGGCACGCGCACTGGGCCAGTTCGAACCGACCTATCCCCCAAAAAACAAGGAAGCTGCCTGAGCATGAGCAATGATCAACTGAGCGAACGCAAGTGCCTGCCCTGCGAGGGCGGAACCGAACCGCTTGATAAGGACCGAATCGAGACCCTGTTACCGCAGATTCCGGGCTGGCAGGTCGATGAGGACGGCAAGAAGCTCTACCGCCGGTTTGAATTCAAGGGGTTCTACAAGACCATGGCCTTCATCAATGCGATGGCCTGGATTGCCAACCAGGAAGCCCACCACCCGGACTTCGAAGCCGGCTACAACTTCTGCCTGGTTCATTTCACCACCCACGCTATCGACGGATTAAGCGAAAACGACTTCATCTGCGCGGCCAAAGTGAACGCGCTTCTCGATGACTGACGTTTCGGCTGCCAGCAGAGAAGCATCCAGCGATTCCTCCGGCGATGCGGCCTTGATCGATGACCTGACCGCTGCCCGAGCAGCGGTCAACGACATCATTGTCGACAAGGCTGACGCCATCGATCTGGCCTTTGCCGCCCTGCTGGCCGGCGGCCATTTGCTGGTCGAGGACCTGCCGGGGGTCGGCAAGACCACCCTGGCGCACGCCCTTTCGCTAGCCGTCGGAGGGAGCTGGCAGCGCATCCAGTTCACCAACGACATGCTGCCTGCCGACATTCTGGGCGTATCGGTGTTCAATCGCGACACGTCCGAGTTCGAGTTCCGACCCGGGCCGATCTTCGCCAACGTGGTGCTGGCCGATGAGATCAATCGAGCAACCCCAAGAACACAGTCGGCGCTGCTTGAGGCCATGGCTGAAGGCCAGGTCTCGGTTGATGGTCAGACCCATGCGCTGCCCAAGCCGTTTTTTGTCATTGCCACGCAGAATCCGCTCGACCTGACGGGCACCTATCCCCTGCCCGATTCCCAGCTCGACCGCTTCCTGCTGCGCATCGGTATCGGCTATCCATCGGCCGCTGAAGAGCGACGACTACTGACCGAGCCCGACCGCAAGGACCTGCTCTCGGTCATGCCCAAGGTTCTCGATCCTGAGCGTGTGCGGACCTTGATCAAGGCGTCTTCAGAACTGCATGTATCCGAGCCCGTGCTCGACTATATCCAGGCGCTGGTCCAGGCAACTCGCGATCACAGCGCCGTGCGTGCGGGAATTTCACCGCGCGGGGCGCTGGCCCTGATCCAGACCGCCCGCGCGCTGGCCTACGTTCGCGGTGAGCGCTTTCTGGGCCCGGATCAGGTCAAGGAAACCTTCCCGCCGCTGGCCGGACATCGACTTCAGGTCAACGCCGAATCCGGGCTTGACAGCCAAAGCCTGGTTGAGGAAATCCTCAGCTCGACCGCTGTCCCCTGAGGTTCAGGGTCGGGTCATGACGGGCGCAATGGGCTTGATCAATCAATCGCTGGATCGATCGCGTAGGGCCTGGTCCCGGAGAATGGATCAATGGGTACGTCGGCGCGGCAAAGCCGTCCCGCCGCTGCAACTGGCCTACCGCCAGATCTTCATTCTGCCCACTCGATTCGGCTGGCTGCTGGCGCTGCTCAACGGCGGAATTCTTCTTGGCAGCTTGAACTTCAACAACAACCTGGGCCTGTTCACGGCCTTCCTGGTCAGCGGCCTGATTCTCAACTCGATGCTGATTGCCTACCGGAACCTGCGCGGTCTCAAGATCATCCGGACGACAGCCGTTTCTGTGTTCGCCGGGCAACCGACTGAACTGGCGATCCAGGTCCAGAACCCGGAACAACGTGAACGTCCCGGCCTGGAGTTCACACTCAACGGCCAGACCGCCGAGATCGACCTGGCTCCAGCGTCAACGAGCGAGGCCCTGATTCCATTCGGGACCGAGCGCAGGGGCTGGGTAGAACCTGGACGGATCGGGATTCAGACGCTTCATCCGACCGGTCTGTTCCGGGCCTGGTCCTGGATCTGGTGCAGTCATCGCATTCTGGTCTGGCCCAAGCCGGCAGACAACCCGCCCCCACTGCCCTACGGCCACAATGACCAGCAGGGCCAGAGTGTTCAACGCCGTGAGGACGGCGAGTCGTTCTACAGTCTTCGTGCCTGGCGAGAAGGCGACCCCTTGCACCGCATCGCCTGGAAGGCCAGCCAGCGACACCAGGTGCTGCTGTCGCGGGAATTCAGAGCAGAGCAGTCGAATCACCTGGAGCTGGATTTTTCCTCGACACCCGGGCGCGACATCGAAGAAAGAATCTCCATTCTGGCCGCCTGGGTGCTTCAAGCTGAACAGAACGGTCTGCGCTGGACGCTGGTCACCGGCAAGCGGACCCTGGGGCCTGACCAGGGCGCGCGCTTTTCACATCAGTGCCTCAATCAGCTCGCGGAACTCTGATGCGGAGTTCCAGCCAGCCTCAGCGCCTGCCCCTGACAGCGATCTACTGGACGATCGCTGCCTTTGCGATCGCGGTTACCCCCCACCTGATGGCCGCCCCGATCCAGATCAGCGTTGCCGTCACGGGAATCATCATCTGGCGTACGGTCGCCGCCAGGCTCCGCTGGAAGCCCTTGCCGGCCTGGATACGAATCCTTCTGACCGGGCTGTTGCTCGGCCTGGTCGTTATCAGTTTTGGCGGCGCCTGGGGCCGACGCATGGCAACGGCCTTGCTGTGCGTCATGCTGGCCGCCAAATTGATGGAGATGTATCGAGCCCGCGACATGCGGGTGGTTGCATCGGTCTGCTTCTTTCTCGTCGCCACGCAGTTCCTGTTCGACGAGCGTCTGATCTACTTTGTCTACCTGATCGTCGGCTGCTGGACTGCCACCAGTGCGCTTATCCAGATCCAGCGCATTCGCATGCATTCGGCAAAAACAAGGACTCGGCCTTTGAGCAACGGCGAGAGCCTGCGTCAGTCGGGGCGTCTTCTTCTTCTGGCGCTGCCCGTGACGCTTGCTCTCTTCGTGCTGTTTCCAAGACTCGCGCAGCCGCTGTGGGGAATGCCGGAAGACGCGCTGGACGGGCGAACCGGCCTGTCGGAAACCATGTCACCCGGCTCGATCGCCTCGCTCTATGCCGATGACTCACCGGCCTTCAGGGTGGAGTTCGAATCCAATACGCCGCCACCCCCGGAACAACGCTACTGGCGAGGACCGGTACTTTGGCGCTTCGATGGAACGACCTGGGAGCCGCCCTTTGGTGCCATGCCACGGGCCACGGTTCCCGTGCCGATCGACGAGAACGCCATACGTTACGAAGTGCAGCTGGAGCCGCACGAGCGGCGATGGCTGCTGGCACTGGATTACCCTGCGCAAAGTGATCACCCGCGTAACCGCCTGACGTCTGACTATCAGCTGCTCAGTCGAACCCCGATCACCAGTCTGACCGCCTATCGTGTGGTCTCCAACCCGCTATTCCTTGATTCGCCGGTACTCGACAGAACAGCCCGCGCAATGGCAACTCGCTTACCGTCCGACCGCAATCCGCGAACGCTGGCCATGGCTCAGGAGTGGCGGCAGCGCTATCCAGACGATCAGGAGCTGGTCAATGCCTTGCTGCGCTGGTTCGCGGACGAGCCCTTTTTCTACAGCCTTGAAACCCTTCCTCTGGGACGCGACGGTGCCGACGAATTCCTGTTCGATCTGAGAACCGGCTACTGCGAGTACTACGCATCAGCTTTCGCGATCTTCATGCGCGCAGCCGGGATTCCCACCCGTATCGTGACCGGCTACCAGGGCGGGTTCTGGAATGAGGCAGGTGCTTATATGCTTGTGCGAAATTCCGACGCCCATGCCTGGGCCGAGGTGTGGCTGGAAGGCCGCGGCTGGACGCGTGTCGACCCGACCGCCGCGGTTTCCCCGAGTCGGATCCAGCGCGGATCCGCCGATGCAATCCAGCGCCCGAGATTCATGTTCGATTGGGAATGGGCGAGCAATCTGCGTAATCAGTTCGACCGCGTGCAGCACCTCTGGAATCAGTGGATTCTCGGCTTCGACTCGCGTGCGCAGATGAATCTTCTCAAACGCCTGGGGCTACCGGAACTGAGCGCGCTCCAGATGAGCCTGTTGATGCTTGGCGTGCTCTTGCTCATATCGATTCCGCTGGGCCTGCTTTTGCTCCGCGAGGCAACGCTGCGCAGTCGGGATCCGGTGTATCGCCAGTGGCGCAGGCTCCAGAGAAAGATCAGCAAGCGGGCAAACATAGCGCTGAACATCGCCGATAGCCCGCAGGAATGGAGCCAGCGCGTCCAGCGCGAACACGGCCCCTTCGACGACGAATTACTTGCGCTGATCGCCCTGTATCAACGGGTTCGCTACGGTCCCCCCAGTGAGGCGTTGTCCCAGCAGTTCCTCGATCGGGCCGGCAGATTCAACCAAAGCACGATACGCCGCTAGGCATTCGCAGCTGGGCATACGCAGCCAGACAAGCGTCGTGCTGGCACCGGATACTGCATTTTGATACAGTAGTCACATGAATCTGACCCGGCGCCAGCAGGAAATCCTGGACTTCATCCTTGAGGCAAAGACCCGCGATGGATTTCCACCAACGCGGGCCGAGATCGTTCGCCATTTCGGTTTCAAGTCACCCAACGCGGCGCAGTGTCATCTTCGCGCGCTCGCCGATCACGGCGCCATCCGGCTCGTGCCTGGTACAGCCCGCGGCATCATTCCGACGGACATCGCTGACGGGCAAACGTCGCCAGTACTCAATCACCAAGTGCCGCTGATCGGTCGCGTGACTGCCGGCACGCCGGTGCTGGCCGTCGAAAATCACGAAGATGATCTGATCATCGATCCGAAGCACTTTCGCCCTCGGCCTGACTATGCCCTTCGCGTTCAGGGCGACAGCATGATCGATGCAGGAATCCAGAACGGTGACCTGCTGCTGGTTCACCGCACGCCCGAGGCCCGCCATGGCCAGATCGTTGTGGCAAGGCTGGAAGACGAAATCACGGTCAAACGGCTGCGCAGGCGGGGCCGCGCCCTGTACCTCGATCCTGAAAACAAGCACTACGAACCGATCAAGATCCAGCCCGACGATGCTTTTGCCATCGAAGGCCTGGGCGTCGGCGTTATTCGCTCGTCGCTGAGCTAAAGCGCCTCTGGAGCAGCGCAAACCGCCCTGGCCTTGCGCGCCTGTCCAGCCTTGGAGGAGCCTGGTTTCCCGGACTTCAAGAAATGATGGTGTCGATCAAGCCTGTCGGGTGAATCGGTCAGCATCGTTCAGAAACGGGAGGCCAGAGCGGTAGGCACGCAGCCGCTCGATATCCAGCTCGATCAAGGCAACCGACTCTGCATCATCGAGTTCAGCAAGGGCATTGCCCGAAGGCTCGAAGGCCAGCGAGTGGCCAGAGTAATTGACCGCATTGCCATCAGTGCCTGTACGGTTGACGGCAACGACGAAGGCCTGATTTTCGATTGCACGGGCGCGCAGCAGGGCTTGCCAGTGGGCGATGCGGGGGCTGGGCCAGTTGGCAACGAACAGCTGAAGATCAAAGGCGCGATCATTGCGGCACCAGACCGGGAATCTCAGGTCGTAACAGATCTGCAGATCGATCCGCCAGCCTTGCCATTCGATAACGCAGGGAGCGTTACCTGCCTGATAGCGCTCACCCTCACCCCCGGGGCCAAATAAATGACGTTTATCGTAATGACCGAGACAGGTTCCGGCCGCATCGACAAAGACAAAGCGATTGCGGCGGCGACCGCTTTCGGTGACCACAAAACTTCCGCATACCGCAGCATTTCGGGCCCTGGCCTGTTCCGCCATCCATTGGAGCGTCGGCCCTTCCATGGGTTCGTTGTCCAGGTCGACATCGCCCAGGAATCCAGTGGTGAAGGTTTCTGGCAGCACATAGAGATCAGCCGCCGACTGTGCGTCCATCAGAAGCGCCAGACGATCACGATTGGCCTGCGGATGGGCCCAAACAAGATCGGCTTGTACCAGGGCAACATTGAGGCGGTCTTGAATCTGATCCGACATGATAGTTATTGATCCATTGCCGCCAGCCACTGCAGCTCGGGCTCACTGAAGCCGGCTCGGCGACGAGCCGGGAGGTTGAACGGGCCGCGCAGCTGACCGCTGAAATAGTCCTCGAGCAGCTGCTCGAAGGTCTGGTCCGGATCCAGATCGCGCTGGGCACACAAGGTCGTGAACCACTGCGATCCGATCGCGACATGGCGCTCTTCTTCGTCGAGGATAATCCGCAGCAGGCCTACGGTTTCATGATCACCGGCTGCATTGAGTCGCTCGATCATCCCCGGGGTCACATCCAGCCCGCGCGCCTCCAGCACGCGCGGCACCAGGGCCATTCGAATCAGCACGTCGTGCGCCGTTCGCTCGGCCATATCCCACAGGCCGTTATGGGCCGGGAGATCGCCGTAGGCTACGCCCAGTGCGATCATTCGCGCGGTCAGCAGCTGGAAGTGACGCGCTTCATCGACCGCCACGCTGAGCCAGTCGCGATAAAACGCATCCGGCATGCCGCGAAAGCGCAGCGCTGCATCCAGTCCGAGATTGATCGCATTGAACTCGATATGGGCGATCGCGTGAATCAGCGCCTGTCGGCCTTCGACGCTGCCCAGGCTGCGACTTCGGCAGCTGGGCTGGATGCACCAGTTCCGGCTGCTCGGGCCGACCGCAGACCAGGTCGAAAGCGATCGCTCCGGTGATCGACACTCGCACTCGCCGGACATCGACTGCGGCCCACAAACGATCGACCCGCTGACACTTGGCCTGCGGGTCAGGTCTCGGAACAGCGCTTCGCTGGCCCTTCCCAGTGGTAGCTCACGGTCGGACAATTGAGCTGGCACGCTGGATGGCCTCGATCAGTGCGTCGGCAAAGCCGCGAGGTCGACACTTCCTTGGCATTGTCGAGCTGGCGCGCGAAGTCATAGGTCACGACGTGCCCGCCGACCACCTTTTCGAAGGCATTCTCAATCAAGTGGCCGACTTCGGTCCAGCCGATGTAGTCGAACATCATGCAGCCTGAAAACATCAGCGATGAGGGGTTGACCTTGTCCTGACCGGCGTACTTCGGCGCGGTGCCGTGGGTGGCTTCGAACACGGCGACGTGATCGGCCATATTCGCGCCCGGCAGCAATGCCCATTCCGCCGACTTCGGCAGCCAGCGAATCGGACAGGTAGTCACCGTTGAGGTTCATGGTCGCCAGCACGTCGAATTCAGCCGGCCGCAGCAGCATCAGCTGGAACATGATGTCGGCGATCCGGTCCTTGATGACGATCTTGCCTTCCGGCTGTCGACCGTCATATCGGCTATAAAGCGCTTCCTCCGTGATAACCGCATCGCCGAATTTTTCCACGGCCACCTCGTAGCCCCACTTGCGGAAGGCGCCTTCGGTGAATTTCATGATGTTGCCCTTGTGGACCAGGGTCACCGACTCGCGGTTGTTGTCGATGGCGTACTGGATGGCCTTGCGCACCAGTCGCTTGGTGCCGAAGGCCGAAATCGGCTTGATCCCCAGGCCGGCGTCTTCGAAGAAATCCGCGCCCATCTCTTCGCGCAGGAACTTGGCCAGCTTCTTGTTTTCCGGAGTGCCTGATGCATATTCGAGACCGGCGTAGACGTCTTCGGTGTTTTCACGAAAGATCACCGCATCGACATCCTGCGGACGCTTGATCGGCGACGGCACGCCCTCGTACCACTTCACCGGACGAACACAGGCATACAGATCCAGGGTCTGGCGCAGCGAAACGTTCAGCGAACGGAATCCTTCGCCCACCGGCGTGGTCAGGGGGCCCTTGATCGCCACGACCAGATCCTTGATGGCTTCCAGCGTTTCTTCGGGAAAGTAATCGCCGTCGTAGATCCCGGCCGCTTTCTCGCCCAGAAACAGCTCGGCCCAGTGGACCCGGCGCTTGCCGCCGTAGGCTTTCTCGACCGCTGCAGTCCAGACCTTCATGCAGGCCGGCGTGATGTCGACGCCGATGCCATCACCCTCGATGAAACCCAGAATGGGTTGATCGGTTACCACCAATCGGCCGTTTTCGACCCGAACCTTATCGCCCTGCTCAGGCATCTTTACGTGTTCAAAACCCATCTTGCATCCTCTTAACGCGAAAACCGTTAGTTTATCACCCGATTTGTCATCGCCGAGATCCAGTCAAGCACGCATCATGACCGTTGCCGCGTCCTTTCAACCGTCCCACCACCCGCGTGGTCGCTGGTGGTTTGCGCTGGCGATCGGCCTGTCGCTGGCCTTGCATCTCGGGCTACTCAAACTCAAGCTCCAGGCGCCTGAGTCAAGCGAAACCCGACCAAGCCGTCCCCTGGTCGTCGCGCTCGAAGCCGTCGAAACACCTAAAGAATCGGTGCCAGAGCCCGTTCAGGCGCGCCCGGAAATCAAACCAGCCGAAATGCCACCAGCGATCGAGGGAACCACTGAACAATCCCTCGCCGACCCAGTTATCGCGCCTGAAGCCCCGGGGGCACTTGCATCAGATGCGAACTCGGAACAAAACGAAAGCGAGCCCGCTGACTCACCGACCACGCTACCCACGAGCACTCGCGTCCTGGCCACCGTTCGGGCCAATCTCGGTAGCCCGCAGCCGCCCCCTGCGGCTGATGCCATCACTCCGGCGTCCGCACCACGCTTGCCCGATGCACCGGGCTGGATCAATGAATACGTTGGCCGCTTAGAAACTCAGGTCGAACAGTGGAAGAACGCCGACGGCACGCGTGAAGCACGAATTGTCACGGCCAGCGGCCAGGTCTACTGCGGGAGGGCGCGTGCGCCGACAAACGCCGAGATTTTCAATCCACAGTTTGCGATGAACATCATGCTGTTCCGGGACTGTGGCAGGGTCCGCCCACAAGCGGCAGATCGAAGTGATCCCTGGATTCGAGCGCCTGATCGATAGGGGTGGATCAAGAGAACAACAATTCGACAATCTGCCCAGCCATCCGGGAGAATGCATTCCGGCCAAACTCCGAATAAATCAGCAATAATTGCAGCAATAATCGGGGTTCAACAAGGAGAAAGCAGTGAGCGCTGATCAGGCTTTGTGGTACCTTCCGTCAGCAAATAACGTACTTTTCGAAGATAGCGGCAGCCAGGGGGAAGAACGCCATGCAAATTACCGAGAAATTCGGGCTTCAGATCAATAATGCCAAGATAACCGGCAAGGTCCTGTCGGACGCTATGCCCAGCCTGAAAAACTCAAGCCCTGTGACCCTCGGCCTATGGGCCAGTCTCCTGTTTTCAGTCTTTCTGGCTGGCGCGGGCAGCCTCCATGCGCAGACCACACCCAATCAGCTGATCGTGGACGTACCCGCAGGCACGAATAATTCCGCGGGCGCGGGCAGCAAGACCTGCACGATCCCAGGGTTCCTGCGACGGGGGCTTGTCAACCGGCGCTGTGACCGATGACGTGTTCATGACGTCGATCACCTTCGGCAGCACGACATTCACCGCCGCCTCGGGTCAGATCATCCCCGGCCTGGCGTCGGTTTTCGTTTCAGGCGGCGGGGGCTCAAATGTCAACGTTGAATGGGGCGACGATGACGATGAGCTTGACGGGAACGACGATCCTTTCACCAAAGGCCGGATTCCCCCTCGCTGTGCCCGCCGATCAAGAAACCAGAAATTCTGGAACGCGTCAACGACACATTGCTGGTTGCTTTTCGATCTCTGAATCTAGCCGAGGGATTCGACGGGGAAGACGCAGACTCTTCGATCAATCTGGATTTCGTACGCTCCGTGAATGACAACGACGGCAGCACGCTCGACGGCGTTCCGGAAATCATCATTTTCGAACGCGGCCTCAATTCCGATGTCGACGTACAGCTGGTGCTCGCCGACGGCGGCCTGTCAGACACGCTGTTTATACCGCGTGGGGATTTTGTCGACACCGGCTTCAACATCGACACCGTAGAAATCGGCTCCTCTCAGGAGTTGGGCGTTGTCGGGCTCGATCTGAACGAATTCAGCGGTGCCGGCTTCGACCCGGCCACCGACACCGTCATTGGCGCTCGCTTCGGATCAGCTGGCAATGGCGCCGATATCTTCGGTGTCTTCGGCACCTCTTCCAACCCGGGCATCCTAAGGGACTACGGCGACGCCCCCGACAGCTACGGCACGCTGGAAGCCTCCAGCGGCCCGCGCCACGTGCTGAACAATCGGATCTACATCGGCACCACCCCCGACTTTGACCCCGACGGCGAGCCCAGCGCTCTAGCCGACGCGGCCTCCGACGAGGATCCGACGGACTCCATCACCCTGCCCAATCCACCCACGCCTCTGGGGCCTGAAGATACCTACTCGGTCACGGTAACGGTCAACAACCTGACCGGATCGAATGCCCTGCTCTGCGGTTGGATCGACTTCAACGACGACGGCAGCTTCGCCAACACCGACGGCTCGGCTGGTGCCAGCAACGCGGAACGAGCCTGCACCTCGGTCGCCGATGGATCCATTTCAACGGGGTTCTTCCCAACCGAAGTGACACTGGATTTCATCCTGCCCAACGACATCGTGGAACAGCCGCCGGGTGACGAATTCTTTCTAGCGCGTTTTCGGATCACTACCGATTGGACCACCGCAGCCGATGCGTCCCCACAAGGTGATGCGAGCGATGGCGAAATCGAGGACCACCGCATCTCCAGCGCCGGCACCTTGCCGGTCAGCGTGATCGGCTTCGAATCCGAAATGAACGGACGCGGGCTGCTGATTCGCTGGACAACGGCTTCCGAGACCCACAACGCCGGTTTCCACGTCTGGGCCGATTATGGTCGGGGCCTGCAACGCCTGACCGATTCAGCCATCCCGGCCCAAGCCGGCGATGCGACCACGTCCAGACGCTACGAGCTTGCTCTCGATGGAGTCGATCTCGACGGCATCCGGAGTCTTGCGCTCAGCGCTATCGATTTCCGCGGCCAGGAAGAGTTCTACGGAAACTTCAGCCCAAACCGGGCCTTCGGTAGCGAACAAGCGGTCGCCGATATCGATTGGACGTCGATTCGGCGTGACGCAACGGCCAGAGTCGACGCTCTGCCACTCCGCCCCCGTGGCAGCACCACGGCCGTGTCCGTGCGCTTCAAGGCCAGCGGCATGGTCGAGGTCAGCGCCAGCGATCTTTCGGGCGCAGGGCTGGACCTGCAGGGCCTGCCCGCTGATCGAATCGCGGTTACGCTCAAAGACAATGGCATTGCTCGGGAAATCACCAACACCGTGATGGACGACCAGGGCATCGCGCGCTTTGGTGCGCAGTCCGGCATCCGCTTCTGGGCCCGCTCGCCCGAGTTTCCGGACGCGCTGTATCTGGATCATTACCGGTACCAGATTGGCGAGGATCCGACCAAGGTCGTGCCGGCCGATGTGGCCGTCACCGGCGTCAGTCTGTTCAGCGATCGTTTCGAAAACGTTCAGATCATGCAGGCCACGGCTGCCGAGTACTGGGCCAGTCTGCGCTATGCGGAGAACCGAAGCTACCACTTCTCCAGTCCGCTCGAAGACCCGTGGGCCGCGGCCACGCTGCGCGCCGACAGCAACAACGTGCACAGCGTTGAGTTCGAGCTGGATACACAGTCTCGCATCGACCAAACGGCGCGCTTGAACCTGAGCCTGGGCGGGCTCACCGATCACCCCGCCGCACCGGATCACCACGTCGTCGCACGCGTCAATGGCACCGAGATCGGTGAATTGTTCTTCGACGGCGCCTCGGTGCAGAACTGGGTCATCGATATTCCGGCCGGAACCCTCGCCGTCGGCAGCAACAACATCGACATCGTGGCCGCCGGCGGAACGGCAGCGCCTTTCGACATTTTCCTCCTCGACCAGGTGCAGCTGGACTATCGCCGGGCGCTGCAGGCGGTCGATGGCCGCCTGGACTTTGCAGACGACAAGGCTCAGCTCATGCGCGCCGAAGGCTTCGGCGGCTCGGCGAGCGGCTATGCCTGGCAAGACGGCGCCTTGTCCAGGCTGCAGATCGACCGCTCGGCCAGCGGCAGCCTGATCTGGCATACGCTGGATGGCAAGGCCGACTACTGGGTGTCGAACGCCGACCGCCTGCTGCGACCGGTCAGCACCGTGCCACATCAAAGCGACAGTCTGATCAACGAGACCAGTCAGGATTTCCTGGTGATCGCCCACCCCGCATTTCTGCCTCAGAACGGTGAAACCGACCACCCGCTGAATCGGTTCATGCAGGCACGCAGCCTCGACGGCTGGACCCCTGGCCTCTACAACATCGAGGAGATTCAGGCGCGCTACGGCTGGGGCATGCCCCTGCCGGATGCCCTGACCCACTTCCTGGCCGATGCCGATGCCCAGCTGGACTTCGAGCACGTGCTGCTGGTCGGCAGCGACAGCTATGACTATCGCGATGTATTGGGTCTGGGCAGCATCAGCTTTATCCCTACGCGCTACGCGGCAACCCAATTCATTCCGCACACGCCCAGCGATGCCCTGCTTGCTGATCTCGATGGCGACGGCGTATCGGACAAGGCGATCGGACGCTGGCCGGTTCGCAATCTGGGCGATCTTGACTCGATCGTTCAGAAGACCCTGGACTGGACGCAGATGAAGGATCTGGCGAGCACGGTCTGGGTGACCGACTCACAGGATTCGCGCCAGAGTTCCTTCACGGCCCAGGTCGAGCGCATGCTGGAACCGCTGATGGCCGCCCGCTGGCCGTTCGAGAATATGGAGCGAATCTACTTCGATGAGATCGCCCCCTCCCCGGGCCTCAGCGTAGCCGAAACCGCGCGGACTCTCCTTTTCGAACAGATCGAACAGGGTCAGACCCTGACCGGGTTTGTCGGTCACGGCTCACCCTCGGTCTGGACCCGTCAGGGCCTACTGTCGCCGAATGACCTGGCCGATCTGAACAACGAAGGCCGCCCGACCCTGATCACCACCATGACCTGCTACACCAGCTACTTCGTCTCACCGCGCAGCGACACCGTCGCCCATCGCTGGATGAACGGCTACGGCGTCAACGAATTCGGCGAACAAATTGACGGCCGCGCCAATGGAGCCGTCGGCGTCCATGGCGCCTCGACCCTGTCCAGCTACCTGTTCAACGAACGATTCGCGCGCGATGTCGTGAGTCATCAGCTCGACGGCAAGACCCTGGGCCAGGCGATCGAAGCGGCCCGTCAGCGCGCCAGCCTGCGCGGCATGGATGACCAGGTGATCAACTGGACCCTGCTCGGGGATCCGACCTTGCGAATGCAGTAATCGAGAGCTCAGGCCGGTTCCGGCCTGCGCACTGGCCTCGCGCTGCATGGTTTGAATGGGGTTCTGATCCTTGGGCCCTCCGGTGGATACCAGAACGCAGACACCAAAACGCCCCGCACGAAGCGGGGCGTTTTGGTATTTGCTGGAGGGGTTGGGATTGCTGCACCGCCTTGGCGGCTGGCTCTTCGGGCTGTCGCTACGCTCCAGCGTCCTCGCCTGCAGCTCGGTTCGAACCCGGGTTCTCATCCGCAATCCCCGCTCCGCAATCAATTAATGAGCCCACAGGGGTGCTATCGAAAATCCGGGAAGACTGGAAATCCGGGATTGACTGCGCGCCTAAGGCGCTTGCCCTCCGCTTCGCTATGGGTTGCTCTGGTTGCTGCGCGCCCGGCGCATCGTCCTCGCTCCGCTCGGGTCGAACCCGGGTTCTCATCCGCAATCCCCACTCCGCGGTCAATAAAAAAGCCCGCCGAAACCAGGCGGGCTTTTTTATTGATGGTGGAGGGGGTGGGATTGCTGCACCGCCTTCGGCGGCTGGCCCTTCGGGCTGTCGCTACGCCTCCAGCGTCCTCGCCTGCGGCTCGGTTCGAACCAGGGTTCGTCTCCGTGGTTCCTCCGCCAGATACAAAAACGCCCCGCTGGTCGCGAGGCGTTTTCGTATCTGGTGGAGGGGGTGGGATTGACTGCGCGCCTAAGGCGCTTGCCCTCCGCTTCGCTACGGGTTGCTCTGGTTGCTGCGCGCCCGGCGCATCGTCCTCGCTCCGCTCGGGTCGAACCCGGGTTCGTCTCCGTGGCCCCTCCACCAGATACAAAAACGCCCCGCTGGTCGCGAGGCGTTTTCGTATCTGGTGGAGGGGGTGGGATTCGAACCCACGAAGGGCTTTCACCCTTGCTGGTTTTCAAGACCAGTGCATTCAACCGCTCTGCCACCCCTCCGGTGACCTAAATTGTAACTGCTTTCCCAAACCTTTTTCCGCCGTTGACGGGCGGTTCTACGAACCGCGAGGTGATGGGATTGACTGCGCGTCCTAGCGCGCTTGCCTTCTCTGCGGCCTGGTTCGACCGCACTGCCGCCACTCAGGACCAGCAGGCTGCGCATTGTAATACGTCTTAATCGATCTGGCCAGTAGAAGGCGCGGAGAATTCAGAACGCAACAGGAAATACAGTGTGATCGGCCAGTCCCGCACCTGGATTGGCAGTTTTCCAAGATCATTTACACGCAGAAAGGCACAATAGCTCAAACAGCCATGCAATCCCTTCGACAGCGGGTCATTGTCGACTCGCGTGAAAGTGTTCGAATCGGGCTTGGCGAAATTCATGCGCCTCTTTCGCCAGAGGCTGATCATTGTGGAGAACCTTTGCTATGAGACAAGAACGCGCAGTATTGGCCGGCGGTTGCTTCTGGGGCATGCAGGACCTGATCCGAAAACGTCCGGGCGTCATTGCCACACGTGTCGGCTATACCGGAGGCGACGTACCTCAGGCCACCTATCGGAATCACGGCACGCATGCCGAAGGCATAGAAATCCTGTTCGACCCCGATACGATCAGCTACCGCCAGCTGCTGGAGCTCTTTTTCCAGATTCACGATCCCACTACCCTCAATCGTCAGGGCAATGATCGAGGCCTGTCGTATCGGTCAGCCATTTACTACGCCGACGAGAGCCAGAAAGCGACCGCTCTGGACACCATTGCCGATGTCGAGGCCAGTGGTCTCTGGCCGGGTAAAGTCGTCACCGAAGTCGAACCGGTCGGACCATTCTGGGAAGCTGAACCCGAGCACCAGGACTATCTGGAACGCTATCCCAACGGCTACACCTGTCATTTCCCGAGGCCGGACTGGATCTTGCCCGAACGTGGTCCAGACGCTTGATTCAAGCTCCGGCAAGCCCTTGAAGCACATGAGCGGGCATGTGCTGGGGCTGGGTTCGAACGGGGGTTCTAATCCGTGGTCCCCCTCACCACTATCAATAAAAAACCCGCCAGAAAGAGGCGGGTTTTTTTATTGATGGCGGAGAGGAGGAGGGATTGCTCGCACCTGCTGCGCACCCAGGCTTCCCGGGGGGGGGGGGGGACGAAGGGGGAGGGGGGCCGCCCCTTCGGGCTGTCGCTTCGTTTCAGCGTCCTCGCCTTCGGCTCGGTTCGAACCGGGGTTCTAATCCGTGGTTCCCCTCACCACTATCAATAAAAAACCCGCCAAAAAGAGGCGGGTTTTTTATTGATGGCGGAGAGGGAGGGATTCGAACCCTCGGTACGGGATAAAGCGCAACTCACTTTCGAGGCGAGCCCGTTCGACCACTCCGGCACCTCTCCATAAACCTGGCACTACAAACTGCTAAGACTCGGACCTTCCAATTTACTTCAAAGGCGAGTCTGTTCAACAAATCCTGTCCTCAGTGCGGTTTTCAAGCCGCCTAGCGGCACCGAAAGAAGCGCTGAGGACAATCCTCAACAAGAGCCCGTAGCTCCAATCTTGCACCCAACCAACCTTTCGGCTGATTGAGCTTCCGTCTCCGCCTACGGCGGGCGACTCTCACGAGCCGCGAGAGGGAGGGATTGACTGCGCGCCGCTGGCGCTTGCCCTCCGCATTCGCTCCGGGTAGCTCTGGTCGCTACGCTCTCGGCGCATCGTCCTCGCGCTGCTCGGGTCGAACCCTCGGTACGGGATAAACCGCACACTCACTTTCCAGGCGAGCCCGTTCGACCACTCCGGCACCTCTCCATAAACCTGGTACTTCAAACTGCTAAGACTCCGAGCCTCTCAAGTTACTTCAAAGGCGAGTCTGCATAACCAAATACTGTCCTCAGTGCGGTTTTCGAGCCGCACAGCGGGGAGAAAGAAGCGCTGAGGACAATCCACATCCTGAGCCCGTTCGACCACTCCGGCACCTCTCCATAAACCTGGCACTACAACCTGCTAGAACTCGGACCCTTCAGTCAACTTCAAAGGCGAGTCTGTTCAACCAATCCTGTCCTCAGTGCGGTTTTCAAGCCGCGCAGCGGGGCCGAAAGAAGCGCTGAGGACAATCCACATCCTGAGCCCGTTCGACCACTCCGGCACCTCTCCTGAACCTGACACTGCTTCCGAGACCCGCTGCAATCAAAGCGAATCGAAAACAAGCCGTATATTGTAACCAGTACCTCGCTCTTGGCTACGCCTCTGCCCACTCATGCCTTTCAGGTCCTTACCTGACGAATCTTCATTCTCGGGTTTTGCTAATACTGTAATTTAATATAGTATTTCATACCCGGCGGCATTGCTCCGGGCAGACCCTTGAATTGCGGAGACTCACCATGCAGCCATCACCCACCTGAATAATTTACTGAGCACACGCGGCCTGATATCTGGCGACGGACGAAAACGACCGAAGGCTACCAGCGCTGTCGACGGGCCGCGCGGATCTGGATCGCTGGTTGCCGGATCAGGGCTGGCCCAGCGGCCAACTGATCGAATTGATGCCGAAATGTTTCGGGCTGGGCGAGCTTGGACTGCTGCTGCCGCTGATGGCCCAGCAGACCAAGGCCGGACTGCCGGTCATTCTCGCCGCCCCACCCTGGATACCCTGCCCGCAGCGACTGTCTCGCAGCGGCGTTGCCCTGGAGCAGCTCATTGTTGTTCGCGACACGAAGCAGGCGTTCTGGGCGGCTGAACAGGGGCTGAAAAGCGGTTTGTGTGGTCTGGTCCTGCTGTGGCCGCCGCAAGGCCCGGTCTCCGAGCGTGCAGTGCGCCGGCTGCAGCTTGCTGCCGAACAAGGCCAAGCTCCGGCCGTTGTTTGCTATCGACAAGATCAGAAAGCCCCGGCTTCACTGGCCGCACTAAGGCTGGCAATCCACCCAGGCCCGCAGCTCGAACTACTGCGCGGTTCTGCACATCAGACCGCCACCTTCAACCTTGGGCACAACAACGTCATCACCTGGCCCGGCACTCGACGCGCGTTCAGATCGGCTCCCGGACCCGAATCGGTGGCAAGATCGATCGCTCATCAGTAGATGCAGCTCATAGCATCTGAGCGCCACTGATGAGCCGTTCTTCTCAGCTCTGGGCCGGGCTGCACTGCCCCGCACTGCCGCTGATGGCGGTCTGGCAGCTGGCCTGTGTCGGTGGGCCGCTGGCCGTGCACGATTCAGTCCGGGGGCAGACCCGCATTCTTCAGGTCAATGCGCTGGCCAGCCAGCATGGCGTAAAACCGGGGCAGAATTCGGTCAGGCGGCTGGCGTTGCTGCTGCAAGCCGACGCGCCCGCGCGCTCGCCGTGGCTCGAATCCCGGACGCCGAACATGGCCTGCTGCTGCTGGCGATCAACACAGCCATCATTTCGCTGGTCGCCCTGACACCGTACCGCTGGTGCTGGCGGCAGCCGTCGTTTGCGCGGTGGCGAAGCCCGAAGCGCTTCAGGCTGAAGGCCTTGAATAGTCAGCGGCCCGAACTTCATGGATCGGGCTGGCACCCGTGGCGTCGGCGGCCTGCCTGCTGGCTCGATACGATCAGAAGGTCAGCGACCCGCATGAGCGCCAGAATCGTGTACTTGGCGAGCTGGCGATTGAACAACTGGCGCTCAAGCCGGACCAGCACAAGGCGCTTCGGGGCTGCGGTCTGCAGCGGGTTGCCGCCTTGACTGCCCTGCCCGCTGCTGAGCGTGGGCCAGACGCTTCGGCACCGCGCTCAACCACTACCTGGATGAACTGCACGGTCGCCTGACCACGCCGCTAGCCCAGTGGCAGCCGCCCGAAACCTTCAGTCTGCGCCTGGAGCTGCCGGTGCCGACCGTGCGCAGCGATGCCCTGATGTTTGTCTTCAATCGTGCGCTGGACACCCTCGGCCGCTGGCTGGAAATTCGCGATCGGGGACTGAGTCAACTTCGCGTGCGAATGGATCGCGAGGACGGTGGACCCGCCAGCACCTTCGAAATCGGCCTGGCGCGCGCAGGGTTTGATCGCAGCCGCCTGCTGGAACTGCTTCAGCTCAAACTCGACGGCCTGAAACCGGGTGGCGATATCGATGCAATCAAACTCGACGCCGACAGCACGGCCGAGCGGCGACCCGCCCAGTCCGACCTGCTCAGCGGCATCAACCGCAACGACGCCTGGCCGGCACTGCTTGACCGCCTCAGTGCGCGCCTGGGCACGTCGGGCCTGTCCAGCCTGGCGCCGATTCCCAGATCACAGGCCAGAACATGCTCAGTCTGGGCAAGGTCCGGGGACATCCTCACCGCCAGGAACGCCGCCCGCGGCCAGTTGGTTGCCACCCGGAACCACGGCCCTGCAAGCGCAGGCTGCACCTGCTGGAAGACCAGAACGGATCGAGTGCTGCTGGTGGGACGGTCGTGGACTTCGGCCGCGACTACTGGATAGCGCGCGAGCGCCGCCAGCTCTGGGTCTTCACGAACATCAACCACGCGACGGCTGTTCATCCAGCGGCTTTCGGCTGAAACCCGCCGATTTCGCATGAACGGTGGTAATGAGCCGGACCTGGAGCTGGTTTGCAGTCACCGTGCCTTGACCGACAATCAAGGCGGCTTCGGCGATTTCCGAACATGCGCGAGTGGGGATAACGCGTTTGGGATCGGTGACAATGGGACAAAAGGAGCAGAGTGCTACGCAAACTCATCGACACACCGCAGTTGCGCCGGACGACTTCGCCTTGATGCGCTGGTGCCGGCAACTGGGCCTCGCTGGCGAATGTGACCTGTTTACCGCAGAAAACGGCGAAGACGCCCAAGCAGGCATCAATCAGGACAGAAAGCATCGAGCTGGCTTTTACCGACCCGGATGATGCCGGTCGCGACAAGCACGAACTGATCCGGGCTGTCCGAGCCAGCGCCAAGCGATCAAGAAGCTGCCGATCTCCGTCGACCGGAACGAAGAAGCCAATCGCTTCACCTTGCAGCCATGCCGGCCTTCCACCAGAAACCGTTCAGCGTTGATGATCTGGACCGGCGCGCTTCGAGCGCACCTCGAAGGAATTGCCCGATGCCTGCCTGATCACGCAAGAAGTTGACTCACCACCCGAATCCGGACTACTGGAGCAACGTCTGGAACCCGGACTATTACCACCTGCGCATCGAGCAGGCCTTCGAAGCCCATGGCAGCCAGAACCCTCGATCTGGCACTGATGCACGGCCAAGCTCACCAACTATCGCGAAATGAAACGCCATTTCGGCACGGCCTGGGCCGAGGCCATCATGCGCAATCTGCGCTTCTTCCTGCACCGCGAGCTGCGTCAGGAAGATTCCCTGCACCGCACCGCCGATGATCTCTACAGCGTGATCCTGATGGGCACCCACAAGCCAGGTGCCCGCTATCTGGTCAGTCGTTTGCGCCGCGCGCTGATTGGTTCCAAGGTCCGATTCGCCAGCCAGGAAGTTCAACTGGCGGTTCGATTCGGCATCCAGTTCCCGGATGTCACCAGCGACGAATCACCGGCACGCCTGCTCTCGGCTGCGCATGGCCTGTTCGATCTCAGCGGCCAGGTCTCACGCATTCGCTGACACGCACCAGATCCGACCACAGCGCCAAGGCGGTGACCCCGACCCCGGCTCCGGGCCCTGCAATGACCAGCGGTGGAATCCGAATAGCTATCGGTACAAGACGACAATCCGGTGGTCCACGCCCACAACTCGGCCATGGATCGCCAGGTCCGTACCCGATGAAGGCCGGCGCGCGTTGTTCCGCCAGCGTCGATCTCAGCTTCGCGATAGATCACCTGGCCGCAGGATCTGGAAGCGACTCGAGCAATTCCTTCACCGATTGATCCGAAGTGTCTCGATTTGATCATTGAAGCTCTGCAGACTCAGCGCTTCCAGCTTCTCAGGAACCAGATTTTGGACCTTGATCTCTGACTCTTCCAAGGCAAGCCCGGCACAGCGCGCCAGAATCACCAGCTTTCGCGCTACATCCTGCCCGCCTAGATCAGTCCGGGGATCCGGCTCGGTCAGGCCATGCTGATGGGCTTTTTTCAGACTCGACGATGGCAAATCACCAGCATTCAGCCGACTGCAGAAGAAACCAAGACTGCCGGAGAGCACGGCCCGGATTCTTTTGACGGGCTCGCCCGCCAGCGCAATCCTCCGCACAGCGTCAAGAACGGGCAGACCCGCGCCGACCGTGGCAGAGACACCATACTTGGCCTGGCTCTGAGCGGCTTGCAATTGACGCCAGGCCCCACTGTCAGCCGCGAGCGCCAGCTTGTTGGCCGTGACCACATGAATGCCCTGGCTCAACCATTCGGCATGCCGGGATGCGACTTCCGAGCTGGCTGTGGCATCGATGATTACCTGGGCGACAGCCGCCCGACGACACAGAAGTTCAGGCAGCACGTCAAGGTCGCTCGCTCGTCTTCCCTCCAGCGCCTCCGGATCGCAAGTCCAGCGCTTGTTCGGGCATTCACCCCAACGCGTCGACGTCGAATTGGCAATGACTTCAAGCGCCCATTCAGCAGGCGCCTGACTGCGCAGACGCTCGAGCAGGGCTCGACCCACGCGGCCCGGTCCAAGCATGGCGATCGCGAGCATCGGGACAGCCGTTGAGTTCGATGCGCAAACATCAGGTGCCAACACGACGATGTCCTCCTGTGCTCTTGGCGCGCAGATCATCCTGCCCGGCCCGATCCAGACCAAAGGCCAGATCTGCAAGCAGATCCTGCTCGGCCTCCAGACCCACCGACAAGCGCAGCAATCCGTCCGTCAAACCCGCGCGCGCACGATCGGCGGCCGGCATTGCCGCGTGCGTCATGGTGCTGGGATGGGCAATCAATGACTCCACGCCGTCCAGAGATTCGGCCAGAGTGAACAGACTCAAACCCTCGAGCAGACGCTGAACCGCGGCTTCACCTCCACTGAGTTCAAAACTGATCATGGCGAGAAAACCTGACTGCTGATCCCGGGCGATGAAGTGCCCCGGATGCGAAGACAGGCCTGGATAGTGCACTCGCTCGACGGCAGGATGCGAGATCAACAGCTCGACCAGCTTGCCCGTTGTCGCCTGCTGCACGCCGAGCCGAGCATTGAGCGTTCGCAGGCCTCTCAAGGTCAACCAGGCATCGAAGGGACTGCCCGTCACCCCGATGCAATTGGCCCACCAGGCGACCCGCTCGGCCAACACCGGATCAGCGGAAATCACGGCGCCTCCAACCACGTCACTGTGACCATTGATGTATTTCGTGGTCGAATGGACGACCAGATCAGCACCCAGCTTCAAAGGCTGCTGCAGCGCAGGCGACAGGAAGGTGTTATCCACGACCACTCGAGCTCCGCGGTGCTTTGCACGCGCGCAGACCGCCCGAATATCCGTGATGCGCAACAAGGGATTGCTCGGCGTTTCAATCCAGACCCAATGCGCGTCTTCGATATCGCGCTGCCAGCGGTGATCATCCTGAAAATCAGTCCAGATCAGGTCGAAGGCACCGCGCTTTGCCAGGGCCTGGAATAATCTGAAGGATCCACCGTAGCAATCCTCAGGCGCCAGCAGACGCTGGCCCGGCTCGATCAACTGCAGCACAACGTGGATTGCACCCATTCCCGTTGCCGTGATGACCGCATCATGGCCCTGTTCCAGATCAGTCAGGGCGCCAGCCAGATGATCGCGGGTCGGGTTGCCGGACCGGCTGTAATCATGGCGCCGAGGTTGGTCAAAGCCCTTGAAGCGCGGTAGGTGCTGGACAAGAGACTGATCGGAGGAATAACCGCCCTGTACTCGGAATCACAATCCACCCCGGCAGTGAGAGCCGCGATGGTAGCGGCCTGATATGTTGCTTTGAACTCACTCATCGCCCTTCTCCACTTTTAAAAACATCAAGAAGAATGGCTTTCAATGCCCTGTTTTCCTTTAGAAAGGCATCATGACCATAGCTGGACTCGAGGACATGAATACGCGCTTCACTACGCAAACGAGATTGCAGGTCTCGGAGTTGATCCAGCGGCACCAGCGCGTCGGTATCAACACCGATCACCCCGACCAAGCAGCGAATCAACTCGGGCACGACACAACGAGAGTCAATGGATTCGGATAGACATCGGTACCGGGCGGCACTTACGTCATTGCTGTATCTGCGCCCCTGGTGGGTCAGATAGCTGTCGAGTGAGCGCGCGATCACTGTGGTCAGGATCGTCGAAACGCCGATCAAACCATGTAGACGGGCGATAGGTGGTCAGGGCAATGCGCGAGCCCAGCGCACGCCGCGCTCGGGATCACCCAGATCTTCAGCCAAATCGATGACCGCGCGCTGGATCTGGCGCAGCGCCTGTGTAGATGGAAGCGCACAATGCGCACCGCTGATCGCGATCAATCGGCGCAATCGATGCCCATGGCGCTGCGCAAACGCCAGCCCGACCATGGCGCCGTAGGAGGCGCCGATCAGCCCATCAATCGAGGCCAGATCAAGATGATCCAGCACGCGTAGCAGTGCATCGGCCTGATCGCTGGTGCTGATTCCAGTGGGGTGATCCAGCCAGTCGATACTCAGAATCAGTGAACGGCTCGGATCCAGCACCTCACCCGGACCGTAGTGGGCGCGCCACCAGCATTGCACCTGCCGTCCGGCACTGACACCACCGAGGACAACCCGGAGCGGGCCATCAAGCTTTCCGTGCAGTCGAAATTTCAGGCTGAGATGACGTGATTGGCCGTGGCGATCGGTCGAATGCCAGCTCAAGGCATCATCAAGCAGCACATGGTCATCGATGGCGACCGGCTGATGATGGGCGCAGGGCCGGATAAAGGATGTGTTCAAAGCGGTCATGGTTTCGAGTCTCCCGTGTTCAAATCAAGCAACAGCGCTGGACTCATCGCTGCGGCGAGAACGGGGCTCGGATGATCGCCAAAGGCCAAACCAACGTCGAATGACGCGTTCAGCGCGGGTGACCACGCGGGCTCATCTCTCGGAGGCTCGTGGCTATCCACGAACCCCGCAGGAATTGGCACCATGGCCAGTGCGCTCGATGAATTGAGTCTGCACTGACTGGTTGCCCCGACGTCAAAGGGCCTGTCCCTCGGTCGTCCTCGATGAGCTGCATGCCAAGACTAATCAGTCGTTTTCCCCGACAAGGAACTTGTGGGTTATAAGCATTTTGAGACGCTGGAATCATGCAAGCTTCAAAGACCAAGTTGGATGCTAAGTGTCCGGACGAACGATTGATTTGAGGCTGATTTGGGATAGACTTGTGACCGGTTATGCATTTTTCTGCTGAATGTCCGATCTTCATTTCTATCTTGAACACGGCGACTCGGGTGTCGACACTTTCCCGCTTGGCGATCTGCCGTGCACCGTCGGCCGCGGCTCGAGCTGCCAGCTTCAGCTGGACTTCGAGCGCGTCTCACGCGAGCACGCAAGGTTCGAACAGCAGGACGGCGAGCTGCAGCTGACCGACCTGGGCAGCACGAACGGTACCTTTGTCAATCATCAGCGAATAGAACAATCCGAGCGTATTCGCGCTGGCGATATCATTCATTTCGGCAACCACCCCTTCGTGCTGAGAAATCGTGCGGCCAGCGGCGACACCCTTCCCAGCCGCCCAGCGTCGCCATCGCAATCGAGTCACGACACTATCATCGGATTCACGGCTCAACCCACCGGATTCCCCGTCCAGGCACCCGAATTCTTCGAAATGCTGAATGACGAGCAGATCATCGGCACCGCCGAGCTTGTATCCACCGCCTCGGGCACGGTGATGGCCGTAAGCTTGCGTGGCCGCAGCAGCCACCCCGGTCTTACCGCCAACTCCAACACGCTGTTCCGGCTAGCTGAAGACCTCGGTGAAGAGGTGCGCCTGGCTCAAATGATCCGGCGAATCTGTCTCGAACAAGCCGATCAGTCGGGTCTGCAGTCCACGCTTCTTCTTCAGGTTCACCCCGCCGAATGCGAGGAGCTCGATATTCTGGTTGATGAGTGGCTGGATCTAGCCGGTCGATACCGACATCTGGCGCTGGCCTGCGAGCTTCCGCTCAAGGCCTTTGAAGATCCGGCTGACCTCGCATCCATCAAGGCCCACCTTGAAAAGCGGGATATCGAGATCTGCGGCGTAGCACTCGGCTTGTCGGCTGATCAGCTGAGCGGCTATCGCGGCCATCTGGACTACTTGCGGGTAAGTTCGCTGCATGGCCCGGATCGGATCCCTGCACTGGTCGACGCACTGGGCAGTTTTGTGCGAATCCTGGTCGACCAGGTCAATGATGTTGAATTGATACGCCCCTTCAGCGAAGCCGGCGCCAGTCTTTTTCAGGGCGAGGCGATCGGGCCGACCACTGATCTGGGTGATTTGTAAGGCATCCGGGTTGACAGCGCTCATAAGAATCGCAAGAGTGTGAGTTCGCGCCGATTTGAACCAGCTTGCGGGCGCTTGATAAATGCAGCTAAAGCGGTCGGTGGATACTCACCGCCCCTACTCAACTGCAAAGCACTCGAGCTGGCGTCCACTGGTTCGTACACAGGATGCTCGCGCGATGAAACTCCAGCAGCTTCGATTCATTACCGCTGTGGTCGACAGCGACCTTAACATTACCGCTGCCGCTGAACGACTCTTCACCTCGCAACCGGGCATCAGCAAGCAGATTCGAATGCTCGAAGACGAACTCGGGCTGACCCTGTTCGTGCGACGCGGCAAGCGTCTGGAATCACTGACGCCAGAGGGTGAGCAGGTGGTGGCCCGGGCCGAACGTGTGCTTTGTGAGGTCGACCGCATCAAGGCACTTTCCGAAGAACTACGCGGCGAGAACAGCGGTCAGCTGAGCCTGGCGACAACCCAGACCCAGGCGCGCTATCTGCTGCCTCCGGTGCTGACGCGCTTTCATCAGCTGTTCCCGGACACCAGCGTTGAACTTCACCAGGGCAGCTCGGAGCAGATCCATCGGATGCTCGGTGACCGCCAGGTTGATCTGGCGATGGCCAGCAGCAGCGAAGCTCAAGTCGAACACATGGTTCAGCTGCCGGTCTACCGCTGGGATCGTGTGATCGTCGTACCTAAAGCGCATCCACTGGCTCAAAGCACCGCGCCCCTTTTACTGCAGGATTTGAACCCCTACCCGCTGGTGACCTATCTGTTCAGTGATCGTCCGGAATCCTCATTGATGAGCGCTTTTTCGCGCGCCGGGCTGCTGCCGAATATCGCTTTCACGGCGCGTGATTCGGACGTCATCAAGACCTGTGTGCGCAACGGGCTTGGCGTCGGCATCGTCGCAGCCATGGCAATCGATAGAACTCTGGACGCCGACCTTATCGCCCTGCCGGCAGACCACCTGCTGCCAACCCTGACGACCTGGGTCGGATGGCGAAAAGACCAGCTACTCAAGAGCTATCACACCCAGCTCCTGCGCTTGCTCGCCCTGCATCTTTGATCCGGCCCTGGTCGACGACGCGGTTCGCGGTCGACCGATTCCCGCATTCGAGATACTCAGCGAGCAAACCGAGCTGCCGAGCCAGAATCAGCCCGAGTCTCATCAGGGTATTGCCGCATGACGTCGTGGAAAGCCGCCATCTTTGACATGAGTCGGACTACTGATCGACTCCGAGCCGCTGTGGCAGGATGCCGAGATCGAATGTTTTGCGCGATAAGCGTTCCAGTCACCAGAACTGTACCAGAGCACGGCGGGCTACCGAATGGACGAGGTCACTTCGCCTGGCATGATCGATCCAGAATGGCAGGAATTCCGTTCCCGCGGAACTGGCTGAGCGGGTCTTCCAGCGGCGAGCCACCGATCCGGTGAACGCGGCCAGGCGCTACCTGGCGCGAGAAGCCGACGGACGAGCTGCAACGCGCTGGGCTTCGGATGAGCATCGTCTACTGCTCCACCGCCCGATTCGATTCAGGCCGCAGGCTGCGCTGGACCATGAACTCGCGCTCCTGGTCATGGGGGTCCGAATCGCGGGGAGAACCGATCCTGCCCTTTTGACCGTGGCAAATGCTACGCGTTGAGCCTCAGAGTGCATCGTGTTCGAAGATGCGCCAGCCGGGGTGCTGGCCGCGTCGCGAGCCGGGATGCATGTCGTTGCCGTGCCATCAGTATTCGAGCCCGACGATCCGGGCTTCGAGCTGGCGGATCAGATCCTGGATCGACTGAACCAGTCCAGCCTCGAGCTGAAGCAGCACCGAACGCCCTCCGGATCAGGCCCCCGACCAATCCAGGTTCTCAAACGCCATCCAGAACCGCTGCGCATGAATTCGAAGGCCTGCTGCTCTCGCTCGGCAATGGTCTGCAGAGACCATTCCGGCGCCGTGCATCCGCGCAACGGCGTCCAGACCACGCTTGAGAAAGCTCTGCAATGCGCCAAATCCGGCAAGCACAGCCGGGCCCCGCATCATCTGAACCAGGCGATGAACCATCGGCCGATGAACGGTTTCATCAAGCACCTGACCCAGCCCTTCGATCAATTCGATCTGCAAGATTCTGGCATCCCAGGCCGCGTGCTCCCGATAGGCTCTTGCATAGGTCGGCTGATCGATCTGCTCAGCGCCAAGAACCAGCTCCGCCATGTCCAGATCGAACTCGAGGCTGACCGCCTGCAGGCGCATCGCATCGCCAACGGCCAACAGCAAATGATCGGGAAGGAAGCGACGCATCACGGGCACCACGCGGGCCAGCTGGCGATCTCGCTCGCGAAAGTCCTTTCCACCGTACAACTCATCGAGAAAGAAGTCGCAGGCCGGACGGTAGCGCGCCGTCTGGCGGAGGTCGTCATAGCAGGCGTCAAGCCGACGTCGCTGCCAGTCCTGGAGTTCGATCAGGCACTGGTTTAGCGCCGGATCCGCCTGCGCCAGGCGCTCGGCAACGTCCTGATTGCGACGAATCTGTGCGGTCAGGTATTCGATCGTATCGCTGTGGCTCATCCCAGTTCTGCAATCGCCTCCAGCAGTTCTTCGCGACGCCTGCGGAACAATGCAAGCGCTTCCACATGGCAATAGCGGATGGTCTGCGCTTCATCGAGCAGAAAGACGCCGCGCTTCATGCCGATCATGGCTTTGCAGCCATAGCGTTCGGCGACCTCAAGGGCTGGATCGCTCAGAAGAACGAACGGAAGATCATGCTGCGCGCGAAAACGCTGATGAGATTCGGCATCGTCTGGGCTGATCCCGACAACGGTCACCCCGAGCTCGGCGAACGCTTCGATACCATCCCTGTAATCACACAGCTGCCTGGTGCAGACCGGCGTGTTGTCGCCGGGGTAAAACACCAGTAGTAAACGTTCTCCTGCATGATCACGGAGATTAAAGGACTGACCATCTGCATCCTTCAAACTGAAATCTGGTGCTTTATAATTGAGTTGTGCCGACATACTTAATGAATCTCTCATTAAAAATACAGGACTGACATCACAATGGAACCGGCGCAGGTCGTCGGAGTTCATTATAATCCAAGGCCAGGATCGACCTGAAAAGACCCTCCTGAATCTGCTCACCGAACTCGAGGAGAATCCCCTTGCTCAAACTCACGCCGGCCAGCAAGCCCAGACCCAAGGCAAACGTCCTTCGTGATCGGACTTGGTGATCGCCGGTGGTGATCACTGGTCTACGATGAACTTGGCGCGCGTCAGGCCATCGACGAAGCTGATCGATGGGGCCTGGCGCATGATCTGGATGTCTATGACGGGTGTCGTCCGGCTCATTCCTGTCCGCCAGTCTGGCCAATCGGGGTGACCGGGTGACCCAGATGGGTTCGAATTTTCATGAATGCAGCCGATGCCGACTGCATCCTCCAGCCGGAGCTCTTCTGCCCCGCGCTGCGCGAGTCCCTCGATCGAGCGCTGGCTGTTCCCTCGGTGATCATTGAGTTGATTCGCGAAGCCATCAACAACCCATCCCATGTCGCACATCTCGAGCGCCTGGACAGCATCGCCAGACTGATCCCTACGGGCCTGTTCAACAACAAGACCATCCAGCAATTCCTGTAGCGCGTGCTGACGCGCCCGGGCCGGACGAACGATTTCCGCGAGCTGGACACCACGCTGCGGGTCGTTGCCATGGACCTCAACACGGGCGGCGCCGTGCGCTTCGGCGAACCCGGCCTGGACGCTGTGCCGATCTCGCGCGCCGTTCAGGCCTCGGCCGCCCTGCCCGGGCTCTATCCGCCGGTCAAGATCAAGGATCGTTACTACGTCGACGGCGCGCTGCGACGCACGCTGCACGCATCGGTCGCGCTCAAGGACGGTGTCGACCTGCTGATCGGCGTCAATCCGCTGGTGCCCTTCGACGCCGCCCAGGACCCCGACCGGATGCAGATCGACCAGGAGCGGATGATCGACGGCGGTCTGCCGCTGGTCCTGGCCCAGACCTTTCGTGCGCTGATCCAGTCGCGGATGCAGATCGGCATCTCCAAGTACGCGAGCCAGTTCCCGGAATCCTCGATCCTGCTGGTCGAGCCCGACCGCCACGACGAGCGGCTGTTCTTCACCAACATGTTCAGCTACTCCAGCCGCAGCGACCTGGCCGAGCACGCCTACCAGAACACGCGTTCGGAGCTGCTGGCCCGGGCGGATGAGCTGGAACCCTTCCTCGAAACCTACGGTCTGGGACTCAATCGCACGATCCTGGAGAAAGAGCGCAGTTTCCATGAGGCCATGGCAACGGAAGCACCCTATCTGGCTCCAGTCGGCAATGATCTTGCGCGCACCCTTGACAGTCTCGAGCGTCTGATTCGCTGAGCCTGAACCTGCAACGTGAACACCAAAAAGCAGCAAGGCCCGTGGGGCTGCGCCTTTCTCGTTTATGACATTATGCCGCTGGCTTTACCAGTGAATGCCTCGCATCAAGGACGCGAACGCAACCTGTTCTTGGGTCGGCTGATCGTCGCGACCTGGCTTCTCACCGCGGGCGGCGGAAGAATCCGGGAACATGCGGAACGCCGAATTCATCACGATTTCCGAAACCTTCGGCGCCACCGTATGCAGAACCTGAGCGAAGGTCCCCAGACGCGTTGCGATACGCTGCGGACGGAAGATGACCGCCTGCTTGATCATATCGGCGGCATCCTCTGGCGTGATGGTCGGCACCGACTCATAGATCTTGGTCGGTGCGATCATGGGCGTGCGCACCAGCGGCATATTGATCGTGGTGAAGGAAACGCCGGTGTCATTGAACTCCGAAGCCGCGCAGCGAGAAAAGGAGTCGAGCGCCGCTTTCGACGCTACGAGATGCCGAAAATCGCGCGCGCGTTCACGGTGAGCACACCAATGACGGAATACTGATGACCTGCTCCTCCTGCGCTTGCCCACCATTGGCGGCAGCAGTACCCATGATCAGCTCGCGAAAGCGCCGAAATATTCAGCTGCATGCAGCGTTCGAAGCCGCGAAAACGGTCACAGGACACGCGCGACCGAGCGGGCGAATGGAGCGGCCCCATTGTTGACCAGCACGTCCATCGACGCCATGATCAGCCAGCACCTCTTCACCAGTCGCTCGGCGTCTTCAGGATCAGGAAAGATCACAGGTGTAAGTGAAGGCCTCGCCGCCTTCTGCCTCGATTCCTCAGGCCTTGGTCTCGAGCAGGCCTTCTTCACCGCGCGCCACGATGATGACATTGGCACCGGCTCGCCCCATCATCAGCGCCGTCGCCTGGCCGATCTCCGGACGACGCACCCGTGACCAGAACGTTCTTGCCCGAGACCTCGACTCCGGACAGCGAGCGGTCGATGAAACAGCTCGAAGTCGACGATGTCGCCACCCCAGTAATCCCAGCACCCAGGCATAGTCATCCAGTGATGGCACCTCGATGCCACTACCCTTGAGCGCCCGCCTCGGTTTCACGCGGTGTCGAACTTGGTCGGCGCAGTTGCAAAGCCGACAACATCCTCGGATACCCAGATCACGCCTCGAGCACCTGATTGACGATCCGACGAACGGGCGGAAGCATGCCGAGCCCCTGCTTGACCGGCGCAGGAATAAAGGAAAACAGGCGTGCATCGATGCGCATCGACATCAAGGGCGCGTGCGCGGCTTGTGCGAACAGGTTCATCATCTCGCCGATCCGCTTCGGGTCTGGATCCGCCAGGTGAAAGACTGGCACACCAGCTTCAGCTTGTGGGCAGCTGTGGATCCATGCTGGCCGCGCGGCGACGAAGTCGACCGGCACCAGATTGATCC
>CALNZT010000002.1:0-54291 GCA_942491245.1 uncultured Pseudomonadota bacterium
ACTGTTTCAGGCGGCTTGCTCTGGCTCCGCGGTCGTCTGAACGCACCCATTCGAGCTCGGATTTGATCATTTTCTGGCGCGAGGCTTCCTGCTTTTCTTCGGTCGCCAGTCGCGCTTCCTTCTGTTCCAGCCAGGATGAATAGTTGCCTTCGAACGGCAGGCCGTGACCCCGGTCCATTTCCGCAATCCAGCCGGCGACGTTATCGAGGAAATAGCGATCATGGGTTACTGCCATGACCGTGCCTGGAAAGTCGTCCAGGAAGCGTTCGAGCCAGGCCACGGACTCGGCGTCCAGGTGGTTGGTGGGTTCATCGAGCAGCAGCATGTCGGGCTTGGACAACAGCAGACGACACAGCGCAACGCGTCGCCGCTCTCCGCCGGACAGCAGCTTGATCTTGCTGTCCCAGGGCGGCAGTCTCAGCGCGTCGGCCGCCACTTCGAGCGTGCGGTCCAGTTCCCAGCCGCCAACCGCGTCGATCTTGTCCTGCAGCTCTGCCTGCTCGGCCAGTAGCTCGGTCATCTCATCATCGCTCATCGGCTCGGCAAAACGGTCCGATATGGCGTTGAAGCGATCGAGCAGGGACTGAACCTCGCCGACGCCTTGCATGACAGCTTCGCGCACACTCAGGTCTTCGGGCAGCCCTGGTTCGCGGAGGTAGCCGATGGAGTTCCAGGCCGTGGCCAGTACCACCATCGTATTCCGTGTCGACCCCGGCCATGATCCGCAGCACGGTGGATTTTCCGGCCCCGTTCAGACCCAGTACGCCGATCTTGGCGCCGGGGAAGAAGGACAGTGAAACGTCCTTGATCAGGTTCACTGCGGCACCACTTGGAGACGCGGTGCATGGTGTAGACGAATTGGCTCATTGGCAGGACCGTATGTCGAGTTCAAGTAAACAGATATGGGGGCGGATTGTCGCAGGAAAAGCCGTCTGGTGGGCTATCAGAGGCCGATCAATAGGGCAAAGCTTCCATGAGCGGTTATTCTGACCGATTGGCGCAAATCGGGCCTTGAGTCCCATGAATATATTGGCACTGGCGGCGGCGGCTTTCTGGGCAGGCGGTAGTGGGTCAACTGCTTGATGCCGGTCATGTCGTTCGGGTTTTCAATCGCTCTCGCTATCCTGAGCTGGAGGCGCTGGGCGTTGAATGTCATCGCGGTGATCTGACCGACGTGGCGGCGATGGACAAGGCGGTAGAGGGCTGTGATGCGGTCATTCATGTCGCCGCCAAGGCCGGACCCGGGCTGTATGCACCCGATTTCGAGCGCCCGAATGTCATCGGCACCCGAAACGTGCTCGATGCCTGCCGCAAGCATGCTGTGCGGGTGCTGGTCTACACCTCGTCACCCAGCGTGGTCCACGGCGGTGGCGATATCGAGGGCGGCGATGAATCCTTGCCCTATCCCGATCATTTTCATTCGCCCTACCCGGAAACCAAGGCGCGGGCAGAACAGATGGTGCTGGCGGCCAACAGCCCGACCTTGAGGACCTGTGCCCTGCGCCCGCATCTGATCTGGGGCCCCGGCGACAACCAGCTCCTGCCGCGCCTGATCGAAAAGAACCGGGCGGGTCGCTTGCGCTTGCCGGCGCCTGAGAAAAAGATCGAAACGGTCTACATCGACAACGCGGCCGAAGCTCACCTGCTGGCCATGAACAACCTCCTGGATTCAGGGACTGCTGCGGGCAAGGCCTATTTCATATCCAATGCCGAGCCGATGGCGACCGGTGACATCATTGCCGGGCTGCTCGAAGGTGCCGGTGAGGTGGCGGCCATACGCACCATCTCGCCGCGCCTTGCCATGGCCGTGGCCACGCTGGTCGAAGGTGTCTGGCGCCTGACCCGGCGCCGCAGCGACCCGCCCTTGTCGCGATTCGTTGTTGATCATCTCAGTACGGCCCACTGGTATGACCTGAGCAATGCGCGTCGCGATCTGGGTTATGAACCCAGGATCTCGATTTCTCAGGGCCTGAGCCGCCTCGCCAGTCAGGCAAGCCGATAGACAATCGCCTGACCCCGTGCGCTGATGGCGATACCGGCAGGGGTTTGTGCTGCGCTCAGGAACGGCGTCGCCAGACGCTGGCCAATCGTTCAAGACGGGTCCGCCGAAACAGTGTCGCGTCCTCCGGGCTCAGCTTGTCATAGCCGCCGTATTTCAATTTGATCCAGGCGTTGAGATCGGTCTGGCAGATAAATCGAAACAGCCGCTGGTTAAGGGGGTGCCAGCCCGCTTTGCGAAGCGTCGCGGTGCCAAAATCGAGGATGACGGGCTGGCCGTGCGCGTCGACCAGCAGATTGGCTTTTCGTTTCAGATCGCCATGGGCTACGCCGCGTGCATGCATGGCCTGAATCAAGGTCAGCAAGGCGTCGAAGTAGCGGCTTCCGGGGTCGAGAGCCGCCTGACGCAGCGGGGTGCCGTCAACGAAATCCAGGGCCAGGCGATGCCCTGGAAACAGGCCGTGGCAGGCTGGGATGCCGCTCAGGCCGGCCAGGCGCTGATAGGCCAGATACTCACGTTTCAGCGTGGCGGCCCGAACCGTCCAGGCCAGCCCGCGACCCTTTGGCTGTTTGATGGCGAGATCATGATGTTCCAGCTGGAAACGGCGAACCTCGCCCTGATTCGAGACGCCCAGACACTCGCCCCGGCTGAAGTCCAGGGCGGTAATGATTTCAGATAGGGCGTCGGGCGGCGGCAGCATCAGCAGGAAAGGGTCAGGCCGCTTCGCATTTTCTGGCAAAATGCCCGGCTCGGAGTCTCGAATTCGCTCAAATCTGCCCACACTATAGCGGAACCGTAGATTGCTTATCGTTTCAGGAATTGCACCATGCCCATTTACGAATATCGCTGTCAGGCTTGCGGCCACGAGCTGGAAAAGCTCCAGAAAATGTCGGATGCGCCGCTGACCGTCTGCCCGGTCTGCCATCAGTCCGGAGCTGATCAAGAAGATTTCCGCGGCGGGCTTTCGCCTCAAGGGCGGTGGCTGGTATGAAACCGATTTCAAGAAAGACGGCAAGCGCAACCTTGCCGGTGACAGTTCCGCTGGCGCGCCAAGCGGATCATCCGAGAGCAAATCATCCGAAAGCAAGTCTTCGGAGAGTAAATCATCAGACAGCACGTCATCGGGCAGCGCGTCTTCAGACAGCAAGCCATCGTCCAGCGGTAGCTCGTCGTCGGGCGGCGCCGCCTGAGGCGGCTTTCGTTCGCACGAGCCCCGGACTCTTCTGACACTTCACTTCAATAACATCGGCACACCATGCGCACTCATCTTTGCGGCAACATCAATGAATCTCTCGCGGGCCAGACCGTCACGCTGTGTGGCTGGGTGGCACGTGCCCGCGATCTCGGCGGCCTGATCTTCATCGGCCTGCGTGACCACGCGGGCGTTCTGCAGGTCATCGTGGAACCAGACAATACCGAGGCGTTCAAGGTCGCCGAGAGCCTGCGCAACGAGTTCGTGATCTGCGTCACCGGTCGCGTGAGGCTGCGCCCGGAAAGCCAGTGGAATCCGGACATGCGCACCGGCAAAGTCGAGCTGCTCGCCGACAGTGTCGAAGTTCTGAACGCTGCGGCACCCTTGCCCTTGCTGATGAACGATGACGACGGTGAAGAGGTGCGTCTGAAGTATCGCTACCTGGATCTTCGTCGCGACCGCATGCAGAACAATCTGCGTCTTCGTTCAAAGCTGACCCGCGCGATTCGTCGCTACCTCGAAGATCATGATTTTCTCGATATGGAAACGCCGATCCTGACCAAGGCGACGCCTGGAGGGTGCGCGGGACTATTCCGTGCCGAGCCGAGTCCATCCCGGGCAGTTTTCCGCTCTTCCTCAGTCGCCCCAGATCTTCAAGCAGCTGCTGATGATGAGCGGCATGGATCGCTACTATCAGATCGCGCGCTGCTTCCGGGATGAAGACCTTCGGGCCGACCGTCAGCCCGAATTCACTCAGCTTGACCTTGAAATGGCCTTTGTCGAAGAAGCCGACGTTCAGGCCATTGCCGAGGGCATGATTCGATCGGTATTCCGGGATGTCCTGGGGATCGAGCTTCCGGGTCCGTTCCCGCGCATGAGCTGGGATGAAGCGATGCGTCGCTTCGGTTCGGACAAGCCGGACCTGCGCATCCCGCTGGAGCTGGTGACGATCTGCGATCAGGTCCGCAAGGTCGAGTTCAAGGTGTTTTCTGACCCAGCCAATGATCCGGCCTCCAGAGTCGCCGCGCTGCGCGTCCCGGGTGGCGCACGATTGAGCCGCAAGCAGATCGATGAGTACACCGCGCTGACCGCCAAATACGGCGCCAAGGGCCTGGCCTGGATGAAGGTCAATGATCGTTCGGCCGGGCTGGAAGGACTGCAGTCGCCGATCGCCAAATTCCTTGACCAGGCAGCGGCCGAGGGCATTCTTGAGGCGACTGCAGCCGAGACCGGTGATCTGCTGTTTTTCGGTGCCGGCCTCAAGCCGACCGTGGCCGCCTTCATGGGTGCGCTGCGTCTGGCTGTCGGGCGTGATTTCGATCTGGTCGAAGACGGCTGGCGTCCGCTCTGGGTCGTTGATTTCCCGATGTTCGAATTCGATGCCGACGACCAACGCTACTATGCGCTCCATCACCCCTTCACGGCACCCTCGGTGGCCGATCCTGAGGCGCTGCGAGCAAATGCCGGTCAGGCCCTGTCGCGGGCCTATGATCTGGTTCTCAACGGTGCGGAAATCGGCGGCGGATCGATTCGTATCCATGATCCGAACATCCAGAAGGCCGTATTCGAGCTTTTGAGCATTGATGAAACCGAAGCCCGCGAGCGCTTCGGCTTTCTGCTTGATGCCCTGCGTTACGGCTGCCCGCCGCACGGCGGAATTGCCTTTGGTATCGACCGGGTTGCGGCGCTGATGGCCGGAGAGGAGTCGATTCGGGAAGTCATTGCCTTCCCCAAGACGGCTTCGGCCATTTGCCCCTTGACCAGCGCGCCTGCGTCCGTGGATCAGCATCAGCTGGACGAGCTGGGTATCGGCCTGGCCAAACCGCCGACCGCTGACGACTGATTTTCGTCGCGTTTCGAATCGCCGGGCTTTTTTGGCAGCGCAGCTGAGGAGATTGCGACCGATGGCTCAACGAACCGTCGTTCTGGTCCACGGGCTCTGGTACGGTGCGCTCAGTCTTCGACTGCTGGGGCGGCGACTCCAGTCACAGGGTTTCGAGTGCGCCTCGTTTTCCTACCCTACGGTGCGCCGTTCTATTGCTGAAAGTGCTCGCCAGCTGCATTGCTACGCGCGCGCCAGAAACGCCTCGACCCTGGACTTCGTCGGCCACAGTCTGGGTGGCCTGGTCATCCTGCGCATGCTCGATGAGTTCGCCGGTCTGCCTGCGGGTCGCATCGTGCTGCTCGGCTCGCCCGTGGCCGGCTCCTCGGTTGCTCGGCGCATGTCGACCTGGCCCGTGGCGCGCGATCTGATCGGTGCCTCGGCGGCAATCCTGAAGTCTGGTTTCGCGCATGCGCCGCGCGGACGAGAAACCGGGGTGATCGCCGGAACCCGCGGCATGGGCCTGGGGCGGGCGATCGAGCGTCTGGAGCGTCCGCACGACGGCACGGTCAGCGTGGCTGAGACTCGCCTTGCTGGCGCCGCTGATCATCTTCAGCTGTCCGTTTCCCACACCGGTCTGGTGCTGTCGGCCGAGCAGTTGCAGCACAGACTGCGGTTTTTCTCGACGTCCAGGCACTTTCGCCCGACGGACGGCTCCGACGCTTACTGCCAGGGATTGTAGCTGTAGCCGGCGACGTCGATGAAGCGATTGCCCTGAAGCACGCCGCTGCCGCCGCCGATCGGTGAAAAGTCATAGCCGACCAGAATGTTGTCGCAGTCTATCGGGTCGATGAAGATCGAACCCACGGTGTCGATCGAAACCGCGGCCGGATCGAATCCACCCAGGCTGAAGAAGCTGCCGCCGGTCAGCTCGAGCATCTCAAGCTCGACCTGCGGGAAGCCCGGCGTTTCACCACCGGTGTTGCCCACCACCCAGAACGGTTCACCATTCAGATAGGTGAAGAAGATCGCAAAGATGAAGTTGGTATCGTCGGACTGTTCACCGACCAGCAGCTGCAGGCCAGTGAACGGTATGCCGTCGAAGGTGTACTGTCCAGACATGCGGCCGTGCAGGATCTGGGTGGCGAACTGGGTCGGGTCCTCGTCGGGATCGTAGGCGGCAATCGGAAACAGTTCCCCTAACGGTGCCGCCTGCGGGGCGAAGTCACCCCAGAACAATTCGACTGAATTCGTCGTTGTAATCCTCAGGCAGAAAGAACGCGTCGGGATCATTGATCGTGGTGGGGTTGACTGCGAGCATGTAGGTTTCGCCCTGCGGCGCGATCACTTCGCTGGACGCGCCGGCCAGGCCGATGGCCGGGTGGGGAATCAGCTGGCCTTCGTGCAGCGGGAAGTCAACGATGCCGTCATCGGCAAAGATTCGCGGCACCATCACGAAGGAGTTGTTGGGGAAGTCCACAGCCTGAAGGCGAACCATGACCACGGAGTATCCAGGGTCGTGGCAACCTACGCGCCAGATCGTTACCCGGACGGTTGAGTCCAGCGATGCGCTGCCAACGCTTGGGGCGGCCACGTTCTCGTCGAACAAGGTGTTGTTGGCCGACGACGGGCCCTCTGGCAGCGATACGGCGATGCAACCGGGCGGGAAGGGTGAGTTGAGATCGGTCAGTACGTTGATCTCACCCTGAGCACGCGCGCTCAGAGTCAGCAGTATGAGAACAAGGGTCAGGAGCGCACGCATGTCGAGTTTTCCAGCTTGGGCTTGATCTGCATTGTAGACGGACAGGCTGACCCGGCGCTGAATGGAAAGCGTGGAGAATTGCCACGCCGACGTTGCGAATGGTCACGATATAGGGTTTGGATCATCCAGACGCCCGTATGCGCTCGGTTATCGCGGCCGCCATCGGTTAAAATCTTGGGAGTTTTCCTTATCGAGTGAGTTCGCCACATGGCCGGTCATAGTAAATGGGCCAATATCCAGCACCGCAAGAAGGCGCAGGACGCCAAGCGCGGGAAGATATTCACCCGCCTGGTTAGAGAGATCACGGTAGCGGCGCGTGAAGGCGGTGGTGATCCGGATGCCAATCCGCGCCTGCGTCTGGCCTGGGACAAGGCCAACGCGGCCAACGTGCCCAAGGACAACATCGAGCGGGCGATCAAGAAAGCCACCGGTGACCTCGATGGCGTCAGTTACGAAGAGCTGCGCTACGAAGGCTATGCCCCGGGCGGCGTCGCGGTGATGGTCGATTGCGTCACCGATAATCGCAATCGCACGGTCGCCGCGGTGCGCCATGCCTTTACCAAACACGGCGGCAATCTCGGCACGGACGGCTCGGTGGCCTACATGTTTCAGAAAACCGGCGTCATCACTTTCGCCCCGGGAACCGATGAAGATCAGGTCATGGAAGTTGCCCTGGAACTCGGAGCGGAGGACATCGTGACCGGTGAGGACGGCAGTATTGAAGTGCTGACCACGCCGGACAATTACCGCCCGGTTCGTGACGGCCTGAAGTCGGCCGGATTGGAACCCGAAGAATCCGAAATCACCCAGCGCGCCGAAACGCTGATGGCCCTGGATGCGGAAACCGGAAAGCAGGTGCTGAAGTTTCTCGACGTGCTGGAGGATCTGGATGATACTCAGGACGTCTGGTCGAATGCCGAGATTCCTGCCGAAGCCTACGAGGACTGATGCGCATCCTAGGCCTGGACCCGGGCTCGCGCATCACCGGCGTCGGTATCATCGAAGGCGAGCGGCTGATTCATGCTGAATCCCTGCGCCTTGGCGCAGGCCCGATGCCGGAGCGGCTGGGTCAGATCTATCAGCGCCTCAGCCTGATCATTGCCGAATACAGACCCGATGAGGCGGCGATTGAAACAGTGTTCATGAGCAAGAACGCACAGTCGGCGATCAAGCTCGGGCAGGCGCGAGGTGCTGCCATCTGCGCGCTGGTCGGTGGCGGTCTGGCGGTTCATGAATACGCACCCCGCGAGATCAAGCAGGCCTTGGTCGGGCGTGGCGGTGCCGGCAAGGAGCAGGTCCAACACATGACGCGAGCCATACTCAAGACCACCAGCACATTCGGTGAGGATGCTTTCGACGCGCTGGCGGTGGCGCTGTGCCATCACCACACTCGCCAGACCAATGCACGCCTCCCGGCCGGCGTGGTGCTGCGATGATCGTTCAGCTGAAAGGCACGGTGCTGGAGCGCCATCCTCCCCAGGTCGTGGTGGACGTTTCGGGCCTGGGCTACGAAGTCGAGTGCCCGCTCAGCGCCTTTGATCAGCTGCCGGCCGTGGGTGAGCCGGTCACGCTCTTGACCCAGCTGATCGTGCGCGAGGACGCGCACACCCTCTACGGCTTCATGCGCCGCTCGGATCGCGCGTTGTTTCGCGAATTGTTGAAGGTCTCCGGCGTCGGTCCACGTCTGGCGCTGGCCATTCTGTCTGGCGTCAGCAGTGATGATTTTTCGATCATGGTCGAAGCCGGCGATTCGCAGGCGCTGACCCGCTTGCCCGGTATCGGCAAGAAGACTGCCGAGCGCCTGATCCTGGAAATGCGGGGGCGACTGCCGGAGCGTGACGACGGTTCTGCGGATGCATCGATCCCCGCTGATTCAGCGATAGAGGCGCGTGCTGCGCTGACCTCGCTCGGTTACTCGGCGGCTGAAGCACTCAAGATGGTGCGCGCGGTTGCCAAGCCGGATCAGACCTCGGAGCAGCTGATTCGCGCCGCGCTAAAGCAGAAGATGAGCGGGTGATCGGGCATGGATGAGTCACGGCTGATCAGCCCGGACGACCAGCCTGAAGAGGCCCGTGTCGAGGCCAGCCTGCGCCCGGCGCGGATGGATGAGTACATCGGCCAGCCGGCCATGAAGGAGCGGCTGTCGATCTACCTGGAATCGGCGCGCAAGCGCCACGAGGCACTGGATCACGTCCTGATCTTCGGCCCGCCCGGCCTGGGCAAGACCACCCTTGCGCACGTGATTGCGGCCGAGATGGGCACGCAGCTGCGCCAGACCTCGGGTCCGGTGCTCGAACGGGCGGGTGATCTGGCGGCCATGCTGACCAATCTCGAGCCGGGCGATGTTCTGTTCGTCGACGAAATCCATCGCCTCAGTCCAGTGGTTGAAGAAGTGCTCTACCCGGCGATGGAAGATTATCGGATCGACATCATCATCGGCGAAGGCCCGGCGGCTCGCTCTATCCAGCTGGATCTGCCGCGATTCACCCTGGTGGGCGCGACCACGCGGGCAGGCTTGCTGACCTCACCTCTGCGCGATCGCTTTGGCATCGTCGAGCGCCTGGAGTTCTACGACAACAAGGATCTGGCCCGCATCGTGGAACGCTCGGCCGGGATTCTGGACATCGAAGCCGACGCGCAGGGCGCGGCCGAGATCGCCCGCCGCGCGCGCGGAACGCCGCGTATTGCCAACCGCCTGCTGCGACGGGTCCGGGATTTCGCCCAGGTTCGAGCAGACGGTCGAATCAGCGCCCAGACCGCCGCGGAAGCGCTGGAAATGATGCAGGTCGACCGGCGCGGTTTCGAGACCATGGATCGCCGGATGCTCAGCGTGCTGATCGAGCACTTCAATGGCGGTCCGGTCGGCGTCGAGAGCCTTGCCGCCTCGCTATCGGAAGAGCGGGGCACGATCGAAGACGTGATCGAGCCGTTCCTGATTCAGGAAGGGTATCTTGTGCGGACCGCGCGCGGCCGCATGGCTACGACTCGAACCTGGAAGCACTTCGGCCTGACGCCGCCATCCGGTCAGGCGACCGAGGATCTTTTCGGCGCTGCGCGAAACCCTTCACCGGATTCGGACTGAGCGACCACCATGATGCGCTATCGCGTCTACTGGGAAGACACCGACGCGGGCGGGGTGGTCTACCACGCTCGCTATCTGCATTTTTTCGAGCGCGCCCGCTCGGACTGGCTGCGTGAGCTGGGCTATCCCCAGCGCCAGCTCAAGCAGGAGGTGGGCCGTGTCTTTGCCGTTACCCGTATGGATACCCGTTTTCTCGCCCCCGCGCGGCTTGAGGATGAACTTGCCGTCTCGGTTGTCGTCGAAAGACTTCGAGCAGTATCGATCGAGTTTTCACAGACCATCTGTCGGGTGAGCGATGGGAAACCCCTGGCGACCGCCGAGGTGACGGCGGCCTGCCTGTGCGCCGAGACCTTCAAGCCGGCGCGAGCGCCAAAAGATTTGATCGATTCGATCCAACAGTTTCAGAACGAACAATCCCAACAGGAACACAAGGAATGAACGCAAACGAGCTCGAAATCTGGCATCTGGTGATGGAGGCCAGTCTGCTGGTCCAGGCCGTGATGGCGGTGCTGGTGCTGGCCTCGCTGGGCTCCTGGATGGTGATCTTCCGCAAGCGCCAGATGTTTCGGCGCGCGGAAAAGCGCGCACACGAATTCGAAGAAAAATTCTGGTCCGGCGCCGACCTCAACAAACTCTACGACACGGTAGCATCCAACCGCGCAGGTCGAGAGGGTGCAGAAGCCATTTTCGAATCGGGTTTCAGGGAGTTCAGCCGGTTGCGCGATGAGCGCCATATCAACCCGGACACCCTGGTCAATGGCGCACAACGCGCCATGCGCGTGACCCTGACTCGGGAAGTCGATCGGCTTGAACATCATCTGGACTTCCTGGCTACGGTCGGATCGGTCAGTCCTTATATCGGTCTGTTCGGAACAGTCTGGGGGATCATGAATTCCTTTCGCGGACTGGCCGGTGCTCAGTCGGCCACGATCGCCATGGTCGCGCCGGGCATTTCCGAAGCGCTGATTGCAACGGCGATCGGCCTGTTTGCCGCCATTCCGGCGGTGATCGCCTTCAACAAGTATTCCGTGCAGCTTGAGCGCCTGGAACTGCGCTACGACAACTTCAAGGAAGAGTTCGCCGCCATCCTCCATCGTCAGGCCCGCCGGCTGCAGACCGACGAGTGATCGAATAATGACCGATTGGAAGCGCATTTAAGGAGGTCAAAGGAATGAGCGAACAGTACATTCGACGCCGCCGCCGGCGCATGGCCGATATCAATGTCGTGCCGTATATCGACGTCATGCTGGTGTTGCTGGTGATCTTCATGATTACCGCACCGTTGATGAATCTGGGCGTCGAGATCGAGCTGCCCACGGGCAATGCCGAGCCGATGGAAGATCAGGGCGATCCCCTGATGGTGACGGTGACCGCCAACGGCGACTTCTATCTGGATACTGGCGATCAGCCCGAGCTGATTGATGGCGAAACGCTGGTGGCCACGGTCTCGGCCATCGCCGCCCGTAATCCTGAACTTCAGGTGCTGGTCGGTGGCGATCGCGCAACCGATTACCAGTTCATCTATCAAGCCATGGTCTACCTGCAGCAGGCGGGTGTGGCCTCGGTTGGGCTGGTCGGCGATCCGGACGAGGAATGAACCCGGCGCGCGGTGTTGATTCGATGACCTTCAGCTTTTCTCGGCCAGCGTTTGCGACTGGTCGAATCCAGAGGCCCTGCTGAATGCTTCAGCGTTCTCAAGCCTTCAAGGACTCATTGACCGCCTTTGGACTGGCGGTGGCTGTCCACGTTCTGGTCGGGCTGTTCCTGCTGATCGGCACCTGGGACTGGGAGCCGTTCAAGGCCCAGCAGGTTCCGGTTCGAGTGACTCTGGTCGATCAGGCGCCTGGCGCGCGTGAGCAGGCCGAGGCCCAGGAACAGGCGCGTGCTCAGCGTGAGGCAGAGGACGCACGCCGCCAGCAGCAGCTGGCAGCAGAGCAGGAACGAGCGCAACAGGAACAGCAGCGACAGGAACAGGCTCGCATCCAGCGCGAACGCGAGGAGCAGGCCGAGCGCGAGCGCCAGGCCGCTGCGCGCGAGGAAGAACGGCGCACGGCCGAACGTCTGCGCCGCGAACAGGAGCTGGCCCAGCAGCGCGCAGAGCGAGAAGAGCGCGAACGCCAGGACGAGCTGCGGCGTGAGCGCGAGCTGGAGCGCCAGCGCATCGAAGACCAGCGGCGTCGCGAAGAACAGGAACGTCTGGCCGAGCTGGCCGAGTTGCGTGCCCAGCGCGAGCAGGCCGAGCTGGCGAGACTGGAACAGGAGCGGCGGCTGCAGGAGATCGCTGACCGTCGCGCCGCCGAGGAGGCCGAACGCGAAGCGGCCGAACAAGCCGAGCGGCTGCGCCTGGCCAACGAGCAGGCCGCGGCTGATGCCCGCCGGGCCACGCTCAGTGAGGAGTACGTCGCCACCATTCGCGAGCTGGTGCGGCGCAGCTGGAACCGCCCGCCGACCACCCGCCCCGGCGTTGCCTGCCGAATCCGCGTGGTCCAGATTCCGGGCGGGGAAATAATCGGTGCAGAAATTGTCTCACCCTGCAACGCTGACGCGGCCACACGCCGCTCGATAACCGCCGCGGTTCTGCGCGTGGCTTTTTTGCCCTATCAGGGCTATGAATCCGTATTTGCCCGGGAGATCGATTTTGACTTCATTTATGACGGCTAAGCGTTTGCGCACCATTCACGGTCTGATGCTGGCGGCACTGTTGCTGCCGAGCCTGGCCATGGCCCAGCTGCGGATCGAGATTGTGGATGGCGTGGAAGGCGCCATGCCGATCGCCATTGCGCCGTTCGGCTGGAACTCGGTCGAGCCGGAACCGGCCAATACCGTAGCGTCGATCATCAGCGCCAATCTGGCCCGTTCCGGTCTGTTCGATCCGATGGACGAGTCCGGCATGATCGATCGTCCGGTCCAGCCTGCCGAGGTCCGCTTTGGCACCTGGCGCCTGCTCAAGGTCGATCATCTGGTGGTCGGTCAGATTCGAGATGCTGCCGACGGCTTCGGCCATGAAATCGAGTATCACCTGTTGGACGTGCTCAGCGGCCGCATCCTGCTGTCACAGGCCATGAGCGTGGGGCCTGGCGATCTGCGTTTTGGAGCTCATCGGGTCTCTGATGCCATCTATGAGGCCCTGCTCGGTGTGCCCGGAGCGTTCGCCACCCGGATTGCCTACGTCGTGGCCAGTGGAGAGGGCACCGACAGTCCGCTCTACGAACTGGTCGTCGCCGATGCCGATGGTTTCAATGAACAAGCCGTCGTTCGCAACGCCGAGCCGATACTGTCGCCGACCTGGTCGCCGGATGCGCGCAAGCTGGCCTATGTGTCGTTCGCCACAGGTCGCTCGAATGTCATCGTTCAGGACCTCTATTCGGGCCAGAACGAAACCGTCAGTTCCGAACGCGGTATCAATGGCGCACCGGCATTCTCGCCCGATGGCCGATATCTGGCCGTCAGTCTGTCGCGCAGCGGCAGCCCCAATATCTGGCTGCTGGATCTGAGCGGCCAGCAGCGGCCGCGCCAGCTGACTCAGCACTGGTCGATCAATACCGAGCCGGTGTTTTCAGCCGACGGCCAGGACGTGCTGTTTACCTCCGACCGCGCGGGCCGGCCGCAAATCTACCGGATCGGCATCAACGGCGGTGAAGCCGAGCGTTTGACCTTCGAAGGGCGCTACAACGCGCATGCGTCACTCGGGCCGGACGGTCGAATGATGGCCGTGATTTTCAGTGAAGGGGACGAGGATTACAGGATTGCATTGCATGATCGCGAAACCGGCCGATTAAGTGTATTATCTGACGGTCGGCTGGATGAATCGCCAAGCTTTGCGCCCAATGGCAGCATGGTGTAGTACGCAGCACGCCAGGGTGGACGTGGAATTCTTGCAGCTGCATCAGCCGACGGACGAGTTCGTCAGAGGCTGGTGACTGGAGCGGGTGACGTCCGAGAACCAGCCTGGTCACCGATCATCAGATAGAATCATCCGGCAGAATTTTACCCCAATAGAACTTACACAATTTAATTCAATACCTGAAAGGAATCGGGAGGTTTCATGAACACTGCATTGCGCTTGATTGCCATTGTGATGCTGGCGGCTTTGATGTCCGCTTGCGCACGGCAAACCACTCCGGAGCCTGAGCCTCCGGTCGTCCAACCGCCGACCGAGCAGCCGGAAATGCCGGAAACTGATCGCCTGGATCCGCGTGACTTCACCGATGTCCGCAATCTGGATAATCCGGACAGCCTGCTCAGCCAGCGCGTGGTCTACTTCGAATTCGACCGCTCCAACATTCGCGCTCAGTTCCGCCCGATCATCGAGGCCCATGCCGCCTATGTGCGCGCCAATCCGTCGGCTCGGGTGATTCTGGAAGGGCATGCTGACGAGCGCGGTTCGCGCGAGTACAACCTGGCTCTGGGCGAACGGCGCGGTAATGCCGTCTCCGAAGCCATGGAAGCCGGCCGTGTCGCCGAGCGTCAGCTCGAGGTGGTCAGCTACGGCGAAGAGCGTCCGGTTTGTCGCAACAGTGATGACGACTGCTGGCAGCGGAATCGCCGCGTGGAGATCGTCTACACCGCGCGCTGATGATGAAACCTTCGAACGTGTTAAAACACATGACGGCGGCCGCACTTGCGGCCGTTGTCGTGTCTCCGGTATGGGCGCAGGACAACAGCGAGCTGGTCTATCAGGTCCAGGATCTGCTTGAAGAAGTTCGCGATCTTCGCGGCCTGATCGAGTCCCAGCAGCGCGAGATCGAAAACCTTCAGCGTCGTCAGCGCGACCAGTATCTGGATCTCGATCAACGGCTGCAGGGCTTGACCACCCTGCCTCCGGGCGCGCTGGAGCCTCAGGCGTCGCAGGAACCGAGCGCACCGACGCTGTCAGGCGTTGGTTCTGACCGTCCCGAGGTGGTCCAGAGCCTGCCGCCTAGCGCTGACGTGCCGGAAGTCCGTGCACCCATCGATGCAAGCTCCGAAGTCACGCCGCTGACCCGACCCACGGTGCGTGAGTCGCGCCAGCTCGATACCCCCGGTGAGGCTGAGCAGCAGGCTTATGACCAGGCCTTTCGGGCGCTGCGTGAAACCCGCTATGCGGATGCAGCAGAGGGGTTCTCGAGCTTCCTCGACACCTGGCCGGATTCCTCATACTCGCCCAACGCGCAGTACTGGATGGCTGAAACGTATTATGTGACGCGCGATTTTCGCACTGCACTGGGGTTTTTCAACGAGTTGCTGGAACGCTACCCGGGCAGCAGCAAGCAGGGTGATGCGCTGCTGAAGATCGGATTCAGCCACTTCGAGTTGCAGCAGTGGAATGAGGCGCGTGCGGCGCTTGAGCAGGTGCGCAGTGATTTCCCCGGCACGACCCTGTCACGTCTGGCCGAAGGCCGTTTGCGCGATATGCGTCTGGCGGGTCACTACTGATCAGCCTCTGAACAATCGCTGCAAACGGGAGTCTTTGCCGTTTGCAGCAAATTTGAATATCGCTACCTTCTCCCGTTTCCAGCTACCCGGTTCACTCGCCATGTCCAGCACGGCCTCTTCTGTTCAGATTCCAGCCAGCGACGCGCATCGGGGTCTCAAGATCACCGAGATATTCACATCCATCCAAGGTGAGTCGGATCTGATGGGCTGGCCGACCGTGTTCATCCGCCTGACCGGCTGCCCGCTGCGCTGCCGCTGGTGCGACACCCCGTATTCTTTCACCGGTGGCGAGTGGATGCTGATCGATGCGATTGTCGAGCAGGTGCGCGAGGCTGGCGTGCGCCATGTCTGCGTGACTGGTGGTGAGCCGCTGTCTCAGAAGCGCTGCCTGGATCTTCTGAAAGCCCTGTGTGATGCTGGTTTCACCGTTTCGCTTGAAACCAGTGGCGCGCTGTCGGTTGCTGAGGTTGATCCACGAGTAATCAAGGTGCTGGATCTCAAAGCGCCGGGTTCGCACGAAGTCGAACGCAATGACTGGTCCAATCTGGCTCACCTGCAAGATCATGATCAGATCAAGATCGTGGTCGCTGACCGGGCCGATTTCGAATGGTCGATCGAGCAGCTGCGTGATCGCGGGCTGGATCAATGGCAGGTGTTGTTGTCCCCGGTCTGGGAAGAACTGCATCCGCGCAAGCTTGCTGAGTGGATACTGGCCGAGGGCGCCCCAGTGCGCCTGCAGCTGCAGGTTCATAAATATCTCTGGGGCGAAGCCCAGGGCCATTGATCCCCTCACAGGTCCGGGACGCTGGCGGTTTACGTGGCCCTGGCGTCGGGCTAAGGTGGTCCATGGACACGCCTTAAGCGATTTGTCATGGCCCTCGTGCAAACTTTTGGGGCCGACGTCGACATGCAGGCTTAAGGACACATCCCCTTATCTTCAATCCATGGCGCTTTATTGATGGCTCTCAATACCGTTGTTTTTCCCGTTGCCGGTCTCGGTACGCGCTTTCTTCCGGCGACCAAGACGGTGCCCAAGGAAATGCTGCCGGTGGTCGACCGCCCCTTGATTCAGTACGCGGTCGAGGAAGCACTGGCCGCTGGCGCGCGTCGACTGGTCTTCGTGACCGGGCGAACCAAGGGCGCGATCGGCGATTATTTCGACAAGGCCTACGAGCTGGAAACCGAACTGGCGCGTCGCGGTAAGCAGGACGTACTCGATATGCTGGATGGCTTGCTGCCCTCGGATGCCGAGTGTCTCTACGTGCGCCAGCCCGAAGCCCTGGGTCTGGGGCATGCCATTCTGTGCGCGCGCTCACTGGTGTCGGATGAAGCGTTCGGAATCATACTTCCCGATGACCTGATCCACCATCCCATTGACCCGGTAATGGCTCAACTGGCTCGGCACCGGGAAGCGACAGGCGCATCCGTCATCAGCGTGGAAGCCGTGCCGATGGAGCGCACCCAAGCCTATGGTGTGGTCGACGTTGATGTCGATGTCGAGTTACAGAATGGACGCGCCTGCCGCATCAACGGTATCGTCGAAAAGCCCGCGCCGGAAAACGCGCCGTCCAACCTTGCCGTTGTCGGTCGCTATCTGCTCAGTTCTTCGATCTTCGAATGGCTGGAACGAATCCGGCCCGATCATCGCGGAGAAATTCAGCTGACCGACGCGATTGCCGAATTGCTCAAGCGAGAAGCGGTCGATGCCTATCAGTTCGAAGGGCAGCATTTCGACTGCGGCAGCAAGCTTGGTTTTCTTCAGGCCACGGTCCACTTCGGCAAGCGTCATCCCGAGATCGGAGAGGCATTTTCCGACTGGTTGGGATCGCTCTGAAAGGCCGATGCTCAACGCTGTTTTCCGCGCTGAAAACCGGGTAAACTGGCCGGTTAATCAATCAAGAAAGCATGCAAAGATGATTGCCAATGAACTGCTGGCGCAGGTGCGCCAGGCCGTGGCCGAGGCGGGATCGGCCATACTCGAAATCTACGCCGATCCGGCCCGCTTCGAGACCGAATTCAAAGCTGACGACAGCCCGTTGACGGCCGCCGACACGGCAGCCAACGAGATCCTTGTCGATGCGCTGAAATCATTGACGCCCGATATCCCGGTGTTGTCTGAAGAGTCTGCTCAAGCACCCTGGGCGATTCGCCAGAACTGGGATCGCTGCTGGGTGGTTGATCCGCTGGATGGAACCCGCGAGTTCCTGAAGCGCAATGATGAATTCACCGTCAATGTCGCGCTGGTTGAAGGCCATCGACCGGTACTCGGTGTGGTCTACGCGCCGGCCCTGGGTCGCTGGTTCTTTGCCGCCGCGGGTGAGGGTGCCTGGCGCAAGGACGGTGACCGCGATCCGATCCGCATTCATGTCGGTGAAAAGATCGCCGATCGTCCCTGGCAGGTTGTCGGCAGTCGCTCGCACAACACGCCTGAAGTGGATGCCTTCGTCGAGCAGCTGGGTGACGCCGAACTGGTCGCGATGGGCAGCTCGCTGAAGCTGTGCCTGGTGGCTGACGGCTCGGCCGATCTGTATCCCCGCCTGGGCCCGACCAGCGAGTGGGACACCTGCGCTGCCCAGGCCGTGGTCGAAGAGGCGGGCGGTCAGGTTCTGAACGCCGAGTCTGGTCAGCCGCTGACCTATAACGCGCGCGAGTCGCTGCTCAATCCGCATTTCATCGTGTGCTCGACGCCGAATCCGGCCTGGTTTTTCAAGGCCGCCTGACGGTTCTGTTGCCCTGATAAACTAGCGCACCTTGTCCCGCGAACCAAGATACAGAGCTCATGACGACCGCCGCCACCCGACCGGACGCCGCTGACCACCTGAGTCATCTGGAGATGCTCGAGGCCGAGGCAATTCACATCATTCGTGAAGTCGCTGCGACCGCCGAGCATCCCGTGATGCTGTATTCAGTGGGCAAGGATTCAGGCGTGATGCTGCACCTGGCGCGCAAGGCGTTTTATCCGAGTCCGCCGCCGTTTCCCTTGCTGCACGTAGACACGACCTGGAAATTCAAGGCGATGTATGACTTTCGCGACTGGATCGCGAAAGATGTCGGCATGGAGCTGATCGTGCACACCAATCAGGAGGGTGTGGCAGCAGGGGTGGGTCCGTTTACGCACGGCTCGAAAGTGCATATCGACATCATGAAGACCCAGGCGCTGAAACAGGCCTTGAGCCAGCATGGTTTCGACGCGGCATTCGGCGGTGCGCGCCGCGACGAAGAGCGCTCACGCGCCAAGGAGCGCGTGTTTTCCTTTCGCGATCGTAACCACGGCTGGGATCCCAAGAACCAGCGCCCGGAGCTCTGGAACCTGTACAACGGACGCGTCCACAAGGGCGAGTCGATCCGGGTCTTTCCGCTGTCGAACTGGACCGAACTCGATATCTGGCAGTACATCCATGCCGAGAATATCCCGATGGTGCCGCTGTATTTTGCCGCTGAGCGACCGGTCATCGAACGCGACGGCATGCTGATTGTTGTCGACGATGAGGCTCGCCTGCCGCCGGATCTGGACCAGCAACCGAAGCTCAAGACGGTGCGCTTTCGAACCCTGGGCTGCTGGCCGCTGACCGGCGCGATCGAGTCCGACGCGACCAGCCTTCTCGATGTCATCGAAGAGACCTTGAAGGTCAAGAACTCCGAGCGTCAGGGCCGATCGATCGATCGTGACCCGGGTGCGTCCATGGAAGAGAAAAAGCGCCAGGGGTACTTCTGACGATGGCCGGGAACGCAGAAAACCTTGATCGGCAGCGGGTAATCCCCGGCGTAGGTTCGCGCACTTGCTTCCATGGGCGGCCGTCACCGCTTACATCGGCCTTGCAGTCATGACCATCGAATCCCTGCTCAAGCGCCATGCCGAAAAGGACCTGCTTCGCTTCATCACCTGTGGATCGGTGGATGACGGCAAGTCGACTCTGATTGGTCGATTGCTGCTGGACTCCAAGCAGGTGTATGCCGACCAGCTCTCTGCGGTCAAACGCGATTCGAAGAAGTGGGGAACGCAGGGCGATGAGGCCGATCTGGCCTTGCTGGTCGACGGCCTGCAGTCCGAGCGTGAGCAGGGCATCACGATCGATGTCGCGTATCGCTATTTCTCGACGCCGAAGCGCAAGTTCATCATTGCCGACACCCCAGGCCACGAGCAGTACACGCGCAATATGGCGACCGGGGCGTCGACCGCCGATGCGGCCGTGAATTCTGATCGATGCGCGGACCGGTTTGCAGACCCAGACCCGCCGCCACTCCTTTATCGTCTCCCTGCTCGGCATCAAGCACGTGATCGTGGCGATCAACAAGATGGATCTGATCGACCATGGCCAGGACCGCTTCGATTCCATCGTCGCCGACTATCGCGCCTTTGCCAACAAGCTGGGCCTGGGACACGTCCATTGTCTGCCCGTGGTAGCGCTGACCGGCGACAACGTGCTGGAGCGCTCCTCCCGTCTGGCCTGGTATGACGGTCCGACCCTGGTCGAACTGCTGGAGTCCGTTCCGGTGGGCGATGAGTCGGCCAGCGCCGACTTCCGTTTCCCGGTGCAGTACGTCAACCGCCACAGCGCCAGCTTTCGCGGATTTGCCGGCACCGTCGCCAGCGGCCGGATTGCGGTCGGCGATGGCGTAATGGTGATGCCATCGGGCCGCCAGAGTCGAATCGATCGCATTGTCTGCTTCGATGGGGATCAACCGTCTGCTCGCGCCGGCCAGGCCGTCACGTTCACGCTGGCCGATGAAATCGATGTCAGTCGCGGCGACATGCTGGTTCGACCGGATGCGCGCCCGCGCATCGCCGAGGGGCTGGATGCTCGCCTGGTCTGGATGGCCGACACCCCGCTCAATGCTGGCCGTCAGTATGATCTTCGCTTCGCGACCGCCAGCGTGGCCGCCACGCCGGAGTTGATCCACCACCAGATCGATGTGAACTCGCTCGAGCACCATCATGTCGATCAGCTCGGATTGAACGACATCGGACTGGTGCGCTGGCGTCTGGGCAAGGCGACGGCTTTTGATGCCTACAATGAGCATCGCCAGACCGGCGCCTTTACCGTGATTGATCGCATCAGCAACCTGACCGTGGGTGCGGGCATGATCGTGCGCCCGGTGACCGACACGCTGGCCGACAAGTCCGCCAACGTGGTCTGGCATGAGCATCGGATTGCCAAGATCCAGCGCGCGGGTCAGAAATCGCAGCGCCCGGCGGTGCTCTGGTTCACGGGACTGTCGGGGGCCGGCAAATCTTCGGTGGCCAACGCGCTTGAACAGGCCCTGTTCCAGCGCGGCCATCATTCCTATCTGCTCGACGGCGACAACGTTCGCCACGGCTTGAACCGGGATCTGGGCTTTACCGATGAGGATCGCGTCGAGAACATCCGGCGTATTGGCGAAGTGGCGCGATTGATGGCTGATGCCGGCCTGGTCGTCCTCAGTGCATTCATCTCACCGTTTCGAGCCGACCGCGAGCTGGTCCGTGAATTGATGGAGCCGGGTGAGTTCGTTGAAATTTACGTGCACGCCAGCCTGGAAACCTGTGAGAGTCGCGATCCGAAGGGGCTGTATGCCAAGGCGCGAGCCGGTGCGATCAAACACTTCACCGGCATCGATTCACCGTATGAGGCACCTGAAAAGGCCGAAGTGGTGCTGGACACCGAGAAGCTCTCGATCGAGGAAAGTGTGGACGAATTGATCGAGTATCTGCGTCAGCGCCAGATTCTGATCTGAACCGCAGATTCAGCGTCAGCGATTGTCATCATCCTGGTCCTGGACGTCTGTCGCTGCAGAACGAGCGCGCTGCCGGCATTCGGCGTCGTCGATCTGCGGTCGTTCACCGTTCGAACTGATGCAGGAGCACACGCCGCTGTCCACCGACTCGGCGCAGAATAGCCGGTCCTCCGCGCGGCGCTGAAAGATTTCAGGAACCTCGATCCGCGGTCGGCCCGATTGATCCGTCCAGCGCTCCAGCCAGGCCTCAGGTAGCGGTCGATCCATCGCCAGCCAGGCACCGATGCCGCCGGCGATGAGCACCAGCAGCGTTGTCGCCCAGGGCTTTTTCCAGAGTGGACGGTTGTCGATCATTCCGCGAGTATAGGCAATCCTGCCCCAGCCGGTGGCCGAGGCAGGATGGCCGTCATCATTCTGCGGTCTTCTTGAAGTCCCCAGCCACGGCGATGCTCAGGCCTGCCGGATCGAAGTGACGACGCACGGCGGCATTGATCTCATCCGTGCTCAGGTCCTTGATGGCCTGTTCGAACTCGCTCTGATAGTGAATGCTGCGATCAAGATAGAGGCCGTTGGAGAGCAGGTTGGTCAGCCCCGCATCACTGGCTCGTGACAGGGCCAGCTGCTGCAGAAAGCCGGTGCGTCCGGCCTCGACCTCGTCCTCGGCGAAGCCTTCATTGACCAGCTTGTTGACTTCCTCGTCGAACACGCTGAGCAGGCGATCGAGGTTTTCCGGGGCGAACATGGCAAAGCCGAAGAAGCTCGCATCTTCATCGATCGGGCCAATACCGAAACCGCCCGAGACGCTGTAGCTCAGGCCTTCTTCATCACGAATCCGCTTGGACAGGCGGGAATTCAGGAAGCCGCCGCCAATCAGATGACCCGCAAGGGTAAGGGCCGGCGCATCCGGATGATCGTCCTTCATGGCAAACGGGAAGCTGGCCAGCATGACCGCGTTGGCCTTGTCATCGAGCTGGGTTTCGAGCCGGATCGGTCGGGGCTCGTTGTGCTGGCTGGCAATCCGTTCGAACGCGATCGGGCTTTCCCACTGGCCAAACAGCGCTTCCAGGCGATCGCGGAGTGCCTCAGCATCGAAGTCGCCGACGAAAGCGATGGTGGTCTGCGGTCCCATGCCGTAATGGCTGGCGTGGAAGTCGATCAGATCATCGCGGTCAATGGCGCGCAGACGGGCCTGGGCCTCATCGAAATCGGTGACGTAGTCCGGATGATCGGCGGGCAGGTCCTGCAGATATCGATTGAGCTGCTGGCTGGCAACCGAGGCCGGATTGTCGCGCGCCTGGTCGATCGAGGCCAGGCTCTGACGCATCAGTTCATCGAGCTCGTCCTGTGCGAATTTAGGATGCTTGAAGACATCCTCGAGCACGGCCAGGACCTCATCGAGCTGCTCGCGCTGGGTCGTGATCGATGCCGAGACCAGACCGATGTTGCGCCCGCCGATGTTCAGCGACGACTGCAGGGCGTTGATCCGGTCTTCGATGTCCTGACGGCTGGCGTTTTTCGAGCCTCGCATCAGCATCGACGCGGTAACTGAGGGAATCGAACCCAGACCCCTCAGGCTCTCCAGCGCGCCCATGCGCAGGGTCACGCTGCCGGAGATCTTCTCGCCACGCGTTCGCTTGGGCAGGAGGGCAACCCGGGCGCCGTTGGCGAGCTGGAATTCGATCAGCCGTTCCGCGATGTTGTCGGGCGTGGGGTCAAACGCCTCACCCAGCGCACGGTCAGCGCGGCCGGTATACCCGGCAAGAAGTGCGTCGAGGTCGGGTGCCGGTGGAATCTCGGCGCGCTGAGGTTCAGGTTCAGGAATGAAGCGACCCAGAGTGCGGTTGTCGCGGGTCAGGTAGGTCCGGGCCACCCGCAACACGTCGTCGGCGGTGACCGCTTCGATCCGGTCACGGTGCAGGAACATCAGTCGCCAGTCGCCCGCTGCGGCCCATTCCGACAACTGGATGCCGACCTGATCCGAGTTGTTGAGGGTCTGCTCGATGCCATTGCTCAAGGCGTTGATTGCGCGCTGGACTTCCGCCTCGTCGGGTGGATTGTCCAGCAGCCCGTCGACGGCATCCAGCTTGGCCGACGCGACCTGCTCGAGATCGACGTCCAGGCCGGACTGGCTGTAGCTCAGCAGGAGAGAGGGCTCGCCCAGGGCCAGACTGAAGCTGGCAACCTGTGTGGCCAGCTCGGTTTCAACCAGGGCCTTGTGCAGCCGTCCCGATGGCATATCGCCGAGGATATGGCTGAGCACTGAGACCGCGGCGTAGTCTTCGTGGCGGGCCGACGGCACGTGCCAGGCGGCCATCAGGACCTGATTTTCACCGCTGCGACGGACCGTGACTTCGCGCTCGCCGTCCTGGGCCGGGTCACGGGTGTAGCTGGGCCACAGCTGCATGTCGCCAATTCGCTCGGGTCTGGCGATGCGGCCGAATTCCCGCTCGATCAGGGCCAGGGCCGGGTCGATTTCGAAGTTGCCTGACAGGATGACGATGGCGTTATCCGGCTGATAGTAGCGGCGGTAGAAAGACTGCAGGCGCTCGATTGGCACGTTCTCGATGTCGGCGCGTGCGCCGATCGTCGAGCGGCCGTAACCGTGCCAGAGGTAGGCTGTGGCCATGACCCGCTGCATGAGCACGCGAAACGGGTTGTTTTCACCGATTTCGAACTCATTCCGGACAACTGTCATCTCGGAGGCCAGGTCCTGCTCGGCAATGACCGAGTTGACCATGCGATCGGCCTCCATTCGAATCGCCCACTCCAGGTTCTCCATGCCGGCGGGCAGAGTCTGGAAGTAGTTGGTTCTGTCATACCAGGTGGTGCCGTTGGCAAAGCCACCGCGTTCTGAAATCTCGGCCTTGATGTCCTGGTGGTTCTCGGTGCCGTAGAACAGCATATGCTCGAGCAGATGCGCCATGCCGGTCTCACCCACGCCCTCGTGTTTCGAGCCAACGCGGTAGGTCACGTTGATGGTGGTCGTGGGCCGGCTGGTGTCGGGCATCAGCAGGACGGTCAGCCCATTGTCGAGCTGGTATTCACTGATCCCTTCAACGCTGGTGATCAGGCGTGGAGCTGCGCTCAGGGAGGTGACGGCAAAACTCAGGGCCAGCAGCAGGGCGGCGGTCAACAGGCGGCAGCTTCGTTCTGTCGTGTTGGGTTCAGACGACATCGATAAGGCTCCTTTCGGATTGAAATGAGGTTCCAGAATGCTCTGAACCCGCCTTTGAGCGGGTCCAGGTAGTTCAAGACTCTGACGTCGTCTTCAGGAATTAGTTCGCGCTGTCTCAGCCGCCGGCCTGATCACCCCAGAGTTCTTCCAGGCGATGATCGCGGCCGCAGCGCCAGCGGTAGTAGTTGTAGCGCACGGGATTCTTCTCGTAATAGTCCTGGTGATAGTCTTCGGCCGGATAGAACGCGTCGAAGGTGATGATCCGCGTATCGATCGGGCGGTCTTCCAGCGCCAGCGCGATCAAGTCCTGACGGGACTGGCGGGCGGCTGACTCCTGTTCGGCATCGTGCACGAAAATGGCGGTCCGGTAGGTTTCACCACGATCGCAGAACTGGCCGTCCGCCTGGAAGGGATCGACGTTGCGCCAGTAGACGTCGAGCAGGCGCTCGTAGCTGACGACCGCCGGATCATAGACGACCTGCACCACTTCGATATGGCCGGTACCGCCCGCGACGACCTGGCGGTAGGAGGGGTTGGGTACCCGGCCACCGCTGAAGCCTGAAATCGTCTCGACCACGCCATCAATCTTGTCGTAGGGCGGCTCCATGCACCAGAAACAGCCACCGGCAAAGGTTGCTCTTGCCAGGCCGTCGTCGGTTTCATTGGCCTGCACGCCGAGGCTGAGACCAAGGACTGAAACGAGCATGAGTAGCCGCAGTGCCAGGCGCATTGAATGCGAGCGGGCAGTCGTCGGGGTAGGCGTTTTCAACATCAATGATTCTCCGGAAAGGGCCACTGAAGAGCTGGCCTCGCAAGCTGTTTGGCCGGCGCTGTCACTAGACGGCGCCGACGTTTTGAATGCCCATCGGTCGGTCAGGCGAGGCGCAAGGCCGGCAGCGTCTGGCCTTCGGGGATGAAGTTCAGCGCCACCCCGTTATTGCACCAGCGCTGTCCGGTCGGCTGGGGGCCGTCGTCAAAGATATGGCCCTGGTGTCCGCCGCAGCGTGCGCAGTGATACTCGGTACGCGGCCAGATCAACTTGTAGTCGCGCTTGGTGCCCACGTGGGATTCATGAATGGGCTGCCAGAAGCTGGGCCAACCGGTGCCTGAATCGTATTTGTGTTCGCTGGAAAACAGGGCCAGATTGCAGCCGGCACAGACGTAGGTACCCGGCGCGTAGATCTTGTCAAGTGGACTGCTGCCGGCGCGCTCGGTGCCCTCATCGCGCAGCACGCGGAAGGCCGCCGGTGAAAGAATCGCTTGCCACTCATCGTCGCTCAGCACGAGGCGCTCAAAGGCGACCGGCTCGCTCGAGCTGGCCCCCGCGCTGCGGTTGTAGCCGCCCAGCCAGATCACTGGAAGAGCCAGTCCGAAACTGGCCAGGAGTTCTCGTCGTTTCATGGGTTTTTTCTCGCTCATGTCACACCTTCTATCAAATAGACCGGCAGCAGGGTGTCAAGCTTTCAGCGGATGCGAAGACAGGACGGGAACGACAGCCTGCGCGCGTCGTGTTTCGACCGCAATTCAGACCCTCAGCGCTCGGTCTCGAGCCAATCGTCGCCAAAGGTCCGTTTCCCGGTCTTCGCGGCTCGGTCAGATCGCCTCCGACAAATTGCCCTTTTCCTCCAGCCAGGCGCGCCGATCGGCCGAGCGTTTCTTGGCCAGCAGCATGTCCATGATCGCGTCGGTACCTTGCGGATCCTCGATGGTCAGCTGGACCAGGCGGCGGGTGTCAGGGTCGATCGTGGATTCGCGCAGCTGAAGCGGGTTCATCTCGCCGAGTCCCTTGAAGCGGGTCTCGGAGATTTTTCCCTTGAGCTTCTCGGCCTCGATACGCGCCAGAATGCCGCGGCGCTCTTCGCCATCAAGGGCATAGAAGGTCTGTTTTCCCACGTCGATCCGGTACAGCGGCGGCATGGCCACGAAGATCCGGCCGGCCTCGACCAGGGGCCGGAAGTGGCGCACGAACAGGGCCGAAAGCAGGGTCGCGATATGCAGGCCGTCGGAGTCGGCATCGGCCAGAATGATGACCTTGCCATAGCGCAGCTTGGCCAGATCATCCGAACCTGGATCGACCCCGATCGCGATTGCCAGGTCGTGGACTTCCTGCGAGCGCAGCACCTGGTCAGGGTCGGTTTCCCAGGTGTTCAGAATCTTTCCCCGCAGCGGCATGATGGCCTGATATTCGCGGTTTCGCGCCTGTTTGGCGCTGCCGCCGGCCGAGTCACCCTCGACCAGAAACAACTCGGTTTCTTCCAGATCAGTGGAGGCGCAATCGGCCAGTTTGCCCGGCAGCGCCGGGCCGGCGGTCACCTTGCGACGCGCCACCTGTTTGCGCGATTTCTGCCGTTTCAGGGCGTTATCGATGGCCAGCCGAGCAATCGCTTCGCCGTCGGTGACGTGGCTGTTGAGCCACAGCGCAAAGGCGTCCTTGACCACGCCAGACACGAAGCTGGCCGCCGAGCGCGAGCTCAGTCGCTCCTTGGTCTGTCCGGAGAACTGCGGGTCGGCCAGTTTGATCGAAAGCAGGAAGCTCAGCCGCTCCCAGCCATCGTCCGGGGACAGCTTGAGGCCGCGAGGCAGCAGATTCCGGATAGCACAGAATTCACGCAAGGCCTCGATCAGGCCGGTGCGCAGGCCGTTGGTATGGGTGCCGCCGGCGGCCGTGGGAATCAGATTGACGTAGGACTCCTGCACCAGCTCGCCCTCCGGCACCCAGCTCAGCGCCCAGGCCGCTTCCTGATCGGCGCCGGCGAAGACGCCGGTAAACGGGGCGCTGGGGAGGCTTTCGCGGCCTTCAAGGCTTTCGACCAGGTAGTCGGTCAGACCGTCTTCGAACTGCCAGGTCTCGGTTTCATCATTGACTTTGTCGTTCAGGGTCACTTTCAGGCCGGGGCACAGAATGGCTTTGGCCTTGAGCAGGTGTTTCAGTCGCGGGCGCGAGATATTGGCAGAGTCGAAATAGCTGGGGTCCGGCCAGAAATGCACCAGCGTACCGGTATTGCGCTTGCCGACCTCATCGATAACGGTCAGTGGCGTCGCGGTATCGCCATTCTTGAAGGCGATCTCATGGACCTGGCCATTGCGCTTGATCCGGCAGACCAATCTGGACGACAGGGCATTGACCACCGAAACGCCGACCCCGTGCAGGCCGCCGGAAAACTTGTAGTTCTTGCCCGAGAATTTGCCGCCTGCGTGCAGGCGCGTCAGGATCAATTCGACGCCAGGCAGTTTGTGCTCAGGGTGGGGATCCACCGGCATGCCGCGCCCGTCATCGGCGACTTCCACTGAACCGTCCTTGTGCAGCGTGACGTCAATCGACCGGGCGTGCCCACCAAGGGCCTCATCGACGGCGTTATCGACCACCTCGGCCACCAGATGGTTGGGCCGGGCCGTGTCGGTGTACATGCCGGGCCGGCGCTTGACCGGTTCCAGACCCTGCAGGACTTCGATGTCGGACGCTTGATACTGAGTGCTCATGCAGATTTCGACTTGCCGGATACAGCTGTCAAGATTAACGCCTAATGGCCTATAGTGGCGGATCGAATTGCCGTACCCATCAGATATGTCCAAAAAACACGCTGTTGAAGCGCTCGACGTCGAGTCTCTCTATCGCCGCTGCCCACCCGGGGCGCTGGACTTTGTGTCCACCGATCAGCTGGATGCGCTGCCGTTGCCGTGGGGCCAGGAGCGCGCCATGCGAGCACTGGATTTTGGCAGCCGCATGGACAACTATGGTTTCAATCTGTACGTGCAATCCTCACCGGGCACGCGCGCGCTGGAGCAGGTTCGGTCGTTCCTTACCGAACGCGCAGCGCAAGAACCAGTGCCTGATGACTGGTGTTATCTGTATAACTTCGACGATGCGGAGTGTCCGCTGGCGCTTCGCTTGCCGCCCGGTCGCGGCCAGCAGCTTCGCGCCGATCTCGAGCTGTTGACCGATGAACTGAAAACCAGTGTTCCTGCGGTGTTTGAAAGCGAAGAGTATCAGAGCAAACTCAATGAGCTTCAGGAGGCTTTCAACGCGCGCCAGCAAGCGCGTCTGGAAGCGATCAGCGAGGATGCGGCCAGCAAGGACGTTGCCCTGATTTCAACCCCCACCGGCTTCAATCTGGCTCCGATGCGCGACGGAGAGGTGATCGAATCCGACGCTTACGAGGCGCTTCCAGAGGACGAGCGCAGCGCCATGGAAGCGCGGGTTGCCGAGCTGGAGGACAAACTCCAGAAGGTGATTCAGGACGTGCCGAAGTTGCGCAAATCGGCCCAGACGAAGGTGCGTGAGCTCAATGAGGAGATGCTGCAGTTTGCGCTAGGCGGTCCGATGGACGAACTGCGCGAACGCTGGAGTGCGCAAGCGAAGGTGATCGCCCATCTGGATCGTATCCAGAACGATCTGGTCGAGAATGTCCAGGCCTTCAGTGCTGAGGAGGGCGCATTCGTGCCGCTGGAGCTGCTGCAGCGCTATCAGGCCAATGTGGTGGTCGATCATGGTGAACAGTCCGGTGCGCCGGTGGTCTACGAAGACCTGCCCAATCACAACCATCTGGTTGGTGTGATCGAACAGCAGATTCGCGATGGGGCAATGATCACGGACTATCGGATGATTCGCGCCGGATCACTGCACCGGGCCAGCGGCGGTTATCTGATCGTTGACGCGCGGCGTATCCTCAGCCATCCACTGGCCTGGGAAAGTCTCAAGCGCGTACTGGCTGCCGGTGAAGTCCAGATCGAATCACTGGAGCGCAGCTTTGGCCTCGCCAGCACCACCCTGCTGACGCCGCAGCCGATTCCGCTGAAAGTCAAAGTCGTGCTTCTGACGGAACGGGATCTGGGCGAAGAGCTGGCCCGCTACGACCCCGATTTTTCCCGCTTGTTCAAGGTCGAGGCCGATTTTGCCGATCTGCTGGACCGTGCGGAGGATGAGCATGCGCTGCTGGCCCGATTGATTGCCACCCTGGCACGCCGGGCAAAGACACGCCCGCTGACCGCCGCTGCCGTGGGACGGGTGATCGAGCATGGCAGCCGCCTGGCCGGTGATCAGCGCAAGCTCACGGCGCGTGATCAATTGATCGTGGACCTGTTGCTCGAGGCCGACCACTATGCCACTGATGCCGACGCCGATCTGCTGGATCGAGTGCATATCGAGCAGGCCATTGCGGCCCGTCGCGACCGAATGGGTCGGCAGGGCGAATGCGCTCTGGAGCGAATCAAACGCGGCACCGTGCTGATGAAAACCGAGGGTGAAGCGGTCGGCCAGGTCAACGGCCTGGCGGTCTATCGTTCCGGCCGCATGTCATTCGGTCTGCCCAGTCGCATCACAGCGACCACGCGTCCGGGCCGAGGGCAGGTCATCGATATCGAACGCGAAGCCAAGCTGGGTGGCTCGATTCACACCAAGGCGGTGATGATCCTGACCCGCTACATCGCCCAGCGCTATGCCTCCGATCGAGAACTTTCCCTGTCCGCCAGCCTGGCATTCGAACAGTCCTACGGCGGCGTGGATGGTGATTCGGCCTCGGTGGCGGAAGTCTGTGCCTTGTTGTCCTCGCTGGCCCGCGTCGGGCTGAAGCAATCTCTGGCGGTGACCGGTTCGATCAATCAGCACGGTGAGGTCCAGGCCGTGGGCGGCGTAAACGACAAGGTCGAGGGCTTCTTTCGCGTCTGCCGTGATGCCGGAACCCTGGGCGAGGCCGGCGTGCTGCTGCCGGCCAGCAACGTCGAGAATCTGATGCTGGACCAGGACGTGCTCGATGCTGTCGAGCGCGGGCAGTTCTTCGTGTATCCCATTCGCACTCTTGATGAAGCGCTGTCTTTGATGGTCAGTCTGCCGCTGGGCGAGATGAATGCCGAAGGGCATTATCCTGATGACACGTTCAACGGGCGGGTGGCAGCGCGGCTGGCAGGCTTCACCAAGCTTGCCAGATCGAATCGCAACCAGGCCCGCTCCGGTGCCCCCGCCATGGATCGGGATGCGAGCGAGGACGATGACTGATCCAGACAGCCCTGATCATCCGGCTCGGCTCTGGCTGCTGTTTGATGGTTCGCCCGGCAGTCAGGTGGCGTTGAGCGAGGCCCTGGCGTTTGCTAACAGCAAAGGTTTCGAGCTACGCGCCCTGTATGTGGAAGATCAGGCGCTGGTCAATTGTTCCGGCCTGCCGCTGTCGCGGGAAATCGGCGCCGTGTCGGGCCGAGCGCGATCCAGTGATCCGTCCAGTTACGTTCACGCTCAGGCCGTTCGGCTGCAGCGAGCCCAGGCATGTCTGGACCATCTGATGGGCGGTTCTGCGCGCTCCATTCCGCTGGAATCACATCGCGGTTTGCCCATCCCGATACTGAAGAGGCTGATTTCCGGCAAGGACTGGGTTGTGGCCGGGCGAGGTGGGTTTGCAAGCTCGCATTCGGGGCGATTGGGCAGTCTGACGCGTTGTCTGATCGACGATCTTCACTCACCGCTGCTGCTCGCCTCATGGTCGGGTTCGAGCAAGCCAGGGCCCTGGGCATTGGTGCTCGACCCAGCGACCCCGGTGGATAAAACGCTTGTCGCAGCTCGAGCCTTGATCGACCGCACGGGCATTGAGCTGATCGTGGTTGCCGATCCTGAGATTGAACGTCCGGATCCGATCAGCGTCGACTCGGATCAGCCATCGATGCCCTGGGTCAGAATGCGCATCGCCGGACCGCTGGCACTGCACAAGCTGATCAGTGACCACGGCGTCGGCGGCTTCATGGCGCCGGCATCCAGTGCTGTGGTCAAGAACGGCCTGCCTGCCGGCTGGCTGCTCGACGTGGACCGCCCCCTGATCATCATGCGTCCCTGAGAGAGCAATGCCGGGCGGCAGACGGGCGCTTTCTTGCGCGGTCTACGGATCCAGTATCAGCTCCTCGGCCGGTTCGCGCAGGTTGTAGCGCGAGGCCATGGCCGCGCCGTAGGCGCCGGTATTGGCGATCAGCAGGACATCGCCTTCCTGGCATTCCGGCAACAGACGGTCCAGGCCCAGCACGTCGCCGGTTTCGCAGATCGGGCCGACCACGTTGTAGACGTGTTTGCCCGGTGACTCGAGGCGGCTCAGATTGACGATTTCATGCCAGGCACCGTACAGGGCCGGTCGAATCAAGGAGTTCATGCCGGTGGCGATGCCGACGTAGCGGACTTCACCCTTGCCCTTGGTCTGATTGACCCGGGCAAGCAGCACGCCGGCCTCGGCCACCAGATAACGACCCGGCTCGAGCCAGATTTCGACCTCTCGGACCAGATCCCGCCGGAGCTGGAGCAGGCCGGCATCCAGCGCGGTCAGGTCCAGCGGCAGGTCATCGCCTCGGTCCGGGATGCCCAGACCGCCGCCGAGGTTGATGACGCGGACCTCGGGCAATTCGCGCGCGGCCTCGCCCAGTGTTTCCAGCGTGCGGTGCCAGTTGTCGGGGTGCAGAATGCCGGAGCCGGTGTGGGCATGCAGGCCGCTGATTCGAATGCCGTGCGCGTCGCACAGGCCGGCGAGACGGTCGAGATCGCTCAATGGCACGCCGAACTTGGCGTTGCTGCCGGCGGTGCGAACCATCTTGTGATGACCGAGTCCGCTGCCCGGGTCCAGGCGCAGGAAGATTTCATGACCGGCGAAGTCGGCACCCCACTGTTCGATAACGTAGGCGTTGTCGATGGTCAGGCGCAGGCCGTCGGCCAGCGCTGCGCGCAGTTCGGCACGGCTGGCGAAGTTGGGCGTCAACAGCATCCGCTCGCGCTCGAGGCCCTTGACCTGATCCAGAGCATAGCGGGCCTCATTGAGCGACACGCACTCGATGCCCAGTCCTTCGTCGACCACAGCCTGCAGCAGCGCCGGATGCGGATTGGCTTTCATCGAGAACAGCACCCGGTCGACTGATTTCAGGCCCTTGAGTCGGCGAGCGGCTTCACGTACCTGCTGTGGCGCATACACGTAGGCGCTGTCGCGTTGGCCCATCAAGGCCAGCAAGTCCTGGGCGCGATCACGCCACCAGGGATGGCGCACGGGGCGATCAGCGTCTTCGCGTAAGAGTTGCTCCCAGGTCGGGCCGAAAACCGAATCGCCCCCCATGCCGCCAGGGATGACCTGTTGATGGAGCTGCTGGACCAGCCGATCGGCGTGTCGCGCTTCGACCACGAAGGTCAGGTTCAGATCATTGGCGGCCTGGCTGACCTGGAAGATCCGACGCTGCTCGAAGACTTCCAGCGCGGGTCCGAGACGATGCAGGATCGTGCGAATTCCGAGGCCGACCAGGCTGACCGTTGCGCAGTCCTGCATGACCTCGACCCGGCACAGCGGCTGCAGGCGGGCGACCAGTTCATCGAGTGCGCCGGGCTGATTGATATTGGCGCCGGGATCCAGCGTCAGCGTGACGTTGGATTCCGAGGTCGAGACCTGATCAATCGACAGGCCTGCAGATTTGAACTCGGCAAAGACGTCGGCCAGAAATCCGACCTGTTGCCACATGCCGATGCCTTCGAGCGAAATGAGCGTGATGCCCTTGCGCTGAACGATCGCTTTCACCTGTGCCCCGTGGTCACGGGCATCAGGAGTGATTCGAGTGCCCTCGATATCCGGGCGGTCGGTCTGGCGCAGCCACAGCGGGATGCGCCGTTCATGTACTGGTATCAGCGATCGCGGATGCAGCGCGCGCGCGCCCATCGCGGCCAGCTCCTGGGCTTCGCGATAGCTGACCTGCTTGAGCAGGCGCGCAGCCGGGATGCGGCGCGGATCCGCCGTGAACAGGCCGGGCACGTCAGAATGAATTTCTACTCGCTCGGCGTTGAGCATGGCCGCCACCATCGTGGCTGACGTGTCGGAACCACCCCGTCCGAGCACCACCGTCTCGCCGCGAGCGTTGGCGGCGACAAAGCCGGGCATGACCCGGACGGGCTTGCCGTGTGCCAGCCTGGCGCCGAGGGTGGACTGGGCATCAAGCGGGCAGTCGGCCGACAGATAATTGCTCTCAGCGCTGCGATGGGGGTGGTCACGGCTGATCAGGAATTCACGTGGATCCAGCCAGTCTGCAGGAATCGATTGTTGGGAAAGCCAGGCCGCACCGATTCGGCTGCTGAGCAGCTCTCCGCTGGCGATCACCTCGGCTTGCCAGCGTGGGTCATTACTTGCGTTCCGCTTGAGTAGCGCGGCCAGCCGTGTCAGCTCTTCATCCAGGACCTCGTCAGCCAGGCCGAGCTCGCCCAGAAGCTCAAGATGTCGGCGACGAATTTCCGCAAGCAGGGTGCTGTCCTGTTCGTCGCCCCGGGCGTTTGCCCGACGCTCGAGCAGATCGGTCATGCCCCTGAGTGCCGATACCACCACCACTGCCGAGCGGCCGGCGTCCAGCGTTTCGGTGACGCGTTGAGCGATCTGGTTCCAGTGGCTGGCCCGAGTGACCGAGCTTCCGCCGAATTTAAGTACGCGCCAATGGCTGGATTGTGGTTGGTTCATCAGGTAACGTAAGGGTCAAGAGGGGTCGGCAGGTTCATGTCCCTGCTTCGGAGTGACACGTTTTGGCGAAATTTTACGCTATATATAAGGCATGAGTCGGCCTTCATCAGTAATCAAGACGCGGCGATCGGTAGGGGCAAGTGAGACCGGTCGCGTTCGCGAGAACAATCAGGACGCCATCCTTTTCGATGACGAGGCGGGGCTGTGGCTTGTCGCAGATGGTATGGGCGGGCATGCCGGTGGCGCACGAGCCAGTGAAATTGCCCGGGATACGATTGCCGGTTCGCATGAACACGGCGCCGGTTTGCGCGAGGCTGTGCTCGAGGCTCACAAGGCGATTCGAGCCGAGCAGGGAACGCGCCCTGAATTCGGCGATATGGGTACCACCGTTGTGGTGCTCTCGGAGCAAGACGAAAACTATGAAATCTGCTGGGTCGGGGACAGTCGAGCCTATCGCTTTTCACCCAGGACCGGCGTACTCGAACTGCTGACCCGCGACCACAACGTCGCCGGCATGCTGGTGGCCGCCGGCGCATTGAGTCCGGAAGAGGCATCGCGACATCCGCAGCGCCATGTTCTGACCGATTGTCTCGGCCTGACCGGTGAACACGAGCCGCGGGTTGGAAGTCTTCAGGACCGATGGAAAAAGGGCGAATGGCTCTTGATGTGTTCGGATGGGCTCAGTGGCGAGCTCAGCGATCGAGAAATAGAAAACATCCTCAAGAGCAGTTCAAGTCTTGAATCGGCGAGTGCAACGCTGCTCAATCGCACCATGGAAGCCGGCGCACATGACAATGTATCGGTGGTTCTGGTGGAGGGTCCGGCGGGCCTGGAAGAGCCTGCGCCCGCTGGAATGCGTTGGCCCTGGCCGTTTCGTCGCAGGTCGATATAATCAGGACTGGTAAGGTTCGGCGTTGCGGGGTTGGAAATGCGGTTGAGCTTCAGCGGCAAACCCAACGGTTTTGAATTTGAGAAAAGGTGTTGAGATGAGCACAGAGCAGGAAAAGGAAAGGAAAAGCTCCAAGCGTGATCATGGCCCTCAGGGCACGCACGTGTTCAGTCGTGGGGAAGTTGATCGTCTGATCGAAGAAGTCGGTTCTGGCGACGACGATGCGTCGGGCGCGCATCTCACTGGTATCAGTGAAGGGGTTAGAGACCAGATCTTTGCGCTGCGCGGCGATCGCGTCGTGCTGGGACGCGCTCAAGGGTGTGACATCGTGATCTCCGACGCCAGCGTGTCCTCGGAGCATGCCCGCTTGTCGCGTGAGAATGGCGGTTGGCGCGTTGCCAATCTGTTGTCGACCAATGGCACCTTCATCAACAACAACAAGACCTCCAATGGCACGATTGCCGACGGCGACCGACTGCGTCTGGGGCGGGTCGAATTCGTCATGCACGATCCGGCCGGAAAGCAGACGTCGGGCGCTGGTGGCGGATCGATAATGCGCTGGTTGCCCTGGGTTGGCGCTGTCGTGGTGGTTGCGGTGATCGTGTGGATCGCGCTGAGCTGATCTGATGACCGCTACCCCGATCTGCAGCGTGTCGAGTCAGGGAGTGAGCTGATGGAGCGGATTGGCCGCTACCAGGTCGAACGCGAACTTGGCCGAGGCACCATGTCGATCGTCTACAAGGCTTTCGATCCGCGGATTGACCGGTATTTGGCGGTGAAGGTTCTGCGCGAGCAGTTCGCGCGCGATGTCACCTCACGCCAACGCTTTCTGCGCGAAGCGCGCGCAGCCGGTGGGCTGGGGCATCCCAATATCGTCACGGTGTTCGACGTCGGTCAGATCGACGGCGTGCCGTTCATGGCCATGGAGCTGCTCGAGGGCGATACGCTGGATGATCGCCTGCACCGAGACGTCCTGCCCAGCGTGCGTGAAACGCTGGAAATCGGGGTTCAGCTGAGTTCCGCTCTGAGTTACGCACACGAGCGTGGCGTGATTCACCGAGATATCAAGCCTGCCAATATCTATTTCGATTCCGGAACCAGCGTTGCCAAGCTGCTGGACTTCGGTATTGCCGGCATCAGTTCGCGCGATGAGCCGTCGGCGACTGAAGGCGGTTTGATCGCAGGGACACCCACCTACATGGCGCCCGAGCAGATTGCCGGTGAGCCCCAGGATGCCCGCTGTGATCTGTATGCACTGGGCGTGGTGCTCTATCGCCTGCTCTCCGGTCGGCTGCCGTTTGACGAGCCCAATCTGAGTGAGCAGATGGCCAAGGTGATGCGTGAGCCACCGCCGCCGCTGGAGCCGCTTGACCCCGATACGCCGGTTGAACTGCTTGAATTGACTCATCGCCTGCTGGCCAAGAAGGCCGCAGCTCGCTATTCCAGTGCTGATGAGGTACTTGAAGAGCTTCAGGATATTCGCTCTGGCCTCAGTCGCGGATTGCTGGCTTCGGCGCGGCGCGGCAGCGCGCTGTGGCGCTGGCCGCTGGCCGTGGGTGCGCTGGTTGCCCTGGTCCTTGTGCTTGGTCTGAGCTATGTCTATCGCTCTCAGAATGCGGCCATGGCCAGCGCGACGTTCGGCTTCGGTGAGGGCCTGGCCTCGGTGGTTGCCAGGGAAATCGCTGAACCCCTGTTGCTGGAAGACAGCGCAGCCCTGGGTAATCTGGTGTCGGATTTCGGCAGCAACGCTCAGGTCTTGTATCTGCACATCACCGATCGCAGCGGTCGAATTCAGTCCAGCACCAATCTTTTTCTGCAGGATGAAGCTGTCCCGACCTGGCCCGAAGCCGTGATTCGTCGCGACGAGACCGCTATTCGGGTACTGCAGACCGGTGAAGGCAATCTTGAATTCCAGGTTCCGATTCGTTTTCAGGCGCGTCGGGTAGGCGAGGTCTATCTCGGGCTGGATGGATCAGAGCTTTCAGCTGCGGCCCGCGGCACCTTGAGCATGATGGTGCTGGTGTTTCTGGTCGCGATGCTGGTGATCATGGCAGCCATCGCTATCATGGTCCGACATCAGAAGCGCTTGATCGAACGGATTGGCTGGGGCTTGCGCCGAATGGGCAAAGGTCAGTATGACTTCCGTCTCGAGGGCAACCGGCGTGACGAATTCGGTAACCTGTATCGACGCTTCAACGACATGGCCATGCGGCTGGAAGAGCGCCACGGTGTGCGACATTCGGTTCGCGGCGACACGCAACAGCTCACTCTGACCACCGACAGCGCAGACGACAATGACGCGCTTGGACGGACCGCGGAATTCGGGCAGCGTTCCGAGGGTTCTTCTGCGGAACCAGCGGTCAGTAACGAGAAGAACGTCACCCGTTTCCCGGGCCGTCGAGGGTAGGGTCTCTCCGAATGGGGCGGTGTGGGCCTTGTCGCGCCGCGCAGAACCTTGCTCAGAGCGTCTTCAGCTGCCCGGTGCGCCCTTGTACTTTCCGAGTACCACGACGGTCTTCCCGGAGGCACGCAGCATTCCATCGTCTTCCAGGTTCTTCATCACGCGTCCGGCCATCTCGCGCGAGCAACCCACGATGCGGCTCAGCTCCTGACGCGTGATCTTGATCTGCGTGCCTTCCGGATGCGAAACCGCGTCGGGTTCGGAGCACAGATCGATCAATGCTTTGGCAATCCTGCCCTGGGTGTCGAGGAAAGCCAGATGAAAAACTTTGCGTCGAGCCTGCAGCAGGCGCTGGGCCAGCTTGGATCCGATCGCCGTCAGGATGTCCACCGCACAATCTGACAAATCACCGTCCAGGGCCTCCCGCAGGCGGCTGTAGGACACCTCAGCGAGCTCGCACTTGCTGCGCGTGCGTACCAGGACCTCGCGCTCGCGCGGTTTCATGAACAGGCCCATCTCACCCAGAAAATCGCCCGGATTGACGTAACTCAGAATCAACTCGCGGCCGTCATCGCCCTCGGTGGACACGGTCAGCGAGCCTTCTACCACGTACATGAGGGACTGGCCGGAGTCGCCGGGGCGCATCACGGTGGTTTTTGCCGCATAGTGCTGGCGACGACAGATAGCCAGGAATCGATCCATGGCTTCCCGATCTACCGGATAGAACTGAAATTCTCGCATGCTGTTCGTTGATTCCCCTTCAGGCCCTGTCGACCTGATTCTTGCAATGGTGAGATTGAAGGCGTGAACTGCTTCTCAATTCTGCACTTCAACAGAGACTTCGTCAAACCAGCTTTGATCAAGCTGCGAGCAGATGGATTCCAATTGGCTGGAAATTATGGCCCCGAATCTGGGATAATATCCGGTTACGCTGAATCATCGTCCAGAAGGCCGGAATCGCAATGAGCTCACGCCGAATCAAACTGCATGGCTTCAACAACCTGACCAAAGCCTTGAGCTTCAATATATATGACATCTGTTATGCCACCACCGAAACGCAGCGACAGGATTACATTGCCTATATTGACGAGGCTTACAACGCTGAGCGTCTGACCCAGATCCTGACCGATGTGTCCAATATCATCGGAGCGAACATTCTCAACATCGCGCGACAGGATTATGATCCACAGGGTGCCAGTGTCACGATCCTTATTTCTGAAGAACCCGTGATCGATGACGAGGATGCCGGGACGGCAGCCCCTGGTCCTCTGCCCGAAACGGTGCTGGGGCATCTGGACAAGAGCCATATCACTGTCCATACCTACCCGGAAAGCCACCCGCACGATGGCATCTGCACGTTTCGCGCCGATATCGATGTTGCGACCTGCGGCATCATCTCTCCGCTGAAGGCATTGAATTACCTGATTCATTCCTTCGAGTCCGACATCGTGACCATGGACTATCGAGTGCGCGGCTTTACCCGTGATGTGCGCGGGCGGAAGCATTACATTGATCACAAGATCACTTCCATTCAGGACTTCCTGAGCCGCGATACCAAAACGGCCTACGACATGATTGACGTCAACGTCTATCAGGAAAATCTGTTTCACACCAAGATGCGACTGAAAGAGTTCGACCTGGACAATTACCTGTTCAGCATCCGTTCTGCCGACCTGGATCTGCGCGAACGTCAGCGAATCGAGAAGCGGCTGCGCAAGGAGATGCAGGAGTTGTTCTACGGTCGCAACCTCTAAGAAGCAGGGTTGCGCTTCGCTGACCCGGCTCAGCCGGCCAGAGGATCCTTGATCGCGGCCACGATCCAGTCGCGTAGCTGGCTGACGTCCTGGGGCGGCAGGCCGGATTTGAGACTGATCCGGGCGCTGCCCAGCGGTTCCCTGCCAAGCCGGGTGTTGAGATAGCCCTGTTCCATCAGCCAGGATTCCAGCTGTTCAATGTTATCGCTGCGGAAGCGACTGACCTTGCCATCACGCAGGCCGGAGAGCAAGGCCTGGGCTTGGCCGCCCAACTCTTCATTGAGGGACTGCACCCGTTCCATGAAGTTATCGCTGATTGCCGAGCTTTGGGCCAGCGCCTGATCGTCTACCGGCCGGTCATGGCGCAGGCGCCAGTCATCCAGGATCAGACGCGCGGCTCGAATCCGATTTTCCAGACGCTCGCGCTCATCGCTGCTGACCAGTTTGCTGGCCTGCGCTGAGCTCAGAAACGATTCCAGTTCACCAGCACGGGCGAGCTCATAGCGAATCAGTTCTGCCACCTGCTCGGGTTGATCCTGCAGAAGATGAAAAACATGCAGTGAGCCGGCGTCACGCCAGGGCGCAATGGCATCCACGCCGATCGCCTCGGCCCACTCGTCAAGCGCCATTGCGGATGGATCGGGAATGCGCTTGCTGCGGCGTTCCCCGGCCGGCATCGCCATCTCCAGCGGATCGATATGACCTGCTCGAACCTCCGCCATGTCGATCAGATGTGGCTTCGGTCCCTCGCCCGACCACTGGTCCCAGGCCTGTGCGTCGTCGCTCTGGGCGGTCAGGTAAAACATCTGTCGACCCTCGGTGACCAGTTCCTGAACCGAGGCCACGATGGCCTGATAGCGGTCCGGGTCGGTGGTGGTCAGCACTTCGTCCATGAAGACCGGCAGGGCCTCGGCCTGGTCTTCCAGGCGTTCGATCCAGGCCAGGCGAACAGCCAGCAGCAGCTGCACGCGGGTTCCCGTGGACAGCTCGGCCACTGACCGCTCGCGACCGTCGCCGGTATCCAGTGCCGAGAAATGATCGTTGTGGAAGCGCAGGCGATAGCGGTGACGGGTGAAGCGCTCGAACCAGCGCCCGGCCTGGGTCAGGGCGGCTGGCTCATTGCTGCTCTGGTGGGCGTCGCGCACGTCTTCGATCAGCAGTCCGGCCGCCTCGCTGAGCAGGTGCGCGTCCAGCGCTTGCTCCAGCTCGCGCCGGGCTTCGGCCCGATCGCTGACCCGTTGTTCGAGCTCGCGGCGTTCAAGCAGGTCGTGATGACGGGTCTGGATTTCGCCGACGCGCTGGTTGATCTGATCACGCTCGGCGACTCTGGCGGCCAGCTCGGCGTGACGGCTTTCCAGGGTGTCACGGGCTTGTTCCCTGGCCCGTTCGATCAGTTCTGGTTCTTCGGCCAGGCGGGCTTCCAGACGGTTGATTTCCGTGGTCTGGTCGCGCCGCTCCTGCTCGAGGCGGCGCCAGGCGTTGAACTGATCAGCGCGATGAACCAGGCCCTCATGATCATCCGGCTTGAGGCCGGCCTGAATGAAGATCGGGTCGCGCGTGGCCTTGAGCTGCTCGATATCGGCCGTCAGCTCATTGATTCGATGCTCGTTGGCGATGGCCTCGTTGTGCAGCTCCGCGTTGCGTCGCATGCGCGGGGTCAGTTGATGAATGACGGCCGCCAGTTCACGACTGCCACCCGGGGCCTGCTCGCCAAGCCCGTGAAGTTTCAGGCGTTCTGCGATGTCGATCTTGAGTGCTGAATAGCGCGACTCGAGCTGTTCGAGCTGGGTCCTGGCGCGCGCCAGGGTCGCGTGCTGGTTCTGCCATTCATACAGGTGCCGGCACCAGAGCTGGAAGCCGGTTTCCAGGCGGGTCTCTGCGCTGATCCCGATGTCCTCGGCGAGTGCGTTCAGGGTTGTCCGGGCCTGGTCAAGATTGGCCCGTTGCCCGTTGAGCTGCACGCGGACATCGGCCGCCCGGGCCTGGCTGATTTCATGCCGCGTGGCCGACTCGAGCTCCAGGTCCAGGCGCTCCAGCCGGGCTTCGACTTCACCCGCTGTCCATCCCAGGGGTGGCTCGATATCGGTGGCCAGAAACGCCTTGACCGCCTGATCCATATCCCGCCAGCGCAGCCCGAAGTTGACCAGCAGGCCGAGCGGCACGCCGAGCGCAATCAGGATCAGCATGACCAGCTCGGGCAGCGGCTCCAGCGCCTGCACGCCGAGCAGCCGCCAGGCCGCCAGGGCTGCCGCGAGGCTCAGCCCGCCCCACAACACGCCCTCAAGCGGCGAGGTGCGTGCCCGATCCAGCCACTGCTGCAGGGCCTGGCGTGCGGCGCGCAGATCGTCCTGGGAGCGCCCGGTGCGATTCGAGGAGACGTGAGTGCGGGCCAGTTCGCCGGTCAGATTGCGAATCTGCTCGCGCAAGGCCTGCACGCGATCGACCCGCTTTTCCAGTTCTTCCAGCGCGCTCTGATCCAGTTTCCCGGCGACTTCAGGTCCGCCGGTCTGGCCGAGGCGCCTGGCGGCGATCGCCAGCGATGCCTCGTATTGCTCGATCTGATCGCTTTGTTGCTCGATGCGTTGTTCCAGATCGGCCAGATTGTCGCGGTAGTCACCCAGCTCGGCCTGCAGGGCTTCGAGGGTTTGGGGGTCGACGTTGCCGCTCTGCTTGAGCTGTTGTCGCGTCTTTTCCAGGGCTGAGCTTGCGATCGCCAGTTCTTTCCTGCGCTGGCTGAGTTTCTCGTCGGCCTGATCGAGGCGCTCGAGTTCATCACCGCGCAGGCGGTCCATGCCGCCGGGGTATTCCTGAATCAGCGTCTGCTCGAGCGCATTGCGCTGCGCGATCGCGTCGGCCAGACTCAGGGCATCATCAATGGCGCGCAGACGGCCCTGAGCGTCGTTGCTGTTTTCGAGCTGACGGCGGAGTTGTTCAAGGGTTGCCAGTTCGTCGTTCAGTTCGACGTACTCGGCTTCCTTGGCGATCACGGCCTGTTCCAGGCGTCCAAGGGTCTGCGCCAGCTTCTTGGGTCTGGGCCGCGGGGCCAGTTCGCGCTGATTGCGCGCGGCGTCCAGGTCATAACCTCCGGCGAGCAGCGTGCGCAGATGATTGGCAATGTGTTCGTCGGTGCCGCCTAGCGCGTTCAGGTCTTCGGCGCTGATCAGGAACGCGCCAGCTGCATCGCCGGGTGGCAGGCGCGGTGGGTCAACCGCCTGTCCATCGACCAGCCAGTGCACATGATGCCCTCGGCGTTCGCTGATCAGAGTCTGATTCTTTCGCTGCCACTGCGCGCGCAGTTCGCAATAGTCGGTCTGGCTGTCGGGATAGAGCATCGCGCGCACCGCCCGGATCAGGCTGGATTTGCCCGATGCATTGGGCCCGGTGATCACGTTGACCGCCTGGGGGTCGAAGCTCACCTCGAAGCCCGGATCGAGGCCCGGAAGGACGCGAATCTCGAGGGACCTCAGCTTCATGTCGACGACCCGCGCTGTTCCAGCAGGGCGCTGAGGCTCAGAAGGGCGGCCCGCTCGAGCTGGGCGACGATGTCAGCATCACTGAGCTCGTGATTCAGGCCTCGGAACTCACGCGCTTCGAGCAGCGGGCTGAAGCGCGCTCTGGCCAGTTCGATCAAGCGCTCACGTTCTTCGTCGCGGTTGCCGCGCAGGGCCAGAACGCGCTGGGCCAGAAGCCCGCAGGGGTCGTTCTGTTCCGCCAGGCGCTCGAGTTCGATTTCGGGCTCGAGAGCGATTTCAAGCTTGTCGATGAAACACTGAACGCCCTGTTCGGCCCATGGGCGGGTGTCGGCGAGCAGGGACTCGGCCGCATCGCGAATCGCGCCGGCAATGCGGCTGCGGCCGGCCAGGGTCAGGCGCAGACCCAGCGCTTCGGGCAAGTGGTTCTGGTCTTCAATCTTGGCGAGCGTCTTGCGCGCGCACTCGAGAATTCGCGCGCCCAGGGCCTCAGCGCGTTTGAGATTGCTCAGGTCTAGCGTCTGCGCCTCGTAGCGTAGCGGCGCCAGGAGCAGCTGCTCGGCGCGCACCCGGCCTTTGTCGGCGGTCACCAGCCACGGGCCCCGATTTCCGGTTTCGCTGGCGCGCAGGGCACTGACCGAGCCCAGGTAGCCGATCGGCCGCTCGCCCGACAAGTCGTCGGGCTGGTGGATATGGCCCAGCAGCCAGGCCGAGACCGCTGCGGCCTCAAGATCGCCTGAGGTGACCGGTGCATGGCGGCTGTCGTGCTGGTCGCGATCACAATGCAGCAGGCCGATCCGAACGCGCTGGCTTCGTCCCTGGGGAAAGCGATCCAGCGGACTGTCGCGCACTTCGGCCTGCGGGAAGGACCAGCCGATCAGTTCGATGTCATCAATGATGACCGACTCCCAGCGCCCGCCCGCGCCAAGCAGTTCGAGGTGGTCCAGTTCAGCCGCCAGTCGCGGCAGGACGTGGACATCATGGTTGCCGGCCACGGCCCAGGTCTTGATGCCGGCGGTGGCCAGCTTTTCCAGGCCGGCCTTGAGCTGGCCATAGGCGACAAAGAAATCACGGCTCTGTTCGACCAGGTCACCGGCCAGCACCACGGCATCAACGCGGCGGTTGATGGCTTCGGTAACGCTGCGCATCCAGGCCGTTTCCGGGCCGAGTTCCTTCTGTCGTGAGCGCAGTTCTTCGGGCAGGCTGGCCGGAAGGCGTCCCAGATGCATATCGCCAATGGCCAGCAGCGTTGTCATTGGCCATCTCCTGAGCGCTTCAGTATGGCGGCGGCCAGCGCGGGCTCGAGTTGCCGGCTCAGCTGCAGTGGGCCGCTTACTCGATGGGCAAAGTCGATGATGTCCAGACGCTTGATTTGAATCACTCGGTTTGGCTTGGCTGCGCGGATGTTTCAGTTCAAACGACGATAAAGCAATCCCGTCAGGGTCACAAGCACCGAGATCATCCTGCTTCGTTTTCGATCGCGTGCAGCGCTTCTTCGGCCTCCATCCAGTCGCCTTCCAGAGCGTCGAGACGCTGGCGCAGACTGGCCTGTTCCTTGAGCGCCCTGCTCAGCGCATCGGCCTGGTCGGCTTCGTAGAGCTGGCTATCTGCAAGCCGTGCCTCGATTTGCCGCAGCGCTTCGCTGGTCTGATCGATTTCACGAGTCAACTTATCGACCTTGTTGCGCAGCGGCCGAATCCGGTTGCGCAGTTCGGCCTGATCACGCCGGGCCTGCTTGCGCGAGGCTGAACTGCTGCCCGCCGTTGCCGGTCTGCTGCTTGTCTCGGAGGCGTTGGCGCCGCGATCGGCCAGCCATTTCCGGTAGTCACCCAGGTCGCCCTGGAACGGTCTGACCCCGCCTTCGGCGACCAGCCAGAATGCATCCACCGTGCTGGCCAGCAGGTGCCGGTCATGCGAGACGGTCACCACGGCGCCCTCGAAGCCCTGCAGGGCCATGGTCAGGGCATGACGCATGTCCAGATCAAGATGGTTGGTGGGTTCATCGAGCAGCAGCAGGTTGGGTGCACGCCAGACCAGCAGCGCCAGCACCAGCCGCGCTTTTTCGCCGCCGGAAAAGTTGGCCACGGCCTGGGTCGCCTGGTCACCGCGAAAATCGAAGCCGCCGAGGTAGTCGCGCAAGGCCTGCTCAGGCGCATCCGGCGCCAGACGCTGCAGGTGCGTCAGCGGGCTGGCATCGGCATCCAGCTGTTCGACCTGATGCTGGGCGAAATAGCCGATCTCCAGGCCACGACTGCTGGTCACCCGACCGGACAGAGGAGCCAGATCATCGGCCAGTGCGCGCACCAGCGTGGACTTGCCGGCCCCGTTCAGGCCGAGCAAACCGATGCGATCGCCGGGGGCCAGGCTGAGCGACACCGCATCCAGGACCACGTGCGCAGCGCCGTCCGTGGCATAGCCCAACTGGACCTGCTCCATATGAATCAGAGGATTGGCCGCGCGCGGTGGATCGGGAAAGGAAAAATTGAACGGCGAGTTGGCGTGCGCGGGGGCCACTTTTTCCATCTTTTCCAGTGCCTTGATCCGGCTCTGTGCGGCCTTGGCCTTGCTCGCCTTGGCGCGGAACCGGTCGATGAAGGACTGCATGTGCGCCATTTCACGCTGCTGCTTGTCGAAGCGCGCCTGTTGATGGGCCAGGCGTTCGGCGCGGGTGCGCTCGAAATCACTGTAGCCACCGCGGTAGGCAACCGGGTCACGGTTTTCGATATGCAGCACCGAATCGACGACCTGATCGATGAAATCACGGTCGTGCGAGATCACGATCAGGGTGCCTTCATAGCGCTTCAGCCAGTCTTCCAGCCAGAGCACGGTTTCCAGGTCCAGGTGGTTGGTGGGCTCATCGAGCATCAGCAGATCAGACGGGCACATCAAGGCTCTGGCCAGCGACAGGCGAATCCGCCAGCCGCCGGAAAAGTCACCCAGAGCTTTGCTGTGCTCCTCGGTCTTGAAGCCCAGGCCATTGAGCAGGCTGCCGGCGCGAGCGTGAGCGCTGTAGCCACCGGCCTCGTCCAGCGCTGCATGGGCCAGGGCAATGGCATCACCGGAACCGGCCTGCTCGGCATCGGCCAGATCAGCTTCGGCGGCGCGCAGGCGATGATCGCCATCGATGACGTATTCGATGGCCGGTCGATCCAGTTCCTTGATTTCCTGGGCCATCGCGGCCAGGGTCCAGCCCGATGGCAGGCTGACCTCGCCATCGTCGGCACTCATGCGGCCCTGCAGCAGGCTGAACAGGCTGCTCTTGCCACAGCCATTGGCGCCGATCAGGCCGACCTTGTGGCCGGGGAAAATGGTCGCTGAGCTGTGTTCAAGCAGGGCTTCGGGGCCGTGCCGAAGCGTGAGGTCGCTGATCTGGATCATCTGTGACTGGATGTCGTCGCTGGGCTTTGTTGCTGCATGCCCTGGATTTTCGCACGTCCTGCGAGCAGGCGACCACGTTTCAGCACCAGCGTCCCGCTATTTTTGGCTTTGCCCTGAAGGCGCTTGCTTGCAAGCGAATCCGGACTGCTATCATGCACAGCGCTTGGCGCTGCGACCTTAGCGGCTCAACAACCGAACGTCAGGATTCCGACTCTGAACGCACTGTCCTACACCTTACGGGTTCACCCTCGCGCTCGGCGCGTGAAACTGCGCGTGGACGCAGACGGAGCGCTGATCGTGACCGCTCCGCGCGGTGTCGCCGCGGACCAGGTCGAGGCCTGGGTGGCTCAGCGGCGCGATTGGGTGGAATCGGTTCGCGCTCGCCAGGCCGGACTGCGGTCCCATCTCGACCCCGCCACACTGGGCCCGCGCCCGGAGCGAATCGACTTGCCGGCGATTGACGAGCAGTGGGCGATAGGCTATCAAACGGGACAGTCCAGTCAGCTGCGTCTGCAAACCGCTTCGGCAGACGACAACTTGTCGCTGAGCCTCAGTTTGCCGGTCATCGATGCGGGCGACGTCGATGACAGGATCGCTGCGCGCTTGCGCCAGTGGTTGCGTCAGCGCGCCGAGCAGACGCTGATACCGCAGATCGAATCCATCGCGACAACCCATGGATTCCGTTACCAGTCGATCACGTTCCGCAATCAGCGCACGCGCTGGGGCAGTTGCACGGCCCGCGGCAGCCTGTCGATCAATGCGCGCCTGCTGTTTGCCTCACCCGCAGCCTGTCGCTACGTGCTGATTCACGAATTGGTCCACACCCGACACCTGAATCACTCTCCGGCCTTCTGGGCACGGGTGGCCGAGCTGGACCCCGATCATCGCCGGCATGAACAGGAATTGAATGTCCTCAGCCAGCGTCTGCCCGACTGGGTTTGAGTCCGACGCCAGAACGACCAATCGAATTCTGGAAACACTGGGAACTACCACCATGCAAATGATCCTGAAGCTCATCGCCGGCATTCTGGCCGGTATTCTGATTGGCGTGTTTGCGCCGGAGGTCCTGATCCGCGCGCTGCTGACCTTCAAGGAATTGTTCGGCCAGCTGCTGTTCTTTACCATCCCGCTGCTGATCCTGTTCTACATCACCGCCGGCATCGCCGGCCTGCCCAGGGCCTCGGGACATCTGCTCGGTCGCACCGTCGGCACCGCCTACTGCTCGACGATTCTTGCCGGCACCATGGCCTTCCTGATTGCAGCGCTTGTCGTGCCAGTGCTGGCCCCGGCCGGTGGCGCAGCACCTCTGGAAGAAGCGGCGGGGCTCGAGCCCTTCCTGCGCATGAACATCCCGCCGGTGATCGGCATCATGAGCGCGCTGGCCACCGCGTTCATTTTCGGCCTGGGCATTGCCGCGACCGGCGCGACCACGCTGAAAAACGTTTTCGAAGAAGGCCGCGACGTGATCGAGAAGCTGCTGGTGACCGTCATCATTCCGCTGCTGCCGTTCTATATCGCCGGGGTGTTCGCCGAGATGGCCGCTGCCGGCACCGTGTTCGAAACCCTCCAGACCTTCGGCATCGTGCTGCTGTTGTCGGTTGCCCTGCACTGGGTCTGGATCGGCGTGCTCTACACCCTTGCCGGCGTGAAGTCCGGCCAGTCGCCCTTCACGTTGATCAAGAACATGCTGCCGGCCTATGTCACCGCCCTTGGCACGATGTCGAGTGCGGCGACCATTCCGTACTGCTCAAGTGCGCGCGCCGCAACGAGGTGCGTGAGGGCATCGCCAGTTTCTCCATTCCACTCTGCGCCACCGTGCACCTGTCCGGCTCGACCATCACCATCGTCTCCTGCGCGGTCGCCGTGATGGTCCTGAGTGATGGCATCGCCATGCCCTCGCTGCTGACCATACTGCCGTTCATTTTCATGCTCGGCCTGGTCATACTCGCCGCCCCGGCGTGCCGGGCGGCGCCGTGATGTCTGCTGTCGGCCTCCTTGGGACGATGTTGGGCTTCGATGAAACCGCCATCGCCCTGATGATTGCGCTCTACATGGCACAGGACAGCTTTGGCACGGCCTGCAACGTGACCGGCGACGGCGCGATTGCGGTGCTGGTGGATTCGGCGGCGGGGGATGCCTTGCAGTAGATAGCGCTAAGTGCATCGTTGACGAGTCGAGAGTCAAGCGCAACGGCCGAAGGATCACGGGTGGGCGAGGTTCGAAGGCAACGACGACCTGCTGGGGCAGGGGGGTCGACAAGGGCCTAAGGCGAATGCTTTCTGGTGACTACGGGGCAGGCTGGTTGACTGCTGATCGTTTATTCGGATCCTGCGGGAAGAGGAACGCGCCGAACTGGTGTCCAGTTCGGCGCGTTCCGTTTCACCCGTTGACCGAGCCGCTCAGTCTCTGCGCTGCATCGTCGGGTCACCGAACAGCGTCGTGCCCAACAGCACGTCCACCGCCTTCGGATCACTGATGGCCAGATCGCGCTTGGCGTCGAGCAGGCTCTGTCCAATGCGCGCATCGGGCTGAGTCCACGCCTCCAGCCAGCGCCAGGCCAGAAACACATCGTGCTCGGCTTCGGTCAGGCTGGTCGAGCCGATCACAGCCGCGGCCGCGCCCGGGCCCAGCAACCATGCATGGCCCAGCGAGTCGTTGTCCGGCGTGGCCAGGTAGCTGTTCCAGCATCCCCACTGGGTCACGATCGTGGGTCGCGTGGCGTCTGCGAGCAGGCCGGAGAACAGTTCATCGGGCGTGATCAGGCCGGGGCCGGGGAAGGTCCAGGTGCTGGGGCTGGAATGGCCGAGGTAGTGAATCAGCTCCGAGCCGGCCAGGGCAGCGTCGATCACTCGCTGGCGGACCGTGGCCGCAGGGTGCTCGTCGAGATAGGCGGTCTCGGTCGGCTGGCTCATGCGGCCGCGCAGCAGTTCGCTGCGTTCCAGGAAGGATTCGCCGTTGGCGTCCTGGTCGTCGGCGACGAACAGCGGTGGGCTGGGCGCCGGGCCGGCCTCCATTTCATATTGTTCGATCTTGTCCAGTACCTGCTGCAGCTCTGCCACGGTGCGAACGGGCAGACGGCCGATCGCCAGATCAGGAATGAGGTCACCGTCGAGGTCGGCATAGAAGCCGTCACTAGGGGCGTGATTGACCACCGGATGGACACGGACATAGTGCGAGGGCAGGAAGCTGATCGAGCCGATGCCCAGCCGGTCGTGGTAGTCGTAGCTGTCACCGCCGATCAGCAGGACGTGCTCTGTGCCGTGCTGGGCTGCTGCCTGCATGATCAATTGGTCAATAGCTTCCGGGTCGATGTTGCCGCCGGAATAGCGGGCGTAGGCGGCATCGGTCGTGACCAGCTGCACGCTCATGCCCTGATTGATGCGTCGATCGGCGAGGGCTTGTGCACCTTGAGCAAACAGGGGATGAGTGACGATCAGCAGCTCTGCCGGTCCGTTCAGCGTGGCCGGCGTCGTCGCGGTAGATACCGAGACTGCGACCGAGCCACCATCGTCGGTGACGAGCGTTTCTCGGCCCAGGGTCAGTGGTTCCGCCCAGGACACCAGGCTGCCGTCTGTCGAAAAACCTTCCAGCAGCTCGACATGGCCGTCGCTGTCACGTCGCATGACCCGCGTTGTTTCGACATCGAAGCCCGCCAGTTCGATGCGCCGGCAGAAATTGCTGCCATCGGCACCTTCACACTGATCCTGAGCACGGTTCTGGTCGAAGCGGCTGGCAAAGACGTTGATGGGCTGGGGCAGCTCGGCGTAGTCACCGGCCACGGCAACGAAGCGACTGCGCTGGTCGGTCACCGTCACGGGTCCCCGGAATCGCAGGCCGACCCTGTCGACAAACACGATGTCGATTCCCGCAGATGCTGGCATCGACAGGGTGATCGTATTGCTGCCGCTGGTGATCAGACCCTCGGGCAGTGCCAGATCGATATGTCGTTGCTCGAAGCCGGCGAAACTGTCGCTGCCAATCGCTGTGCCGTTGACGGAGAATTCGACCACGTGGTCGAGCTCGACGTCAGGGAGATCCGTCCCGCCGAGGAGCACCGCGGTCAAATAGGCCGGGCCGCTAACCGGTGTATCCAGGGTCAGCACATAATCTTGCGACAGAGGGTTGGATGAGCGTGACAGGAGTCGCTGATAGTGCCAGGGATCATTGGCCGGGGAAGAGAAGTTGTAGACCCGGTCCTCATCGAATCCAGCCACCTGGTCGACCTGTAGCGACGGCAGCCCCTCGGCATCCGGCTGGGCCAGCCGTCGGCCGATTCGCGCCGGTGCCGTCTGCCCCTGCTTGAGTTGATAGACCTTGGACGGCGAATACAAACTGTTGGCCGGGTCGGCGATGAAGTCGATGCTGTCACCGGCATTGAATACGCCATCGCTGCTGTTGGTGGCGGATGGGAATGGGCTGGCCGCGATCAAGCAGACCGATGCCCGGCAAGATCAATGCCCTCCCAGAGCCCGATGGGTAGTTCATCGAAATGAAGGCGGGCGATACCGCTTTCGCTCACGATCAGATGCAGGGTATCAGGGTCGATCGCGCCGCCGCGTCGATCGGTTTCCGCTGCCGCCAGTTCGGCGGCGATTTGAGGCCAGGGAATCTCGCGTTGACGAGGCTCGGTGCCCAGGGCATCGCCGACCCGGAACGGGCCGTGGCGCATTGTTGAGCCGTCGATGTCGATGGTCTGCACCATGAACTGTTCGGCAGTGCTCAGGCCGGATAATCGGATGGTTTGGCTACCCAGATGATCCAGTGGTGCTGCTGTCTGGCTTTCCGCGATCGCTGTCCAGCGCTGGGCAGCGTCGTCGAAGGCCAGCAATTCATAGAGGGCGACGCCGACTTGAACGGCGGTCTGCAGTTCAACCTGGATTCGATCGCCGTTGCGAGCCGATTGCACCGAGGCGAGGTGGCCGGTGCGTTGGCAGCGGAGAGCCCCTGAGTGACCGCCAGTTCGCACAGCGGCCCCCAGGTGTAGGTCGCTCGCGCCTGGCTGCTGTTGGCGGTTTCGTCGAGGTAGCGCGCGGTGGTGCCGTTGGACGCCGGCGTGCCGGTGACGATGATGCGTCCCAGCGCGCTCGGGGTGACGGCCACGCGGTAGACCATCTCCGCCGTGACGCCGGCGGCCACCGTACCCGGGTTCCAGTCCACATTGCCCGAGCCGCCGGCTGCAGGCTGGGCCAGAATCGTGCCTGTATCGGCCTGAGCGGGTGTCGGACCGCGAACGACCTGGCCGCCAGGTATGAAGGCGCGGAGGATGTTGGTCGGCGAGGAAAACTGGATCGGATAGGCCGTCGGGTTGATCACTCGAACTCTCACGGCGTAGTTGCCGGTCTGGCCAACGCCGGGTGGATTGGGGCTGGCGTCGCCCACATGGAAGACTTCCTGGGTGACGTAGGGCTTGGCCGGCGCGGTTCCGCTGGCGGTGACCGGGCTGGTGGGCGTCGGCAGATAGGTCCGCCAGGAATTGGCCCAGGAAGCGCCGGGGGCAGGTACCGTTGGGTTGACGCCATTGGCCGGCGCGTTGGGGTTGAAGAAGCCCACCTGGAATTCGTTGGTGGCGCTGGTCGACCGCGGGCTCACTTCGGTGGTGTAGATGCCGGGCCGAACCACGGCGACGTCACTGTGCCAGGGCACGGTGGTGTCATTGCTGGTCCAGAGCCCGTTGTTGGCAGAAAGGGCTGAACCCGTGAAATTCTGGCTGATTGGAGTTGGGGTGCCAGAACGCAGTACCACGGAAGAAGCCGCACCGATGGATAACGAGTCGACGTCATGGTCTCGAACCCTCACCTGACAGTAGCCAGTGACGTAAGGGTGGGCGACATACAGTCCTGACGTGCCGTAGTTCTGAACGCTTAGATGGGCGTTGGCATAAACACGCAGTTGCGTGCCGACGACCCCATTGACCGGTGCCCGCGCTCTCAACCCATAACCGTTGACGTTAGATCCTCCAGTCAGGGAGTCGGCTCGAAGTTCCCAATGACCATTGCTTGGGGTAGCAATAGTAGAAAAGGGAAACCATTGGGCGTGGGATGCCGGCGGTGCTGCGGCCGTTCCGGTAATCGTTTGGACCGTAGCGCCAGCAGGATTTAGCAGGCTATAGGACGTTGAGCTTCCGGATGATCGCGTTTGATCAAAGTGCGGAAGAGCCGTTGCACTACCCTCGGTGCCCTGCAGGACGTCGGGGTCAAAAATTTCAACGATAAGATTCGTGGTAGCGGGGGGCACCTCAATGAAATAACTGTAATAGGTGCTCCCTCCACCGCCACTGCCGGAAGAAATCCAGTCGCCTGATGCGGGGGGGTTGCTTTGGGAATGGACGATAAACAGACCGGTCGTCGGCTGCCCCGGCCCCGGTGAATCCCCAGGTGAAACCAGTGGCCATCCGTCAGCGTGGGCGAGCGACGCGATCGCCAAGCCGAGCCCTGCAGAAAAAAGAAAAGCCGCAGCTCGCAGACTATTTTGCCGTGTGGTTTTCATTCAAGCTCCCTGAGCTAAAGAGTTCGGTGGTGACGAACCTATCGATTCGCGTTGTAGAGGGTTCGACAAAAGACACCGTGTCCTGCAGTATGCCAAACAGCACGGTTATTGGCACGCCACCGCTTTGATCCCGCAGTGGAGCACGCCAATCGTCTGCGGAAGCGTAATGAGCGGCGCTTGTCGAATGGCCTTTGGATGTCCTCGATTTGTTTGGGCAGGCAGCGCGCGACAACGCTGACTTCATCCAGCAGACTCTGGTCGTCTGAAGCCAGCAGCGCGGCCAGCTCGTCACCGAGCACCACTTGCCCTCCGGTCTTGCTCAGGCCTGCTTGCTCGGCAATGGCCTGGGCCGCTCCGGGGTGATCGCCGGTCATCATTATGATCCGAATGCCCGCGTTCTGGGCCAGCCGGACCGACTCGGCCACGCCATCGCGCAGCGGATCTGCAAACGCCAGCAGGCCGAGAAACTCATACCCGCTCTGCGGCTCGCTGCCGTCCCAGTCGGTCAGGGCTTTTCTGGCACAGGCGATCACCTTGTGCCCGCTTGCCGCCAGCGCGTCGGCTCGTTCCGTCCATTCTCGCGCTTGCGCCTCAGAAATCAGACAGTGAGGTGGAGAATAGTCGCAGACGCGGGCTGGACGGCGGCCAGAGCCGAGTAATGCCAAGCCGCCAGATGCCGGCATGCTCGAAACCGACGTTCCTCGGTAAAGCCGGGAAGGTCGCCAGGTGATCTGCCACGACCGCCGGGTTCGACTCGGAAATGGCCAGATCCATTGGATCACCGCTTTCAGTCCGCGAGGCCATGCCTGCGGTCTGATGCAATGTTTCGCTGCCATCCTCCAGGGCCGGCTCCAGATGTTCAAGTCTGAAGCGGCCCTGTGTCATCGTGCAAGGCCTTGCCGGTGCAGATGCAGGTGAGCTGGCCAATTCGTTCGACCACCACGGCGCGGCGAACCAGCGCCTTGCGCCGGGCCAGCCGAAACACGCCGACCCCAAGAAAGAACGTCAGCACCACCGGAAACTCTTCAGGCAGGGCGGCTACGGCCAGCACCACCATGCTGATCAGCGCATCGACCAGTCCATGGCCCTGCCAGTAGCGTGTGAAATGCCCAGCGCCAAACACAACAGCAGTGCTGCAACAAGAAGACGCCGCACCAGTCGGCCCACGGCCTGCTGCAGCGGTGTTGGTTCATGTGCGGTTTTCTGCGCCAGTCGAACGATCTGGCCGTACAGGGTTTCTTCACCGGTATTGACCACCAGCATTCGACCACGGCCGCTGAGGATCCGGGTTCCGGCCACCGCCCACTGATCGTGGGGAACCGACTCGCCCGGCACCGACGCCTCCATGGCCTGCTTGCGCAGTGGCAGCGACTCGCCACTGAGCATGGATTCATCGACCTGCAGATCTTCGGCCAGGATCAGCACGCCGTCGGCTGGAAATCCGAGTAACGGATCGACGACCGCCACATCACCCGGCACAAGGGCTGCGGCCGGAATCGTCATGATCTTGCCCTGGCGCAAGACGTCAGCACTGCCGGCCAGACGGTCAGCCAGGCTCTCGCGACTGAGCCGCGTGCGCCGGTGAAGGAAGAAGTCCATACCGATGATCGGCACCAGCGCCAGTCCGAGAATGACCACTTCCAGCGTATCGCCGATCAGGGCAAACAAGCCTGATGCAACGATCAGAAACCAGATCATCGGATCCTTTGCCGTATCCCCGAGCAAAGCGCGCCAGCTGGACGCCTGCTCCGCAACAATGTCGTTGAGCCACGTTCGGCCTGGCGCGCGTCCGACGTGGTTTCATCCAGGCCCTGAGCGCCGGACTTGAGCAATTCGAGGTGATCAAGATCAATCAGGTGACGCATATCTCCAGACGCTCGCAGCTTGCTGGATGTGTCGACCGGCAACCGCCGGGTACTGCGCACTCAGCCTTGAAACGCCTCCAGAGCCCGCCAAGGCTTCGCCGCTTGAGTGACTTCGATCATAGTCCTTTTCTGCATCGACTTTTTTTGCCTCACACAGCGCTCTTGGCGGCAACTCCCGCCGACCGGGAATGTTTAAGCCCCGCAGTCCAGAGTCTGCCTGGTATCGGTTTCCTGCCCTGCTTATGTCCTGCCCTCATGGCGCCGGCATAGGAAAATCGCCCGCGGTCGGTTAGGATTTTGCCTCGGGAAATCAGAAGACCCGTTTTTAAGTGATGTTCCATTCAAAGTGATAAGGGAGATGCGGTGAGCCAGACGCGAGTCGGTATCGACGCCATGGCGTTCTACGGTCCGGAGTAACTATGGTCGACATGGAAAGCAAT
>CALNZT010000003.1:0-32110 GCA_942491245.1 uncultured Pseudomonadota bacterium
CGTTTTTCTTCTCGGCCTGCGCGGCACTTCGGCTGGCTCGTTTTAACACCCAGGCGGGTGTGGCCGGCAAGGCGTATTTCCAGGGTCTGGCCAGCCCGGCAGCGGCCGGCACCCTGATTTCAACCATCTGGTTCTGCGAGAGTCGCGCGATTTCTCCGGATCTCGTGGCCTGGCCGATGCTGCTGTTGACGGTCATGCTGGGCACCCTGATGGTGTCACGCGCGCTGCTACTTCAGGTTTCAAGGCCTGGCCCTGTCCGATCGCGTGCCGTTCGCCTGGATATCCTGGTCCTCGTGGTGCTGGTCATGCTGGCCGTTGATCTCCCCGCTGTCCTTTTCACGATCGGAATCATCTATGTCAGCTCGGGTCTGCTGCTGACTGCCCGCGGTCGCTATCTTCAGCGCATGCGTCGTCGCCGGGAGTCTACCGATGACTGAACTGTCGCGCGCCAGCCGCCAGCGTCTATCGATCATCGGGGTCGATGTCTGGACCCGTCGGTCCGGCTTGCCGGATGCCGAAGCGCTGGCCAACGACTCCAATGAACCGCGTATTCGCCTGCTTTCCGGCGCAGGCGACTGGGTGCTGGTCCAGCAGCAGGCCTGGCGCGGCGACCATGCCGATCTGATGGCGGATATTCAGGCCACCCTGGGTCCGGAGCGCTGCCGATTCGGTCAGTGGGCTGACGCGGGCAATGCCGGCGTCGGGCCGGCAGAAATGCAGGCACGTGGCGTGGCGCACGTGCTGTCGTTTGGTCCTGCCGCCTCGATCTGATCGACGCGGCCACGCCGATTCAGGGCCCTCAGCGCTGGAGCGCCTGGCCAAGTATCTCGAACGCGCAGAGCGCTGGATCAGCCGCTGATGAGCAGTGATCGGGAGTGTCCTGATGGTCGCCGTTCTGCGCCCCGATATCGAGATTCGGGCCATGCGTCGTTCCGATGTTCATGCCGTCAATGCGATCGAGCAGGCCAGCTACCCCTTTCCGTGGACCAAAGGCATCCTCGCCGATTGTCTGCGGGTCGGGTATCACTGCCGCGTGCTGACCGTCAACGCCGAGATCGCCGCCTACGCCGTGGTGACCCACGCCGCCGACGAGGCCCACCTGCTCAATATGTGCGTTGCCCAATCGTTTCGTCGCCAGGGTCTGGCGCGACTGATGATCGGGCATCTCATGGATGAGGTTCAGGTGGTTGGCGCCGGTCGAATGTTTCTTGAAGTCCGGCCATCCAATCCGGGCGCTATCCTCCTCTATAAATCCATGGGCTTTCGCAAGATCGGTCGTCGGCCTGGCTACTATCCGGCTGAGGGCGGGCGCGAAGACGCGCTGGTGATGGTCTGCCACCTTGACGACTACTTGCAGGAGAATTCGTACTGATGCGCGTAGCGGCGGCCCAGATCGCGCCGGTCTGGCTGAATCGCCAGGCCACGACCGAACGTATTGTCGAGACCATTGATCAGGCCGCGGTCAGCGGTATCGAGTTGCTGGCGTTCGGTGAATGCCTGCTGCCCGGTTATCCGTTCTGGGTCGAGCGCACCGACGGGGCAAGATTCAACAGCAAGCTGCAGGCTGACCTGTTCGCGCACTACGTCGACCAGGCGGTGTGTATCGAAGACGGCGATCTCGATGCGATCTGCGACGCCGCCCGGCGCAATCAGATGACCGTGGTGCTCGGTATTCTCGAGCGCCCGGCCAATCGAGGCGAAAGCGTTTATGCCGCTGCGGTGGTCATTCTGCCCAGCGGTAACATCGGATCCGTTCAGCGCAAATTGATGCCTACCCATGAAGAGCGGCTGGTCTGGTCGACCGGCGACGGGCATGGTCTGCGCGTTCATCGACTGGGTGAATTCACCCTGGGTGCGCTGAATTGCTGGGAAAACTGGATGCCGCTGGCGCGCGTCGCACTGCACGCCCAGGGCGAGGATCTGCACGTGGCGCTGTGGCCCGGCAATGAGCGCAATACCCGTGATATCAGCCGGTTCATGGCGATGGAAGGGCGCAGCTTCGTGCTGTCCGCGTCCGGATTGATGCGTCGGGAAGACTGGTCCGATGACCTGGCCTTCGCGCCGCGCCTGAAAGCGGCGTTGAGCGATATGCCCTGGGCGCGCGGCGGTTCCTGTTTGTGTGGGCCGGACGGCAAGTGGATCATCGAGCCCGTTGTTGATGAGGCCGGCGTTTTCCATGCCGATATCGACCCGGCAGCGGTTCGCCGTGCTCGCCGTCTTTTCGATCCGAGCGGTCACTATTCGCGCCCGGACGTGTTCCGCCTCGAGCTGGATCGCACGCGCCAGAAACTGGTCTGGATGGACGAGGATTGAGCGCCAGGGCGTCGAGCCTTCGGCGCCCCTGACGCCAGAGCCATCGGCCACGCCAATCTGGCCCCGAGCGGACCAGCGGGCGATCCCGACCAGCCCCGGTCCTCGCCCGTCGTCGTGCACCGCTACCTGCCTTGTGCCGTTTTCCCATCGCCTATTCCATGGGCTTTGACAGCCTGGACGTGATGCCGACGATTCCTTGGTTTCGAACGGAAAGTGCCACCTGCCCAAGGTCAAGCTGATTGCGGACATGGCTAATCGCATGGCCCAGAGCCATGGCGGCGCACTGACGCCAAGGCCGCTGTTGCAAGGACACTTGCGATCCTTTTGCCCGGTACCGCGCTCGGTACGCGACCAACAAAGGCCGTTCCGTTCAAACGTGTCATCGCCCCCAGGGAGCTAGCTGATCTGAACGCCAATCAGGCAGCCCAGGGTCTGCCCATGACCTTCGGCACATCCGAATTTCACCCATGCACTGTTATAGTTCACCAACACACCTGATAGACCTACTGGAGAAACACTAATGAACAGGCTGATGGTTGCTGCTGGCGTTCTGTCGCTGACCGTTCTGGCCGGATGCGGTCAGGCACCCGAGCCCGAACAGGCCGTGGTGGTCGAAGACGAGCTCGTCGAGCAGATCTCCCGTGGAAGTCGGGGTCGCCAAGCTCGGCTCGGTGTCGGCGTTCTACTCGGCAACTGCTTCACTGGAAGCCGATGGCCGTGCTCAGGTCGTGCCGCGAATAGACGGCCAGGTCATCGAGCTGCTGGCCGAAGAGGGTGATCAGGTACAGGCCGGGCAGGTTCTGGCGCGCATGGATGCCGATCGCCTTCGCCTTCAGCTGTCCCAGGCCGAGGCCAATATGCGTCGTCTCGAGCAGGATTTCGATCGGCATCGTGAGATGCACGAACGCGACATGATCAGTACCGAGACCTTTGACCGACTCCGCTTCGAGTTCGAGGCCCAGACCGCTGAGTACGAAATGGCCCAGCTCGAGATTTGTCCTACGCCGAGATCGAGGCGCCGAGTGCAGGCGTGATTTCCATGCGCCAGCTGCGCGTCGGTAATCGGGTCAATACGGTCAACCCGGTGTTTGAAATTACGGCACTGGACCCGCTTCAGGCGGTGCTGGACGTGCCGGAGCGCGAATTGAGTCGGCTCAAGGCCGGCCAGACCGCCGTGCTGCATGCCGATGCACTTCCGGGCGAAGAGTTCATCGGCGAAGTGGCTCGCATCAGTCCGGTGATCGATCCCGAATCGGGCACGTTTCGGGTAACGGTCGAGCTCAGTGGTGCGCAGGACCAGCTTCGGCCCGGCATGTTCGGGCGCTTTTCAATCGTTTACGACCAGCGCGATGATGTCGTCATGGTGCCGGTCGAAGCCGTACTGACCGAAGACGGCCGCTCCTCGGTCTTCGTGATCAGCGATGGCCGGGCTGAACGTCGCGTCGTAGTTCCGGGGTATCGCAACAATGGCCATTTCGAGATCATGGACGGTCTCGCAGCCGGGGAGCTGGTGGTGACCACCGGTCAGGCCAGTCTGCGCACCGGCTCGTCGGTCCTGGTGTTGAACTATCCGGATGGCTTCGGCCCGACCTCCAGCCTGGCCTCGACTGCGGCTGTGGCGGGAGACGCCGCGTGAAACTGATTCGTCTGGCCACGCGGCGCCCGCGTCACCATTGCGATGGTGACGCTGGCGGTGATGTTGTTTGGCCTGGTGTCGCTGTCGCGGCTGGATCTGAGCCTGCTGCCTGACCTGTCTTACCCGACGCTGACCGTTCGAACGGATTTTGCCGGTGCTGCACCGGCTGAAATCGAGAGTCTGATTACCCGCCCGATCGAAGAAGTGGTCGGGGTGGTGCGCGGCGTTCGTCTGGTGCGCTCGATCTCGCGTGCGGGTCAATCCGATGTCACCCTGGAATTTCTCTGGGGCACGGACATGGACTACGCCGCTCTGGATGTGCGCGAGCGCCTCGAATCCCTGATGCTGCCGCTGCAGGCTGACCGCCCCCTGCTGCTTCGCTTTGATCCTGCGACCGAACCGGTGCTGCGTTTTGCGCTGGCGCGCGATTCCGAAGCGGAATATCAGGACGGGGCCTTGCTGCCGCCTGCTGAGGCCGATGATTCGATCAGCGAGCTGCGATTGCTCCGACGCTTTGTCGACGATCGGCTGCAGCAGGATTTTGAATCGATCGCCGGTGTGGCTGCGGTCACCGTGTCCGGCGGCCTTGAGGATGAGATTCACGTCGCGCTGGATCAGTACCGCCTGTCCCAACTGGGTCTCAGCGCCGAGCTTGTCGCGCAGCGGCTGCGCGCCGAAAACGTCAACTTGTCGGGCGGCCGTCTTGAACAAGGCAACCGCCAGTTCCTGGTCCGCACCCTGAATGAATTCGAAACCGTCGATCAGATCGACGATGTGATTGTCGCTACGCGTGAAGGTCGACCGATCTACCTGCGCGACGTGGCCGCTGTCGAACAGGGCTGGCGCGAGCGCGAAGCGATCACCCGGGTCAATGGGGCGGAAATGGTCGAATTGGCCATCTACCGTGAAGGCGACACCAACGTGGTTGCCGTGGCCCGCCAGATCAACCGCGCGCTCGGCCGGATCGAGCAGGACCTGCCGCCGGATCTGGCGCTGACGCGAACCTACGATCAATCGGTGTTCATTCGCAGCGCGATCAGGGAAGTTGTCCAGGCCGCGGTCTTCGGCGGGCTGCTGGCGATCGCCGTGCTCTATCTTTTCCTCAAGAACCTGCGCTCGACGGCGATTGTCGGCGTTGCCATTCCGGTGTCGGTCATCGCCACTTTTGCGGCGATGTATTCCTCCGGCCTGACCCTGAACATCATGTCGCTGGGCGGTATCGCGCTGGCCATCGGCCTGTTGGTCGACAACGCCATCGTCGTGCTTGAGAACATTGCCGCCAAGCGCGAGGAAGGCGCGAGCTGGATCCAGCGCGGCGGCGTCGATGGCGCCGGTGAAGTCGCGGGCGCGGTCATTGCGGCGACCCTGACCACGGTCGCGGTGTTCTTCCCGATCGTCTTCGTCGAGGGCGTCGCCGGCCAGCTGTTCCGCGACCAGTCGCTGACCGTGATCTACGGCCTGCTGATGTCGCTGGCGGTCGCGCTCCTCGTGATCCCGATGCTGGCGTGCCGCGGCGATTCGACCCGCCGTGCCCTCGACGGGCTGCGCCCGAGCCAGGCCAGCGGCGTGCCAACTGGCTTCGGCGCGGCCTGTCGCGGGCGTGACGGCGGTCGCGGCGCTGGGGGTCAAGGTCGTGGCCTGGGTCATCGCGCGGCTCGGCCAGCTGCTCGGGCTGCTGATCCGGCCCGTGGTCGTGGTGTTCAATCGGGCCGTTCGCCCTGGACTACCGCGCGATCGAGGCGGTGCTGGAATGGGCCCTGGCGCGGCGCGGTTTGGCTGCGTTGTCCTGCCCCTGGCCCTGTTCGGTTTCTCCTTGTTGCTGGTGCCTCGACTGGGCATGGAGCTGGTCCCCAGCCTGGCCCAGGGTGAATTCCAGGTGGACATTCAGCTCGAAGCCGGCACGCCGCTGACTGACACCGACCAGTTCATGCGTTCGCTGGACCGCTCGAGGCGACGATCGCGGTGTTGCCCGCGCATCGCGACAGCGTGGCCTCGCGGTCGGCGTCGACCAGGAGGAGCTGAACAGCAGCGAGGATGGCGAGCACACCGGAAGACCCTGAACGTGGTGCCCGAGGACCCGCGGCCGATGAGGCCGCGGTCATGCAGGCCATCCGCGAGCACCTGAGTGCGGAGGCCGGGATCATGGATTTCCGGTTCTGGCGTCCGAAAGTGCTCACGTTCTGCGCGCCGCTGGATCGTCGAGGTCGTCGGCTACGACCTGGCTCCGCTGCGCGCGGTCGAGCGATCGCGTGGTCGCGCGATGCTGGACGTGCCCGGTCTGGGCGACGTCCGTAGCACCCTGCAGCGGGGCAATCCGGAGATTGTGCTTCGTCTCGATCGACGAGATGTCGGCGCTCGGAATGGGCCTGCGCGCCGTCCAGATTGCCGACTCCGTGGTGACCAAGGTGCGCGGCGAAGTGGCGACACGCTTCGCCTGGCGGGACCGGCGGATCGACATGCGGGTCGCGCTGGCGCGCGATCAGCTCGATCCGGGTCGAGCGGCTGCGCCGATGGTCAACGTCAATCCCGGCTCGGATCGCCCGAGTCACCGCTCGGCATGCATCGCCGAGGTGTCGCACCTCGAGGGCCCTGGCGATATCCGGCGCGTCAGGCAACACCCGCGGCGCCGATGTTCCAGGCCGCGGTCCAGGGCTTCGGCGATCTCGGCAGTGCCGCCGAGGTCGTGCGCGCGCTGCTCGCCTAGATGGATCCTGCCGGCCGGCATCGAGACCCTCCGCGTGGGCGGCCAGAATGACGAAATGGAGCGTGCTTCAGAGCGTCTACCATCGCGCTCGCGCTGGCGATCTTCCTGGTCTACGTGGTGATGGCGAGCCAGTTCGAAGCGCTGGTGCAGCCGTTCGTCATCCTGTTGTCCATTCCACTGGCGCTGGCCGGCGCGATTCTGGCCCTGTGGGTCAGTGGCTCCAGCCTGTCGGTGGTGGTGTTCATCGGGCTGATCATGCTGGCCGGCATCGTGGTCAACAACGCCATTGTTCTGGTTACCCGCATCAATCAGCTGCGTGATTCAGGACTGGCGCGAACCGAGGCCATCATCGAGGCCGGTCGAGCCCGCCTTCGGCCGATCGTGATGACGACTCTGACCACCACCCTGGGGCTGATTCCTCTGGCGCTGGGGCTGGGCGAAGGCTCGGAGTTGCGCGCGCCCATGGCGATTACGGTGATTGGTGGTTTGCTGGTCTCGACCCTGCTGACCCTGGTTGTGATTCCGGTGGTCTACAGCCTGCTTGATCGTCGCCGGACCGAGGCCGATCAACGCGATACCCAGGCTCAGCCGCAGTCGCTGCCCGATGGTGTGTCGGCATGAGAACGGTAGCGGGCATGGCCGTGCGCCGACCGGTGACGACGTTCATGGTCGCGGCCAGTCTGATGCTGATGGGCCTGGTGTCACTGCGCCTGCTGCCGCTGGAATTCTTCCCCGACGTCGATTTCCCCGGCATGTTGATCAGTCTGCCGTATCCCGGCAGCACGCCTCGAGGAGGTCGCGAGCGTCTGATCACCCAGCCGGCCGAAGAGGCCCTGGCCACGATCGGCGGTATTCAGCGCATGAACTCGCGCTCGGATGAAAACGGCTCGAGCATCTTCATGTTCTTTGGCTGGGACGCCGACATGTCGGCGCGCGGTGTCGAGGCGCGCGACAAGATCGACGGCATCCGCCACCTGCTGCCGGATGATCTCGAGCGCATCAGGGTTCAGCGGTTCACCAACGACAGCGAACCCGCGCTCGGGCTGCGGATCGGCTCGGGTCTCGACCTGAGCAATTCCTACGAGCTGCTGGATCGCAACGTTCGTCGACGTCTGGAACGGATCGACGGCGTGGCCCGCGTATCGCTGGACGGCATATCGCCGCGTGCGGTTCGCATTCAACTCATTGCCGATCGGGTTGCCGCGCATCAGATCGATCTCAATGCACTCGGCGCGCGTCTTCGTGCATCCAATTTTTCGCTCTCAGCCGGCTACCTTGACGATGTCGAGGCTGGTCAGCGGATTCGGGTCCGGCCGATGGGTGAGTTTCGAGAACTCGATGAAATCCGCGCCTTGCCGGTGAATGACCAGGGCCTGCGCCTTGGGGATATTGCCGAGATCAACCTCGAGTCGCCGCCGCGCGACTATGAGCGCTTGCTCGACGGTGACTTTGCGATCGGGCTGGATGTGTTTCTCGAAAGTGATGCCAATCTGGTCGAGGTCAGTCGCCGCGTGATCGACGAGGTGGAGTCGATCGGGCAGCTCAGCGACATGCAGGGCATCAACCTCTATGTGCTGTTCAGCGAGGCCGATGGGGTGGTCACTTCGCTCAAGGACCTGGCCATGGCCGGCCTGATCGGGGCCTTGATGTCGATGGTGGTCCTGTATCTGTTCTTGCGCCAGAGGACCGCTACCCTGATCGTGATGCGGTCGGTTCCGGCGGCGGTGTTGATGACGCTGGCGGCGATGTATTTCATTGGCTTGAGCCTGAACATCCTGACCATGATGGGCCTGATGCTGGCTATCGGCATGCTCGTGGACAACGCCGTGGTGGTCACCGAGAGTATCTACCGACGCAAACAGCAGCTGCCCCAGTCCCCCGGCAAGGCCACCCTGCTCGGCGTGCGCGAAGTGGCCATGGCGATCAGCGCTGGCACCCTGACCACCATCATTGTCTTTCTACCCAATATTTTCGGCGCTCAGAATCAGATCACCCTGTTCCTGTCGCAGGTCGCCTACACCATCACGATTGCCCTGCTGGCCTCCCTGTTGATCGCCCAGACCCTGATTCCGCTGCTGGCGCTCAAGGTCAAGGCGCCGCTGGAGGCCAGCCAGGGCGCCTGGCTGAATCGATTGACCCAGGGCTACGCGCGCTTGCTCGGCGCCAGTCTCAAATACCGCTGGACCACGGCCGTGATGGTCTTCCTGCTCCTGATCTCGGTGGTCATTCCGATCAGCCAGGTTCAAAGCAATATGTTCGATGAGTCGGATGGCGACCGACTGGTGTTGCGCTACAACGTCGAAGGACGCTACACCCTGGAAAAGGTCCGGGAAGCGGTCGACGAGATCGAAGCGTATCTGCGCTCGCGGCAGGACCACATCGGTTTCGAGTCGCTGTATTCGTACTATTCGGCAGACCGCGCCGAAACCACGCTGATTCTGTCTAGCGATCGCGGCCTCGCGCTGGACACGGTGCGTGAGCGCGTGCGCGAGGACCTGCCGTCGATTGCCATTGGCCGCCCGTCCTTTGACGGTCAGCGCAACGGCGGGGCAGAAAATCTCAGCCTCAACCTGTTTGGTGAATCCAGCGAGCGGCTGTTCGAGATTGCCGACGACGTGGTCCGTGTGCTGGCCACGCTGGACGGGCTGGTCGATGTTCGCTCGGATGCATCCAACGGCGAGGAAGAGGTTCGAGTCATCGTTCAGCGCGACGCAGCCCAGCGCAACGGGCTGTCTGCCGAGGAGGTTGCCCAATCGATCTCGCTGGCCATGCGCGGCCAGACCCTGAATGAATTCCGCACCCCCAGTGGCGAGCTGGACATGCGCCTGGAATTCCAGGGCGCCGATCGACAGACCCTGGCCCAGCTTGAGGCCTTGCCCCTGATCAACGCCCTGGGCGAGCGCGTGCGCCTGTCCACCGTGGCCCGATTCGAGGTCGTGCGTGGACCCAGTTCGATCGGGCGCACCGACCGTCGTACCGCGGTCAGCGTGTCGGCCAACCTCGATGGCCTGACCATGAGTGAAGCACGCGAGCGCATTTCGTCGGTGATGGATCAGATCGCCTTTCCGCCAGGCTACAGCTGGAGCTACGGCCAGGCATTTCAGCAGGAAGATGAAGCCATGCAGCAAATGGTTTTCAATATGCTGCTGGCCATCGCGCTGGTGTTCATCGTGATGGCCGCGCTGTTCGAGTCCACGCTGTTTCCAGCCTCGATCGTCACCTCGATCCTGTTTTCCTTTATCGGTGTGTACTGGTTCTTCTTTCTGACCGGCACCGAAATGTCGCTGATGGCTCTGATCGGCATGCTGGTGCTGATGGGCATTGTGGTCAACAACGGCATCGTGCTGATCGACCACGTCAATAACCTTCGGCGGCGCGGCATGGCGCGCGATGAGGCCGTGATTCAGGCCGGCCGTGATCGCCTGCGCCCGATTCTGATGACCGCAGCGACCACCATCCTGGCGATGATTCCGCTGGCCATGGGCGACACCCGAATCGGGGGCGGTGGACCGCCGTACTTCCCGATGGCCCGAGCGATTATCGGCGGCCTGACCTTTTCGACCGTGATCAGCCTTGTTGTCGTGCCCTACGTCTACGTCTTGCTGGACAGCCTGCGCAACTGGGTGGGCGTGGTCAAGGCACGCGCGGTCGGGGTCAAGCCGGCTGCTCGTTCAGGCTAGGTCTGACTCAAACCCAGTCCCGGGTGCCGCTGTCCGCGTCCAGCGCCAGCAGCGCATGGCCGGCCAGGCTGAAGCCGGCTTCGCGCATGGTCAAATGAGTTTGATCGGCGCCGGCGGCCTTGATCTGCTCGACGTGCTCCTCGTAGAGTGCGTGCGAGATGATCGGGCCGGTAAACCCGCGCTCGCGCAATTTGCGTGCTGCGATCAGCTTGGCTTCCAGATCGTCCATGGCCAGTACGACCACCTCCAGGCCATCGATTTGGACTGAACGCCACAAGTCGGCATCCTCGGCGTCGGCCAGAATCACGTTGCGCTGGTTCTGCTGGTTTTCAGCGACGCGATAGGGGTCGGCGTCCATGCCAACCAGCTCCGAGATGCTTTCGCTCAGCTTGTCATAGGCTGCAGTTCCGGTGCGGCCCATGCCCATGATCAGCGCCCGCGCCGAGCCAAGGTCAGGCGGGATTTCGTCGGGGTGGGCGGATTCGCGTTCAAAGCGGCTAAGGTGCTCCTCGAAGCGCTCGTTCAGGCGGTGGGAGGCGCGGTTCAACGGCGCTGAAACGGCGAATGACAGGGCCACCGTCAAGGCCAGCGGCACCATCCATTCGCTCATCATCGGCACTCCGGCGGCCACGATCAGGCCAAACTCGCTGTAGGCGGTCAGGGTGATGGCGCCGAGGAAGGCGTTGCGGGCGCGCAAATGAAACAGCGCCAGAACGGCGAAGAACAGCAGGCCTTTGAGCGGCAGCACAACGATCATGCCCAGGGCAAACAGCCAGTCGCTCTGGCTTGGCAGGCCCGACATGCCGATCTGCAGGAAGAATCCAACCAGAAACAGTTCCTTCAGGCCCCATAGCGATTCGGATACGTCTTTGGCGCGTGCGTGATTGGACAGCAGCACCCCCATCACCAGGGCCCCCAGCTCGGAGCTCAGGCCAGCCGCCTCGAAGCCCATCCCGCCGAGAACAACGGCGAGCAGCATCCCGACCAGCACCAGCATTTCGTCACGGCCCGACAGATCCAGCAGCCAGTGCAGGACCGGGCGCAGCACGGGCAGGGCGAAAACCAGCAGCGCCCAGAGCGACGGGTTCTTGCCGCCGAAAATACTCAGCACCAGCAGTGCGATCAGGTCCTGAACGATCAGAATGCCGATCGCGATCCGGCCGTGGAATGCCGTCAGCTCGCGCTTGGATTCGAGAATTTTTGCAGCCAGTACGGTGGAAGAAAACGCAAGCGTAACCGCGACCAGAAGCGCGAGCTGCAGCTCCAGGCCAGCCAGCAGATGCAGGCCAGGCGTAAAGATGATGACCGACAGGACGAAGTGAATCACGCCACCACCGAGTACCGCGGCCTGGCCGAGCTGGCGCACCTTGAGCTTCAGGCCAACGGTGAACAACAGCAACAGCACACCCAGATGCGCCACGTGTTCCAGCACATCACCGGTGTAGCTGGGCAGCACGCCGTAGCGTTGACCCAGCCAGTTCAGCCCGAAACCGGCCGCCAGAAAACCGACCAGCGGCGGCAGGCCGATCTGTTTGACCGCCAGTCCGAACACGAAGGCCAGACCTATACTGAAAACTTCAAACATGCCGCTCCCCATGGCCTGATCAAAACTGTGCAGATGGCTGAATGATACGGTCTGCTCCAGGATATGGAAGGGTTCGGCTTGATTCCGGGTCCTGCAGATTGCGCGAAGATCTCTTGATCTTCAACGGCATTGGTCTGGTAATGTGCTATCCGGGACGCCGAAACTTTGTTGCCAAACCACTGAATTGAGGGACCAGTCCATGGGCAGGACACCATGAAACCAGCCACTGTGCCGGAACGCACTGACCTGCCGGCCGTCGGGAACGCGCGTCGGTGAGTGGGATCGTCACGATCGACACCGGATATATGGGCCGGTCACGTTTCGCGGCTGCCTACCTGATCAAAGAAGGCGATCGGGCGGCGTTCATCGACAACAACACCAACGCGGCCGTCCCGACCCTCCTCAATGAACTCAGCGCCCACGGCCTGAGCCCCGAGCAGGTCGATTATCTGATCATCACCCATGTTCATCTGGATCACGCCGGCGGAACCTCCGCACTGGCTCGGGCCTGCCCGAACGCCACCGTGCTGGCCCATCCTCGGGCGGCACCGCACATCATCGATCCATCGAAGCTGATCGCCAGCGCCTCGGCGGTGTATGGGCAAGACGAGTTCGAGCGCCTCTACGGCATCATCGAACCCGTACCGGAGGCCCGAGTTCGAGTGATGGACGATGAGCAGACCCTGCGCTTCGGTACCCGGGAGCTGCGCTTTCTGCATACGCGAGGGCACGCCAACCACCACATCTGCATCGCCGACAGCGCCAGCGGTGCGATCTTTACCGGTGACGCCTTCGGCCTGGTCTACCCCGAACTGCAGCGTGACGGTGTCTTTGCCTTTCCCTCGACCAGCCCGACCGACTTCGAGCCCGAACTGGCCCGGGATTCGATTCGTCGACTGGTCGCCGAGCAGCCGAGTTGTCTGTATCCGACTCACTACGGCGCGGTGACCGATATCGAGGCGGCAGCCGGACAGTTGCTGCGTCACCTTGAATTCGCCGAGAAGCTGCGTGATCAGGCCCAGGCCAGTGACCTGCCGGACGAGGCGCTCGATGCCTACTGCGAGCCGCGTTTGCGTGACTACTTCGCAGGGCTGCTGGATGCGCGCGGGACGCTGGGACGGCAGACCAGCAGCTGGGAGCTGCTCGAACTCGATATCCGGCTGAACGCGCAGGGCATTGCCTTTTCCGCCGGCAAGCGGCGCCGGAAAGCCCGCCAGAGCGATGCCTGAGGGCCAGGATTCAAACGGATTGACCCAGGGGCAGGTGGCATTTCACCCGGCCCGCACGCCACATCGGCCGAAAGCCGCAACCGGGATCAGCAAGGAGTAAGCAGCATGGCAGCCACCGTCGACCAGAACGCCTGGGGACAGCTCGCAGACCGTCACGAGGAGCTCAAGCAGCAGCGTGCAGCGCTCGACGATCCCGGCGCGTTCCACGGTCGAATCGCTGCCGCCGAACTGCACTGGTACGATCCCGACAGCGACTGCTGGTTGCGCCAGGATCCGGCGACTGGGGCCTGGACCGGTTTCGCTGCGCACACCGGTCAGCCTGTCGATTCGAACGTCCGAGGCGCGGACTGGACGCCCTGGGAATGCGCGTTCGACAGCGCCGATGCCCCCTTCTATCGCTGGTTTGCGGGCGGCCAGACCAATGCCTGTTTCAACGAAGTGGATCGCCACGTGCTGGCCGGTCGCGGCGGCCATGATGCCTTCTGTTTCGAGAGCGATCGTTGGGATCCGTCCCGCAACGACGGCCGTGGTGGTCCGGTATCGGAAGCCTCGATCAGCTACCGCAGGCTGCTGCTCGAGACCGTTCTGCGTGCCGAGGTGCTGGCTGGCCTCGGGCTGGAGCGTGGTGATCGGGTTGCGTTCAACCTGCCGAATATTCCCGAGCAGCTCTACTACACCGAAGCCGCCAAGCGCCTCGGCATCATCTACACGCCGGTGTTCGGCGGGTTCTCGGCAAAGACCCTCTCCGACCGCATCCATGATGCCGGCGCCAGGGTCGTGATCACGGCTGACGGCGGCTATCGCAACGCCGAAGTCGTCCCCTACAAGACCGCCTACACCGACCCGGCACTGGACAACTTCATTCCGCTGAACTCGGCCCTGGCCGCGCTGGACGAGGTGCTGGGCCAGCTTGATCTGGGCGCGCTCGCCGCCCGCCTGAAGGCCAGTGTGGCCGCCGGCCTGGCCGGTGAGATCACGATCGAACGCAGCGATCTGATGCGCGAGCTGGGGCATGCGCTGGCCGAAGACACTGACCTTCAGCCCGAGCGCGCAGCGGCTGTCCGGACCACGGTTGCGCGGCGTCTTGCCGAGGTCGGGCATACCGTCCAGGACGTGGTTGTGGTGCGCTACACCGGCCAGGAGGTTGTGGAGCAGCCGCGCGATCGCTGGTCTCACGAGCTACTGGCTGCGGCCACGGACCGAGTGCTGGAACGGGCGCGGCAGGCCGGTTTCATGGTTCAGGATACCGATGCAATGATGGCCCTCGATGATCGGGATCTCTGGCGCGCGCTGAACGCCAGCCATGCCCCGCTGCCGGTGCCGTCCGACTGGCCCTTGTTCATCATCTATACCTCGGGCTCGACCGGCAAGCCGAAGGGCGTGGTGCATACCCACGGCGGCTGGCTGGCCGGTATCACCCACACCTTGCGCACGGTCTTCGGCGCCACGCCCGACGATCGCCTCTACGTCATCGCCGATCCGGGCTGGATTACCGGGCAGTCCTACCTGATCGGCGCGCCGCTCTCGCTGGGCATGACCTCGATCGTGCACGAAGGATCACCGCTGTTTCCGCACGCGGGTCGTTTCTCGTCAATTATCGAGCGCCACGGCGTGACGCTGTTCAAGGCCGGCTCGACCTTTCTCAAGGCGGTCATGACCGATCCGGCCAGCACCAAAGACATGGCCGCCTTCGACATGACCACGCTGAAGGCCGCGACCTTCTGCGCCGAGCCGGTCTCGCCGGCCGTTCAGCAGTTCGCCATGGACCGGGTCTGCGATCACTACATCAACTCCTACTGGGCCACCGAACACGGCGGCATCGTGTTTTCCTGCCCCTGGGGCGGGTTCAAGCCGCTGGCCGCGGACGCCAAGACCTGGGCCTTGCCGTGGATCGATGCCGAGGTGCGGATTGCCGAGGACACCGATGCGCAAGGTCGGGTCACGCGCTGGCGGCCGGCTGAAACCAGCGAAAAGGGTGAGCTGGTGATCAAGCAGCCCTATCCCTACCTGGCACGGACGATATGGGGTGATGCAGAACGCCTGGGCAGGCCCGAATGGCGCGGTGACATCGAGCGCTTCAAGGCGGTCTACTTCGATCGCTGGGCCGATGATCTGGCCTACACCCAGGGCGACTACGCCCGCGCCCACGACGATGGTGCCTTTACCCTGCACGGGCGCTCGGACGATGTGATCAACGTCTCCGGTCACCGCATCGGCACCGAGGAGATTGAGGGCGCAATTCTGCGCGACAAGATATTGCGTCCGGATTCGCCGCTCGGCAATGCGGTGGTGGTCGGGGCGCCGCACGATGAAAAGGGCGAGACGCCGATCGCCTTCGTGATCGCGGCGCCGGGGCACAAACTCCAGGATGATGATCTGGCCCGGCTCAAAGGGCTGGTTCGCAGCGAGAAGGGTGTCACCGCGGTTCCCTCGGACTTCCTGGTGGTCTCGGCCTTCCCGGAAACCCGATCGGGCAAGTACATGCGGCGCACGCTGCGCGCCATCCTGCTCGATGAGCCGCTCGGCGACACCTCCACCTTGCGCAATCCAGAGGTCATCGACGAGATCCGCCAGACGGTTGCTGACTGGCAGGCCTTCGGTCGCCTGGCCGACGCTCGCGACATCGTCCAGACCTATCGCTATCTGCGCCTGGAAAACCATCGGCTAGCGCCGGGCCAGACGGTGGCGCTGCTCACGGTCGACTCGCCGCCGGTCAATTCCTTGAACGAACGTTCGCTGGACGAGCTGCACACGGTGCTGCACCACATCAAACAGCGCGAGGATACGGTCGCGGTCATCGTCACCGGCGCAGGCAATGCCTTCGTGGCCGGGGCCGACGTCAAGGAGTTGCTCGAGGTCGGCGAGGCGGGCGATCTCGACAGTGCCCAGACCCCACCGAATGCCGCGCATGCGGCCTTTTCCACGCTCGAGACCATGGGCAAGCCGGTGATCGCGGCAGTCAACGGCCCGGCCCTGGGCGGCGGCAGCGAGTTCGTTCTGGCCTGTGCCTACGTGATTGCCGATGTGCAGGCGCGCTTCGGGCAGCCGGAGATCAACCTGAACCTGCTGCCCGGCTACGGTGGAACCCAGCGCCTGCCGCGCAAGCTGTTTGCGCGTCGCGGCGTCGACGGCTTGATCGATGCGGCGCGGCTCGTGATCGGTGGTCGCGCGCTCGATGCCGACGAGGCCCGCTTGAGATCGGGCTGGTCGACGAGATCGTCGAAGGCATCCGTCGGCCCGGTGAAGCGCCGTGGCGATGAAGGCGTGCGGCGCTATCTGAACGGCGAGGGGCCACTGCTGGTCACCGCTACCCGCGCAGCGTCGATCAACAGGATGCGCGAAGCAGAACGAGCCCTTTGCCTTTACCAATGCTCATCTTGAAGAGCCGAGCCTGGCCCAGGCCATTGCACAGCTGAGCCACAGCGGTCGCGTCAAGCCGGTCGAGCGCATCATCGAGGTGCTGGCTTCGGGGCCCAGGACGGTCAGGCTGCTGGCCTCGCGCATGAAGCGCGAGCTCTTTGCCGAAGCGGTCTGTGACCCCGAATCCGGCCCCGTCGGCATCCGGCGTTCCTCGAGAAACGCAGCGCGCCGCTGCCGCGTGCGGTACGTCGACATTCCGCCGAAGGCCGATGCGGAGCACGCGCCGGCAGCTCGAGGCCGAGGGCAAGCTGCTGCCGCTGGACGCCGCCTTCTACCCTGGCGTCACCCCGGTCCCGCAGTATCAGTACGGCATGGGCGTTTGCAAAGGCGCGGCAGACCGGCTTGCCGCTGCACGCCGATCCGATCGGAATCCGAACAGCTGCTGGTGTTCCCGACCCCGACCCCGGGGCCCAACGAAGCACTGGTGTACCTGCTCGCCTCGGAGGTCAACTTCAACGACATCTGGGCGATCACCGGGATTCCGGTGTCGCCCTTCGACGCCCGCGATGCCGATCTGCAGGTCACCGGCTCCGGAGGTATCGGCGCTGATCGTTCAGCTCGGTGAGGAGCTGGTGCGCGAAGGCCGCTTGCCCGTGGGCCACCTGGTGACCCTTTACTCCGGCCAGAGCGAACTGCTCTCGCCGGACCAGGGCCTCGACCCCATGGCCGCGGACTTTCACATCCAGGGCTATGAGATCAACGATGGCAGCCATGCGCAGTTCCTGGTCGTGCAGGGGCCGCAGCTGCAGCCCAAGCTGGCGGGCCTGACCATCGAGGAAGCCGGCTCCTACGGGCTGACCTTCGGGCACCATTCACCGCGCACTGTTCCGCACCCTCGATATTCAGCCGCAGAAGCGGCTGTTCGTTGAGGGCGCCTCCACCGGTACCGGCCTTGAATGCCTGCGCAGCGCCCGCGCCGCCGGCCTCGACGTGGTCGGCATGGTCTCATCCGAGGAGCGTGCCGAGCGGGTACGCCAGTTCGGTGGTGCGCCGGTCAATCGCAAGGACCCGCGCTGGGCCGATATCTTCACCCCGGTGCCCGACGACCCCGCGCAATGGGCGGCCTGGGAAGGCCGCCGGTGAACCCTTCGTCGAGGCCGTTCGCAGCGGCGTCGACGGGCCCATCGACTACGTCGTGTCGCACGCCGGCGAACGCGCCTTCGGCCGCTCCTTCCAGCTCCTGAGCGAAGGCGGTGTGCTGACCTTTTTCGGTGCCTCCTCCGGTTACCGCTTCTCCTTCATGGGCAAGCCCGGCGAGCGAGACAGCCGGACGTCATGCTGGCGCGGGCCGGCCTGCAGGCAGGCAGTCACTGCTGGTCATCTACGGTCCGGGTGCCGAAGACGGCATTGTCGATCTCGTTGCGATCGAGGCCATCGAGGTCGGCTGCGCCATGCGGTGCCCGGGTTGCAGTGCTCGCAGACTCGGTGCCGCAGCGCGAGTTCGTCACCTCGCTGGGTTTCGGCGCCCAGTTGGCCGGCGTGGTCAGCGTCGAAGAGATTCAGCGTCGGCTGGGCGAGGACTTCGATCCGCCCGGGGCCCTTCGCCGCCGATGCCCGATCCTTTCCGCCGAGTCGGCCGCATTCAAGGAAGCGGTTCGCCGCTTCTCCGACCGCACGCTCAAACCCATCGGCTCGGCGATCGGGCCACTGCTGCGCAACACCCTGGACCGACGCGGCTTGCCCGACGTGATCTTCGAGCGCCGTGATCGCGATGGGCTGGCCTTGTCGACGTCACTGGTCAAGCCCAACGTTGGCGTGGTCTGCTATGCGGAGAATCTCGAGGGTCGCCGCTTTAGTTTCTACGCGCCACAGGTCTGGATGCGCCAGCGTCGAATTCTCATGCCGACGGCGGAAATCCGCGGCACCCATCTCAATTCTGCCCGCGAGTACGCTGAAGTGCAGGAGCGGATCGCGGCCGGCATGATCGATGTGGTCGACGCCGGTCGCCGGTTCCGACTCACCGAGCTGCCGGAGGCGCATCAGGCCATGTGGGAGAACCAGCATGCCGGAGCCACCTATGTGGCTATCCACGGCGCTGCCGCGCCCGGCCTGAAGACCCGCGATGAACTCTACCGCGCCTGGGCTATGCGCGACGCGGAAGCCCGAGGGAGTCGAACTTCCGCCGGATCGATACCGGCTCAGCAGGAACCCTGCGATGAACGATTCCACCCAGTCTCACCGCGGCGCAAGGCTCGCGGGTCGCACGGTCATTCTGACCGGCGCGGCCGGTAATATCGGCAGCCACATCGCGCGCGTGCTTCTGCGCGAAGGTGCGCGCGTCGTCATGACCGGCCGCAATGAAGGCAAGCTTGAGGCCTTCGTCGACGAGCTCGCCAGCGAGGGCTTCGATCGGGACGCCATGCTGGCCGTGACCGGTGACTCGGCCGACCCGGACGCCGGCCGGACGATCGTGGCGCGCACCATGGAGCGATTCGGTCGTCTTGATGTGCTGGTCAACAATGCCGGCGGCGCCGGGCCCAAGCAGACCCTGCAGGACATCCCGTTCAGTGCCGCCGAGGCGCGCGCGAGCGGTGACGGCGAGACCATGTTCGAGGCCGCCATGAATCTGCTCGGCGGCCCCTGGAACATGGCCCGGGCGGCGGTGCCGCACCTGTCGCGTGGCGGCTCCATCATCAACGTCTCGACGATTTTCTCGCGCACGCGCTATTTCGGGCGCATTCCCTACGTGGTGCCGAAGTCCGGCCTGAACGCGCTGTCGCTCGGGCTGGCGCGCGAGCTGGGGCCCGAAAAGGGCATACGCGTGAACACCGTGTTCCCCGGTCCGATCGAGTCCGAACGCATCGACACCGTGTTTGCGGCGATGGACACCCTGCAGGCGCAGCCGGACGGCACCACCTCCGCAGAATTCCGGGAGCCTGATGATCCCAGCGTACCGACGACGACGGCGGCCTGGACTATCGCTATCCGAGGCCGGACGACGTGGCCAACGACCATCCTGTGGCTCGCCTCGGAACGAATCCGCCGCGTTTCTCCGGCGCACTCCTTCGAGGTCACCAACGGCATGCAGGTGCCGGCACAGAGCCGCTCCAAGCTGGTGTCCTGGCCCGACGATCGCCTGGTCGACCTGCGGCAACCGCGTCGTGCTGATCCTCGGCGGCACCGATATCGACGAAGCGCTGGCGTTTGCCGAGCGCAACCGCCGCGGCGGCGCGCAGGTGGTGCTGGCGTTCCGCACCCTGGAACGTCGGTCAGGCGCGAGTCGCGTTCGCAGGGCCGCCAAGCACGACGGCAAATGTTCAGCTGCAGCATCTGGATCCGCTGCGCGCGGAATCGGTCGAGCGCGCGTTCCAGTTCATCAACGATCACTTCGGACGGCTCGACGGCGTGATCGTGCTGCCGGCCAAGCCGAACGGCGAGCACGGCTACTCGCTTGGCACGGCCGAGGACGACGATGTCGAAGCCTTCGTCGAGTCCGAGGTGGTGGCCCCGGTCGCCTTTGCCGGCGCTGGCGCGCAGCCTCGTCGCGGCTCTCGACCGAGCGCGCCCCGGCGATCACCTTCGTGACCAACCCGGACGACGGCCACGGCAACCGGCTCAACGATATCAAGCGGGCCGCGGTGGAGGAGCTGATCCGGGTCTGGCGTTTCGAGGAGCAGCACGCGGTCGAACAGGGCGAACGCGCCTGGGTTCGCTGCCGAACCAGATCGTGCGGTTCGACAACGAGCGAGCCCGACAACCTGACGTTCGCCGCCGACTGGACGGCGACGCTGAACAACGGCGTGCGCAAAATGGACCCGATCAACCTCTGGGTGCCGCGCAATATTCAGCGCGCGACGGGCAAGAGCTCAATGCCCGTGTCGATCCAGCGCGTGCTGCCGGGCCTGCATCACGGCAAGACCGCGGTGATCACCGGCGGCAGCATGGGCATCGGCATGCAGCTCGGCCGCTATCTGGCCATGGCCGGCGCGCGCGTGCTGCTGTGCCGCCCGCAGCGACCGCCAAGCTGGTCGAGGCCCGCGATGACATCGTTGGCGAGCTGCGAGGCATCGGCTACCCCGACCCGGAAGCGCGGGTGCTGATTCTGGCGGGCATCGACGTCGGTGACGAAGCCGCTGCAGCAGCTGTTCGAGCACTCGATCGAGGTCTTCGGCGACGTCGACTACCTGATCAACAACGCCGGCATTGCCGGCGCCGAAGAAATGGTCGTGGACATGACGCTGGAGGACTGGAACACGCACCATGGAGGCCAACCTGATCTCCAACTATTCGCTGATCCGCAAGTTTGCCCCGCGCATGAAGGCGCGCGGCTCCGGCACGCATCCTGAACGTGTCGAGCTATTTCGGTGGCGAGAAGTACCTGGCGGTCGCCTACCCGAACCGCGCCGACTACGCGGTCTCCAAGGCCGGGCAGCGGGCGCTGGCCGAGATTCTCTCGCGCCACCTGGGGCCGGAGATTCAGATCAATGCCATGGCACCGGGCCCGGTCGACGGTGCGCGCCTGCGCGGTCTCGGCGACGCGCCCGGCCTGTTCGAGCGGCGCGGCCGACTGATCCTGGAGAACGTGCGACTGAACCGCGTCCATACCGCGGTGCTGGCCATGCTCGAGCGCGGGCGATTTCTCACGATCCTGCTCGACGCCTGGCCGGGCAACTCCATCGACGCGCTCGCAGGACTGGGACACCGCGCCGACGCGCTGCGCCAGCTGGTCGCCCAGGTCGCCGAAGGACGGCCCGAGGCCAATGCGTCGCGCTACCTGCTCAGCAGCGGGCTGGCCCGAAGCTGATGGACCGCCTGGTGCTCGGCGGCGCGCTGACCGCAGGCAGAGGCCGAGCGCTTTCTCGACGCCTTTCGTCGCCGGCACCGGAGCCCTTCTTCGATCAGCGCGACATCAAGCGCGCGGCCGAGAAGATCGAGGCCGGCATCATCTGGCGCGCCTGCACCTGCACAAGATGCCGACCGACGAGCAGGTTGCCCTGTCGACGGTCTTCAGCCTGGCCGACGACATCGTCAGCGGCGAGACCTTCCACCCCTCCGGCGGCCTGAAGTTCGACCGCTCGGTGACCGAGGGCGAGATGATGCTGCGCCCGGGCGCCGAGGACCTGGCTCAGCTCGAAGGCCGCCACGTGGTGCTGATCGGTGAAGCCTTGCGCGACGAGCTGGTTGCAACTGCCCGCGGCTTTATCGCGCAGAAGGTTGCCAGCCTGACGGTGCTGACGCAGAGCGAGGCCCTGGCCAATGCGATGCGTCACATGATCGAGCGGCCGAGTCGGTTGCCATCGCTGATCGCATGCCGTCGGTAACGATCTCGGAGGCCGGCCTGGACGCCGTGCTGCGCCGACAAGCGGCGCATCGATGCTGTGGTCAGCACGCCGTTCGCCCGGCTGCCGCTGAATCCGCTGGCCGCCGATGCGGGAGAGGCCTGGGACCGGGTGCTGTCGCGCGATGACTTTGCCCAGCTGCTCGACGACCAGTTGACCCACCACTTCCGCGTGGCGCGCATTGCGGCCCTGGTGCCGCGCTGCCAGATCGTTCTGGTCACGCCCGATACCTCACGGGCATCGACCCGGGAAGAGTTCGCGCTCGCGCTGTTCATCAAGAACGCTCTGCATGCGTTCACCGTCACGCTCGGCGTCGAGACCGAGCGTCTGCCGACGGTGCCGGCCGTCAACCAGGTGCAGCTGACGCGCCGGGCGCGTGCCGAAGAGCCCAGCAATGAGCAGGAACTGGCCGAGGAAATGGAGCGGATGGTCTATGCCGTGCTGCTGTGCAGCGTACCGGCGCCTTGAAGCTATACTGGCAGCGGACTGGAATCTCGGGAGTTACCGGTGATGATTCCGACTGGCGGGCTGTGTCCTGACTGGCGGCGCTGCTCTGGGCGCTACTGCTCACCGAGCTCGACCCCCGGGCATATTCGGCCCGGCGTCCGCGTGCACGCCCTAGTCCGTGAACACGCCGGGCGAGTCCATCCAGCATCCAACCTTCCCCGATCCCCAGGGTGGCTTGGCGACAGATGGACGGTCGACCCACCCGCGCGCGACCCCGGCCCCTGGTGTCCGCCGCCTCGCTTGCGCCCCCTTGAGGCCGATCAAGTGCCCATGGCGCTGATGGATCGACTGCTGGCCTGGTCACCCCAGGCTTTTCGGCGCCATGAAGAATCACCGACCTGGCAGATGCCGCTGTTCGATGTCGCTCGCTCGGCTCAGGGCCTGATTCATCAATGGGCATATGCTCAGGGGCTGCGCGATGCCATCGGCCAGGGTTCGGATCTGCTGGGCTGGGCCCCGCGCTACCTGCGCGAGCGCGGACAGCCCTACGGGCGAGGCGTGCGTGCGGGTCTTTTCGACGCCCCGGCCTGGCAGCTCGACAAGTTGACCGCGATCAGCCGCGACGACCCGGCCTTGCGCGATGCACTCTTGCCCGAGCTCTGGCTGGCCCGCGGCGACGTTCCGGCGCTCGGGGCCTGGCTGCAGGCGGCATCGGAGACACGGGCAGGCGAGCTGCTGAGTCGTGCGCGGCGCAGCCTTGATCCGCTTGAGTATCTCGACCTGGGCCAGTACGCGCTGGATCATCCGGCGGACGCCACCCGCGCGCTGGCCCTGGCCCAGCAGACCGATGTCTGGCTGGAGCTCGAGGCCTGGCCGTCGGCCTGGGCCGAGGCCCTGTGGGTGCGCCGCAGCGACCCGGCGCTGGCATCCGCGATCGATCTGCAGCTGATCCGGCTGGCGGCGCCGACGCACTGGCGGGCCGAACCCTCGACCGCGCCGCCCGAGGCCCTCGGTTCCGAAGCCTTCGAGCAGTTGCAGTCGCGTGCGCAGTTATTGCAGGGCTTCCCGGGCGGCGCGCGATGAGGCCGTATCGTTCCCTGCTGCTGATCGCTTTGCTCAGCTGCCTGGCATCAACTGCCGTCGCCCAACGCCAGGCCCAGTGGACCGAAGGCCCGGGTGAGCTGGGTCTGGGTTATCCCGTGCCTGTACCCGTCGATACGCCCTTGCCCTTTGACGGCTTTCGCAGCTACGCCGGCCTGCACCTGCGCCACCAGGACCTGATGACGCAATCCGATCGCATTCGCGGTGAAATCACCGGCCAGACCCGCAACGGTCGCGACATCTGGGCTTATCGCTTAAGCCGCCCGGGTTCCACCACGCCGGAAGGTTTGCCGCGCGGCTCGATCATGTATGCCGGTGGTCTGCACGCGCGCGAGTGGCAGTCGCCCGAGGTCGTCACCGGGCTGATCGAACGGGTTGCCGCAGGCGCCGGTGATCGCTACCTCACCGACTTCGTCAATGACCACATGTCGATCGTGGTTCAGCCCGTGACCAATATCGACGGGTTTCTCCACACCCAGGCCAATCCCTCGGCGGTCTGGCTGGACATCGACAATCGCTTTCCGGAGTTCTGGCCGCGCGACGGGCGCATGCGGCGCAAGAATCTGCGCGACAACGACGGCAGCTTCTTCACCACCTCTGACCTGCTGCGCGGGGTCGATCTGAATCGCAACAACCCCCCGTTTTTCCCCGGCCCGCCCGAGACCGGAATTCCGGATGATCTGACCTGGCGCGGGCCCAGCCCACAATCCGAACCCGAGATTCAGGCGCTGGTCCAGGCCGCCACGCTGGCGCCGCAGGACCAGCTGCGCTTCTTTGCCGACATGCATTCCTACACCAGCGTGTTCTTCAGTGTCTACACCTCGAATGCCCGGCGCAACGCGATTCAGGAGCGCCTGTTTCAGGCCCTGTCCCAGCATCACGCGGCTTTGCCAGGGAATCAGGTCTACGTTGGATTCTCGCGGCGGACATCGACGTCGGTATCGGAACCACCTCGGAGTATTTCGGCCAGACCTTTCAGATTCCATCGGCCACCTGGGAAATCGAGCCGGGCGGGCAGGTGCGGTGCAGTACGGCGGCTTTGGCAGCAATGGCCATGATGGCTTCATTCTTCCCGAATCCGAGATTCGTCGCGTGCGCGAGAACCTGGCCGAAACCATGCTGGTCGCGGCCTATCACATGGCCGGCCCGCCGCACGTGGCGGTGGCCGAAGTCACTGATGTGGCGACCGGCGCGGTGGTCTGGTCGGCCCATTGGGGCGACGCTGGACCGGACGGGCGAAACCTGATCGCGCGCTCGCTGGCGCCGCTCGCACCCGGCCGCGACTATCAACTCTGGATGGCTTTCAGCAAGCCGATGCGCTGGCGCGAGAACGGGCAGGTCGCACCCTTTCCGGGGCGAACGTCCGGTTCGGTCAACCTCAGCCTCTGGCTTGAAGCGGCCGGCGAACTGATCGAGGCCGATTTCGCACAGCCTGAATGGCTGGACCAGGCCGGCGGCGCGCCCGCAGGCTTTCTTCGGTATCGCGATGACGCCTTCCGCGTGCGTTTCAGCATTGCCGACACGCCGGACAATCTGGCCCGCATCGATGCCGTCAATGGCGACGGCGAAGCGATCCATTTCACCATCCTGACCAGCGATCTGACCGGTCATCTGCTCGACGCCAATCCGGCCACGCCAGTGCGCTGGGAGGACGGCGCCTGGGCTGACTACGACGGCGCTACGGCCAGCCTAGATTCCGGCGGTGCCGACCGCACGCTGGCGCTGGATCTGCGATCCGGCGCGAGCGGGATCGAGACCGAGGCCGTGCGCGGTGTCCATAGCGCCATGTGGTTCGACCCCGACCGGGCCGGCGAGGGCTGGGTCATCGAAATCCTGCCCGACCAGACCGCGGTTGGTTATTGGTTCACCTACGACGAGCAGGGCCAGCCGCGCTGGTTGCTGGGCCAGGGGGCGGTCGTGGCGAACCAGGTTCTGTTCAATCAACTGCTGGCACCGGTGGGCGGCCGATTCGGGCCGGACTTTGATCCCGTGCAGGTCGAGCTGATTCCCGCAGGCACGGCCCGCCTTGTCATGAGCGACTGCGACAACGGATGGGTCGACTATCAGGCCTTCGGCCAGAACCAGCGCCTTTCGACCACGCGCCTGACCCGCACGCAGGGTCTGTCGTGCGATCCGATCGACGTTCCGCCCTCGGACCGGGCCGTCCAGAGCGGCAGCTGGTTCGACCCCAGTCACGCCGGAGAAGGCTACACCGTGCAGTGGCTGGACAACGACCAGGTGCTGGTCATGTGGTTCAGCTACGACAGTGACGGTCAGCAGTACTGGATGCTCGGCCTGGGCGAAAACCTGAGCGCGGACGACACGATCAATCTCGACGGCGTGCTGTCGGCACGCGGTGCCCGCTTCGGTCGTGCCTTCGCGGCTGAGGATGTCGAGTTGTTCGAGTGGGGTTCAATCCAGATGAACCTCGGCTGCAGCAGCGGCACGGCCGACTATCAATCCATCCTGCCCGAGTTCGGCAGCGGAGATTTTGACCTGGTCCGACTGAGTTTTCTTGCCGGGCTGGTCTGCGCCGAGTAAGCCGGCACGTGCGCTGCGGCCTGTTTGTTTTCTGGCCGTCCTCTTGTTCTTTACTTTTGCTTGAGTCCTTGCCTGGTCAACCGGGGGGACTGGAAGCTTCAGTGTGATCAAGAGCGGCGGCGCTGGCGTCTATTCCTTGTTCGAGAAAATCCTGTATCTTTAAAAACGGGGCCGCGTCCTTTCGGCAGCGGCTCGATACGCGGGTTTGCGCAATGGCTTGTCGCAGGCCGGCTTAAAGGCAGACGCGAATGATCAAGCTCACGGTCAATGGTCGGGAGGTCGAACTGAACGCCGGTTCGACCTTGCTTGATGCGGCCAAGGTCGCCGGCGTGCATATTCCGACCTTGTGCTACTACCCGCGCTTGCCGACCCATGCGACCTGCCGCATGTGTCTGGTCCATGTTCAGGGCCAGCCTCGAGCTCAGGCCGCCTGCGTGACCCCGGCAAGAATGGGCGATGTCGTTGAAACGGACAGCGATGACTTGCGTGAATTCCGCAGAACCAACGCCGAATGGCTGCTGGCGCGTCATCCGAACGACTGCATTCGATGCGAAGTCAGTGGCGCCTGTGCGTTTCAGAGTCTGATCCGCGAGCACCAGTGGGAAGACCGCTGGGAAAAGCTCCCCATCGGCTCTGTCCACCATCCCGAGCACCATCTGACTGATCACACATCACCCGGCATCTGGGCCGATTTTTCCAAGTGCATCGAATGCGGCCTGTGCGTGGAAGCCTGCGGCGAGTCGGGGCAGCAACAGTACGTCATTGGATTTGCGGAGCGCGGCGCCGAGCGCCAGCCGGTCACGGTGTTCGACAAACCGCTGTCCGACACCCAGTGCATTTCCTGCGGCCAGTGCACCCTGGTCTGTCCGGTCGGTGCCTTGATCGAAGCCCCGCACTGGCACGATGTGCTGGAGACCCTCGACGCCCGCCGACGCAAGACCGTCGTGCAAGTCGCGCCGGCCACACGGATTGCCATCAGCGAAGAGTTTTCCATGCAAGCCGGGACGATCAGTACCGGCCGCATGATCAATGCACTCAGAGCGCTCGGCTTCGACTATGTTTTCGACACCAATTTCGCGGCGGATCTGACGGTCATGGAGGAGGCCTCGGAGCTGCTTGATCGGGTAAAAAATAAAACGGACCTGCCGCTTTTCACCTCCTGCTGCCCCGGCTGGGTCAACTGGGTCGAGATCAACCGTCCGGATATTCTGCCGAAGCTGAGCACCACGAAATCACCCCAGCAGATGCATGGCGCGCTGACCAAACGCGGTGCCTTCGCGCGCTCGCTCGGGCCCGAGTTCGCCGACGGCAGCACCGAGCCCTACGTGGTCAGCATCATGCCGTGCACGGCCAAGAAAGATGAGGCGGCCCGGCCCGGTCACGCGGGCGACATCGACCGGGTGCTCACCACGCGGGAACTGGCCCGAATGATCCGGGCCCGCAATATTGCCTTCAATGCCCTGTCGGAAGACGGGGAGTTCGATAGTCCGCTGGGTGAGAGCACCGGTGCTGCACAGATCTTCGGCTCGTCGGGGGGTGTGATGGAAGCCGTCATTCGCACGGCCCTGCACCTGGTCGGTTCGGAAAGCAACGAGCCGCTGGAATGGCAGGCCCTGCGCGGCGTCAGTCAATCCGTCAAGACCGCTGACATTCCGGGCCTTGGTAAGGTCGCCATCTGTAACGGCATCGCCTCGGCCCAAGGGCTGCTGCAGAACGAGCGCTGGCGCGATGAATTCGTTGCCATCGAGGTCATGGCCTGCGTCGGTGGATGCCTGGGCGGCGGTGGCGAACCCAAGTCGATGGATCCTCTGGTGCTGGAAAAGCGCATGCAGGCCGTGTACGCCATCGATCGCAACGCAGCGCGGCGACGCTCGTTCGAAAATCAGGATATTCAGGCCCTTTATGCCAGCGAGCTGGGAGCGCCAAACTCCGCCCGCGCAGAGGCACTGCTGCACACAAGCTATGCCGCAAGACGCTCCGAGCGATCGCTGCTGATGCGCTTCCTCGATTGCGTCGACCGCCGAGACGGTGGTGGTGCCGCCCGCCTGCTGCACCCCGATGCCTTGTGGGCCACCGCATCCGCCTACGGCGATCTGCAGAGCGCCTCGGCCATCGAAGCGTTCATCAATACCCAACTGCCACCGCGCAAGTTCGGCCCTAGCTATGCCCGCCATCGCATGCAATCAAGCTCTGACAGCAACGATCTCTCGGTGATTTCCGCCGCCGGCGAACCCTGCCGTTTCAGCATTGATCTCGACACCGTGGCCGACGAGGGCCAGTCAAGACTGGTTATCCGGAAGCTGGTGCGGCAGCTGCTCTGAGCGCTGGAAAAAGCGGGCAGCCGGGCACAGGGGGACGAGTGGCTGGCAGTCTTTGGATACCCTGTCTTCCAAGCCAGGCCTCGCGCGATCAGACCGCGTAAAGGGCCATCCACACCAGCGCATAGGCCGAAAGCGCCATGGCCCGCAGGGTGCGCGATTCATACGTTGTGACCGCAACCCTGGTCTTTTCCCACAACAGCAGACGGTAGACGATGGCGCAGGCGACAAGTCCCACGGCGCCGCTGGCCAGAAACCCCAGGGCGATGAACACGTCAACGACATTACCCCAGGCGTTGATCACGCTGACCACCGGCAGCAGAGAGACCAGGCTCCAGATAGACAGGATCGGTGCAGCGATGCACCAGATAATCAGTTGGTTGATGGTGGTTCGGTGTTTCGCGCTGTGCTCGGACATGCGGATCAAAGCTCTCGTGATTGGGTGGGAAAAGGTTGGGGAAAGCGCCAGCGAATGGCGAGGTGGACAGTAAGGGATGGCACGTCGGCGGCGCGTCATTGCACTGCTCGCGGGCGTCGTTCGAGCGCCCGCAGGTAAAGCGAGGTAGCTGTGAGTTCAAGGTTTTCACAACAAGGGTTTGGTAGTACGCCAAGACAGATAAGCACGCCGCTTCAGGTGTCCGGGATATGACTTGGTGTGGGTCTGACGTGGCCGACCGCCCATGAGTCCTGACCTGACCATTGGTTCAATAGCCAGTCGTGCTGGGATTTGCGAGAGTTGCTGTCAGCCTCAATGCGCAAGGCATGGTGTTCGAGGTGCCGGTTTGCAAACAGACAGGAGACTCCCGATGAATTTTCGACACACGCTTGTCCTGCTGCTCAGCATCGGACTCTGGATCGGTTCGCTCAGTGCCTGCGATGATGCGGTGGTGCTGGTGCATGGCAATACCGGTTCACCCTCGGACTGGGATAACACCTATCAGGAACTGCTGGCGCGCGGTGTGCCGGCCTCGAGTATTTTTCGGCCGTCCTGGGGCAGTGCGTGCGCTGCTTGCAATGATCACAACGGCTCGGAGGAATGGCCGGTGGTCTACGCGCTGGCCGACGCGCTGACCGCCTCCTGCACCGGAAAGATCGACGTGATTGGTCACTCCATGGGCGCGACCCTGGCGGCCAAGCAGATCGCCGACTATTCGATTGCGGGCAGCGTCGATACCTTCGTTGGTATCGCCGGTGCCTTCCGCGGGCTGCGCAGCTGCGGCACCTATCCCTGGAATGTCTGGAACTCGACCTGCGGTTACTGGGGCCTGTCGGTCAACTCACCGTTTCTGAACGGGCTCAGCGGCCAGCCGCTGGGCAGACGGGTGTACTCGATGAAATCCTGGATTGATCAGATTGTCTGTTCCACCGGGTTCTGCAGCGTAGGCGGTGTTCACAGTTCACAGATCAGTGGCGAGACGGCGACCTATAGCTTCGGGCTGGGCCACTTTGGACTGCAGAGCAGCACGCCGGTATTCCAGGCTGATCTTATCGACTGATCTGGCCTGGGCCAGCACCAGCACCAGCACCTCTCGGCCTGAGGCTGGATTCGTAGCAGCCTATCTAGCGGGTGCGCGAAACCCACACCGGGCGATCTGCTTGGTGATGCTGCTGCCTCGATCGTTAATGTGTTTGGTGCCGATCCCAACGGCAATAGTTCTGGACCGGTCTACGTGTTCTTCGGCCGCTCAGCCGATCGGATCAGCGACCGCTTCGAGCCGAATTGAATGCGCGCAAGGGAGCTGGTCAGGTCGCTGCTGGCTCGGGAGTCGTTTGGTGAGGTTTGGTCATAAGCCCCTGAGGGCGACTGATCGTTGTCTCGGCGCTGGCGATCGATTCAGGAAGTGGTCAGGGCTTTATGGTCATATTAAAATTTTGGCTTTAAACCTAATAAGCTAAGCGAAAGCAACGACTTTTCAGGGTGCCTGGGGCATGGTCTATTTCATTATCTTTGTTGCAGGCTGTATTGCCGGTGGCCTGTGGATGGCCCCGGCCCCGTTTCAGTTTTCGCAATGGCTTCGCACCGCGCTGTTTGCTGCGGCCTTCCTGTTGGCTTACCTGATCTTGCGACGTGTTCTGTCAGCTCAAGAGTTGGGCGGCTTCGATTGGCTGGCCCAGGGGGCGTACGCTCTGGCTTGCGGGCTCGCGCTTTCGACCGGAATCGCTGTGGCTGCGTCAGTGCGGCAGCTGCGTGCTCGTTCCACCAGCGCACGATGATTCAGCGTTCAGAGAGCCCGACGTCAGGATGTCCATGACGCCGGGCCGGCTGATTTCGCTGCTCTAGCTGATCAAGGGCGGCACTGCGAGGGTAGAGACTCGGCATCGATGGTCGTGCTGCTGCAGCGCCAGCGGCTGATCATGCCGTTCTGCAGGACCGGCACCAGCTCCAGCGTGGCGTTATCGCCGAAGCCGGCCTCGGGGCTCAGCTGCATGACCAGACGAAGCAGGCGGGCGTTGTAGTCGATCCGATGGACCGGGCCTTCGTCGAAGACCTGGGCAAAGCCGGGCGCTTCTTCGGCGTTGGGTAGGCGGCCCTCACTCATGTAGAACTCGGCTACGGCGAGCTTGGCGCTGGCGGCATACATCAGAAACTCCGAACTCATCGCGCGATCGGCGTAGTCCTGATAGGCCGGGATGGCAATGGCGGCCAGGATGCCGACCATTGCAATGCCGGCCAGCCCGCCCGTGCCGCTGTAGATCCACATCACCCGGGTAGTTCTCGAACACCAGAGCCAGGCCCAGGCTGCCGTCGCCGTAGTGCATTTCCATGCCGATCGAGCCGTGGTCGGCCAGGCCCAGTTCATGCGCGCTGGGGAAGCTGTGCAGATCGACGTCGGTGTCGAGCGCATCGCCCATCGCCTGCAGCAGGGTCAGGTAGGCGTAGTAGTTGCGGCGCGGGGCATTGGCGATTTCGATGGCGCCGAAGACGGCGGCGCTGTCGTGGGCCACGCCGGTCCGGCCAAGCCAGTCAGCCACGTCCTGTTCGCCGATGAGTGCGATGCGATCGCGAAGGGTCTGCGGGACCGTGGCCAGGATACGGCGGCCCTGCCCGTCTTCCATCCAGTGTACGTGGGTGCCGATGGTCATCATCCGCTCGGCCAGAACGCGAAGCAGCTGTTCGGGCAGGTCATTGGCTTCGGGCAGCATGTCGGGCACGGAAACACCGGGAATGATCAGGTGACGAAGGGTGCGGCCCTGACTCTCGACTTCGGACTGGCGAACATCGAAGCGCTCGCTCAAGCCGTCGATCAGGCGCGACCAGGCCTCGGGCTGTGTCGGCTCCTGCACCAGGGTGGTGCCGCTGCCATCACCGATCAGCGTCCAGCGCCCGGCGAAGGCGTTGCTCCAGTCGGCCAGGCTCAGACCGGTGGTCTCATTGGCCAGGCCGTCGAGCGCCTTGATCTGGTTCGGCGCATCCGGACTCAGGGCGCGCCAGACCGTGTCGATCCAGGCGTAGTCGGGGACCACCCAGCCGGCCACGTAGTCGGCCTGGCCGGCGATCGGCAGCGTGCTTGGGCCGATTGCCGGCAGACCGTAATCCCACAGCGGGCCGTCCTCGCCGCGCGCGACAAGACTCAGGCGTGCCTTGCCGGCCTGGCTGCCGTAGGCCAGTGCGATCTCCTTCAGACCGAGCACGCCCAGCTCGCGAAGCTCGGCCAGATCATCGGGGCTGGCCATCTGCTCCAGCGCCGGCATCAGCCGCGTGCCGTCGGCCCACACCATCAGCCCCAGACCGCTGTCGTCAACGGTCTGCTCGCGCTGTTTCAGGGCAGTCGGTGCGGCCGCGGTCCAGGCCTGGGCCTGTTCGAAGTTCTCGCGCCCAGCCGACCTTCACCCCGCCAACCGCCTGCTGCTGGCTG
>CALNZT010000004.1:0-111149 GCA_942491245.1 uncultured Pseudomonadota bacterium
CAATGACCCAGCACTCATTCGTGAGGTTCTGCTCGACAAGGATCGCCGTTACCGCAAAGGGCGCCTGATGCGTCGGCTTGCCGCGGTCACCGGTGAGGGCCTTCTGATCAACGATGGAGAGCGCTGGAAGCAGCATCGCCGCCGAGCCAACCCGTCCATGTCCGGGCGCCGTCTGGCCGGCATACCCCAGCGATGGCGGAATCGGCACAACTCCTCGTTCAGCACTGGCGGGCACTGCCATCGGCTCAGCCGGTCGACCCCATTGAGGAGATTTGCCGAACCACCTTATCGCGCTGCGTGCACGCTGTTCGGAATCAATTACGACGAGCGCTACGCGGACGTCAGCGAGGTGATCCACACCCTCTCCTCGACGAACTGGTCCAGCGAGGTAGCGCCTGGGTAACGCCACCGTTGACCTGGCCGACCGCCGCTAACCGGCGCTTTAAGCTGAAGATCGCCGAGGCCGAGGCCATCCTCATGCGCATCATCGAGACCCGACGCGACGGTCTTGCCGAAGAGGATGACCTGATCGACCTGTTGGGCCAATGGCTTCGGCAACGCGAGCAGGATCCGGAGCATTTTTCCCCCGAGGAGATGCGTGACGAGTTGTTGACCATGCTCATCGCCGGTCACCATTCGCTGGCGATTGCCCCGAGCTGGACCTTGTGGGAGATCGCCGGAAACCCAGGACTGCAACAGCGCCTGCGAGACGAGGTTGACGCGCTTGATGCGGCACCGAGCGATACCGACGACCTGCGCAAGCTGTCCTTGACGCAGGGGCCTTCTTGGAGGCACTGCGCCTTTTTGCCCGCAGCCGCCAATCCTGCTCCGCGACGCGCGCTGCGATCATGATCTAGGCAACTACCGCGTTCGCGCCGGCGATCAGCTCGTCATCAACATCCTCGCTGTCCATCATGATCCGCGGCTTTGGCCTGACCCGCGTCGATTCCAGGCTGAGCGTTATCCGGGCATCAATCCAGACCACTTGATGCAGGCGCACCACCTCGGTTTTGGCGGCGGTCCGCGGAGCCGTATCGGGCGCCGCTTGGCGCTCATCGAGGGCAGCCTGCTACTCGCGCATACGCTACGCGGATGTCAGCTCGATCGCGCTGTCCCCGACCCATCCCACCCCGATTTGCCGGCATGATGGTGCCATCAGGAGCTGCTGCTGCTGTACGTAACCCTCAGGTGAGCGATGCCCCCTTCAGCGCCAGACCAGTCGCGAGCGGAGAGTCACCCGACTGTCCGCGCGCTAGCTGGTGTCAGTCGTACCCTGCTGATCCTGCTTGCCCGAGCACAGGCTCAGAGGCTATGGCCAGGCGTCGAGAATTCGATGATGCCAACGCGCGCTCGGTCGTCGCCGCGCTCGACGCCGAGCAGACGTGGATTGGCACGGACCCGTTCCCGATGCGCCTCGCATCAGCCGATCCATGGCCATCACGCGCGTGCTGCATGAGCTGTTAAGCGAGCCGATCGAGCGCACGCTGGTCCTCCTCGCCTGCGGCCTTGACACACTTCCCTTTCGCATCGAGGCATCACTCAAGCAGCAGCAGTTGACCCAGCTTCGGCGCTGGGTCTGCGCCGACCTTCCGCCGGTAATGGCGGTTCGTGAGCTGCTGCTACCAGCGACGGATCGAGTCCAACACGCGTGCATCGCGTTGCCAGATTCCCCTCGACGCCGTTGCCAACGCACTGGATGAAACCCGCCCCGTCTTCATCCTGGAGGGTGTCTTGCCTTACCTGCGGCGCGAGGAGGTAGCGCGCTGTTTCAGCGCACTCAGCGCGATCGCCCCAGCCGAGCCGACCTCTTGGTTGACGGTTATCATCCGGCTTTACTCGCCTTCTCCAGGCTCGGCAACACCTTCCGGCGGATGCAGCACCGAGTTTCACTTCGGCATCGCGGACGCGCGCACCTATGGCGACATGACGCCCCGTGTTCGCTTCCCTGCGCTTTACAATCTGCTGCGCCCGATACCCTGGTACCTCCGCAAGCGCGCCCTGCTGCCCGCCCTTGCCGCCAGCAGGCAAGCCTTTCAGCGGCGCTGGCGCGGCTCGAAATCGTGCCAGATTCCAGCCGAGCTGCGAGTCCAACAAGTACGAGCCATGACTGACGGCACCATTCACACCTGCGCCTGATCAGCGGACAAATCCAGGCCGAACAACACTCGACCTCTGGGTTCTTCGGGTCCGACGGACAAGGCGACTGGCGACCCCAAGCCTTCGGTCGCGTGTAACCATCCAAGCATCAACCTTAAAATCATTCCGCGGCCAGCTTAAAGACTCGTCGGTCTGCACGTGGCCCCGTTGGGACCGACCTGCGCAAGCCGGCCGGCTGTTCAACCAGCGACCTACCGAGACCTCGCCAGACTATCGATGGATAGAGAAATCATCCCATCACCAACCGCAGGTGTTGAACTCGGTGCGACGACACCACCTCGAAGACGCTGTTGGAGTTGCTCAGTTGCCGGAATCCTGTTGCGCTGCGCCAAGAGATCAGTCGACGGCGCCATCCCTGGGTTATCCCCAGCGGAGCGCCCAGGCCGAAGATCTCAAACGGCTTGGAAGTGCTCTGGCACAATCTCGCCGTCAACGAGACCACGGGGTGCCAGGCATGCTCAGAACTGGTTGCGGCAGGCATCCCGAGCCGCATCCAGCGACTACGAGACCATGGCTTTTCTCGGTTCGGCAAACACCTGGTCGCCCGCGATGCCTGGAACCCCGCCACCAAAGCTCGGCTGGTCAATCAGGGCATCCAGTTACTCGACCGCGCGGTGCGTATGGCGCCAAACAACGTGAGTGTGCGGATCGTGCGCATGACCAACAGTCTGGCCCTCCCCGCTTTCTTCGGGCGCGGTTCCACGGTGCGCGAAGACCTGCGTCAGCTGAGCGGCCCATTAGCCGAACAGATCCCGCACCTCCTGGCGGCGGAACTGTCCTATCGGCTCGGCGAACTCATGCAGCGCGAAGGTCGGACCAAGCGCGCCCTCGACCTCTTCCAGCAGGCACGCGCGCAGGCCCCAGACTCCGACTGGGCTAAGCAGGCCGCGCGCCACTGCCGCAGCCTGACCGAGCACAAGGACAGAACCGGAGCGATCGAGTAAGGTTTCGCCAAGCCACCTTGGGGCTGTTTTGCTTCGGCCAACAGAGACCGGAAGGTCAACATGAGCACATCGCCAACCCAACGCGGGCGGCCGCTTAGCCGCCGCGACCTCCTGGATCACCACTGCACAGAGCGCCTGCGGCGTCGGCCTCATCGGCCTTGGCCTCGGCCTTTATGTGCAGCGAGCCACAGCGCTGCCGGTGTGGCGCTGCGACCGCCCGGCGCGCAGCCGGAGGACGATTTCAACGGCATCTGCCTGCGCTGTGGCCTCTGTGTGCGCGCCTGCCCATTCGAGATGCTGCACCTCGCGCGGCTCGGGCAACTGATCACGACCGGCACACCCTACTTCATCGCCCGCGAAGCCGGCTGCGAGATGTGCCCGGAGATCCCTGCGTTGCGGCCTGCCCAAGCAATGCGCTAAACCATGACCTCACCGATATCAGGAGCGCCGACATGGGGCTGGCGGTGCTGATTGATCCCCACCACTGTAGCCGTCCGCGGAGAACCTTGCCGTGTCTGTGTCGATAGCTGCCCGATCAGCGGCGACGCCATCAGCCTAGCCCCAGCGTCCTTGGTGACCAGCGAACACGCCCAGGCCACCCCCATCCCAGTGATCCACCCCGAGCGCTGCACCGGCTGCGGCAAGTGCGAGGAGACCTGCGTCCTAGACCAGGCCGCGATCAAGATCCTTCCGCGCGCAGGCCGCGCCGAAGCAAGTTTGTAAGCCTTATGCATCAGACAACGGACACGCCTTCAGCAACTGCGAAACAGCGCCCTGAGCCGGTGTCTACTCCTAACGCGACGCCTAGAACTGCAACTGAGAACACAGCCTGGCTCAAGACCCATGCATGGCTGCTCTTGCGCCGCTTCAATCAGCTTGGCATCCTCTTCATGTTCCTGCTCGGCCCGCTGTTTGGCGCTTGGCTGGTGACCGGCAACCTATCCTCAAGCATGACCCTCGGCATCCTGCCGCTGACCGATCCGCTGCTACTCGCGCAATCGATCCTCTCCGGCAGTTGGCCAGCGCTGACCGGCATCATAGGTGCCCTGCTGGTGCTGGTGTTCTACGCGCTGCTCGGTGGACGGGTGTTCTGCTCCTGGGTCTGCCCGTTGAATCTGGTCACCGATCTCGCCGCCTGGCTGCGCCGACGTTGGGGCATCCGCGGCGGCCCACGCCTGTCTCGCAACCTGCGCTGGTGGCTGTTAGGACTCGTACTGCTGTTCCCGCCGCTCACCGGCATCATGGTCTGGGAATTGGTGAACCCAATCTCGATGCTGCATCGAGGGATCATTTTTGGTTTTGGCTGGGCGTGGCTGCTGATCGCGGCCATTTTTCTCTACGACCTGCTGCTGGTCCGCCACGGCTGGTGTGGCCACCTGTGCCCCGTCGGCGCCTGCTACGGCCTGATCGGCGCCATGGCGCCCGTCCATATCGCTGCCGATCGGCGCCAACACTGCGATGACTGCATGGACTGCTTCGAGGTCTGCCCTGAGCCGCAGGTCATCAAGCCGGCACTAAAAGGGGCCGCCAAGGGTGTCGAGCCGGTCATCGACAGCATCGACTGCACCAAGTGCGGGCGTTGCGTCGAGGTCTGCCATGAGGATGTGTTCAAGGAGGAGGGACTCGCCCTCGGCTGGAAGCAGTCCCAGCGGCACTGATCGTAGCGATGGAATCGAGCAAGGGGCCTTTCCGGTGCCTCTCGAGGAGTCCCCCACAGCGTTCAATCGGATTCTATTTACTGCGATACGGATGAAGAGCCTCGATCACAAACCGGCCACCCACCGATCAGTCCCGACAGTAGTCGCGGGGCTTCCAGCTTCGATTCCGTCAGGCCAAGATGGCCTGACTACGCAGTCAACCGCCGACGGGCCGAAACGATGATCAAGGCCGATCGAGAATGCCAAACGGAGTCTGTTGAGGACCATGCCGGTCGTGTGCTCATGCGCCGACCATCCCTATCCCCAGAACGAATGAACGGCCCGGCGCCCCACTCCACGCAGAAGGATAACTCCTCCCCGGTGCGCGGCCAGCGCGGGCCGTTTAGTGATCGCGGTACTCGCTCAGCAGCGAGTCCGTCGATCCTGTCCAGCGTACGGTATACCGACTTACTGAAACCGACTTACTGTACTTGGGCGATCTGTGGTGCCTCAGGAGCCGGCGCAACAACGGCGACCGCCTCTTTGACGCGCACGGAGTCCTTGAAACCGTAGCCGGGCAGACCGAGCGCATAGGTGTGGATCATCCACATCTGCACCATCAGCACGATGAACCAAGGCATCATCCACACGGCTGGGTTGATGACGGTCCAGATCTTCCAATCGTCTTCCGGATGCTCAGGGGCGGCAATACTCGGATCGGCGAACAGAACAGGTACTTTCATTGGTATCTCCTACTCGCGAAAACTTAGAACCAGGGTTGATAGACCCAAGTCACAACATGAACGACCGACGCGATCATGACCCAACTCCAGACGCCGTGCTTCCAGTGCTCGTGGAATTCCTTTGCTTGTTGGTCGGTGAGGCCCGACAGATTCGGTGATTTCTGCTCAGCCATTGCAATAATCTCTCGTAAGAAAGGTTGAGTGAACTGCCGCGCCTTCTTGGGCGACGACAAACCTCGTCGAGGTGGATCTAGAGCATTCGCAAGCGGTTCAGGCGTTGTCTCGACCCACGAGTGTTAGTTTAACCTGACATATATTTTTGTGTCAAGCTTAATTTACAAAAAAACTGAAGGCCCCTTGCTGACGCTGACGCCACGCCCTGGACTGCGTCAGTCATGGCAGCCACGCTCAGCATCACGAGGCGTTTGCGACGACGGAAGCGAAGACAGAGACAGAGAACAGAGACAGAGGCGGAGGCGGAGGCGGAGGCGGAGGCGGAGGCGGAGGCTGAGGCGGAGGCGGAGGCGGGCAGAAGAAAAGGACGCGCCGCAGAAAGCAACGACGCGGATGGGCATTTGCATGCCCACTCGCTACTTGGAAGGCTCTTTTCCAAACACTAAAACGGCCCGTCGCCCCGCTCACGCAGGAGGATGATGACTCCTCCCGGTGCGCGGCCAGCGCGGGCCGTTTAATGATTCCGGTCCACCGCTCAGCGGTGGACGCGTCGAATCATGTCATAAGTCAACTACCGCAGCATCGGACCGATTACTGCACTTGGGCGATCTGTGGCGCCTCAGGAGCCGGAGCAACAACGGCACCGCCTCTTTGACGCGCACGGAGTCCTTGAAACCGTAGCCGGGCAGACCGAGCGCATAGGTGTGGATCATCCACATCTGCACCATCAGCACGATGAACCAAGGCATCATCCACACGGCTGGGTTGATGACGGTCCAGATCTTCCAATCGTCTTCCGGATGCTCAGGGGCGGCAATACTCGGATCCGGCCCGAACAGAACAGGTACTTTCATTGGTATCTCCTAATCGCGAAAACCCCGTAGAACCAGGGTTGATAGACCCAAGTACAACATGAACGACCGACGCGATCATGACCCAACTCCAGACGCCGTGCTTCCAGTGCTCGTGGAATTCCTTTGCTTGTTGGTCGGTGAGGCCCGACAGATTCGGTGATTTCTGCTCAGCCATTGCAATACTCTCTCGTAAGAAAGGTTGAGTGAACTGCCGCGCCTTCGCGGGCGACGACAAACCTCGTCAGGTGGATCTCAGAGCATTCGCAAGCGGTTCAGGCGTTGTCTCGACCCACGAGTGTTAGTTTAACCTGACATATATTTGTGTCAAGCTTAATTTACAAAAAAACTGAAGGCCCCTTGCTGACGCTGACGCCACGCTCTATGGACTGCGTCAGTCATGGCAGCCACGCTCAGCATCACGAGGCGTTTGCGACGACGGAAGCGAAGACAGAGACAGAGACAGAGACAGAGACAGAGGCGGAGGCGGAGGCGGAGGCGGAGGCGGAGGCGGAGGCGGAGGCGGGCAGAATAAAAGCAGGCGAAAGCAACGACGCGGATGGGCATTTGCATGCCCACTCGCTACTTGGAAGGCTCTTTTCCAAACACTAAAACGGCCCGTCGCCCCGCTCACGCAGGGAGGATGACGACTCCCTCCCGGTGCGCGGCTAGCGCAGGCCGTTTATGATTCGGTCCACCGCTCAGCGGTGGACGCGTCGAATCATGTCACAAGTCACCTACCGCAGCATCGGATCGATTACTGCACTTGGGCGATCTGTGGCGCCTCAAGGACCCGGCGCAACAACGGCGACCGCCTCTTTGACGCGCACGGAGTCCTTGAAACCGTAGCCGGGCAGACCGAGCGCATAGGTGTGGATCATCCACATCTGCACCATCAGCACGATGAACCAAGCATCATCCACACGGCTGGGTTGATGACGGTCCAGATCTTCCAATCGTCTTCCGGATGCTCAGGGGCGGCAATGTCTCGGATCGGCCCGAACAGAACAGGTACTTTCATTGGTATCTCCTAATCGCGAAAACTTAGAACCAGGGTTGATAGACCCAAGTCACAACATGAACGACCGACGCGATCATGACCCAACTCCAGACGCCGTGCTTCCAGTGCTCGTGGAATTCTTTCGCTTGCTCGTCGGTCAGACCCGACAAGTTTTTGGAATCAGCCATTGCAGTTGCCTCCGATTGACAGTGACTTCATGGGCAGCTCAACTATAGAGCTACCAGACATCCCGACATGTGGATCTCGTTCTCAGCAGTCGTCGACAACAGTCCCGGCGGGCAGCCAAGCATCCGACCCACGAGTGTTAGTCTAGCCTGACAGATTAAAATGTCAAGATAGATCTACAGGCGGTTCGGGTGCCGCACCGACACCCGATCGCCGCCCTCGGCGCACCTAGCGACAGGCCGCGCCTCAACATGCGCCGAACCAGCGCGCGATAAAGATTACGCCGAGGAAGAACCCAAACGCAGTCAGACTCACCTTGATGAAGAATAGCGCGTTGCCGAACATCGCGTGCCACACCTCACCGATGCCGTGTGCCTTCTGCGCCGACTCGTCGCCCCCCGCCGAAGTGCCGACGTCCAGCGGACCCAGCATTGTCCGCAGGCGCCGCCGATTGACTTTCCACCCTCCGGATCAGCCGGCATGACCGCATAGGGAGACGTGCGCAGGACCTTGAAGAACTCGATCGCCGAATCGGCGCCGGCCTTTTCAATGACGACAAACTCGTCCGCCAGGGCAAGTCCCTTGTCGGTGGCGAACATCAGCGCAAAGTCATCAAGTCCCTCCGCCTCACCAAGGTATCTCGCAGGCTTGGGACTTCTCGAGCCAGACCCTTCTCGCAGCAAATTTCACGCGCTCTATCCTCGTACTCAGAAAGGGTGCAATCACGACACGACGCCGCGACGCGATGATTCGGCTAACCGTTTAGCAGAATGCCAGACGACCAAGCCGCAAGCCGGGGCAACTGAGCAATCCCGTGACTGTCGTGGTAACTAGACACTGGTCGCTGTTTAGAAAACTAGACAGTCAATTTCCAACCTATCCGACACTAGTCTGGCAAGGCGCGTCCATGCGAACTTCGCACGTCATCGTCATCGGAGCCGGCATGGGTGGTCTGAGCGCGGCGCTCAAGCTCGCCATCGAAGGGGTTCGATGTCACCGTCCTCGAGTGTGGCCATCGACCCGGCGGGAAGCTGCGGGAGCAACAGATCGGAGATCGTCGCTTCTACACAGCCCCAACGGTACTCACCATGCCCTGGATCTTCGAAAACCTGTTTACCGAGGCCGGTGCCTCGTTCAGCGAACGCGTCGTTGCACCGTGCCGAAATCCTCGCAAGGCACGCCTGGAGCCAAGACGAACGTCTGGATCTATTCGCGGATCACGAACGCCTCCGCCGAAGGCGATTGGCGACTTTGCCGGCAGCGCCGAGGCGGACGGCTTCCGCAGATTCGCCAAAGAGACGCCAAACGGGTCTTCAACGCACTCGAAGGTTCGTTCATGCTGTCTCCGCGACCAACGCCGCTGTCTATCTTCGGGCGTTTCGGATTGAGCGGCCTTGGCGAACTGATACCATCAAGGCCATCTTCACGCTGTGGAAGGCGCTCGGCAGCTACTTCAAGGACGAGCGTCTGCGCCAACTGTTCGGCCGCTACGCCACCTACGTCGGCTCGTCGCCCTATGAGTCACCCGCCACGCTGATGCTCATCGCCGACGTGGAGAGCCATGGGTCTGTGCCGTCGAGGGAGGGATCCACCGCCTGCCGGACGCGCTCGCGGAATTGGCCGAGGAGAAAGGCGTCACGCTCCGCTACGGCACGGCCGTCAGCGAAGTGCTGGTCGAGAACGGACGCGCCAGCGGTGTTCTACTAACGGACGGTGAGCGCATCCCACGCCGACGCGGTCATCGTCAATGCCGATGCCGCCGCCATCGGTGCCGGATTATTCGGCGCGGCGGTCAGCCGCGCGATCCTGCGCGTCCCGGTGGCCAAACGCTCGCACAGCGTCGTGACCTGGAACCTCTTGGCCAAGCCCACCGGTTTCCCGATGCAGTACCACAACGTCTTCTTTCCGCGCGACTACGCCGCCGAGTTCAAATCAGTCTTCAAAGACTTACAACTACCACAGGACCCCACCGTTTACATTTGCGCGCAAGACCGCGGTAATCTGCTGGCCACGCCGGATGCGCTCGAACGCCTGCTGATCGTTGTCAACGCACCGGCGCGAGGCGACCTCACGGAAATCCCCGAGACCGAGATTCGCCGCTGCGAGGAACGGGTCATGGCACTGCTTGCGCACTGCGGCTTGAACCTCGAACAGACACAGGAAATCGCGGTCACGACACCCCGGCATTACGAGCAGGCCTACCCCGCCTCCGGCGGGGCCGTCTTCGGACGTTCGTCGGCTGGCTGGCGGGCATCGTTCGATCGCCCCGGCGCCACCACGAAGATTCCGGGCCTCTATATGGCGGGCGGCAGCGTTCATCCTGGCCGCGGCATTCCAATGGCATCCATCTCAGGGCGTACCGCCGCGGACGCGCTCCTCAACGACCTCGGCGCTCGTTGAGCCCCCATGCAACCCCACGTCGGAGCTCCGCCCACCGCCGCGGTATCACGCTAGCGCCAACGAGGGCACCCAATGCGATGCCCGCGCGCGCCTGCCGATCGGCGAAGCCGCTATCTTCCGAACGGAATCAGCCCATGACCGATCGACACGTGGTCGTCATCGGCGCCGGAATGGGCGGTCTCGCCGCCAGTGTGCGCCTGGCCGCACGAGGGCTACGCGTCACACTGCTCGAAGGCGCCCAACAATCGGGCGGCAAGATGCGTGAAGTGGCCATCGGTAGCGCACGTATCGACTCAAGGGCCAACCGTACTCACGATGCGCCCAGTCTTGAGGATTTATTCGCGATCGCTGGCGCATCGCTACGGGACCACCTCCGCTTAGAGCCGGCGTATATTTTGGCAAGACATGCCTGGGGCGATGATCAACGCCTGGATCTGTTCGCCGACCGGGAGCGCTCGGTCGATGCGATCGGCGTCTTCTCCGGTGCCAAGCAGGCGCAGCTGTTCCGTGCCTTTTGCGCACGTGCCGACGATATGTGGCGCACCTTGGAGCAGGCCTTCATCCACCTGCCGAACCCAACGCCGCTCGCTGGTACTCGACTCCGGCCTCATCCCGGTCGCACGCTTAAACCCCGCTCCACCCTCTGGCGAGACCTGGGCGCTTCTTCCCCGACCCACGCTTACGACAATTGTTCGGCCGCTACGCCACCTACGTCGGCTCCTCGCCGTTCGCCGCGCCACCAACCCTCGGTATCGTCGCGCATGTAGAGTTGGCGGGTGTCTGGATCGTCGACGGCGGCATCCAGCGCCTGCCCGAGGCGCTCGCCACTCTCGCTGCTGATCTTGGCGTGGAGTTCCGCTATCACACCAAGGTCAGCGAGATCAGCATCCAAAACGGTCGCGCCCGCGGTGTGCTTTTGGCCAATGGCGAGCGGCTCGACGCCGATGCCGTGATCTGCAACGCCGATGTCGCCGCTCTCGCCGATGGTCAACTGGGTGCCGCGGCCCGCCGTGCGGTGCGCCGATAGCCGCGCTCCACGCGCTCATTGTCCGCGGTGACCTGGAGCCTCCACGCCGCTACCGACGGCTTTCCGTTGGTGCGGCACAATGTCTTCTTCTGTCGCGACTATGCCGCTGAGTTCAAGGCCATCTTCAAGCAAGGCAAGCTACCGGACGAGCCTACGGTATACGTCTGCGCCCAGGACCGTGATGAAGAGAAGGGCCTGGAAGCCTACATGGCCTACCAGCGCGAGCGCGAGGACGAGATTCTTCAGCCCGGGGTTGCCTTCACCCTGGTCAAGAAGTTGCTGCACCTCAACCAGGACGGGATGGATCATCCCGGCGTCGAGGTCATCCTGCTGTCGCGCAACAGCGCAGACACCGGCCTGCGCATTTTCAATTCCATCGAGCACTATGGCCTCGACATTCAGCGCGCCGTGTTCACCAACGGTGCCAGTCCGTCCCAGTACATCGAACCCTCTGGCGTCCAGCTCTTTCTGTCGGCCAACGACGATGATGTGCGGCGAGTGCTGATGGCGGGCTACGCATCGGCCACCATTCTGCCCTCGGCTACCCGTGAGAATCGATCCGGGCAGCTCAAGCTGGCGTTTGACGGTGATGCCGTGATTTTTTCCGATGAAGCTGAACGCGTCTACAAGGAGCAGGGCCTGGCCGCGTTCTCGGACTCCGAGCGCCGCTCGGCCGCGCAGCCGCTGGCCGCCGGCCCGTTCAAGCGCGTTCTGGAAGGCATCCAGCGCATCCAGTCGGCTTATCCGATCGAGGAAAACCCGATACGAACGGCCTTGATAACGGCGCGCTCGGCACCGGCCCACAAGCGCGTGATTCTCACACTTCGCGCCTGGGGGATTCGCGTTGATGAAGCGCTGTTCCTCGGTGGCCGTGAAAAAACCCCGTTTCTGCGCGCCTTTGGCGCGGATATCTTTTTTGATGACCAACAGATGCACTGCTCCTCGGCCAGCCTCGAGGTGGCCACCGGGCACGTGCCTCACGGCGTGGCCAACGAGCTTGCAGCCGACCTGAAACCCTCTGATGCCGCTGATAACGACGCGGAATCCTGATCTGAATCGTCTTTACCTGTCTTGTCGATGCGGTCCAACGGTTCTAAGAAACGCCCCATCCAAGGAAATAACCATGCTTAAAGCAACGCTCGCCGGGCTGATCTGCCTGCTGTCTTTTTCATTCACCGTGATCCCATCCTGGGCCCAGGAGGCAGGTGATGAACCAGCTTCTGACGAAAGCTCAGAGAGCGAAACCTGGTCGGTGGACGATCCGCCGGGCGACTGGCAACAGATCGACATTGACGTGCGCTCCATCACCTGGGCCGATGTGGATGTCAGCCCGGACGGCCAGACCCTGATTTTCCACATGCTGGGCGATATCTATCGGGTCGGCATCGACGGCGGTGATGCCGAGGCGCTGACCAACGACATCGCCTGGAGCTTTCAGCCGCGCTTCAGTCCCGATGGCGAGGAGATTGCCTTTATTTCCGATCGTGCTGGTGCAGAAAATCTGTGGATCATGAACGCCGACGGCAGCGACCCGGTGCAGGTCACGACCGAAACCGAACACCTGTTGCACAACCCGGCCTGGTCGCCCGATGGCCAGTATCTGGCCGCCCGCAAGGGCTATGTGTCAACCCGATCGATTCCGGCCGGCACCATCTGGATGTATCACCGCTCGGGTGGCAGCGGCGTCGAGTTGATCGAACGTACCCACGGCGAGCAGTCACAGAAGAACATCGCCGAGCCGTTCTTCTCGCCCGATGGCCAGCATCTCTATTTCAGCCAGGACGTGACACCGGAGCGGGTCTGGCAGTACAACCGCGACGCCAATCAGGGCATCTTCGCGGTACGCCGGCTGGACATGAACAGCGGCGAAGTCGAGACGGTCACCGGCGGCCCTGGCGGGGCGATTCGCCCGGTACTGTCGCCCGATGGCAAGCAGCTGGCTTTTGTCCGGCGCAACCCGACCGAGTTGTCGTCGCGCCTGATGGTGCGGGATCTAGAGTCCGGCATCGAGCGCACGCTCTACGACCAGCTCGAGCGCGACAAGCAGGAAACCTCGGGCGATATGGGCAACTACCCGGCCTTTGCCTGGTATCCGGACGGCCAGTCCATCGTGATCTGGGCCGACGGTGCGTTTCATCGCATCGGTCTGGACTCAAGCCATCAGCGCATCGATGTCCGGGTCAATACCAGCCGCATGATTCGTCCGGCCCTGCAGCGCAGCGTCGAGGTTTCACCAGACGAGTTTCCGGTGCGCATGGCGCGCTGGACCCAGACCAGTCCTGACGGACGCTGGGCGATCTATCAGGCCATGGGCTACCTGTGGCTGCATGATCTGGACGATCAGGAGCATCGCCGCCTGACCGATCAGGACGATCACTGGGAGTACTATCCGTCGTTCTCGCCGGACTCGCGTTCCGTGGTCTACACGACCTACAACGACGCCGAGCTCGGCAGCGTGCGCATCGAGCCGATCGGGCGGGGCCGCGGTCGCGTGCTTACCACCGAGCCGGGCCACTACCTGGAGCCGGCATTCTCACCGGACGGTGAACACGTGGTCTACCGCAAGACCAGCGGTGGCTATCTGACCTCACCGGCCTGGTCGAGCGTACCGGGCTGTATCTCGTGGACGTTGAGGGTGGCGATCCGGTCAAGGTCACCGACGGTGGTTTCGACCCACAGTTCTCTGCCGATGGCCAGCGCATTCTGTTCACCGATCGGGTCGATGGCACGCGCCTGGCGCTGAACAGCGTCGACCTTAATGGCCAGGATCCGCGCGAGCATCTGATCGGCAGCTGGATCACGGAATATGAAGTCTCCAGCGACGGGCGCTGGGTGGCTTTTGCCGAGCACTACAAGGCCTATGTCGCGCCGTTCTTTGCCGCGGGCAAGCAGGTCACCCTGGGTTCGGGTTCGAATGCTTTCCCGGTACGTCAGGTTTCGGCCCGCGCGGGCGCGGAGCTGCACTTCACCAACGACAACCAGACCCTGGCCTGGTCGCATGGGGCCAGCCTCTACACGCGTGATCTGAGCGATGCCTTTGCCTTCCTTGCCGATTCACCGGACGAGCTGCCCGAGCCCGTGACCGAAGGGCGCGACCTTTCGATCACCTTTGAAAGCGATCGCCACGATGGCCGCATCGCCCTGACCAACGGCCGGATCGTCACCATGCGTGATGCGCAGAACCAGCGCGAGATCATTGAAAACGGCGTGGTGCTGATCGAAGGCCACCGGATTGCTGCCGTGGGCACCGTTGACGAGATCGAGATTCCAGAGGGTTACGACGTGTTCGACCTGGAAGGTAAAACGGTCGTCCCTGGTCTGTTCGACAGCCACGCCCACGGCGCGATGAGCAACCAGCAGCTCACACCGCAGCAGAACTGGATGCAGATTGCCAACCTGGCCTATGGGGTCACAGCAACGCATGACCCGTCCAACGACAACGCCGCTATCTTCTCCATGGCCGAGCTGCAGCGCGCGGGCGAGGTGTTGGCACCGCGTCTGTATTCCACCGGCCGCATTCTCTACGGCGCACTGGCGGCAGGTGCTACGGCCCGCATCGATTCCTATGAGGATGCCTTGTTCCATGTCCAGCGCCAGAAGGATCTGGGCGCGATCTCGGTCAAGAGCTACAACTATCTGCGCCGCGACCAGCGCCAGCAGGTGATCGAAGCCGGTCACGAGCTCGACATCATGGTGGTGCCGGAGGGCGGTATGCGCTTCGAGCAGAACATGAGCCAGATCGCCGACGGTCACACCGGCCTTGAGCACAGCCTGTCGGTGCATACCATCTATGACGACATCAAGCAGTTCTGGAGCCAGACCGAGGTCGTCTGGTCGCCGACCTTCGGTGTCGCCTACGGCGGGATGATGGGCGAGGAGTACTGGTACGACAAGACCGAAGTGTGGAAGAACGAGCGCCTGCTCAACTTCGTGCCCAAGTCCGTCGTGTACCCGCGCTCCATCCGACGCCCGACCGCGCCCGAGAACCTCTACAACCACATCGCCGTGGCCGAAGCCACGCATCAGATGAATGAGCTGGGCGTGCCAGTCGTGATCGGCGCCCATGGCCAGCTGGCGGGTCTCGCTGCCCACTGGGAAATGTGGATGATGGTGCAGGGCGGCTTCACCCCCTGGGAAGCCTTGAGAGGTGCGACCATCGACGGCGCCAGCTACTTCGGCATGCAGGCTGATCTGGGCTCGATCGAAGTCGGCAAACTGGCTGACATCGCGGTTATCGATGGTGACGTCCTCAACGACATCCGCCAGAGCGAATTCGTCCACTACACCATGCAGAACGGCCGCCTGTACGAATCAGCCACCATGAACCAGATCGCGCCAGAGCGGGTCGAGCGCGAACCGTTCTTCTTCGAAGTGGAAGGTGGCGATGCCTGGCAGCCGGCCACCATGCAGTACTACCATCAGCTGGGGCATACCCTGGGCTGGTACTGCCGGGGTTGAACCCTCAGTAATATTCAGGACCGATAACGGCGGCTTGGTTTGCAAGTCGCCGTTTTTTTTTGGCCAGTTCAAGGACGTGGTCGGACTGGTTTGTGTCCGCTTGGGTTCTGACAGTCAGGCCTTGACGGTTTTTACAGGCAGGCTTCGCGCGGGCACCGGATAGGCCTGGCAACGGGGAAATCCGGGCGCGTATAATTCCGCGACTTCACCAGCCTGCACACCCAATGCCACGATGCGCCTTTCTTACTCTTGAGGATCGCTCCGGTTTTCATATTTATGACCACCTGCTCTTCGCGCCGCTCAGCGCGCAGGGCTGGTCGGCAGAAGAAATTCCCTGGAACCGTCAGGGCGTGGCGTGGGCAGACTACGACGCGGTAATCATCCGCTCCACCTGGGATTACCAGAACCATCTCGAGGCGTTTCTGGAAACACTCGCTGGGATCGATGCCGCCACGCGACTGCTGAACCCCCTTGGTATATGTCGCTGGAACTGCCACAAGTCCTATCTCCGTGAGCTGGCAGGGCAGGGTGTACCGACGGTGCCCTCGCTTTGGGAACCGGCGCTGAGACCGGAGTCCCTGCATGCTGCCGCCGCCCGTTTCGGGACCGAGCGCCTGGTGGTGAAGCCATGTGTCGGTGCCAATGCCGACGATATCTTTCCGCTTTCATTGAGCGATCCCGCCGGCTGGGCGGATGCGCAAGCCGTTTTTGCTGCGCGCGAAGTGATCATTCAACCGTTTATCTCGAGCATTACCAGCCACGGTGAATACTCGTTGTTCTATTTTGGCGATCAGTTCAGCCACGCCATTCGCAAGCGACCGGCTGCCGGGGATTTCCGGGTGCAGGAAGAGCACGGCGGGCTGATCACTCCCGCGGACCCGCCGCGGGAGGTCCTCGATGCGGCAAGCCTTACCCTGGCGGTGCTGGGGCAGACGCTGCTCTATGCGCGCTTGGACTTCGTCACCCTAGACGACGGCAGTCCGGCGTTGATCGAAATGGAGCTGATTGAACCATCGCTCTACTTCGAACAGTGCGACGACGCTGCGAGCAATTTCGTAGCAGCCTTCCAGCGGATGACCGGTGCTTGAGGCAATTACGAACAGCGGGGCAGGAACAGGCCGGACCGACTCTGCACCATGCTTGCTTCCTGACTGGCGGGTGGCTCCCATCAAGCCTTCCGGATCAAACTTTCTTTTGCGCGCGGCAAACAGATGACGACGTTTCCCGTCGTTCATCGATGGTTTCGGTCCGATATGTCAGACTTGAGACATGACAACAAAGACTCGTCTCACCATCGGCGGCGTCCCCGAACACTTCAACCTTCCGTGGCATCTTGCTATCGAGGAAGGATTGTTCGCGGAGGCCGGTATCGAACTCCATTGGCGCGACTGTCCCGGCGGCACGGGCGAGATGACCCGGGGGCTGGCTGAAGGGGCGCTGGACCTGGCCTTGCCGTTGAGCGAGGGCGCGGTTGCGGCAATCGATCGCAATGTGCCGATGCGAATCCTGCAGTGGTACGTGCGCTCACCGCTGATCTGGGGCATCCACGTGCCGGCGGACAGCGGCATCGATTCCGTTGACGCACTGCGTGGACAGCGTTTCGCAATCAGCCGCAAAGGTTCCGGCTCGCATCTGATGGCATTCGTAAATGCGCATCAGTTGGGTTGGAGCCCGGCCGATGATCTGCGCTTTGTCGAGGTAGGTGGTCTTGATGGAGCGATCGAGAGCTTCAAACGGTCTGAGGCCGAGGGGTTTCTCTGGGAGCGCTTCACTACCCAGCCGTATGTCGATCAAGGCTTGATGCGGCGTGTGGGCGAATGCCCGACACCCTGGCCGGCCTTTGTGCTTGCAGCAAGTGAGCAGGCCCTTTTGAATTCACCTGACGTACTGGTGACCCTGTGTCGAGTGATCAACGACGTTTGTGGCAACTTCAAGGCCCGAGCGGGAATCGTCGACACCATTGCCGCGCGCTACGCGCTCAAGAGCCAGCAGACGGCGGAGTGGTTCCGGTTGACCGAGTGGGACAGTGACGGCTCGCTGCAGCGTGAGAAGTTGCAGCACATCATCGACACGCTCGGCGAGTTGGGCCTGCTGAAAGGCGCCATGACACCGGAGGACTGCTGCGCGCCCGGGTGCCGTCTCATCGACTGACCGGCGATATTGCGGACACGGTGGAAGCCTGCTCCTCCCAAGGCCTCTGATTCAGCTGGAGGTCGCCAAACAGTAGCCTTATACTTGCCTCACCATTCTCGATTTAGTCGCCTGCTTCGCAACGATTGAATTACGTTGATACGAGCGATCGAAGCGCTAGGCTCGAGACGTCCATCGTAGTTCAAAGCAGGCAAGAGGCCGACCATGCGCCAACCTACACTTTTCAAACAGTTGATGCTTTGCGGCGCGTGCGCTGCATTGGTGGCGTGCACGAGTGCGCCTCTGAACCCGGTTGTGAGCCCGCAGCCTGCCGTAGCGGAATCTGCCGCCGGCGCGCTGAAAGCCTACTTCGCGAGCGTGGACCGGACCGACTGGCCGAAGGCCCCAGCGTTCGTCGAGTGGCCGACCGGGCAGGTGCTGACACGCATTGCTGTCGCTTCCTGTCGGTCACAGGAGGAGGCCGCGCCGATTCTCGATGCGCTTCTGCGACGCGAGCCGGACCTCTTGCTCAACATCGGAGACAACGTTTACGGCGACGTCTGGTCCTTGTCGTCGGATATGGACGAGCTTTTCGAGGCCTACTCCGAGCTGTCCGAACAGGACGACTTTCAACGCCTTGCATCGACCCTTCCGATCATGGCTACCTGGGACGACCACGACTATGGTCTGAACGACGGCGGTGGCAGCTATTACGGAAAATACGGTAGTGAGGCAATCTTCGAGACCTATTGGGGCATGGATGATCACCCCGTCGCAGAGCGGGACGGTATCTACTACTCGCAGCTGATCGGACCCCCTGGTCAGCGGGTGCAGATCATCATGCTGGATACACGCTTTTTCCGAACGGAATTGACTCGGACGCCGCGTCGCGATGCGCCCGGCATGGAGCGCTACGTCCCTTCCGACGCACCTGATCAGGACATGCTTGGGCCGGAGCAATGGGCCTGGTTGGCGGCGGAGCTGCAGGAACCAGCGGACCTCCGACTGCTGGTATCGAGCGTCCAGGTCCTGGCTGACGGACACGGCTGGGAGGCATGGAGGCAGTTGCCGCAGTCACAAACGAAGCTCTATGAAACCATTGCTGCCAGTGGCGCAGGTGGTGTGGTTCTGGTCTCCGGCGATCGGCATTTGTCTGCGCTGTACAAGCAGGACGGTCTTGCTGGGTATCCACTCTACGAGATCACCGCGTCATCGTTGAACCGTTCGGTTCGCGACGAAAGCGACGAGATGAGCAGCAATCAGCTCGGTGCAGCCTATGCGAAGGAAAACTTTGGTGAGATCAGCGTCGACTGGGAGGGCCGTACGCTGACCCTCACCGTCCACGATATGAGCGGCGAAACGGTTCGTGAGCAGGCGATATCGTTTGCTGAAATCGGGGCAGATTAGGGGGCGTAAATGCTTAGCCCGGCCTGGTGGCTTGATCACGTTTGCAGGCTTCTGACCGCTCAACCATATGGATATAATCCAGAATGTTCAGGACGATCCTTACGCTGACGATCAGCGAAACGTTAGCAGCTCGTGGCGAAAGCCGCTAGAGTAAGTCCACAGGCATTTCACTGATGCAGGAGCATTGCCTTGACCTTTCGTGACCAACTTCGCTCTACCTTCCGGCTGGGTACGGGTGTCCTTTTGGCCAGCGCATTATTGTTCATCGCCATGTACGGCGCGAACGCGCAGGGGTACCTGGCAGCAGGCGATGTGCTTTTCATCGTTGCGGTGATTGTGCTGGCGATCGCTTTACTGGCCTTTATTCCGGGTGTCGTCGGGCGCACTGCGCATCGCTGGATGTGGTTCAACGTCATCACGCGTTCTGAGCGAACCGTTTTCGGCCGCACTGTCTCCCAACGGCTGCTTGAGAGCCCTGCCAGTCCGATCTTGCGTCTCTGGCTACATATCGATCCGGAAGGGAAAGATCGCGATAGCCGCTCGTGATTGCCGTGGCCTGCTGTTGGCTGCTTGATGTGTCGATTCCGGCAGGCCTGATTGCCAGTATGACGCTCCAAGCTGTTCATGTTGTGATCTTCTGTTTCGTCGGACTACTGCTGGACGCTCGCCTTGACTGCATTGCTATGCACTATTGCCCATGATGTATGAGGTGGCGAAATTCTTGCACATCACGGGTGTTGTGATGTTGGTGGGCAACATCAGTGTGACGGCGATCTGGAAGTTCTTTGCTGATCGAAATGGGCAGCCTGAGGTGCTGGGCTTCGCGCAAAAACTGGTGACCTATACCGACTGGTCCATGACCATGTGGGGTGCTGGCTTGATCATGGCAGGTGGCTACTTCATGGCGGTTTATGCGGGCTTTCCGCTGCTTCAGGGGTGGATGCTCTGGAGCCAGATTTTTTTCGCGATCTCGGGGCTGATCTGGCTTGCAGTGCTCGTACCCATTCAGGTCAAACAGTCTCGACTGGCAAGAGATTTTTCTGCGCGCGGTGTGTGCGATGAATATCGCAGCTTGTCGAGGCTCTGGCTGGTATGGGGCGTCATAAGCACGCTGCCGTTGATCGTGGCGATATGGCTTATGTTGGTCAAGCCATTCTGAAAGCGAAGCTGTGTGTTGTGTTGATCCAGAGAGGCGGTGCAGGTCAGAATGACTATGGATGCCTCAGGCTCTGCCAGCTTGATGAGGGGCAAAGGAGTTTCGGTCGGCAAGAGCAATAAAAGCATGGACGCCCAAGCGCCCATGCTTCCGTTCATGGTCAGGCGGCCCCGGAGCTCCGACGCACTGTCATGCCCAGTCCGATCAGTAGCGACAGCATTCCGCCCAGCATAAGAACCGGCAACGTTCCGGCCGTTTCCGGGAGCATGGTCGGTCGCGTGGTTCGAACCGGTTCTACCTGCGCCATGCGAGTCTCAGGCCGTGGCGTGGCCTGGGTCTGCGTTGGCGCTACGATCTGAGCCATCTGCTCGGCCGGTGCACCAGCTGTCGTGGTGAAAGCGTAGACGTCTTCCGGCGCGTAGAAGTTCAGAATCTGGCCGCGCTGCAGATCGCTGAACTGGTAGTTGCGACCATCAAGCAACACGCGCTGATCTTTGGCCGGCATCAGCCGGACGCTGCCCAGCGATTGTCCACGGTTATTGCGAAAGTCCGAGGTGATCGCCCCATCGCTGTAAATGCGCTGAAACTCGGCCTCGAATCGGGCCCACTTCTTGCCATCAACGATGATGGCTTCCTGGCAGGCCTCGCCCACCCACGGATAGTTTCGCAGCAAGTCACGATGCCACTTGATTTCTGCACAGCTGGCCCGGTCCACTTCGGGGCCTGGCATGGTTGATGCGGATTGTTGTGCATTTGCACTGCCAGCCCAGCCCAGCCCCAAGAGCAGGGCGGCTGTGGTCAGTGTCATTATGTTGGGTCGAGTATTCATGGTGTTTCTCCTAAGGGTGTTGCGGCGAGAAGCGCTTCCGGAATGGTTGCCTTCTCGGGTTGATCAACGGCTGTGGCCTGCACGATGTAGCGCTGCGGCGCACTGCCGATGAAGTAGAACGGGTAACAGGTCACCAGGGTGAGGGTGGCGACCGTGCTGTCATCGAGGACAGAGACATCCTCGGGATCGACGATGTCGATCAGGCTGACGCGATACTGGCTTTGACCGGAAAGACTCTCCAGCTCGAGGGTGTCGCCGATCCGGATGTCCTTGAGTGGGCGGAAATAGCGGTCTCGGTGGGCGGCAATCGCCATATTGCCGTCGGTATCGGGTGCCGCGGTGCCGCTGATCCAGCCCGCACCGCGGCTCAGGTTGAGCTCGCTGATATCGCGATAGACCGGCACTTCCAGATCCAGACGGGCGATCCGCAAAACGGCAATCGGAAGCGCCGAATCATCGGCGCTATCTGAAATATCTGACGAAGAATCAGTGTTCTGCTCGGTGCTAGGGGAAGAAGTCTGACCCGGTAAAGAAAGATCTTCCAGGCGATGGCTGTCCAAGGCCGCTGCGCGTGCTTCGGAGAAGAGCGCGATTCCGTTGCGGCGATGGTTCTCCAGGCCGGTACTCGCGTCAAGGTAGGCCACTATGAGCGCAATGCCCAGAGTCCAGCAGGCAAACTCCAACAGCACCCGGCCAGCGCTTCCACCGTTCGAAGATCGGACGGGGAGACGCGGTAACTTGTGGCTTGGTGGCGAGCTGAAACGGTTCATCGCGAGGCATTCCTGTACACATTGAAGCAGGCGCCCATCTTGAAGCCACACTCACCAGCCGTCTGTTCGCCGGCGCACCCCTGCCGGATACAAAACCAACAGAACCAACAGAACCAACGACACCAACGAACAACGAAACCACAAACCAACGAAACCAACGAAACCAACAAAACCAACAAAACCAACGAAACCAACGAAACCAACGAAACCAACAAAACCAACAAAACCAACAAAACCAACAAAACCAACAAAACCAACAAAACCAACAAAACCAACAAAACCAACAAAACCGGGTCAGGAATCCGCTATGTGCGCCAGGGCACGGAAGCGCGGCTCGACAGCGCCTATCTTCCAGCCATGCCCATCCTTTATCGAGGAACCCCTCATGCCTTTAATCAATCTGGTCATCACCCTCGTGGTCGTCGGTCTGCTGCTCTGGTTGATCAACAGCTACATTCCCATGCAAGCGACAATCAAGAAGATTCTCAACGTGGTCGTTGTCATTGCCGTTGTTCTCTGGCTGCTATCAGCCTTCGGTGTGATCGGCTCGATGTCCAACATGCACGTCGGCTAGTCAGGGATCAATTCAGGACATTCGGTAAAAACAGACGGGAAAGTTCTGGTGCCCGTTTCAAATGCCCTGGAATTCTTGAATCAATGGGCGTGGCGCGCTTGAGTGCGACCGATACCTTGATGGGGTTTGCTGTATTGAGCTGAGTCAGACGGGCGTAATTGCCTGTTGACCGACGAGCATGCCGGTTCTTTGGCATAGGCGCGGTTGTTCAGAGGGCGATCTGACCCGTGACGAGTCTCGCCTGTCGCGGTCGAACGCCGCGACTACCTGGTCTTGGGTTCGTGTTCGTCAAGGCAGCAGGCAGTTACAGGTTGTACTGATCTGCCTCACCCTTTAGGGTGCCGACCGCGCGACGTACACGAGCGCGTAGCCAGTCGTTGATCACCACAATGAAGACCTTGCGATACAGGCCTTCCGGGCAGGTAATCTCGCGGACCCCGTGCCAGGAACGTTCCTGGCGCTGGAAAAGCAGGCTGTAGTTGCCGATGCTCTTGCCGGAGTAGGCTTCGTCGAAATCCTCGAACTTAGGTGCTGACTCACGCGGAAAACGCCCGTGGTCGTCCAGGATCAGGGTATCGCCACCCCAGCTGGGATCCCAGTTTTCCGGGGTGTTGAAATAGAAGATGTGTGAGCCGAGTTTGCGATTGGCATCGCAGTGCGGCGAGACTGAACTGCCTCGCGGCGCATAGTGCCAGTGGAAATCGAACTTGAATCGACCGCGCCCGAACGTGCGTTTGGCGAAGTCGTAGTAGCGACTGCCCATCAGTTCGGCAATGAATTCATGCCAGGCCGGATCGACATCCAGGTCCTTGTGGTATTCGAGTGCATAGCGATCGTGTGACTGCTGGCCATGCGAGCGCTGCTTGCCGAAGCTTGGCGTCATCTGCTCGATGGTCGGGAGCCCCTTGAGCAGGCGTTGGTAACCTTCATCGGTTAGCAGTCCGGCAGGGTTGATCCACGGGTAGGGTTGGATCTGCTGAAAGGCATCAGCGTCGATGGCGTCCAGCCGATCATAGTCAAGATACTGCATGGGATTTGCTTTGCGTCGTCTGAAGGCTGTTGAAGTATAAGCGCCTGAAATGGCGAATTCCAGCACAATCCAGGGTCAAGCCAACGCCTGCACTGTTGTCGTATGAGCGGTCGAATAGGATCAGCGGTCGATAGGTCAAGGAGCAGGAAATCTGCGGTCTTTGCTGCGGGTTCAAGGAGCTCTGGCTGCAAGCTGTCCCATGGGACAGCGTTCGCCTGGCTCGCCTTAGAGTCTGTCGCTAGTCGACCGGGTCAATCCGCCGCGCAAACAGGTCGTAGTGATCCGAGCCGGTGATCTCGACATCGATGAAGTCGCCGGGGTCGACGTGACCCGGGTTGTCGACGATGACCTGACCGTCGATTTCCGGCGCATCGCCGTAGCTGCGGGCAATGGCGGTCCGGCCTTCGATCTTGTCCACGACAACTGGCTCGGTGCCGCCCACGCGCCGGGTCAGGCGTCGGGCGCTGATTTCTGACTGGGTTTCCATGAAGCGCTGCCAGCGCTCGTGCTTGAGTTCGTCGGGAACCGGATCGGCCAGTGCATTGGCGCGGGCGCCCTCCACCGGTGAATACTCGAAGGCGCCGACTCGATCCAGTTCGGCTTCACGCAGCCAGTCGAGCAGTTCTTCGAATTCTTCGTCCGTCTCCCCGGGGAAGCCGACAATGAAGGTCGATCGGATGACCAGCTCAGGGCATTCCCGGCGCCACTTCTGGATCCGCTGGAGAGTATTCTCTGACGCCGCCGGTCGGCGCATGGCCTTGAGGACTCTCTGGCTGCCGTGCTGAAAGGGGATGTCCAGATAGGGCAGGATGCAGCCCTCGTTCATCAGACCGATCAGATGATCGACGTGCGGGTAGGGGTAGACGTAGTGAAGTCGAACCCAGGCATCCAGCTCGCCCAGGGCCCTGGCAAGATCGTAGATGCGCGTCTCGTACTCCCGGTCGCGCCAGTAGTCGGTCTGGTAGCGCAGATCCACGCCGTAGGCGCTCGTGTCCTGCGAGATGACCAGCAGCTCGCCGACGCCGCGCTCGACCAGGGCTTCGGCTTCGCGCATCACCATGCCAAGCGGGCGGGAACGTAGCTTCCCTCGCATATCCGGGATAATGCAGAAACTGCACTTGTGGTTGCAACCCTCTGAAATCTTGAGGTATGCATAGTGCTCAGGCGTCAGTTTCAGACCGCCCGGCGGCACCAGGTCGATCCGTGGGTCATGAGGGCGCGGCAGGTGCTCGTGGACGGATGACATTACCGCATCGGCCTGGTGCGGGCCGCTGACGGCCAGGACCTTGGGGTGGATGCTCAGGATTTCTTCGGGTTTGGCGCCCATGCAGCCGGTGACCAGCACCTTGCCGTTGGCGCTCAGGGCCTCTCCGATGGTTTCCAGCGACTCGGCCTTGGCTGAGTCGATGAAGCCGCAGGTATTGACCACCACCAGATCGGCCTGCTCGTAGTCCGGCACCAGGGTGTAGCCTTCGGACCGCAGCCGCGAGACGATCTGTTCCGAATCGACCAGTGCCTTGGGGCAGCCCAGGGACACCAGCCCGACGGATGGATTGGATTTGGTAGTTGTTGTCATTGCCGCATTTTACCCACTAGTGCGGGTTCCCAGGCAAAAGATGCTGACCGGGGTTTCCCTGTTTCCGTGGTGCGGCCGATTCAATCCACAGCCAGGCAGGAGTTGACCACTGCGGCCAGCTTGTCGATGCCTTCGATCAAGCGCGGGCCGGGTCGGCCCAGCCAGGCTTCGCTGATCGGGACGACGCGCTCGGCCTGGATCGCGGGAATACTGGACCAGCCGTCTCGACGGGTCACGATATGCGGGCGGTACTTGTCTTCCTGGACGCCGCACCAGCTCATCACGATGGCCTGAGGGGCGGCGGCCCGGGCCTGTTCGGTGCTGATCTCCAGGCTTTCCTTATCCTCGCAGGCGAAAGGGTTGATCCCGCCGACAAGTTCCAGCATTTCATTGACCCAGGACTTGCGGCCCGGAACGATCACCGGCTTGGGCCACCATTCGATCAGCACTGGAACCGGATCGCGGGCCGGGCGGGGTGCGGATAGCCGGGTCTCGAAGGCGTTGACCCACTCTGCTGCGGCTGCGTCCGCATACAGCGCCTGGCCAATTCGTCGGATGTCGTCGACCACGTCGGCCAGCGTATGCGGCTGGGTCACCAGGCAGGGCAGGCCGGCAGCCCTCAGTCGTTCCAGGCAGCGCTCGTGGCCCGGCACGGTCAGCGAGGTGATCACGAGGTCCGGTTGCAAAGCTTTTACGCGGTCGATATCGATGTCCAGATCGGCGCCGATCCGGGGCAGGGCGTTGACGATGTCGGGCGGGTAGTCGGAATGATCGTCCACGCCGACCAGCCATTCGGCCCGACCGAGCGCACAGACGATTTCGGTATTTGAGCAGGTGTGAGCAACGATGCGCATCGCTTATCTGCCCGAACCGGTCGAGCCCGGTCGCCAGCGGTGCGCGACTTCGATGCCGCGTGCTTCGTGGACCTGCAGGCCGTAGACGATGGCCATGGCAAACAGGAACAGGCAGAACAGGATCGCGGTCTGAAGTCCGAGGAGCGACTGCAGCAGGCCCAGGCCAAGAATGCCGACGATGGCGGCGAGTTTCGACACCGCGCCCCAGAACCCGAAGAACTCGGCCGACTTGCCGTTGGGTGTCAGCAGCCCGACCAGCGCACGCCCCGCCGACTGCGACGAGCCGAGACTCAGACCCGACAGGATGCCGGCGAACAGAAAGACGTATTGAGCCTGCCAGTTCAAGCCCAGCCACTCTCGCGCCAGAGACGAGATCGCGGGTGTCTGCCAGATCGCAAGGACCGCAGCGATCCACAGCCACAGGGTGATCAGATAGGTCCGGCGAGCGCCGATCCTGGACTGAAGAAACCCGAAACCCAGCGCGCCCGCGGCCGCCGTGATCTGGACGACCACGAACATCAGCACCCGGACCGATTCATCCCAGCCGATAACCTGCGAGCCGTATACAAAGGCAAAGCTGACCACGATGTAGACGCCAGCCATGGTGAAGAAGATCGAGACCATCAGCCGGGCCAGATCATGGAAATGCCCGAGCTGGCCGAAGGTCGCCCGCAGCCGCTCCCAGGCCATCTGGACGTAGCTCTGGATGCGCAGGTCGCGGCCGGCGCCGACCGCGTTCTTTCAGAAGCAGAAAGGTCGGCAGGGCCGCTATCAGAAAGAAGATGGCGGCAAATGGCCCGACCCAGCGGATTCGATCGTAGTTTTCCAGGCTGACTTCTCCGAGAAAAGCAGCGCGAAGGCGGTCGCGACCAGCCCGCCGACGTAGCCCAGGCTCCAGCCCAGTCCCGAGATCCAGCCCAGGTCACTTTTTGGCCCGAGCCCCGGCAGAAAACTGGCGATGAATGATTCGCCGATGGAGTAGGCCATGTTGGACAGGATGATCAGGACCATGGCGAGCACGATCCAGCCGGGCTCCACCAGCCACAGCAACGCGGTACTGATGACGGTGGCCAGACAGCTGATCCACAGAAAGCGCAGGCGCCAGCGCCGGTGATCCATGATGGCGCCACAAACCGGGCTGGCGAGCATGACCAGGAAGTAGCTCGCCGCCAGCGCAATCGACCAGAGCAGGTTGCCCAGGCGGTAGTCCGGTGCATCACCCACGATCACGCGCGTGAACAGATCGCCGAAGATCACGGTGATGATCAGCAGGGTATAGGCCTGGTTGGCGAAGTCGAACATCGCCCAGCCAAAGATTTCACGAGTCGGCGCCCGCTTTCTGCTGACCATGGGCAAGACGTCAAAGGAACCAGTGACAATGGTATCGTGATCGAGAGGTAAACTACGCACCCGGCACGACTTCATTCGTTTCGCGACAATCACTCCATAAGGCGACCCATGACCGACTCAAAGGCTGTAACTCCTCGTGCATTGATCACTGGCGGCGGCGCCGGACTCGGCGAAGCGATGGCGCGCAAATTCGCGGCAGACGGGTATCGCGTGATGGTCGCCGACCGTGACCAAGCGCGCGCGCAAGAGGTCGCCGAATCGATTGGCGAGAGCGCCAGCTGGTTCGCCATGGACATCACCGATGATGCGGGCTGGGCGGCACTGGTCGAGCGGGTTGAAGAGCGCTTCGGCGGCCTGGATGTGCTGGTCAATAACGCCGGGGTTGCGGTCGGAGGCTCGCTGGAAGAGACCTCGATGGAGGACTGGCGCTGGGTGATCGAGATCGACGTGATCGGGGTTGCTGCCGGTTGCAAGGCGTTTGCACCCATGATGCGAGCCCAGCGCAGCGGACACATCATCAACGTGGCTTCGGCTGCCGGCTTTGCCGCCGCACCCGGCATCAATGCCTACGGTACGGCCAAAGCCGCGGTGATCGCGCTGTCGGAAATGCTGCGCGCCGAAATGGACGACTGCGGCGTGGAAGTTTCAGTGCTTTGTCCGGCCTTTGTCAAAACCCGGCTGACCGAAACCATGCGCGCGCCGGACAGCAGCTATCAAAAGCGCGTTGAGCGCTGGATGAACAATTCAGGGGTTAGTGCGGAGGACGTGGCAACGACGGTGCTCGATGCCGTCAAGCGCCCCAGGTTCATGCTGCTGACCCATGGCGATACGCGCTGGGCCTGGCGGCTGAAGCGCTGGTTCCCCGAGCGCTATTATCGCACCATGATCCGTCAGGTCCGAAAGGCCATGGCGCGTTCCAGGCGCTGAGCGCCAACTTGCACTGACTGCGAATAGTCGGGATACTTCGAGCCCAGCGGGGGACGTTTGAACGAGTCAGGTTCTTAAATGAGCGAGCGTTATTATCTCGAAAGCTCTCGGGGGCAGGAACTGCTGCCGCGGAGGCTGAATCTGGATTCCTTTCCGGCGACGGTCGGTCGCCATCCTGACTGCAATGTGCAGCTGAACGTTGATCGGATCTCCAGGCTCCACGCCCGTTTCGATAATCAAGATGGTCAACTGGTGGTCGAGGATCTCGGCAGCACCAACGGCACGTTTGTCAATCATCACCGCATTCAGCAGGCCACAGCGGTCAAGATCGGTGACGTGGTTCATCTTGCCGACCACGAGTTCCGCATGATGCGTGATCAGGGCTATGGGGCTGCTCAGAGCCCGGTTTCATCAGCCGACACCGTGATCGGCATGCGCGCACTGCCGCAGGGCTTCCCGCTGCAGATGGCCGCGCTGTTCGACCTGCTTGAGCATGCCAAGGTGGAATCCTACTGCCAGAAGATTTGCCATTCCGATGGCTCACTGTTTGGCTACGAACTGCTCGGACGCAGCACCCATGAAGAGCTCACCGAAGGGCCGGGGCAGTTGTTTGCGCTGGCCGCTGCGCTGAATGCTGAGGTCAAGCTCAGTCGCCTGTTTCGGCGCAAGTCCTTCGAAGCCGCGGCCCAAGCCGGCATTACAGCACCCTTGTTCTTCAACAATCATCCCGCAGAGTGTGATGATTTCGACGCCCTGCTATCCGAGCTCTCGCTACTGCGGGATCTTTATCCGCAGTTGAATCTGGTGTTCGAAGTGCATGAGGCGGCGGTGACGGACCAGAACGCCATGGCGTCCGTGCGCAAGGAGCTGAGTCGTATGCGTATTCAGCTGGCCTACGATGATTTCGGCGCCGGGCAAGCACGGCTGCTGGAGCTGGTAGAGGTGCCACCGGATATCCTGAAGTTCGATATTTCACTGGTGCGCGATCTTGAAGATCGGGGTTCGGCGAAGTTCCAGCTGTTGTCCACGCTCAACGGTCTGATCAGCGCCATGGGCATCAGGACGCTGGCCGAAGGGATCGAGACCGAGACCACCGCTGGACTGTGCCGCGAGATCGGGATTGACTATCTTCAGGGCTTTCTCTACTCCAGACCGCATCCCGTTGCAGAGCTTGCGTGAGCCGAAAGACTCGTTCACGCTCTGAGGTGCGACCTCGGGCAAATGGCCGCAAACGTCTGCAGTGGATTGCAGGCCTGATCCTGGTGATCCTTTTCAGCACGGTCGCCTGGTCCTGGTGGCAGGCCGGCCAGTTCGAAGAGCGTTTTGATGCCGAATACGTTGGCTCGGCAGTGTGCGGTGATTGCCACACGATTCTTCACGGCCAGTGGACGGCCTCTCCGCACGCCAACATGGTCCGAGACCCGGATGCCGGCTCGGTGGTCGGCGATTTCGAGGCCGGTGAATTCCGTTTGCCGATCGATAGTCCGGATCCGCTGGCCGGGCAGGTGGTTGCCCGGATGTTTCAGCAGAATGATCGTTACTACATGGCGCTTCGACATCCTGAACGCCCGGAGTTCGTCGGGTTTCCGATCGAGCACGTGATCGGCTATCAGTATCGCCAGGAGTACGTGTTTCAGGAGCCCGATGGTGTCTTGCGCAGGCTCCCGCTTCAGTGGTCGACCGAGCGCCAGGAATTCTTTCCCTACTGGAACCTCCAGGAGAGAAGCGATCAGACCTTGCCCGACCTCTGGGCCCAGATGACCAGCAAGAATTCGGCCTGGAACATGTATTGCGCCCGCTGCCATGTGACCAATCTGGAAATCCACGAGCGCGATGAATTCCATACCCAGGGCCGGGTCAGCTGGCAGGAAAAAGGCATAGGTTGCGAAGCCTGCCACGGCCCCGGCAGCATGCACGTGGCCTACATGGAGTCCTCGCCGATCAATCGCCTGGCTATGTTCGCGCGCAATCATTTCGAAGGCCGGCCGGTGGCCTACGTCGCCAACGCCGACAAGTTGCCCAAGGAACAAGCCTTTTCGGTTTGCGCGCGCTGTCACGGCGCGGATATTTTCGGCGCCCATCAGGATATCTATCGGCTCTATGAGCCCGGCTACAGCAGGAGTGGGCGTATCAACGATCTGTCGGATTACTTCCAGCAGGCCCCGCTGACCCCAGGCCGAACGGCACCTACCATCGAGGTGTGGGAGAACGGTCGACCCAAGGGCATCGGCATGCTGTTTCGCTCGATGATCGAATCCGAGTGCTATCAGAACGCCGAGCCGCGCTGCTACGATTGTCACAACCCGCATCAGAACAAGGCCGAAGCTGTGCCGGGGATTCTCAGTGCCTCAGAGACATCGAATGCCTATTGCATGCAGTGTCATGAGTCGATCGCGGCCGAGCCGGCGGCCCACACCCGGCACGCCGAAGGACAGGCTGGCAGTTTTTGCTATGACTGCCACATGCCCAAGCACATCACCAAACTCAACACCGGAATCTGGCAGCGCGCCCGCACCCATGAGATGAGTTCATTACCGAACCCGGAAGACAGCGTGCGCTTTGGCCTTGATCAGGCGCCGAATGCCTGCAGCGACTGTCACGCGGATGTTCCGCCAGAGGAACTGGCCGAGATCATGGACCGCTGGTGGCCGCTGGATCAGCCGCGGCTGGACGCCGTCCGGGCGCCTGAATCCTACTAGCGGCCTTCTTTCAGATCCCGCTCACCACCAGAGCGAAAGCGAGAGGGCGCCGTAGTCCTGGGCTGCAAGTTGGCGGGTGAACTCCCGCGTTCGCCAGACATGCGTGTAAGTGACCCGGAAGGGGCCTTCGCTGAACACGAAGCCGCCGAATACTTCACCCACCAGGCGTTCCGGGTCGACGCCGTCGCGCCCGCCGAAAGTGTTGCCTTCGATGAACAGATCACGGCCGACTGCTCTACCTTCGGTGCCGATGAAGAAATACCAGGTTCGTCCGCCAGGCTTGAAGAAGGCCGAGCCCGAGACCGCCGGAGTAATGCGAGGTGGCCCGTAATCATCTGACAGCCCCGAGCCCCAGCGCATGAAACCACCGGCGCTCAGGTGGGTGTAGGCGTTGCCCAGCGTGACGCCGCCGAAATAACTGGCGTCGAAGTTCTGGCCGGAGGGCGTACTCAGCACGTTGATGCGTCGAATCCGGTCATATCCCAGCAACAAAGTGGGCTCGTTACGCAGCTGTTCACTCCATCCGACCGGCCGACGAGTGTCGATCAGACTGTGGATCGACTTCTGCAGCTGTTTTCCGCCGGCCGCCGGGCCGGCAATACCCAAACCGACGCGAACCCGATCAGCGCCATTGCGCTGCAGGGTTCCGGTTGAAAATTGCACGTTCAGCCAGCCGGCGTAGAGGCGGTCATCCGGCGGAAATCCCGGGTTCTCGATATCAGCCGGCGTAAAGATGTTGTGGCTGATCGACAGGCTGTAGGGCAGCGTCTCTGCGTTGTCGAAGCCGGGGAAGCGTCGCGCCACCGATTCCAGCCAGCTTGGCGGTGATCGCGTCTGGCCAACGCGGGTCAAGCGCAGCCCGCTGGTGTAGTAACGATCTGCCCCTGCAAACAGGTCGTTTTCATATTCAACGACCCAAAGCCCATTGGATGCTTGCTCTTGTTCTTGCTCTTGCGCTTGCGCTTGCCCTGCTCTTGGCCTTGTGCTTGCTCGTTCTCGGCCCATGCCGAGAACGACAAGGGCTGCCAGGAGCAGCAGCCCGGTTCTTGACCCTGACATCAAGTGACTCTCCCTACCAGATATTGACCCGTTGATCCGGGGCGACGTACAGCTGGTGGCTGTCGTCAACGCCAAAGGCTTTGTACCACGCATCAATGTTTCTGACCACACCGTTGACGCGATAGCGTGCCGGGCTGTGTGGCCCTCTGATCAGGCGCGAACGAAGTGATTCTTCGGTTTCGATCGTGCGCCACACCTGCGCCCAGGCCATGAAGAAACGCTGGTCGCCGCTGAAGCCATCAAGCACCGGAGCTTCGCCGTCGCGTGATCCTTGAGGTAGAGCGCGTAGGCGTGATGGGCAATCGAGAGACCACCGAGATCGCCGATGTTCTCGCCCAGCGAGAGGCGGCCGTTCACGTTCATGCCCGGCAAGGGTTCGAAACCATCGTACTGGGCCGCGAGCTGGCTGGTGCGCTGATCAAACTGCTCCCGAGAGCCGTCAGTCCACCAGTTACGAAGCACGCCATTGGCATCCGAGCGCGATCCCTGATCGTCGAAGCCGTGGCCCATTTCATGCCCGATCACGCCGCCGATCGCGCCGAAGTTGACCGCGGCATCGGCGGCTGGATCGAAGAAAGGGGCCTGAAGAATGGCCGCCGGGAAAACGATCTCATTGCGCGTCGACGAGTAGTAGGCATTGACCGTCTGGGGCGACATGAACCATTCCCAGTCGCGAACCGATTCATTCAGGCGAGCCAGGGAATCCTGCCAGGACCAGGTGCTGAGTCGATCCAGGTTGCCGATCAGGTCGTCCTGATTGATGGCCACCGAAGAATAATCGCGCCAGCGATCCGGATAGCCGATTTTCGGCGTGAAAGCGGCCAGCTTGGCGCGCGCTTCCTCGCGGGTGGGTTCGTCCATCCATTCCAGGGTTTCAAGCCGCTCGGCAAAAGCGCGACGCAGATATTCAACCAGCGTTTCCATCTGCGCCTTGTAGGCGGGTGGGAAGTGACGCTCGACATAGACCTGGCCGACCAGTTCACCGAGCTGGCGGCTGACCAGCGCAATGGCCCTCCGATCACGTTCACGCTCTTCTTCGACGCCCCCGAGGCGACGCTGGCGGAAGTCGAAGTGGGTCTGGCGGAGTTCTTCGTTCAGGTAGGGGGCGTGGTTGTCGATCCAGTGAAAGGCATGCCATGAGATCCAGTCATTGACCGAAATATCGTTAAACAGCGCAGCGCTTGCCTGGATCGCCGTGTCGTTGGTCATGACAAGTTCTTCGATGTCGTTGACCTGGCGACCAGACAGCATGGCTTCCCAGGGAAAGCCGGGTGCCAGTTGATCCAGTTCCGAGCGTTGAATCAGTCGATAGTTTGCTTCGCGATCGCGCTGCTGAACGCGCGACCAGTGCACGTCGGCCAGGCGCCGCTCGATGGCCATGACGGCTTCGGCCCGCTCGCGCGCCTGATCGATACCAGCCCCTGAAAGCAGGGATTCGATGTAATCGATGTAGGCTGTTCGATGTGCCGGGAAGGGTTCATCGTCGCGCAGGTAGTAGTCGCGGTTCGGCAGGCCAAGACCGCTCTGACTGAGGTGGACCAGATAGCGCTCCGGCTGGCCAGAGTCCTGGGTGATGTAGAGGCCGACGATAGAGCCGGTGCCGCGTTTGCTCATCCAGGCTGCCACTTCGGCATGGCTTTCGATGGCCAGGATCTGGTCCAGTTCATCTTTGATCGGGCTCAGGCCTGCAGCCTCGATGGCTGCCGTGTCCATGTAGCTTGCGTACAGGTTGGCGATCTTTACCTGATCAGGGTCATCGGATTGGGCCGCCGTCTTGATGATCGCGTCAACGCGCTCCTCAGCCAGCAGCGCCAGTTCAGTGAAGGACCCAAAACGGGCAAATCCAGCCGGCATTTCAGCCTCGTCGATCCAGCCCTGATTGACGAAAGCGAAGAAATCATCGCCGGCGTGAACGGATTCACTGATGGCGTGGGTTTCAAGGCCCCAGTTGCCCAGTGCCGGAGCAGTGGGATTCGAGTCATTTGCGAGGGCAAGACTGGCCATGGAAAACAGGCCGACTACGGCCGAAATGGCGGGAATGGTTTTCACGTTTGGATAATCCTTGCAGTGTCAGACAGATGCGGTCGTGCGCTGGGTCGATATGCTACATTCGGGCGTGTCGAAACAGCGGTTGTGCTGGCCTGTTGCCGGGGCTGAAGTAGAGCAGACAGATACTATTACCGTGCAGCCGGTCAGCGATCAATCAGCCATTCATCCATGAATACTGGATCGATGGCGCCAAAGGCGGGGAAATATAGCGCAGCTGTAGTGAATGAAGAGGCTGAAGGCGGCTTGATCGTTCTAATCAAGGCCTGTTTGGCGTCCGGGTTCCTGCAGAACTTAAGCGTGATCCAACGATTATGAGCGAAGAAAAACAGCCACCCGAGCAGCGCGTGTCCTACTGGCAGACCGAGCTGATCATCCAGCCGTCTGCAATCCAGCTCGGACACTACGTCATCAGGCTCGATATTCCGTGGATCAATACGCCGTTTCCGCTGCAGGGGGTTCATGTCAAGGACCTGAAAACGAGGCGCTGGTTCATCGACAACTGCCAGTGGGTCGTTGTCGACGTTTCCAAAAGCAGCTGCGATGCCGAGCTATCGGACGACGGCGATCAGGCCGATCAGGTCTACCGAGCCCTGGAAAATGATCCTACTCATCCGATCAACAGTCTGCGAGGCGCGAAGCTCGATGACGAATCGGTGGGGGCGTCGCTGAAGGCCTACAGCCTGCTCGATGGCCAGGCCCGGTATTTGATGAAACGGCTTTCCGGAACGTGGGCCAGCCGAGGTGAAGGCGGCCGAAAAGGTGGTTGGTGAATTATCCGACTATCTGCAGCACAACCTCGCCGCCATGGTCTGGCTGACTCGAATCAAGGACCGGGACGATTACACGGCCAGACATTCGGTCAATACCGCCATTCTCGCGCTCGGCCTGGCGCACGCGCTCGAGTGGCCACAAGCCCAGGTCGAGCAGGCCGGCCTGGCGGCCCTGCTGCATGATGTTGGCAACGTGGCCGTCGATCGCGCCTTGCTTGAAAAACCCGGACCCTTGACCAGCGAAGAATTCGAGAAGGTCAAGCGCCATACCTTCGTCGGCTACGAACTGCTTGAAGAGGAATCTCAGGTTTCGAACGCGGTTGCACTGGCTGCGCTGAATCATCACGAGCGAGTGGATGGAACGGGTTATCCGAACGGGCTAAAAGCGGGCGGGATCGACCCCATGTCTCGTCTTGTGGCAATCGTTGATGTCTATGATGCCTTGACGTCGGAGCGCGTCTATCGGCCGGCGCGTTCACACCATGATGCACTGGGTACACTGTGGCGGGGTCGCGGCAGCAAGTTCGACAAGGGCATGGTTGAGACTTTCATCCACTTCATGGGTTGGGTGGCGCCGGGTACCCTGGTGCGATTGACAGACGACTCACTTGCCGTGGTCGAGGAAACCAATATCGGGCAAGGCTTCTATCCCATTGTTCGTCGCCTGGTCAACGGTCCGCTGGGCTACCGCGCCGGTGAACGCCTTGATTTGGCAGAGATTCGAGACGACCCGGGCCGTAAGCGACTGCGGATTGAAGACGTGCTGCCGGATGGCGCGCAGGGGATCAAAGTGAAATCGCTGCTGGTCGCGGTGCTGCAAGACTTGGAATAAACAGGCTTGGTCTGCAGTGCCGAGTCGTATACAGTAGAATCCCGAGAGGACAAAGGAGGGAATCCGTTTGAGTCAGCTGGGACGCTTTCGACGACTGCTGGGCCTGGGACGTACAGAAGAACGTCGCCAGAGCCAGCGCGTGGACGCTCGAAAGGGGCTCAAAGTCCTGATTATCGACGACTCGCGGACGGTTGTTGCCGCGCTCAGCCACATGCTGCGTCAGAGTGGTTATGTGCCCTTGGGTGCCAGCGATGGCGAAAAAGGCCTTGAGTTGGCCGTCTCGGAACAGCCCGATCTGATCTTTCTCGATATTGTTCTGCCCGGGCTCAATGGCTTTGCGGCACTGCGTCGTCTGCGCAAGGATCCGCGAACCGCCGATATTCCGGTCATCATGATCAGTGGAAACCCGCAGGCGGCTGAAAAGTTCTATCTCGAGCGCATCGGTGCCGATGACTTCATGAAGAAGCCGTTTGGCCGCGCTGAGGTCTTTACCCGCATCGAAAAGCTGGTTCGTGGCGGTGAACTGCCAGCCCGCGTTGTCAGCGCACCGATGGAACCCTCGTCGGGTGTCGAGCAGGGTCCTGGCGATGAGGTCAGGATCAGTGATGACATGCCGGCGTCGGAATCCGGCCAGGCGAGGCCTGAACCAGAATCAGCCCGGCAAGAGCCTGAGTCGAAACCAGGCTCGGACAAGCCCGATCCTTCCTGAGCGCCTTCTGCGGGCTCGCCTGACCGCAGGCAGGCTCTGATCCTTACCGTGTATCCGTTCTGATGGTTCTAATCACGCTTATTGTTTATCTTGTCGTTCTGCTGGGGGTCGGTTTCTGGGCTCAGCGTCGGGTGGTGTCCAGTGAGGATTTCCATCTGGCGGGTCGCCGAATGGGACCGGTAGTTGCTGCACTGAGTGCATCGGCCAGTTCGTCTTCAGCCTGGACCTTGTTGGGCATGAGTGGCGCCGCTTATGCCTGGGGTCTGCAGGCCATCTGGCTGGTGCCCGCTGTGGTTTTCGGGTTTTTCATCAACTGGGTCTTCATCGCGCCTCGCCTTCAGCCCGCCAGTCATGCCTCGCAAGCCCTGACCCTGGTCGAGTTTCTGGCCCAGGGCAGCTCCGAGCGAGCTCAGCGCTCACTCAGGGTGATCGGCGCCGTTCTGATCCTGTTCTGTTTCACCTTCTATGTCGCCTCACAGTTTCAGGCCGCCGGGACGGCCATCAGCACCGCCTTGCCCGTGACGTCGGCCTGGGCCATGACGATTGGCGCTGTCATCGTGATTGCCTATGTCTTTCTCGGCGGCTTCTGGGCGGCCAGTGTTACAGATGCCCTTCAGGGGCTGATGATGCTGGCAGTCGCCTTGATCCTGCCGATCGTGGCCTTGACGGCGGTGGGTGGGCCTTCGGGGCTGCTGGATGGGCTGCGCGCCCTCGAACAACCCGAGCTCCTGCGCTGGGTTGATCAGCCCAGCCTGTTCATGGCGGCACTGTTTGTTGCCGGGCTGTTCGGCATTGGCCTGGGCTACCCGGGCCAGCCGCATGTGGTCAATCGCTTCATGGCCCTGCGATCGGCCGACGATATCCGCTTCGCGCGCACCGTCGCACTGTCCTGGGCGGTCCTGATCTACAGCGGAATGGTGATCCTGGGCTGGTCAGGAAGAATCCTGATGCCGGTGCTCGGCGACGGTGAATCGGTGCTCCTGGCGCTCTCGGTGGAGCTTCTGCCCGCGGTGCTGGGTGGCATCGTTACCGGCGGTGTTCTGGCCGCCATCATGTCGACCTCGGACAGCCAGCTACTGGTCGCCGGCGGCGCGGTCAGCCATGATCTGCGACAGGGTCGCTATTCCCTGGGGCTGGATCGCCTGGTGATCGTGCTGCTTGGTGCAGCCGCGCTGGTGCTTGCCTTGTTCTTCCCAGCAACGATTTTCGAGCGCGTGTTGTTTGCCTGGCAGGTTCTGGGCAATGCCTTCGGCCCACTGCTTATCGTGTTGCTGTTTGTCGGGCCGGTCCGGGGCGCCTATCGAATTGCCGCCGTGATCAGCGGCGCTGGTTTGACGATGGTGCTCAGCGCACTGCCTGATGCGCCCGGTGATTCTGCCGAGCGGCTTGTTCCTTTTGTGCTGGCCTTGCTGATTGCCTGGGCGGGTGCGCGCAAGTCACCCTGAGCACAGCGTCTACCTGCACTCAAAACGTTTCTGAACGATTTCGCTCAGCCCAGTCGTAAAAGGTGATCCACCGGCGGCAGGGTGTCCTCACGGTGGGTGATCAAAAGCGTTGTCCGAGTGCCCAGCCAGGCGTCCAGCGATCGATTGAGTTGAATCAGGGTGGGGCTATCCAGGCTGGCTGCCGGTTCGTCCAGCAGCACGATCTCCGGGTCCAGCAAGAACAGTCGGGCAATCGCCAGACGACGCTGCTCGCCGCCGGACAGATTGGCGGCGGCCTCGTCCAGCCAGGTGTCCAGACCGTTTGGAAGTGCGGCCAGCCACTCGCCCAGGCAAGCCGACTCCAGCGCATTGATCAGCATCGCGTCGCTTGCCTCGGCACGGGCGAGGCGTAGATTGCCGGCGACCGAGTCGCGAAAGAACGTCGGGTTTTGCGACAGAAAGGCGATCTTGCGCTGCGACGCTTCGGTGCTGATCGAATGGACATCAAGATTGCCGATGCAGACCCGACCCTGCTGTGGCTGCACCTGGCCCATGATCAGGCGCAACAGGGTCGTCTTTCCGCAGCCACTGGGTCCGACCACGGCCAGGCGTTGGCCGGCGGCCAGTTCAAGATCAAAGTCATTGAACAGCCGCGGCTGGTGGGGTGCCCAGGAGAAGCTCATCGCTTGAATGGAGATTGCAGGATTGTTGGGCCAGGCCAGCCGCTGCGCTTCCGGGCCTGGAATGGCGGGCCCACTCAACAGGTCTTGAACCCGCTCGGCGGCGACTTTGCTCTGATTGAGTCTGCGCCATGCGGCGGGCAGTGCAATCCAGGCCTCAGAGACGGCGAACAGTCCGAGTACGATGGCCGCCAGAATCGCGCCCGACAGCGCTCCTTGCATGACGTGTCCAAGACCGAGCCAGAGCGTGGCAATGATGGTCATCAGGCCCATTAGCAGGATCGCAGCGCCACCGATGGCGTCGAGTGCGGCCAGCCGCTGGCCACGCTGAATGATTCGAGTCGACTGCGCGTTGACCTCATCGGCAAACTGCTCGTGCTGGCCCAGGGCCCGCAGTTCCAGCCTTGCCTCCAAACCATCGACGATTTTCTGTCGGAGCTCCGGATAGGCGCGGGCCTGTTCGCGGCTGACAGGGGTTCCCGCGGAGTGACAGCCTGCCACGATCAGCAAATAGATCACCAGTAGTGGTAGCAGGAGTTGAAAGGCCAGCGCCGGTGACCAGAGTGCGGTCAGCATGATCGCAAGCAGAGTGAGCAGCAGGGCGCCGCTGGCCGGCTGGAAGACGCCGAGGTAGACGTGATCCAGGGTGTCGATATCGGCGGTCAGCCGACTCAGCGTGTCGCCGCGCTGCAGTCGTTCCAGTTCGAGCTCGGGGCGCCGGATCAAGCGCGCAAAGACGTCCATGCGCAGTGAGGTCAGCAACTGCAGAGTGGCGGCATGAGTTGCCAGCCGTTCCGCGTAGCGGGTGAGCGTGCGGGTGATGGCGGCCATGCGAATCCCGGCGCCCGGGGTGAAGATATTGATCATCCCGATCAAACCCAGGCCGGCCATTGCACTGGCCGTGATGAACCACCCCGACAGCATCAGCAGCGCCAGACCGGCGACCAGAGTAAGAACCAGCAAGCCCAGGCCCAGCAGCAAGGACGGCCAGCGTGCCCGGATGGGCAGGATGGCGAACGCTGATTTCATCGTCGCTCCCCGGACTGGATGATGCCGTGATCCAGCGTGATGATCCGGCTGGACCAGTGTTTCGCGGCTTCCCTGTGGCTGACCGCAACCACGGTCATTGGCTGGCGGTCGGCACAGTGTTCGACGGCGGCCCACAAGGCTGCTTCACTGTCGGGATCGAGATGTTCGCTGGGTTCATCCAGAAGGAGCAAGGGGCGGGGTTGAAGCAGGGTTCGGGCCAATGCGACACGCCGAGCCTGTCCACCCGACAGGCGTGATCCATTGTTACCCAGCTGCGTGTCCAGCCCGTGCTCCAGCTGGTCTGTAAGGCGACCCAATCCGCACAGTTCAAGGATCTCGAGCAACGATGCATCGCTGAACTGCGACCTGCCCAGGGTCAGGTTTTCACGCAGACTCTTGTCGAACATCACGCTGTTCTGTCCCATCCAGGCGCGCTGCTCACTGAGCTCGCGATCGTTCCATTGGGAAATATCGCGCCGCTGATAGAGAATCCGGCCGGCGTCGGGGCGGGTCAGGCCGGCCAACAGCATCAGCAGGCTGCTCTTGCCGGAACCGCTGGCCCCATTGATCAGCAGCCGTTCGCCGGGCTTGATCTCGAGGCTCAGGTGTTCAAAAAGCGTCGGGCCTGCCGGATAGCTGAACGCGAGATCGTCTATCTCGACCGAGAGGGCCTGATTGCCGGGCCCGGGTCTGGGCGAGCGGTGGGCGATGGCTTGCGCTATGACGGGCCGCTGAAAGAGTGGGCGCAGGTCATGGGCTGCTGCCAGCGCGTCAGCGCGATCGTGCCAGTGCTGCGCGAGCTGGCGCAGCGCCAGAAAGAAATCGGGCGCCAGCAGCAATATGAACAATCCAGAGGCCAGGCCGAGCTGCTCGGACGGGCCGATTTCCATAAAGCCAAGCAGGCTGAGTCCGATATAGATGGCCAGGCTGGCAATGGCTACTGCGGCAAAGAATTCCAGCACGGCAGACGACAGAAACGCCAGCCTTAGCACCTTCATCGTGCGCTCTCGATAGTCCTGCGCTGCAGTCGTCAGCCAGTCGATAACTCGATCCGAGGCGCCGAAGCGCTGGATGGCGCTCAGCCCGCGCAAGCGGTCGTGAAAGAGTCCGGACAGGCGCGCGGTGACCGTGGCCTGATCTCGACTCAGGCGTTCAGCGCCGATTCCGATCAGGGCCATGAAGGCGGGAATGATGGGTGCGGCGATCGCCAGCAGCAGGCCGGCCAGCCAGTTGATCCAGCTGACCGCAAGGACGATCAGAAGCGGAATCAGCAGGGCCGAGAATTGTTGCGGCAGGAAGCGTGAGAAGTAGGGATCGAGTTTGTCGACACGGTCAACCAGCTGGTGCGCCAGCGCGCCGGTTTCGAAGTCGGCGCCGTGGGCTGGATCGCTCCGGCAGAGGCGTCGGAACAGCTGATCTCGCAGGCGCTGCCGTATCTGAGCCGATGCGCGCTCAGCCAGCGAGCTGCGTACTGCGTGAACCAGGCTGCGAGCAATGACGATCGCGATCAGTCCGATCATCGGGGCCGTTTGCTCGGCCAGCGCCGCCTGGGCGGTCAGGACGCGCCCCAGAACCAGCGCGATCAGGCCTGCCTGCCCCAGCAGCAGGCTGCCTTCTACCAGGGCAAGGCTCGCCGCGACGGGCTTCAGCCAGCCTGGTGCCTGATTGTTTAGCCAGCGCGCATCGTTGGGGATGCTGCTAGGGTCAGTGGCCGTAGCCACTGCTATCGACCTTGCCGCGGAACACCCAGTAGGTCCAGGCGGTGTAGACCAGAATGACCGGAATCAGGAACAGCACCCCGATCAACAGGAACAGCTGACTGCCTGGATCGGAAGCCGCATCCCAGAAGGTGTAATTGGGCGGCACGGCGTAAGGCCACTGAGTGATCAGCAGGCCGAGATAGAACATCGCGAACAGCCCCATGCAGCCGAGGAAGGGCGAGACCTCGGCGCGCATGCGCAAGCGCTGCAGGACCCACAAGGACAGGGAAATCGTCAGTGTGGGGAAAATCCACAGCCAGCTCAGCTTGTCGAACCATTGGCTCATCACCCGCTCGTGGGCCAGCGGCGTCCACAGGCTGACCACAATGAAAAAGCTCATCACGGTCCCAAGCAGCCAGGGTGCGAGTCGATAGGCCCAGTCCTGCGTGTGGCCTTCGGTCTTGAGGATTGTCCAGGTCACGCCGAGCAGCGCATAGCCGGCGACGACACCCAGTCCGGTCATCACGGTGAATGGGGTCAGCCAGTCCATCGGACCACCGACATACTGGAAGCCTTCAGTCTCGAAACCCTGGATGTAGGCGCCAACAACCGCGCCCTGGGCAAAAGAGGCCACGGTCGAGCCACCGAAGAAAGCGCGATCCCACCAGTAGCGGCGTGCGCCGGATTTGAAGCGGAACTCGAACGCCACGCCTCTGAAAATCAAACCGGCAAGCAGGAGAAAGACGCCGATATACAGGGCCGGCAAGAAGACCGCATAGATCAAGGGGAAGGCGGCCAGCAGACCGGCTCCGCCAAGAATCAGCCAGGTTTCGTTACCGTCCCAGACCGGAGCGACCGAATTCATCATGGCGTCTCTGGACTCATCGTCGGGCGCAAACGGAAACAGGATGCCGACACCCAGATCGAAGCCGTCCATCAGGACATACATGAAGATGCCCAGACCAATGATTCCTACCCATATCAAGGTCAGATCGATGAGTTCCATGATCAGGCTCCCGGACGCAGAGAAGGCGGTTCGACGAGATCGGCAGGAACCGCCGACCAGGGCCGCTTTGGCGTTGCTGATTTATCCTCGTCGGCAGCATCTATCGGGTCGAGACCGGTATTAATGACGCGCCTGAGATACACCAGCCCGGCACTGAAGACCACGGCATAGACACTGATATAGCCGACCAGAGACAGCAAGGCCATCCATCCGGTCAGGGACGGTGTTACCGCATCCTCGACGCGTAGCAGGCCATAGATGATCCAGGGCTGTCGGCCGATCTCGGTAACGAACCAGCCGGCGAGCACCGCAACGAAGGGCAGGGGAATCATCCAGGTCAGCACTCGCAGCAGCCGGGTTGATTCGAACAGACGTCCTCGCCACAGCTGGAATGCACAGGTCAGGGCGACGGCAATGAAGAGCATGCCCAGCCCGACCATGATTCGGAAACTCCAGAATACCGGGCCGACGGGTGGTCGATCTTCGGCGGGGACTTCCAGCAGTCCCGGGACTTCGCCGTCAAGGCTGTGGGTCAGGATCAGGCTGGCCAGCTTCGGAATCTTGATTTCGAAGTGGTTGGTCTCGTTATCCGCATCAGGAATGGCGAACAGGATAAGCGGGGCACCTTGCTTGGTTTCCCAATGGCCCTCCATCGCCGCCACCTTCATCGGCTGATGTTCAAAGGTGTTGAGGCCGTGCAGGTCGCCGACGAACAGCTGAAGTGGGGTGGCAACGGCAAGCAGAATCACGCACATCCGCAGCGCTTTACGGCTGGATCTGGGGTTGCGTCCGTTGAGCAGATACCAGGCGCTGACGCCAGCAACCACAAAACCACCAGTGATGAAGGAGGCCAGCGCCATGTGGGCAAAGCGATAGGGGAGCGAGGCATTGAATATGGCCTGAGTCCAGGACGTCATCTGGACCATACCGTCTTCGAAATTGACGCCAGCCGGGGTGTGCATCCAGCTGTTGGCGGCAAGAATCCAGAAGGACGAGATGAATGTTCCGATTGCCACCATGCAGGCCGCGAACAGATGCAGGCCGGGTGGCACCTTGTTGCGGCCGAACAGAAGCACCCCGAGGAAGGTGGCTTCAAGGAAGAAGGCGGTCACAACCTCATAGCTTAGGACCGGGCCGAGGAAGTTGGCCGCAGAGTAGGAAAAGACGCTCCAGTTGGTGCCGAACTGGAACGCCATGACGATTCCCGAGACCACGCCCATGCCGAAAACGATGGCAAAAATCTTGATCCAGAATTGAGAAAGTTTCTGATAAACCGGATTGCGGGTGCGAAACGCTATCGCTTCGAGTACCGCAATGTAGGACGCCAGTCCGATCGTGAAAACCGGAAAGATCGCGTGAAATGAGACGACGAATGCAAACTGGATTCGAGACAGTAAAAGGGGGTCAAGTTCCATGCCTACACCTTGGGCTTCGAGGACGTTATATTGTAACTCCTAAGCCGGCTGGATCTTCACTGTTTCTTCAGTTTTCAGACCAGCGTCAGCACGATTTTTCTCATCTGGGGATGGCTACGATGTTCCCAGAGATAAAGGCCTTGCCAGGTGCCCAGCGCCAGCTTGCCGTGCATGACGGGCAGGTTGATCGAGGTGTGGGTGAGAACACTGCGGATATGTGCTGACATGTCGTCAGGACCTTCCGCATCGTGGGCGAAACGCGGGTCGCCGTCGATGACGGCATCGCTCATCCACATCTCCAGATCCTTGTGAACATCGGGATCTGCGTTTTCGGTGATGATCAGAGACGCTGAGGTGTGTTGGATAAACACATGACACAGGCCGGCCCCTACCTGCCCGCGATCGAGCCAGTCATTGACCTGCGGGTCGAAGCGGTAAAGCGCTCGGCCGAGAGTCTGCAGCTCCAGCGTGGTCTGCCTCATCCGCCGATCTCTGCCAGCAGATCGGCCTGATAGGCCTCGGTCAGCGGTTGGAGTACCGGTTCCAGCTCGCCATCCATGATGCGGTCGAGGTCGTACAAGGTCAGTCCGATGCGATGATCGGTGACCCGGCCTTGCGGATAGTTGTAGGTTCGGATGCGCTCGGAGCGGTCGCCTGAGCCCACTTGAAGCTTGCGGTCTGCGGCTTGCTCACTGCGCTGCTTTTCCTGTTCTGCTTCGAGCAGGCGCGCGCTCAGCAGGCTCATCGCCCGAGCCTTGTTCTTGTGCTGTGATCGCTCGTCCTGGCACTCGACCACGATACCGGTCGGCAGGTGCGTGATGCGGATGGCAGAGTCGGTAGTGTTGACGTGCTGACCGCCGGCGCCGGAGGATCGGTAAGTATCAATGCGCAGGTCGTTGGTATTGATGTCGACCGCATCGATTCCATCCACTTCAGGAAGAATCGCGACCGTGCAGGCCGAGGTATGGATTCGTCCCTGAGACTCCGTGGTCGGTACGCGCTGCACCCGATGTGCGCCTGACTCGAATTTCAGCCGCGAATAGGCCCCGCTGCCGATGATTCTGGCAATGACTTCGCGAAATCCGCCGGCCTCGCTGTCCTGAGCTGACAGGATCTCGACCCGCCAGCCCTGATGTTCGGCAAAGCGGCTGTACATGCGAAACAAGTCGCCCGCAAAGATCGCGGCCTCCTGACCGCCGGTACCCGCGCGCACCTCAAGGAAGATATTGCGCGAATCGTTGGGGTCTTTGGGCAGCAGCAGGGTCTGCAGTTGTTGTTCCAGATCTCGCTGATCGGCCTGGGCTTTGCGCAGCTCGTCTGCGGCCATGGCGGCGATCTCAGGGTCATCTTCACGGGCCATTTCCGTGGCGTCCCGCGCGGCCTGCTGACTGGTCTCGAATTCGCGCAGCACCTGAATGATGGGTTCCAGATCACCATATTCGCGCGACAGATCCTGAAAGCGCTGACGATTGGAAATGATTTCCGGGTCTGATAGCAGCAGCTCCACTTCCTCGAAGCGTTCGCGGGCCTGGATCAGGCGCTCCTGGATTCCCGGATTCATTGCTCGTCGTCCTGAAAGAAGAAACGTGCGGCAGCCAGAAGTTCTTCATCCGACTGTTCGGCTGCCTGGCGCATACGGATGCTGGGCCCGTGCAGCAGGCGATTGACCAGACGATGACCGAAACGCTGCAGCACATCTTCCGGGCTTCTGCCGGCCGCTATCTGGGCTCGAGCCTGCTCCAGCAGGATGTCGCGTTCGATCTGGGCACGTTGACGCAGTTGCTTGAGCGTGGCGCTGGAATCATGCAGGTGCAGCCAGCGCTCAAAGGCCATTACTTCAGATTCGATCAATGTCATGGCCTGGCGCAAGGAGTCCTGTCGCTTCTGCTGGTTCTTTTCGATAATGCCGTGCAGGTCATCGATGGTGTAGAGAAACAGATCCTTGAGCTCGGAGGCCTTGGGTTCGATGTTTCTCGGCACCGACAGATCCAGCGCGAACAGTGGCCGCCGTCGGCGCCTGGTCAGCGCCTGATTGAGCATGGCGTGGGTCACGACGGCCTGGCCGCTGGCCGTGCAGGCGACCAGCAGGTCGTGTTCGGGCAGGAGGCGATCAAGGCTGTCGAGGCCTTCACTGTTGGCATCGAAACGGCTGGCCAGCTCGCGCGCCCGATCAATCGAACGATTGACGATGGTCATCCGGCCGAGTCCGGCGTCCTTGAAATGCCTTGCACAGTCTTCGATGATTTCACCGGCGCCGACCAGGAGAGCAGAGCGGCCGTCCAGCGGTCCGAAAATCTGTCGCGCCAGGCGCAGCGCCGCAAACGGCAGGGTGACCGGATCACGACCGATATCGGTCTCGGTCCTAACGCGTTTGGCTCCGGCGAAAGCGTGCTGGAACATCCTATCCAGCCGTGTATCGAGGGTGTTCGATTCAGCCGCCAGCTGCCAGGCCTGCTTGACCTGTCCGGCAACCTGCGGTTCGCCGATGATCATCGAGTCAGCGCCGCTGACCACTTTGATCAGATGAAACAGGCTGGCGGATTGTTCGAGTTGGTAGAGATGCTCCTGGAACTGACCGGGGGCGAGGCCGTGCCAGTCATGCAACCAATCAGAGGCGGCGCGCATGGTAGTCTTCGATCCAGACAGGTACAGCTCCGTTCGATTGCACGTGCTGAGAATGGCGCAGCCTTCCACAGACGGCACCGCAGACAGGCCAAGATGGGCTCCAGGCAACTGCTCAGCGGAGAACGCCAGGCGCTCGCGAATAGCGATCGGAGCGGTCTGGTGACTGATTCCCAAGACGAAAAGCGACATGCAGAACAAAATACCAAACAAACTCCCCATTCTCGTACGGATGTGTCAACAGTGCAACAAGATTGCAGCGCTGGCACTGGTCGTGTGCCTGCTGTCAGCCTGCACGACTCAGGAGCGGGACCATGATGCAATGAACGAAGCGGATTCCGGGCCATCACCGGCTCAGGCTTCTGGCAGCAATCGCGATACACCCCCATCGGCAGACGACCTGGATCCAGATCTGTTGTTTCACGCGCTGGCGGCCGAGCGTCTCAGCAGCGATGGCAACTATACCGACGCCTATGGCCACGCCTATGAGGCCGCCCTGTTATCGGACAACCCGGATCTGGCCAGGCAGGCCGTAAGCCTTGCGATGCAGGTCGGTAACTGGGAGGGGGTGACCTTGGCGGCGCGGCGCTGGCAGCAGCTCGACACTGACTCGAATGCCGCCGATCAGCTGGTGATTCTGGGTCTCATCAATCAGGGCGAGGCGGATTCCGCCGCTCGCGAGATAACTCCGATGATTCGATCAGCGGATGACGCCTCCGAGGCCTGGCGTGAGGTCACCCTGCTGATTGCCTCGGCCGAAGACGACGCAGACGCGCTTGCGGTCATGGACGCCTTGATCGAGCGCATGCCGGACGCTGAAGCCGAGCAGGTTCTGGAAAGCCGCAGCCTGCTGCTGTGGCAACTCGGCCAGCCTGAGGCGGCATTCGAGCTGGCTCGTTCAGCGGCCGAGGGTAGTGACAATGTCGATCGTCAGATCTGGGCCGCGCAGCTGGCGGCGGCGAATGATGACTTTGAATCAGCATTAGGATTTTATGCCCGGGCCCGGGAGCTTGATCCGGACAACACCCAGCTCGCGCTGGCCCAGGCCGAAGTGCTGCGCCAGATGGAACGCGGGGACGATGCCATTGCCTTGCTGTCGGCGTCGGCCGCCTCCACCGGGACGCTTTACACCTTGGGCCTGTACCAGTTCGAGATCGACGATCTGGCTGGGGCAAAGGCCAGCTGGCAGCGGCTTGCCGATCTGGAGAATCCTGAAGACCCGCTTGAACATGCCTATCTGACCGGTTTTCTTGCCGAGCTTCTGGACCTTAATGCAGAGGCCCTGGCCTGGTATGAGCGAGTTCAGGAGGGGCCGAACGCCAATCGCGCACTACTGCGTCGCGCCGGAATCCAGGGTCGCACGGGTGAGCTGATGGCGGCGCGCAATCTGCTGCGAGCCGTTCGCCTGGGTGACGATGCCGAGCTGATCGAGCAATCCTGGTTGACCGAGGCTGAACTGTTGCGTAATGACAATCGCGCCGACGAGTGTGTCGAGGTCCTTAGCGGGGTGCTCAGAGAGCAGCCCAGCAGCATCTGGCTGCTGTATTCGCGAGCCCTCTGCGCCGTCGATGCCGATCGCCTCGAGCTGGCCGAGCAGGACCTGCGTCGCATCATCCAGATGGACGGCGACAATGCCATGGCGCTGAATGCCCTGGGCTACACCCTGACCGATCAGACTCGCCGACACTCTGAGGCGCTGCGCCTGATCGAGCGCGCACTCGAACTCCAGCCTGATGACCCCGCGACCCTCGATTCCATGGGCTGGGTGCTGTATCGAATGGGTCGATTGGAGGAGGCGCTGACCTACCTGCGGCGCGCCCATGAACTGGATGACAACCCCGAAATCGCTGCGCATCTGGCTGAGGTCCTGTTCTTCGACGGGCAGCGGGACGAAGCGATGGCGCTTATGGATACACTGCTTCAAGCGCATCCCGATGTGCCGATCGTGATCGAAACTCATCAGCGCCTGAGCACTGACGCTGAGTGAGGGCCATGACCGGCAAGGTCCTGCTGTCGGCCGTGCTGGCGGCTTTGCTGTCGGCCTGTGCCAGTCGCGAAGTTCGCGATCAGGGGGCCTGGCTGGCCGAGCGGGAGGCCTTGTTCGAGGCCCACCCCAACTGGTCGGTCTCGGGCCGGGTGGCGTTGTCAGATGGCGAGCGGGGCGGTTCGCTGTCCTTTCAATGGAAGGCCGAAGGCGCTCGGAACGAAATTGCCTTGCGAACGCTGGCCGGCGGTCGGCAGTGGCGTCTGGTGTTCGACGATCGGCAGGCGGTGCTGGAAGGCAGTGATGTCGATCGGCTCAGCGGCCGGAATCCCGATCCTCTGGTCGAGGCCGCCGTGGGCTGGCCGATTCCCGTTCGGGATCTGGCCTGGTGGGTCCGCGGTCTGGTGCCGCCGGATCGGACCACGCTGACCCGGTATGCCGAGGATGGCACGCTGGCGCTGGCCGAATCACCGCCCTGGACACTGGAGTTTCAGCGCTACAGCGATTTCGAAAACACCGTGCTTCCCAGTCGTCTTCAGGCCGAAAGTGACCCCTATCGTGTGCGAATGGTGCTGAGGAATTGGCAATTCGGGGTTCAACCCTGAAACAAAATCGCTATAATGCGACCCTGATCAAGGCGGGTTGAGTCCGAGCGGGCTTGACCGAGCAGTTTTCTACTGGGACGTCGCCAAGTTGGTTAAGGCACGGGGTTTTGATCCCCGCATTCGCAGGTTCGAGTCCTGCCGTCCCAGCCATTCTTATTGAGTGTTTGCTTGCTTGATCGGACTTGAGGCCAAAGACGTTCATCGTGAGCGTCAGAATCGGGAGTAGTCGTGACCCAGTCGTCCCTGATGGTTTTCGCCGGAACCGCCAATCCGGTATTGGCCCAGTCCATCGCCGAATGCCTCGGTGTCCCCATGGGACGAGCCAATGTCGGTCGCTTCAGCGACGGCGAAGTGGCCGTCGAAATCATGGAAAACGTTCGCGGTCGCGACACCTATCTGGTGCAGCCAACCTGCCAGCCTTCGGCAGAGAATTTCATGGAACTACTGGTCATGGTGGATGCCCTCAAGCGCGCATCCGCGGCCCGTGTGACCGCCGTGATTCCTTACTTCGGTTATGCGCGCCAGGATCGTCGTCCGCGTTCTTCGCGAGTTCCGATCACGGCCAAGGTCGCAGCACAGATGATCAGTACGATCGGCACCGACCGCGTGGTGACTGTCGACCTGCACGCGGATCAGATTCAGGGCTTTTTCGATGTGCCGGTGGATAACGTCTATGCCTCACCACTGACCCTGGCCGATATCTGGAAGCACTACACCTCGGATGAAATCATCGTGGTGTCACCGGATGTGGGTGGCGTGGTCCGTGCACGCGCCATCGCCAAGCGGCTTGATACTGATCTGGCCATCATCGACAAGCGTCGTCCGCGGGCCAACGAAGCCACGGTGATGAATCTGATCGGGGATGTTGAAGACAAGATCTGCGTTCTCGTCGATGACATGATCGATACCGCTGGCACCTTGTGCGCTGCGGCCGCCGCACTCAAGGACAAGGGTGCGCGACGGGTCGTAGCCTACTGCGTCCATCCCGTACTGTCGGGCAGGGCGATTGACAATATCGAAGGCTCACGCCTGGATGAGATCGTGGTCACCGACACCATTCCCCTGAGTGAACGCGCGGCCGCCTGTGATCGTATTCGCCAACTCTCGGTCGCCCAGATGCTGGCCGAAACCATTCGTCGAATGTCTGAAGGCGAGTCGGTCAGTTCCCTCTACGTTGACTGAGCCTGTTTTCAGGCTCGCAACGCATTTTTCTCGCTTGCTCTTCGGTCCCGCAGCGGCCGAGTCGGTCAGCTATAACCGATGCGAACCGCCACCACCATGGATATGGCGGCCACGACCAGCAGTTTGAGGATCAGCGGAAAGATGAAACGGAACCAGCGTGAATAGGGAATACCCGCGACGCCGATCAGACCCATCAGTACGGCATTGGTGGGAACGATCATGTTCATGAAGCCATCGCCATAGAGGAAAGCCTGGACGGCGACCTGGCGCTCGATGCCGACCAGATCACCGATCGGCGCCATAAGAGGCATGGTCAGATAGGCCTGGCCGCTGCCGGAGGCGACGAAGATGTTCATGATGCTCTGAATGCCGAGCATGCCGACCGCGGACACTTCGGCCGGCAGTCCCACCAGGGGACTGGACATCGCATTGATGATGGTGTGAAGGATCATGCCGTCTTCCATGATCAAGGAAATGCCGCGGGCAAAGCCGATCAGCAGGGCGGTTGCCGCCAGTTCCGCCGCACCCTTGCTGAACTCGATGGCCATCTTGTCGAAGCTCATGCGGCCGATGATGCCGACCAGAATGGCCACGGCCACGAACAGTGCGCTCAACTCGTTCAGATACCAGCCCTTCTGGGTTACACCCCAGACCATCACCAGCAGCGAGGCGAAGGCGACGCTCAGCACGATGGCGCGCATGCGGTTGAATTCGGGCGGATCGACGTGCGCCGGCGGCTGGGCCTCGGCAATGTCGGCGACCAGGCTCCTGGAGGGGTCAGCCTGAACCCGCAGCGCGTACGACCAGACATGATGCGCGCCGATCAGCACGAAGGGCACGTACCAGCAGATGCGGTAGGCCAATCCGGAGATCGGTTGAAGCTCTGCGACGTTTTGAGCAATGACCAGGGTGAAGGGATTGGTGATGGCAGCACCATAACCAATGCCGTAACCGACCACAACGATGCCGATCGCTGCCACCGTGTCCATCTTCATGGCCCGGCACAGCACGATCAGGATGGCGGCCAGCGGCACGTACTCCACCGCCATGCCGATTGTGGCCGAGCCGAAGGAGAAGATGAACACACCGACGGCAATCAGCGAGCGCGGTGCATTGCCGAAATGATGGATCATCCAGCCGAGCAGGGCGTCGATGGCGCCGGTGGCCCGGACCACGGCCAGCGCGCCGCCGATCAGCAGCACGAAGAAGATGATGTCCTGGGCCTGTCCCAGGGCGCGCGGAATAGCGGTAAACAACTCCAGTGGCGAGAGGGCCGGGTGGTCCTCGATCACTTCATAGGTGCCGGCGATGACCACTTCGCGTCCGGCGTCGTTGACCTCGGTCTGGAAACTGCCTGCCGGGAGGATCCAGGTCATGACCAGCGCCAGAATCATCAGCGCGAACATCAGGACCAGCGTGTGCGGCATTTTGAACGGTTCGGATCGAGACACCTTGGCAAACTCCCTTGGACCAACAAAAAGGCGGGCCGACAGAAAAAGTCAGCCCACCTTCAAAGTATAACCAGCTTAATCGGAGGCGACCTGGCGTCGGGAGGGTCCGATGTGGCGATTGAAGAAGGTCAGCATTGCGTCATAGAGCTCAACGCGATTGTCGACGTTGAAGAAGCCGTGGCCCTCTTTCTCCTTGATCATCCACTCATAGTCCTTGTCGATGTCGTCCAGCGCGTCGCGCAAGCGGTAAGCATGGCCTACCGGCACGCGTACATCGTTGCCGCCGTGGACGATGAAGAGTTCAGCCTGAATCTTGTCGACATGATGAACGGGTGAGACGGGGCGCAGCGAATTCGGGTCTTCCCCGACCATCGTCGACATGAAGCGCTCGAAGTTGGCGCGCGCTACACGGCTGGTGCCGCGGGAAAAGTCCGAGCCGTCGCCTTCGCGGAACCAGGTCAGATCGTAGACACCGACGTAGCCCACGCCACAGGCATAGAGTTCCGGCTCCTTGATCACGCCCATCAGGGTGGCATACCCGCCGTAGCTGCCCCCGTAGATGCAGATCCGCTCGGGGTCGGCAATGCCTTGCTCGATGGCCCAGCGCGTGGCGTCGGTTACATCGTCCTGCATCTCGCCGCCCCATTCACGCCGTCCCATGGCGATGAAGTCCTCACCGCGGCCGCCGGAGCCGCGGAAATTGACCTGCAGGGTTGCGTAGCCGTGGTGGGCGAAGAACTGGGCTTCGCCGTTGTAGCCCCACAGATCGACGATACCGAAGGGTCCGCCGTGGACGTTGACGATCAGCGGCAGGTTTTCCTGCTGATCCGCCGGCCGGGTGAGCAGGGCATGCAATTCCAAGCCGTCGCGGGCTTCGATGCGGACCGCCTCCATCGGGACCAGCCGATCCTTCGGCAGTTCGGGGAGTCGAGCGGCCAGGAAGCGGGCCTGCAGGGTCTCGGTGTTGAACAGAAAGAACTCACCGGGATTGCGGTCGCCGAAGACCGAGGCGATGGCGAGGCTGCCGTCACCGCTGAAGGAGATCAGCCGAACATTGTCCTGCGGGAACGAAGCCGCCAGGCGGCGCATCAGCACGGCGTCTTCGTTCGAATCCGCCAGGTCATCGAAGAAGGTGTAGGTGGACGGGCCGAGGTTGGTCACCACGCCCAGGACTTCGCCGTCATGGCCGACCAGGCTGCCGCCGATGTCGACGTCGGAGTGCCGATATAGAAACTCGATCTCGTTGGTCGCGAAATCATAGCGGAACACGCCCGAACGATCGTCTGTCGGCATATCGTGGTTGGAGACGAAAAAGGCCTGGCTGTTGTCGGCCGAAAAGCCAATCAAGTCGATGCTGACGGTCTGGCGTACGGACGGGATGCGCAGACGCTGCCAGTTGTCTTCGCCGCGTTTGACGAACAGGTTGAGTTCCCGGTCGTCCATGGCATCGCCCTGGATGAGCTCGGCGGCCACTCGCAGTTCGCCACTGTTGTCAGGAATGATGGCGATCAGGTTGTCACTGACCGGCTGGTCGGCGAGGTAGCGCATGTCGCCGTCGTAGATATTGAGGAGATTCCCCTTGGGGACACCGCCGTCGGCAAAGTGGCGACGTGCGATGAGGACATGCTCGTCGTCGTCGGGCAGGGTGTGAAGAACCTGATAGCCGGAGGTCGCGACTTCGAAGATCTGCTGGCGCTGGCTGCCGTCGATATTGGCCGCGTAGAGGTGTGCGGGACGGCCGAGATTGTCGAGGTTGCCGGTGCGCTCGCCGACCGACATCAGTACCCGCGTATTGCTGCCCCACCAGAAGTTGAAGACGTGCTGATTGTCGCCGAAGCCGAAGCTTGCGGTGATCGCGCTGCTGTCGAGATCAAGTACGGCCAGCCGCACTTCCGAACCTTCTTCGAAGGTGAATGCCACATGCTCGCCGTCGGGTGAGATTTTCATGTTGGTGACTTTCGCGCTGTCGAAGAAGGCGCGAGTCGGAACGGGATCCTGCGCATGCAATCCGATGGAGGCGGCCGCAAGCACCATGATCAGGCCAAGCTGGAATAGTCTGAACATTCGTTCGATCCTGGAAGGTATGGAACATTTATTGTCTCAGATCGGCATCAAGAATGTGAATGGTTCGCACGGATCGGCCCGCTTTCGTCCGCAGTTTCGGAATCGGCCCGGAGTCTTCCCGCAGTGGCGTGGGAGCACCCTGCGGGAAGGTCTCCGCCCGGATCGCGTCGGGAACCGGCTCAGGCAGCTCGATGTGACCGTTGGTCGAGCAGACCCAGCGCCTGCTCGAGATCGCTCCAGATATCCTCCGGTTCTTCAAGCCCGACCGAAAGCCTCAGCAGGCCAGGAGAAATACCGGTGTTCAGGCGGTCCTGTTCAGAGACGACTCGATGGGTCAGCGAGGCGGGATGCTGGATCAGCGTATCGACCGAGCCCAGGCTGACCGCCGGCGTGATCAATTCAAGTGATCCCAGAATGATCCTGGCCTGGTCCTGATCGTCCAGCTCGAAGGCAAGCACGGTTCCCGGGCCCCGCATCTGGCGCCCGATCAGGCCCTTGGGGTCCTGGCCGGCGAGGCCGGGGTAGTGGACTTGCTTGACGCCGCGGTGCTGGTCCAGGCGCAGGGCGAGCGTTCTGGCCGTCTGCTGGGCGCGTTCGACCCGCAGGCGAAGCGTCGGCATCGATCGATGCAGCAAAAAGGCCGCCCAGGGATGGAGCACGGCACCGGTGGCGATGCGGACCTGCCGCAAGGCGCGGGCTCGTTCTTCGCTGCAGGCGATGACGCCGGCGAGGACATCGCCGTGACCGCCGAGGAACTTGGTTGCGCTGTGGAGCACCATCGCGGCTCCGCAGGCCAGTGGCTGCTGGAGGACGGGGGTGGCGAAGGTCGAGTCCACGAGCACGGGCACATCGCCGGCCTGAGCGACGATCTCGGCGATATCGATCAGGGCGAGAGTAGGGTTGGCCGGCGTCTCGATAATCACCAGTCCCGTGTCGGGCCGCAGATGATCAGCAACCCGGTCCGGCCGCGCCCAGCTCACTCGTGTGCCCAGAAGGCCCGAGTCCAGAAGGTGATCGCTGGTGCCGTAGACGGGTCGCACGGCCACCAGATGACGACGTTCCGGCGGCAGGCTCAGCAGACAGGCGGTCAGCGCCGCCATACCGGAGGCAAAACTGACGGCGGCTTCGGCGCCCTCGGCCCGGGCGAGCGATTGCTCCCAGCGGGCCACCGTCGGATTGTGCAGGCGCGAGTAAACGGGCTCGGCGGCGTTCGCCTGGCCCTCGACCAGTGCATCCAGGCTGGCGGTAGCGCCTTCGGGGTCGGTGATCGGGTAGGTGGACGACAGATCCACGGGTGGGGCATGGACGCCCAGTGCGCGCAGGTCGGTGCGGCCGCCATGGACGGCATCGGTGTGGCTGAAGGGTTCGGGATGTTTCACGCTGGGCTCCAGATGCGGAAAAAGAGCTTTAATGTAGAATGCAATTAGGCTCAGGAATTCATCTCCGAAGTAAATTCGAAAATGCGCAAAAAATTCCCGCTGGACGAGACGGATATTCGAATTCTTCGCTGTCTTCGAAAGAATGCTCGGATATCGAACAAGGATCTGGCCCGTCAGGTTGGTCTCGCGCCCTCGTCCTGTCTCGAGCGCGTTCGCCGATTGCGCCTGGCACGGGTGCTGACCGGTTACCACGCCGATATCGATCCCGACGTGCTCGGCATCGGTCTGCAGGCCATGGTCGCGGTTCGCCTGAGTCGCCATGCGCGGGCCGAAGTCGAAGCCTTCGCGGCGCATCTGGAGGGCCTCGCGGAGGTCGTCACCCTGTTCCACGTCGCTGGCGCCAACGACTACCTGGTGCATGTGGCGGTGCGCGACTCGGCCCATTTGCGCGACCTGGCCTTGACCGCCTTTACCGAGCGGCCCGAGGTGGATCACATCGAAACCCAGCTGATCTTTCATCACCAGCGCAATCACGAGCTGCCGGTCTATCTCGATTTCGACGAGGAGGGTGCCTGAGTACACCGCCGTTTGGCGTGCCGATCCGGCCCGCTCGAGGCGCTGCGATGCTCGGAAACGAAAAAGCCCGCCGGGTCGGCGGGCTCTCCATCACCTTGCGGCCAGGTCAGGCGGCTTTCTGAGCCGCGCCAGGATCGCCGCCGGCCATCTGCCGGAGGACGTAGTGCAGGATGCCGCCATGGCGGTAGTACTCGACTTCCTTCGGCGTATCCAGTCGCACCCGGACCTTGAAGCGGGTTTCCTTCCCGTCGTCGTTGGTGGCGATCACGGTCGCCTCACTGGAATTGCCGATGTCGAGATCCTCGATCGCGTAGGTCTCGAAACCGGTCAACCCAAGAGTGTCGCGTGATTCACCTTCGATGAAATTCAGCGGCAGCACGCCCATGCCGACCAGGTTGGAGCGGTGGATGCGCTCGAAGCTCTCGGCAGATCACGGCCTTGACGCCCAGCAACCGCGTGCCCTTGGCGGCCCAGTCGCGCGACGAACCGGTGCCGTATTCCTTGCCGCCGAGCACGATCAGCGGCGTTCCCTCTGCCTGGTACTTCATCGCGGCATCGTAGATCGGCATCACTTCGCCGGAGGGCACGTGGGTGGTGAAGCCGCCCTCGGTGCCTTCGGCCATCTCGTTCTTGATCCGCACGTTGGCGAAGGTGCCGCGCATCATCACTTCATGGTTGCCGCGGCGCGACCCGTAGCTGTTGAAGTCGACGGGTGAGACGCCATGGTCCTGGAGGTACCGGCCGGCCGGGGAATCCGGTTTGATGGCACCCGCGGGCGAAATGTGGTCGGTGGTGACCGAATCGCCGAGTCTGGCCAGGCAACGAGCGCCCCGGATCGCGCCGATCTCGGGCAGATCCATGGTTATGCCCTCGAAGTAGGGCGGATTCTGCACGTAGGTCGAGTCATCCGACCAGGCGAACATCTCGCCGGTCGGCGTGTCCATGGACTTCCACCGCGCATCGCCCTCGAAGACGCTGGCGTAGTTGCGTTCGAAGCTCTCCTCGGTGACGGTCTCGCGAATGAAATCGTGCAGCTCGTGGGCGTCCGGCCAGAGGTCCTTGAGAAACACGTCCTTGCCGTCTGCGTCCTGGCCCAGGGGCTCGTGGATCAGGTCGATGTCCATGCGGCCGGCGATCGCATAGGCGACCACCAGCGGCGGCGAGGCCAGGTAGTTCGTTCGGACTTCGGCGTGGATGCGGCCTTCGAAATTGCGGTTACCCGACAGCACCGACGCGACGACCAGCTCGTGCTCACGGATTGCTTTCTCGATCGGTTCGGGCAGCGGGCCTGAGTTGCCGATGCAGGTCGTGCAACCATAACCGACGGTATAGAAACCCAGCGCTTCGAGGTCGTCGTCGAGCTTCGCGGCCTCGAGGTAGTCGGTGACCACCTTCGAGCCCGGGGCCAGCGAGGTCTTGACCCAGGGTTTGACCTTCAGGCCTCGGGCTACGGCATTTCGGGCCAGCAGGCCGGCACCGAGCATGACGGCCGGGTTGGATGTGTTGGTGCATGAGGTGATTGCGGCGATCACCACGGCGCCGTCCTTGAGGATGAATTTCTCGCCCTTGTACTCGACCTCGGCTATGCCCGGTTGCTCGTGCCCGACGGCGGTTCCGCCGCCCTCCGCCGCGAACTGGCCGTCCTCGTTTCCATCGCGTTTCCGGGTCATTTCAGCGCAGGTCCGGATGAAGGCGTGCTTGGCGTCGGTCAGCGCGATGCGGTCCTGGGGCCGTTTCGGGCCGGCCAGCGATGGCACTACGGTGCCCATATCCAGTTCGACGACATTGGTGTAGGAGGCGGGTGCCTGCCCATCCTCACGCCACATCCCCTGTGCTTTCGCGTACTGCTCGACCAGCGCGAGACGCTCGTCGTCGCGGCCTGACAGCTTCAGGTAGCGGATCGTTTCGCTGTCGATCGGGAAGATGGCGCAGGTCGAGCCGAACTCCGGCGACATATTGCCCAGGGTGGCTCGGTCGGCCAGTGGCAGATGCGTCAGACCATCACCGAAGAACTCGACGAACTTGCCGACCACGCCGTGGTCGCGGAGCATGTCGGTGACGGTCAGGACCAGGTCGGTGGCGGTCGCGCCTTCCGGCAGCTTGCCGCTCAGCTTGAAACCGATGACCTGGGGTAACAGCATTGAAATCGGTTGACCCAGCATGGCGGCTTCGGCCTCGATGCCGCCGACGCCCCATCCGAGGACGCCGAGGCCGTTGATCATCGTGGTGTGGGAGTCGGTGCCGACAACGGTGTCGGGCCAGGCCATCAACTCACCATCGATTTTCTCCCCGAAGACCACGCGTGAGAGGTGCTCGAGGTTGACCTGATGCACGATGCCGGTGTTGGGTGGAACGACCTTGAAATTGTTGAACGCGCCCTGGCCCCAGCGCAGAAAAGCGTAGCGTTCCTCGTTGCGCTTGAATTCGATCCGGTTGTTCAGGTCCAGCGAGTCAGCGCTGCCGTAATTGTCGACCTGGACGGAGTGATCGATGACCAGTTCAGCGGGCGACAGCGGGTTGATCTGGCTGGCATCACCACCGAGCGCCTTCATGGCATCGCGCATCGCGGCCAGGTCAACGATGGCGGGAACGCCGGTAAAGTCCTGCAGGATGACGCGGGCTGGCGTGAAAGAGATTTCCTGGTCCGGGGTCGCCTGAGGGTCCCAGTCGATCAGTGCTTCGATATCACCGCGAGTGATGTTGACGCCATCTTCGTAGCGCAGGAGATTTTCGAGCAGAACCTTCAGCGAATAGGGCAGTTTCTGAACAGCAGGGTAGTCTTGAGCGAGCTTGTTCAGGCTGTAGAACGTGTAGGTCTTGCCATTGGCCTCGAATTGGTCAAGGCAGCCGAGCTCATTACGCATCGATTGCTCCTTGTTTGCAGATCAGTGGAGTGCGGCATGATGGCTGCATCACGCCACAACCGTTAACTGCTCAAGGTTACCATGCGCCGGCTGGAGCTTCGGGTCAGAACTCCCGTCTGGCGCCTACAAACAAGGCATTCTCGGTGCCATCGCGGTCCAGGATCAGGCCGCTGTAGTTGATGAAGAACTGATTGCCGCTGGCCATCACGAAGGAAAAGCCGATCTCGACCCGTCCGGTGTCTCGATCCGGATCGTTGATTTCAACGGTCGGGCCGAGGATGGTGGTGCCGGTCAGGCTGGGCTGAACCGAGTAGCCGTCCAGGCCGGATTCATGCTGCCAGCTCAGATTCATGAACGGGAGCAGCACGCCGCGCTCGAGGTTGAAGGCGCGACTGGCACGCAAGCCGACCGACCATTGTTCGGATTCGAACGACTGATCGGGATAGCTGAAATCGAAAACACTGCCGCTCTCGCTGAAGCCATCCACCTCGATATCGGTGTAGAGAAAGCTGGCGAAGGGGGTGAGGATCCAGCCGGAATCGAGCAGCCAGCGATAGTTCAGCGCGACACTGCCTGACCATTCCTGGGTGTCCGTGGAGCCCGATGCGATCTGGCGGGTCAGGGAACCGATGCCGCTCAGGTCGACCACGCGATTCTGATCGAAGCTGCCCTGCACGGTGCCGAGTGTGGCGTCGACATACAGGTTCTCGATCAGGTCCAGCGTTCCGAAAAGCTGCAGTGACCAGCTGTCGGAATCGACTTCGCCACCATCGGTGTCGAGATCGGCCTGGCTCTGTCCGTAGCCTGCGGCCAGGCCCATCACGCTGCCATTGTTGAATCGATAGTCAATGCCGGCCGTGATGCCCCAGCTCTCGAAGTCCAGCGAGGGCTCCTTTTCCCGATCATCGCGAGTGCCGATGGAAATATCACCGTTTATGAAAGCGCCCCAGCGTTCACCCAGCAAGGTGCTTGCGCCGGAACTGTCGTTGTTGCGCAGGCTGATCGGCAGGAAACGCTGATCGAAACGCTGCCCGTCGAGGCTGATGCTCAAGCCGCTGGCGCTGAACCCCCGACTGCCGCCGCGGCGCTCGGACAGCCGCTGCACGACGTTGCGATTCTGGATGTCACCGCCCTGTTTGACGCCGCGAGTGATGGCGGCCAGTGCGTTGCCGTCAAAGGCTCGGGCAGCGCGCTGCTGGTTTTCGGTGCTTGTGGCGCGTTCTTCGATGGTCTGGCAGACCTCGGCCAGGCGGGTGCCTTCCTCAGCGCGACGGCAAGCGCGGTTGAGGGCGGTCCCGGCATCTCGCAGGCGTCGCAGCTGGCGACCTGTGAAATCATCGGGTACCACTACGTTGCCCCTGAAATTGACCTGCGCCACGGCTCGGCGCTTGCTGGCCTGGCCCAGGGTTTGTCCGATGATGAACGTGATCTGTTCACCGATCAGTCGCCAGCGGCTCGAAAGCGCCTGCTCACCGTCCATCTGATAGTTGACGATCAGCGTTCGAGACGCCCCCGGCTGCAGCGGCAAGGTCAGCTGTGTGGCGGCCGGCGCAACCGTGATGCCGGGCCCGAAGCCGGGCAGGCCGATTTCGGAATCATGGAAGTAGCTGAAGCTGGCCGAGCCGTCGCCACAGGTGGCCGTTATGACCAGCTCAACGGCGATCTGGCCCTGGCGCTGTCCATCAAGATTGAGCTGGAGTAGTTCGGGGCTAGCCGTTTCGGCAAAGCTGAAGGCCAGATCGGGGTTGCTTTCACAATCCAGTTCAGCGGCCAGGCCCTGACCCTGACTGAGGCTGACTTGACCGCTCAGGCTTACCCAGCCCTGGATGGTCTGCCCTGAAGCGCGCGCCAGTGCCTGTGATGAGCTCAGCAGCAGGGCAAGGGCGACCAGGGTAGTCAGATTTTGGAGATGCCGGGTTTTGATGGGATGCGTCATGGCTCAGTCCCCCGACTCGATGGTGATGTTGCTGGGATTGGCATTGTTCGCCTCGACTTCGATCAGGACGCTTCCACTGGATTGATCGCTTCTGCCCAGCAGCAGGATCGCCTGGCCATCGACGGCGAGTTCATCGATCTGGCAGCGGCGCGCCTGTGGGCCGCCCTGGCAGTTCCATCCGGCGCCGATCCGGTCCTGGCAGCGGACCACGTTGTCATCATCAATCACGCAATCTTGGGCACGCGACAGCGTGGAGATCAGCTCGATCCCATCAGAGGCGTTGAGCCTGAGGTCCACAGCCGCCGCGGGATTTTCGCCCGTGTTGCGGACCTCGATCTGCACGAAGCGCTGATCGCCGAACTGGATGTCAACGGTTTCGCTCGATAATTCAAGCTCGGTTATCGCCGCAGCGAAGGTGATCTGGAAGCTTGTTCGGGACAAGCCACCATCCGGTGCGCGCGCTTCGACGACAATGCGCGCCGTTCCAGGCTGACCGAGACTGGTGTCGATCTCGAGCTGCAGATCTTCGCCCTCACCAAGCAAGCGCAAGGCATCGTTAGGCAGTACCTCGGGGTCGAGCGAGAACACGGTCACTTCGAAGACGCCAGGCGAACCATCTGGCCCGAGAATCGGCAGATCGACGACCGTCGGTGTGCCAGGGGCCACGGTTCGATCTGGCAGGGGTTCACCATCGTTGATGATCGGGCCATCCGGTAGCTCGATGACTAACTCGAGAACATCACTCGTGCTCAGGCCCGCGGTATTGCTCAGATCGAGCCGGATTCTGGCTGTGCCCTCGTCTGCATCCTGCGGGACGGCAGCGCGCAACAGGCGCGTCGTTGCTGATCCGAGCAAGGTAAGGGCCGAATCGGGAAGTAACGCTGGCGAAAGGCTGCTAGCCCTCAGCTGCAGTGCGCTGGGCGGGTCGAAAACATCGCCGACAGTTACTTGCCATTCGACGACATCGCCCGGCTGGCCGGTAAGCACGGGTACTTGCTGGCCAAAATTGAGCAGGGGCCTGCTGCGTTGCTGGATGGTCAGTGGGAAGGTCGCAGCGTCGCTCAGTCCCTGACTGTTGGTCACGGTCAGGGTGAGGATGGCAGTTGTGCCTGCGGTTCCGGCAAGGGTCGGGATTCTCAGCAACGGCTGGCGCTGGTGCCAAGCAGCTCAAGCGCGCTGGTGGGAACCAGTATCTGATCGCTGGAGTCGGCCGTCACCAGGAGAGTGTCTGGCGTTTCCTGGGGGTCGGACACCTCGTAAACGGGACATCAAGCTGCTGGCCTGCGGTCACGAACTGGGCCGGGATGCCTGCGCCACCGTTGATGGACGGTGCGCCGCCCCCGACCGTTCCCACCGTCACCAGAAAATCCGCGGTCGCGACCTGGGCCAGCGGATTGCTGACCTCGACCGTGATCAGGCTCTGGCCATTGCTGGCAGGATCGGTCGGAATGGTGATCAGGCGCAGTGATCCGTCGCCGTCGAACAGGATGGAGGCTGGGGGAATAAGGGCCGGGTTGGAAGAGCTGGCTGAATAGCTCAGGTTGTCCGGAAAGAACAGAAGATCGGTGACTTGGAAGTCCTTGACCAGGGTATCGCCCGGAATGACGATTTCGTCGGTCAGGCCCAGGCCTGCGTTGATTTCAGGGACCGAGCTGTTGATGACGTTCAGAACAAATGGCGCTTCGGCAGATTGTCCCTGAATATTGAGCACGCGAACGGTAACCGGTGTCGATCCGTCCGGCTCGCCGGCGATGGTGCCGATGATCAGCGTTCGGAACTCACCTGTGCCGGTAAACCCGACGGATTTGAATTCGATCAGTGGCGAGGTGGTGTCGAGGTCGACCTCGAGAATCAATTGATCGGCCGGCGTTGTCGGATCAGAGATCTGGAAATCCAGATTCAGGGCCGTGCCAGTGAGGACGAATTGATCTTCGATGCCATCGCCGAAATTGATCTGCGGCAGGGCGCCCTGCACAGCGCCCGGCGAATAGACCAATCGAGTTAGCCGAGCGTCCTGCTGGTGTTCGGCCTGAAGTCGATGGCCCGTTGCAAAGTGCTGCAGCCGTCCACCCGAGGCTGAGAACTGGAGATGTTTCGGTGCGATCAGTTGCTGCAGCTGACCGATCGGAAGCACTGCGCTGCCCGGCACATCGCTGCTGAGAAAGCTGCTTGCAGACGGGGAGGGTGCGCTTCGAAGGAGCAGCGAATACGGCGCGTCTTCGAGAATCGCAAGCGATGGACCTTTCTGATCATCGAAAATCATTCGTTGCCCAAGCCCGCTGTGCTGATTGCCGCTCAGCAGACGGGTTCCTCGGAGGCCATCGAGCTGTTCCAGGGATGGCAGTTTGTCTTCGGTGCTCAGGTTAAGCAGGTAAATTGATCCGGTCTGTTCGAAACCGGTAGCGGCGCGTGTCTCCGGGAGCGCCGACCAGCAGCTGTGCAGGTCGCCCAAGGTCATCAGCAGGCAGCAGCGCCAGCGACGTGGCGAAACGGTCGCCTGGCCACTCGCCTGCAAGACTGAGATGGCGGAGCCCGGACAATGCGTTCAAGCTGTTCAGCTCAGGCCAGTCAGAGCGGGGACCAAAAAGGACGAATAACTGGCCTTTTTCGGCGTTCGCAACCGGAAAACCGAGCGCCAGATCCAAAGCGCCGTCGCCATCAAGGTCAGCTTCCAGCGCAGTCCAGCCGGCGCTGGGCAGTCGGTCTTCGGCAAAGACCAGCGAGATGGGCCTGAATGTATCCTCGTCGGACACGTCGGCATGGGTCGGGCACGAGAGGCCCAGCAGAGCAATCGCCAGGGCGATGAATCCTGATCGGTATGCGTTCATGTGCTGTTCTCCCCTTTATTCGCCCCTGGGCACAAAAAAGAAACTGCCCGCACCGTGCCCGGCTGGACGGATCGGACGAAGTTCAGGTCGCTGGGCAAACGGCAGCTGTTCGCTGATCTGCTCGGCGCGTTGACTGACCGCGGTAAACAGTTCCTGCTCACGCATCAACTGCTGATTGGATTCAAGCACGTCGATCAGAGCCCGGGCGAACACGGAATGCTCCCCGCTGCCAACATCAAGCACGGGGGCCAGGCCGCCGGATGAGAGAACGTAGCGGGCAGGGCGTTCAAGGCCCAGCTCGACCAGGGCCTCGCTGAGCGGCGCATTGATGCCGGTCAGCAAGGAGGCCGGATCAGTTGACATGGCGCCGCCGTAGCAGGAGTCGGCTACAACCAGGACACTGCGCGCGTCCAGAAGGGCAAGGTGATCGTTGATGGCCGAGTTGGGCACCCAATAGGTCGTGCGGTCGGTCTCGGCGTTGACCGGCAGCCAGTACCCCCGGCGCAGTTCGCGATCGTCAGCGCGCAGCAGCTGGCCATGACCGGCGAAGTAGATCAGGATATTGTCATCTTTCGAGCTGCGTTCGCGCAGGTCATTGATGGCGCTAAGGATTTCCTGCGTCGATGCATCCAACAGCAAGGTGGTGTCGAAGCCGTAACGTTCATTGAGCACGGTCGCCAGACGACGCGCATCGTTGTGCGGTGACTGCAGCTGATCCCAGTACTGATATTGCTCCAGGCCGACGATCAGCGCGTAGTAGCGTCCGAAGGAAAAACGCCCGTATTGCAGTTCGGGCGGGGCGCTGTCGACGGGACCCGCGTCGGGCAGCTCGGACTGGCTGCCACGAATCTGGGCCAGCTGCCGGCTGCGGTCATCGACGCGGGTGCTTGCCTCGACCAGCAGGCGTTCCAGCGTGGCGATGGTCTGATGTGCCCCGGCGGCGGCGTCCGACTGCGCTGCCAGTTCCGTGCGCAGGCGCTCGACCTGGCCGGCCAGCACCGCCTGTTCCTGACGTGCTTGTTCCAGCGCCTGATCCAGGGCCCGTTCCTGCTCGGCCAGGCGCTCGCGGGCGACCGCGGCAAACATCAGATCGTCTTCCTTCAAGCCGGAGGCGCGCCGATACCAGTTGAGGGCAGCGACCAGATCCTGATCCACGCCCAGCCCCTGCTCATACAGATAGGCGAGGCTCATCATCGACTTGCTGTAGCCCTGGTCGGCGGCCAGTCGATACCAGTGGGCGGCCTTGGCGTGATCGGGGTCGATGCCCAGCCCCTTTTCGTGGATCTCGCCGACGATGTGTTGTGCTTCAGGATCACCTTCATCGGCGCGTTCCTGCCACACGCGCAGCGCGGAGCGATAGTCGGCGCGCGAATAAGCGGTGTATTCGCCGCCGCGTACTCGGCACTCCAGAGCGGTACTTCGAGTCGGTCGTCGAGGCGACAGGTAGGTCATTCGACCCATCTGCCGGACTTCACCCGGCAACAGACAGTCCACGACCATCAGGTCGTCAACGGCCTCGAAGCCTTCCATTTCTGCTGCATCCGGGCCTTGTGCTGCAAATCCGTCAACGATCAAACAAGACAGAAGAAAGCACGCGGCATACCGAGCTTGGCCCCTAAACCTCATCGTATTGCTCCCGGCGCTGAACGTTCTAACGCTCAGCGCTTGTTTCAGTAGGCTCCCTGCCTGTCGAGGATTGTTGTCTAGACTCGCGATGAATGCAAATGGCTGCGACAGTCGATGTCAGCGCAGGGCTGCGATCTCGGCCTGCAGGCGTTCGCGAATGTCGATTGGCAAGGTCTCGTACTCAAGCAGCTGCTGGAGCGTGAGTCGCTGGGTTTCCCGATTGATCTGACCGGATTCAACAGCGCTGAGGATTCTCGACCGCGCCAGCTCGACCGTCTCGGTCATGCCAGCGACCGCTTCAAGATTGCCCGGATGGTTTTTCAAGGCAAGATCGAACAGCTGCAGGGCGGTATTGATGTCGCCCTGATCAAGGAAGGCGCGCGCATCGTCGAGCTGTTCGCGCACCTCGGTCTGGACTTCGATGGGCAGGTTCTCGAACGGAATTTCCGGACCGGGCACCGGCTGGAAATACCAGCTGTAGCTGACCGCACCTAAGACGGCCAGGGCGGCGATGACCCAGGCGGTGGCCTTGACCGGCGAGGGGAAGAAGCGTTTCGAGAAGGCATCGGCGTCGCTGGGGCGCTGATTCCGCTTCAGCGCGAGTCCGTCGCGGACCGCGCGCCATTCTCTTCGCTTCAAAGTCTGCGGACGTTTCGGCGTCAGCCCCTGCTTGCGTGCCTCCAGTCCCGATTTCCAGTCATAGGGATGCTCGCCGCTGGCCATTTGAGCGACTACGCAGGCCAGGGCATAGACATCATCGGTCGGATTGGCCTGCTGACGCCCCATCACTTCTGGACTGGCATAGGCGGGGGTGCAGCCGGCGATTGCGTCTTCGACAAAATCCGCTTGCTCGGCCTGCCAGGCTCGGGCAATGCCGAAATCCAGAATCTTGACCCGACCGTCATCAAGCAGAAAAATGTTCTCGGGCTTCAGGTCAGCATGCACGATGCCCCGTTTATGCGCATAGGCCAGTCCACGGCAGACTTCGCGGGTGATCCGTCGCAGCTCGTCGCCGTCAAGCGCGCCTTCTTCGATAACCTTATCCAGGCCCTTGCCCTGCATGAACTCCATGGTCATGAAGATCACATCGTCGGCGCGGTCAAAATCGTAGACCGTCACGATATTGGGGTGGGCGAGCTGCTGTGCCCGGCGCGCTTCGCGCTGCAGGGCCATGAACGTCATCTCGGCATCCACAACGCCGGGCTTCAGGACTTTCAGCGCGATGGAGGTATCGCGATCATGGGCCTCTTCCTTGAGCAGGTCGGTGGCCTTGTAGACCGTGCCCATGCCGCCGCGCCCAAGCACTTTGAGAATTCGAAAGCGCTCCCGGAGCACCGTTCCCACAGCCATGTCCGGCGTTGAGTTCTGAGGTAACTCCGCCTCATCCAGTGCCTGGGTTTCTTGATCAGACAGATGATGTGCCAGGCGATCAATCTCGAGCGCCTCGGTTTTCCGTGCCTGATCGTTGAGGACTTCGGTAGGCTGGGCACCTGGCTCGAGCGGCACTGTGTCAGCGGGTTTGACTTCTGGATCGTTCAGTAGCTCGGTGGCTGGCAGCTTGTCTGGTTTGCGTTCAGTCATCTCACTACCTTCCGAGTGGCCTGGATTATCCGCCCAGCAATTGACGGGCCTCGGCGAGCATCTTGCCACGCTGAAAAACCAGGCGCCATTGGCGACCGCCGACCTGCTGCCACAGGATCGTCGATCGAATGCCTGCCAGCAGCAGCGCACGAATCAGAGCGATCTTGTCGGCTTGCTTGAGGTAGTCGGGGCTGCCGTTGATGGAGAGGCGAAAATCCATGCTCGAAATGTACTGTTGATAAGCGCCGCCCAGCTGGCTGATTACGCTGGGATCCAGGTCGCCATCGCGCTGTTGCCAGGCTGATTCGACCAGATCGATCTCGCGTCCGAGCGCGTCCAGGCGCTGCTGATCGCGCCGAAGCTTTCCGCCCAGCTTGGCCAGCCCGAGGGCATAGTTGAGGCTGTGCATGGACTCCTGCTGGCTGCGCGCACTGAATATCTCGACCAGAACTCTGAGCCCCATGCGGACGCCGCCGATGCCGCCGAAGGTGGCTTCGGTGCTGTCTGGCGCGCGCTCGAAGACACTGGCCAGACTGGCGTGGGCAGCCTGCTGGCTGCAGTGACCGGAGGTGGCGATCTGGCGCACCAGTTCACTGGCTTGAAGCATGCCGGCAAAGGCGATGGTTGCATCTCTCATTGACAAAGCTGGGTTCGCTGATCAGTTGGCTGAATTGGACGGTGCGTTTGCCGCGGCTGGCAGAATCGCCGGCCACGGTGCATTGCTGTTGTTGATGACACCACCGCCAAGGCACTCGTCGCCGTCGTAGAGTACCACTGACTGGCCAGCCGTCACCGCGCGCTGCGCTCTGTCGAAGGCCAGGGTCAGGTGTCTTGCATCGGCGCTGATTACCGTGCAGGACTGATCGTCCTGGCGGTATCGAATCTTGGCCGCAAGACGTGATCCGGGCGCCGGCGTTTTTCCTCTGATCCAGTTCATTTCCTTAGCCTCCAGGCGATCTGCCATCAGCCAGGGGTGTTCACTGTCCTGAACGGCCACGAGCGTATTGCTTTCCAGGCACTTGCAGGCGACAAACCAGGGCGCTTCGGGATAGTCCCTCAGTCCGCCGATTTCCAGACCCTTGCGCTGTCCCAGGGTGTAATGGATAAGGCCGCGATGCTGACCAATTCGCTCGCCACGATGACTCAGGATGTCACCGGGCTGCGAGCGCAGATAACGATCGATGAACGCGTCGAAATTGCGTTCCCCGATGAAGCAGATGCCGGTTGAATCCTTTTTCCGAGCGACCGGCAGATTCGCCGCTTCGGCCATCTGCCTTACCGCCACCTTCTCCAGCTCGCCCAGCGGGAAACAGGCGCGTTGCAGCTGCTCCTGAGTCAGGGCATGCAGGAAGTAGGACTGGTCCTTGTTGCGATCGAGCCCCTTCAGCAAGGAGGCGCTGCCGTCGGGATTGTCCCGGCGACGCGCATAGTGGCCCGTCGCGATCAGGTCGGCGCCCAGATCCTCGGCGTGTTCGACAAAGGCCTTGAACTTGATTTCGCGGTTGCACAGGATGTCGGGATTCGGGGTGCGTCCGGCCTTGAGTTCAGCGAGAAAGTGTTCGAACACCGACTCCCAGTACTCCAGGGAAAAATTTCGCCCGTGAAAGGGGATGCCGAGCAGATCGGCCACCTGTCGGGCGTCGGCGGCATCCTCTTCGGCGGTGCAGCCCGAGCTGTCGTCCTCTTCCTCCCAGTTCTTCATGAACATGCCAGCAATGGCGTGCCCCTGCTGTTTCAGCAGCCAGGCCGTCACTGAGGAGTCCACGCCCCCGGACAGGGCGACCATGATCGATTTCTTCATGCGACAGATGTGGGGATGGATGTGAGCATTTTCATCCCCTTATCAGGACGCGATGTGACGTTCATGGTGCGGCAAAGAGTTCGGGGCTCATGAGGTCGATGAAGCGTTCGGCCTGGGGCGACAGGTAGCTGGCTCGACGCATCACCACACCATACGAGCGCTGCGGAAAATACTCGCTCATGTCGCGCACGACCAGGCGTTCCCGATCAGCGTCGGTGATACAGATGCTGGTGACGATGGACAGCCCCATGCCCAGCGCCACGTATTTCTTGATCACCTCCCAGCCGCCAACCTCCAGCGTGACGCGGAATGGCAGGCCGTGCTTCTGAAACACCATATCGACCAGTTGATGGGTGGTCAGGCGCTGCGGCGGAAGAATCAGTCCGTGCGGTGAGATATCGGCCAGGGACAGCTGGCGTTTTCTGGCCAGTGGATGATCCGGATGCATGATCAGCACCGGGTTGAAGTGGTAGATGGGCCGATAGTCGATGTCGTTCGGTACATCGAGCATGCTGCCGATTGCAAAATCGACCTGATCAGCCCGAATCATGCCCAGCCCGTCGGCGCCGGTCACGTTGTGCATGTGGACAAAGATGCCCGGATGCTTGTTTCGAAAGCGCATCAGCAGCGGCGGCAGCAGGTGCATGATGGTGGACTCGCCGGCGGCAATCCGGATTTCACCGCTTTCCAGCGAGCCATAGCGGCGGGCGAAATCGTCGGGTAGTGCATCCAGGCGGTCGACCAGGGGTCGGGCCATATCGAGCAGCGCTTTGCCGGCCGGTGTGAGCTGCATGCGTGGGCCGTGGCGCTCGAACAGCGGTCGGTCCAGTTCGTCCTCCAGGGCTCGGATCTGCTGGCTGATCGACGGCTGGCTGAGAAACAGTCTGGCCGCCGCTGCCGAGACGCTTCCGGTGCGGGCCGTCTGAATAAATGCTCGCAAGTGCTTGAGTAAGTTGCCCTTGTACACACGACCCCTGTCGACTATTGAATAATCCGATATTAAACATCAAAAGGTTTAATTTGCCAAATACTTGTCTCGCTCGTTAGGCTTCGCCCCAATCCATACGCACCCGCACGGAAGACGTCTTGAAACAGTCCTCGCACCATCACTCTGGCGACAATCTGAACGCTGAACAACCGCGTCTGGAGATGACGCGCGATCTGCCGGACTCGGCCGGTCATTTGTTTCCAGCCACAATGACTACGCTGCTGGCTCAGCTGGGACGTCGCTACACCGCTCAGCGTGATGCGCTGCTCGGCGAGCGCAAGCAGCGACAGGCAGCCTGGAACGCGGGTGCAGCGCCGGGCTTCGAGCCCGAGACCGCAGACATTCGCGAGGGCGACTGGCGGGTGGCACCGATTCCGGAAGATCTGCGCGATCGGCGCGTCGAGATCACCGGGCCAGTCAACCGCAAGATGGTCATCAACGCACTGAATTCAGCGGTGCCCGGGTGTTCATGGCCGATTTCGAGGATTCTTCGACGCCGAGCTGGGGCAACATGATCGAAGGGCAGGTGAATATGTACGACGCAGTGCGTCGAAACATAGAGTTCACTGCACCGAACGGCAAGCACTATGCCTTAGACCCCGACCCGGCCACCCTGTTCGTGCGCCCGCGCGGCTGGCATCTGGATGAAAAGCATGTTCTGGTCGACGGCCAGGCCCTGCCGGGCGGAATCTTTGATGCGGCGGTTTTCGTCTTCAACAACGCGCGCAGTCTGATGGCTCAGGGCAGCGGCCCGTATCTATACCTGCCCAAGCTGGAGCACTGGCGCGAGGCAGAACTATGTGAGTCGGTGCTGACGGATATCGAAAAGGCACTCGAGATTGCTCCTGGAACGATCAAGGTGACGGTGCTGATCGAAACGCTTCCGGCGGTCTTTCAGATGGATGAGATTCTCCACGCGCTGCGCAGCCGGATTGTCGGCCTGAACTGTGGTCGATGGGATTATATCTTCAGCTATATCAAGTGCTTCCAGGCACATCCTGACAAAGTGCTTCCAGATCGAGCGCAGGTCACCATGACCGTTCCGTTCCTGCGCGCCTATTCCCAGCTGCTGATCAAGACCTGCCACCATCGCGGTGCGTTTGCGATGGGCGGCATGGCGGCCCAGATCCCGATCCGAGATGACGACGCGGCGAACGAGCAGGCACTCGCGCGGGTGCGCGCCGATAAGGAGCGCGAGGCTGGCGACGGTCATGACGGCACCTGGGTCGCTCATCCCGGCTTGATCGAGCTGGCCATGACGATCTTCAATCAGCACATCAAGGGGCAGAACCAGCTCGAGCGGATGCGTGACGACGTCAAGGTAACCGCTGCAGACCTGATCGCGCCCTGTGAGGGGACGATTACCGAGTCCGGCGTGCGCGGCAACTTGGAGGTGGCCATTCGCTACATGGCGGCCTGGCTGTCGGGGCAGGGGTGTGTGCCGATTCATCACCTGATGGAAGACGCGGCGACCGCAGAGATCGCCCGAGCCCAGGTCTGGCAGTGGATGCGTCATCCCGCCGGCAAGCTGGACGATGGCCGCAACATCGATGCCGATCTGATCGATCGATTCCACCGCGAGGCGCTGGACTCGATTCGCGAAGATGTTGGTGGCGAAGCCTTCGAATCGGGTCTGTATGGTCGGGCCGGCCGGCTGCTGGCCGAGGTCACGGCCAGTGATGAATTCGTTGAGTTTCTGACCCTCCCGGGCTACCAGGCCATCGATTGAGTAATCAACCTAATTTTTGCGCCGAAGATCACCGGCGTCCTTTTCTCAGACCCTAGTGGTCAATACCGAATCAATTATCAACATGGAGAATCACTTAATGAACGCCAACCGCATTATCGAGCTGCAGAATCAATGGCTGGAAGACCCGCGCTGGAAGGGCGAGGAGCGTCCCTACGACGCGGCCGAAGTCATGCGGTTGCGCGGTAGCATCACGATCGAGCACACGCTGGCCCGGATTGGTGCTGAAAAGCTCTGGAAGATGATCCACGAAGAAGACTACGTCAATGCCCTGGGCGCCCTGACCGGAAACCAGGCCATGCAACAGGTGCGGGCCGGCCTCAAGGCCATCTACCTGTCCGGCTGGCAGGTGGCGGCCGACGCCAACCTGGCCGGTCAGATGTATCCCGATCAGTCGCTTTACCCGGCCGACTCCGTGCCCGCGGTGGTTCGCCGGATCAACAACGCGCTCCAGCGGGCCGACCAGATCCAGTCCTCGGAAGGCAAGGGCGATATCGACTGGTTCGCACCGATCGTTGCCGACGCGGAAGCCGGCTTCGGCGGCGTTCTGAATGCGCATGAGTTGATGAAAGACATGATCGCAGCTGGTGCCGCTGGCGTTCACTTCGAAGATCAGCTGGCATCGGCGAAGAAGTGCGGCCACATGGGTGGCAAGGTGCTGGTGCCGACCCAGGAGGCGGTGCAGAAGCTGGTTGCGGCTCGACTGGCGGCCGACATCTGCAACGTCCCGACCCTGATCGTTGCGCGCACGGACGCCATGGGCGCGAACCTCTTGACCTCTGATATCGATGAGGCCGATCAGCGCTTCGTCACTGGCGAGCGAACGTCGGAAGGCTTCTATCGGACCAAGGCTGGCCTGGATTCCGCCATTGCGCGCGGTCTGGCCTACGCACCCTATGCCGACCTGATCTGGTGCGAGACCTCAACACCCGATCTGGGGCAGGCCAAGGAATTCAGTGAAGCCATCCGTGCCGAATACCCGGACAAGCTGCTGGCCTACAACTGCTCACCAAGCTTCAACTGGAAGAAGAACCTCTCCGACCATGACATTGCTCGCTTCCAGAACGAGCTGGGTTCCATGGGCTACAAGTTCCAGTTCATCACGCTGGCTGGGTTCCATGCCCTCAACCTCACTCGATGTTCCAGCTCGCCCGTGGCTACAAGGCGCGTCAGATGTCAGCCTACGTCGAACTTCAGGAGGCAGTATTCGCAGCTGAGCCGCAGGGCTACACCGCGACCCGCCACCAGCGCGAGGTGGGCACCGGCTATTTTGACCAGTTGACCCAGGCCATCAGCGGCGGTCAGTCGTCGCTGAGCGGCTGAGCGGATCGACCGAAGAAGAGCAGTTCGACGAGGGCTGATTGCCGTCATCGACATTTGAAACATCTCCACGGGTGCCGCAGTATCATGAGGGCTTATTCAGATGTCTCACTGCGGCACCCCGAGGCTGAACGCGAACGCCGCCGATCCTCACCGAACCAGACGGTGATATTGGCGAAGGTCTGGCCCTGCAAGAGGCTCGGCCCAAGGTCAAGAAGCCGCCCCTCTACAAAGTCGTTCTCCTGAACGACGACTACACGCCCATGGACTTCGTGGTCCGGGTGCTCAAGCGATTTTTCGGCCTGTCCCACGACAAGGCCACCACGGTCATGCTGCACGTCCACACCCGCGGTCGCGGCGTCGCCGGCGTCTACACGTATGAAATCGCAGAAACCAAGGTGGTCATGGTGAATGACTACGCGCGCGAGCACGAGCATCCCCTGCAGTGCACGCTGGAAGAAGCCGGGGATTCAGGCGATTGATAATCGCACCCGAAAAGAACGTGAAGCTCCGCATCTTCGGGAATCATACTGCGGCATACTGGTCTCAATCAGCAGGCGACGTGCAGCGAGGTAAGGCATAGTCATGTTTAGCAAGGATCTGGAACTTTCAATTTCGCAGGCCTATCACACGGCCCGAAGCAAGCGCCACGAGTTTCTGACCGTGGAACACCTGCTGCTCGCACTGCTGGACAATCCGTCAGCGCGCGAAGTGCTCGACGCCTGCGGTGTCGATTTCGCCGCGCTCGGCAAGGATTTGAGTCAGATTCTCGACGAAACCATTCCAGTGCTTTCGGCGGGTGATCAGCGCGATACCCAGCCGACCGTTGGTTTCCAGCGCGTGCTCCAGCGGGCGCTCTACCACGTGCAGTCTGCCGAGCGAAAGGAGGTGCTGGGATCGAATGTCCTGGTGGCCATGTTCGGTGAAAAGGATTCGCATGCCGTCTACCTGATGGGCAAGCAGGATCTGGCGCGCCTGGATGTGGTCAACTTCATTTCCCATGGCATTGCCAAGAAGTCCGATGCCGTCGAGGGTGCGGGCAGTGAGCCCAAAGCCGAAGGTGAGCCGGCACAGGAAGAGAAGTCTGCACTGGCGTCGTACGCTGTCAATCTCAACGAGCGCGCCGCCGAGGATCGCATTGACCCCCTGATCGGGCGCGATCTTGAGGTCGAGCGAACAATTCAGATTCTGTGTCGCCGACGCAAGAACAACCCGCTGTACGTGGGTGAATCCGGCGTCGGCAAAACCGCGCTGGCCGAGGGCCTGGCGCGACGAATCGTTGAAGGCGAGGTGCCGGAGATTCTTCTGGACGCTGAAATCTGGTCGCTGGATCTGGGCGCCCTGCTTGCCGGCACGAAATATCGGGGCGATTTCGAAAAACGCCTCAAATCGGTCCTGGCCGAGCTCAAGGCGCGCGACAAATCCGTGCTTTTCATCGACGAGATCCACACCATCATTGGTGCCGGGGCGGCGTCGGGCGGGGTGATGGATGCCTCCAATCTGATCAAGCCGGTGCTCGCCAACGGCGAGTTGCGCTGCATCGGCTCGACCACCTTTGACGAATACCGCGGCGTGTTCGAAAAGGATCGCGCGCTGGCCCGTCGCTTCCAGAAAATCGACATCGTCGAGCCGTCAGTCGGGGAAACCATCGAGATTCTGAACGGCCTGAAGCATCGCTTTGAAGAGCATCATGGGGTCAAGTATTCACCCGATGGTCTGGAGGCCGCAGCGACGCTGTCAGCGCGCCATATCAACGACCGCCACCTGCCCGACAAGGCGATCGACGTGATTGACGAAGCCGGCGCGCGCGAGCGTCTGAAAAGTGAAGAGGATCGGGTCGAGCAGATTGGCGTGACCGAAATCGAGGAGGTGGTCGCACGCATGGCGCGGATTCCACCGCGTCAGGTCTCGCGGTCCGATCGCGACGCGCTGAGGACGCTGGAGCGCGATCTCAACATGGTCGTGTTCGGTCAGGACGACGCCATTACCACGCTGGCTTCGGCGATCAAGATGTCACGCTCCGGCCTGGCCGATGGTGATCGGCCGATCGGCAGTTTCCTGTTTGCCGGCCCGACCGGCGTCGGCAAGACCGAAATCACCCGGCAGCTGGCGCTCACTCTGGGCATCGAGCTGATCCGCTTTGACATGTCGGAATACATGGAAGCGCACACGGTTTCCCGTCTGGTTGGTGCGCCACCGGGCTACGTCGGATTCGATCGCGGCGGACTGCTGACCGAGGCGGTCACCCAGACCCCACACGCGGTGCTGCTGCTTGATGAAATCGAGAAAGCTCACCCGGATGTCTACAACCTGCTGCTTCAGATCATGGACCACGGCAAACTGACCGACGCCAATGGCCGTGCGGCTGATTTCCGCAACGTGATTCTGGTGATGACCACCAATGCCGGTGCATCGCTGATGAATCGTCGCGGGATCGGCTTTACCCAAGCCGATCACTCGACCGACGGCATGGAGGCCATCCGGCGTCAGTTCACGCCCGAGTTCCGCAACCGTCTGGATTCGATCATTCAGTTCAAGCCATTGCCGTTCGACGTGATTCTGAAAGTCGTCGACAAGTTCCTGATGGACCTGGAAAACCAGCTCGCCGACAAGGGCGTCACGCTGGACGTCTCCAAGTCCGCACGGGCCTGGCTTGCCGAGCATGGCTTTGACGAACAGATGGGCGCCCGGCCGATGAAACGCGTTATTCAGGACGCCATCAAGCGACCGCTCGCTGACCAGCTGTTGTTCGGCGAATTGTCCGAAAAAGGCGGGCAGGTGAGCGTTTCACTCGCTGACGATGGAAAAACGCTGGATCTGGACGTGAGCACGGCGGCTGGCAAGGAACTCGCAACCACCGCGCCCGACGCGGAGTAGAAATTACTTCATGCGGTAGGTGATGCGACCCTTGCTGAGGTCGTAGGGCGTCATTTCAACCTTGACGCGATCGCCGGTCAGAATGCGAATGTAGTTCTTGCGCATGCGGCCGGAGATATGGGCGGTAATGACATGTCCGTTGTCGAGTTCGACGCGAAACATGGTGTTCGGCAGCGTGTCGAGCACCTTGCCTTCCATTTCTATGTGATCGTCTTTTGGCATTGCCTTCCAGAGTTTGATTGAATAAAACCGCGCTATTGTGCCACTTTTGGCGCAAGACGCAAGTTGACAGAGATTATCACCTCAATCGGGAATCTGATCGGGTGTCCTCAATTGCTGCGGTTTGAAGCCTTCTGCGATTCGGTAGACGAGCACACCGTCTTTGACGCCGGGGTGGGTGACGACGATGCGCTGAACTGGCCCCAGGCCAAGCAGTGCCTGTTCCAGCCAGGCTTCGGTGATCAGTTTGTCGGACCTGTTGATCAGCAGAATGGGCTGCCTGGGATCCATTTCCGAATCAAACCAGCGCTCCCACATCGACCCGCTCATGCCGATCAGATTCTGACCCGTGATGCGATCCAGATCGGCCGGCCTCGTATGCCAGGCGATCGCTGCAGCACCGTTCCATTTGCTCGTCGAGGCCACGATCGGGCGCTGGCCGCTGGCGTCCTCGATCTCGGCCTCCAGACGCTTGATCTCCTGAGCGGCTTCGGCCCAGGTCAGATAGCCCGTGCCGAAATCCGAAATCCGCAGACCGGGCAGTCCCAGCGTGAGGGCATGCAGTAGCAGGCCATAACCAAGCACCAGGGCCAGAATGCTCGGAACCCAGGCCGCTGTCAGGGCGCGATGCAGGCGGCTCAAATGTACTGAACTGGCGTCCCAGAGATCGCGGTTCAGCAGTGCTGCAATCATTGGAAGCAGGGCAATCCAGGGCGGCAGCGTCCAGTGAAATTTGATCATCGTGGCGCTGCCATAGGCCAGGAAGATCAGCAGCGGAACGGCGGTCATGGTAATCATGAAGCGTCGTTTTCGGGGGTCTGGTGCCAGCTGTTTTCGTAGCGATCCGAATGCCATCAGTCCGGCCAGAGCGACCACCGGCGAGAGCAGCACAAGCGCATAGACCAGAACCATATGGCTGGCGAATTCCGGATTCTCGGCCAGGCGTCGCGTGCTCTGGAACAGAATTGAGGCCCATCCGTTCTCGGCGTTCCAGACCAGTACGGGACTGAAGATGAGTGTCGCCAACAACACGCTGAGATAGGGTTCAGGGCGTTTGAACCAGTGCCAGGTCTGGCGATCGAGCAGCATGTAGACCAACCCGGCGGGCGCGAGCAGGGCGATGCTGTATTTGGCCAGCAGTCCGAAGCCCATGGCCAGTCCGAGCCCGACAAAGGCCCAGGCCTTATCGTCGATCAGCGCGCGTTTGAAGCAGTAAAGCGCGGCGATCCAGGCGATCAGCATCGGGGCATCCGGCGTCATCAGCAGGCCGGATACGGAAAAGAACGGCAGCACGGTCACCATCAAGACGCAGACCAGGCCGACGGTTCGGCCCCCCATGGTTGCGCCAAACAGATACATCAGCCAGGCGGTGATCAGCGTCATGGGTATCAAGAGCAAGCGCACCCCGAAGACGGTATCGCCCGCCAGGGTAGTTCCCAGTCCGATCAGCCAGGCGACCAGAGGCGGATGATCGAGAAAACTCAGGTCCAGCTGCTGGCTGTAGACCCAGTAATACATCTCATCCGGAATCAGGCCGACCTGGCCCATGTAGAGCAGGCGCAGCACGAAGACGTACAGCAGCAAGCCCAGGATGGCGAGATGCCAGCGTACGCGCGGCACCACACCGGATGCCGTGGACGCGAAGACATAGAAAGCCGACCCAAGGTAATTGACGCCGGCGGTGATCACGATGGCGGGGATGATGGCGGCGGTCGGCGACAGGCCCAGCACCTGGACCAGCAGCACCAGGACGCCGCCGCGAATCATCAAGGCCATCAGCGCGACCAGCAGAAAGCGCAGATAGCGGTGAGCCACAGCGAGATCGGTATGGGCGTCCCCGCGAAAGGTCCAGCGGTAATTGAGGACGAAATTGGTTACGGTAGCGACCACGAAGCTGGCCATATGGGCCGTTCCCAATCGCGTCTGACTGCCGATCAGGAAATAGAAGATCAGCAGATCGATCGCCATGCCGCTCAGGCCGACCAGGATGAATTTCCCAGCGCTTCCGCCAGAAACACGCCCGCCCGCCAGGTAGGTCAGGCGTTTCAGATAGGTCAGCTGCTGAGACAGGCCAAGCTTGGATTTGCCCTGTTCGCGGTCAACGAAGCGAATCGGGACTTCTTCCACTTTGAGTCCGTCGCCACCCTGGACCAGGAGTTCGAGAAGGATCTTGTAGCCCGCGGCATGCGAGGGCAGGGCGAGCAATCGCTCTCGGGACGTGGCAAAAAAACCGGCCATCGGGTCCTTGACCTCGGTGAACGGCCAGGCCAGCAGTGAGGCCAGACCCGAGGCCAGGTGGCGATGCCAGGGCCAGCCGGTGGTTTGTCCGCCGGGAGCATGGCGAGATCCGATGCTCAGGTCGGCGCGGCCGCTGAGCAGCGGTTCCAGCACCGCGCTCAGACGTTCCGGGGGATGTGAGCCATCGGCATCCATCACCATCACCCAGGGCGCGCGGGCGGCCTGTGCGCCTTCGAGGACCGAGGCCGAGAGGTCAGCCGGGCCATCTCGCTGAATGACCCGAACCGGGTGGGTCGCGGTCCAGTTGCGCGCGCGCTCGACCGTGCGGTCGGTCGAGGCGTCATCCACGATCAGGACTTCGATGCTCAGGCCGGTGCCGGCAGCCTTGAAGATGCGCTCGAGCAGCAGGTCGACATTGGCCTCCTCGTTCAAGGTCGGCACCACAATGGAGACGGTCGGCGGGCTTGAGGCGTTTGTGGACGAGGCAGACATGGTCTTGAGCGCGACGGGCCAAATGGAGATTCGAAGCCGCCTATTGTCTATGATTCGCTGCGGGCGTGCGTCATCGTCAGCCGCGGCCACAGACCCTGCTGGAGGTTCGACCCGGTTCGCAGCACTCGCCGCTCGATTTCAAAGTGGCTGGCGCACAGCAAAAGACTGGATTCATCCGCCTGAAGTGCTTGACAAGCCGCTTGATCCGACTAAAATGTGCGGCCTGATTGCGGGAATAGCTCAGTTGGTAGAGCACAACCTTGCCAAGGTTGGGGTCGCGAGTTCGAGTCTCGTTTCCCGCTCCAGAATTTGCCAGGGCCCCGATGGTCGCAATGATTGTCGGGGCTCTGCCGTTTTCAGCGTACTGTTTCCGACCCGGACGCCGCAATAGCGGTCATGATGCGCTAGAATGCAGCAACACCTAAAGGCTAGGTGGCAGAGTGGTTATGCAGCGGCCTGCAAAGCCGTGTACCTCGGTTCGACTCCGGGCCTAGCCTCCAGTACTTCAGAATCGAGCCGGCCGTTTCGCTAGCGCCGGCTCGTTTCGTTTGATATGAGTTGTACAATCCTATGCCCCCATGCCCGGATGGCGAAATTGGTAGACGCAAGGGACTTAAAATCCCTCGATGGAAACATCGTGCCGGTTCGATTCCGGCTCCGGGCACCACTTCTGTACGAGTGATTCTATTGCGCCAGGTTGGCGCGATTGCGTTCGTGCTGGGTCTGGATGCGCTGGATGAACTCGCGACCCCCTTCCTCGCTGCCCGGATCGTAAGACGCCGCAGTCAGGGTTGCAATGACGCCGACCTTGCTGTCTTCGACGTCGAATATCTGATCTCGCAGGTAGTCGGTCAGGCGCCAGCGCACGATATTCGCACCGGCCTGATCCGTCATCGGCAGGATCAGCATCGGTACCGCCTGCAGTTTTCTGTCGAGAGAACCGATCAGGTCGAGATCGCGCAGTTGACCAATCAATCCATCGTAGAGCACCGGCACCAGCTTGAACAGTTCGTCGCTGGTCGGGTGCCTTGAGTCTCCGGCCGGATCGCGCAGAAACTCGATGCTGATCTTGATGACCGAAAACAGGGTCTTGTAGCGTTGAGCGCTTTTGATTTCTCGCTTCAGAAAAAACGCGGTATTGGCCGGGTTCAGGACGCGGTGAGATACCTTCGGCAGGCGAGGGGCGGGTTCTTCGGGCTCGGGGGCTTGTTCCGTGGTTTTTTGGGCTTGCGATTTCGCTGACGACGCCGGTTCGGCGGGCGCGGGGGCTGGCGCGGGCGCGGGCGCCTGCGTCGACGCTGCCGGAGCAGGCGTGTCGGTCTCACCATCCAGGCGCCGGCGTAGCTCGACGGTCAGGTTGTCCTGCAGCCCCTGCCGACTGAGCTGTTCGATCAGGAATTTTCTGACCCGCTTGAGCTGGGTTGCGGTGGCGTCGCTGCCGTCGCGGTTCTTCTGTGGCAGATCAAGCGCCAGCCGCTCACTGACCCGCTCGATGTAGTCCGAGAAGGCACCAGAGAGCTGGTCTTCATCCTCAACACCGGCGCGCCGAAGTTCGGTCGCCATCACGATCAGTCGGGCGGCCTCGGAGGGGTCTTCACGGATCTGATCAACAATTTCGTCGACATCCAGCCCCACGCTTTCGGCGCCACTTTCCAGGGCGCGAACCACATGCTCGCCGCGGACCTCACCGGATAATTCGTGCACCAGTTTGCCGTATTCCGCAACGCTCATGCCTTCGCCCAGCAGCCCCTGTTTGAGCTGCGGCAGCAGTCGCCGCAAATCGCGCGTGTCCGGCAGCATGCGGTTGATGATCTGAGCCATTCGACGCGCTGAGAAGTTGCCGGCGCGATACTCTTCGCGCACCAGCGAGACCAGCGTGGAATAGGTCAGCTGGTCGACCTCGCCGAGCACCTGATTGTCTTCACCCAGCAAGCGTTCAACATCGCGATTGCCAGCATGATGCGAGCGGACGCGTTCCCGCAGGCTGTTGACGGCCTGCAGCAGCTCACTGGACGACAGCGCGCCCTGCGCCTTGAGTTCTCCGCTTTCGATCTGCGCGATCAGATGGCGCAACTGGCGAACCACCTGCTGCTTCTGGGTTTTGTTCTCCTCGGTATCGTTGAGACGTTCAGCAAAGGCGGCAGGGTCCTTGATCAGCTCGGTGACGGACATCATCGAGGCCATGGCACCGAAATTGTCCGTGTCGCTGGCCGAGGGCATCTCGATCTTCAGACCGAGATTGTCATCCTCGCTGTCGCTGACCACCTTCTGATCTGCCGTGACCTTTTTATAGGTGACATAGTTGATTCGAATGCCCTGGCCCTCGCGAGCGGCGAGTTCGGCCTTGACCGCGTCAACGTCCGGGAACTTGTCCTGATGGGACAGCACATCCAGAAGATCCTGGAGGTCTTCAAGGCGGACAGTGGGCTCGAAGGTGAACGATTCGATTTTGGTCTGAGCAAGCAGATTGAGCAGCCGGCGCGGGTTGAAGCGTTCCCCGACCGGGTGCTTCTCGATGAACAGAGCGCCACGATCGAGCAACAGCGTGAGCGCCGGCTCGCTGTTGAAGGCGTTCTTGAGTGCTTCCATCAAGCCTTCGCTCGACTTGGCGCTCATCGGGTGATCGGTGCCGTATCCGCTGACGGTGGTGAAGGCAGTGTTGAACTGACGTGCGAGCAGTTCGGCGGCGCGCGCGTCCAGGCCCTTTTCTTTAGGCTGCTTCAAGTCAATCAGCTCCAGTTCTCGACAAGGGCCGCTGCGAAAGCCGCAGCGCTGGGATAACGACGCGCCGGGTCGCTCTGCGTGGCGCGCAGAATAACGGTTTCCAGGGCTGGTGTAATGCGCGGATGGCAATCCGACGGCTTGCTGAGAAAAAACGAGTCCGGGTTGCGAATCTTGCGGCTGACGGTGTCGTTGGCGTTTTCCATTCGAATCGGCAGTTTCCCTGCCAGCAGTTCGAGCAGGATGACGCCGACGGCATACAGATCGGTGCGCTGATCCGTGTTCTGGGCAGAAGCTTGTTCGGGCGACAGATAGATCGGTGTGCCAACCACCATGCCACGCGCCAGGTATTCGGCCTGCTTGGCCTTGGCAATGCCGAAGTCAGCAATCAGGGCGCGGCCGCTGCGGTTCTCGATCAGGATGTTCGCGGGCTTGAGATCCTGGTGAATCACGCCTTCGTCGTGGGCGACTTTCAAACCGGTCAGGACCTCATTGATAAGGCGGAGAACGTGCTCCATCGGCAGCAGGCGCCGGGCTGGCACCGGGTGGCGCCTGAGCTTGGCCAGAATCTGCGAGAGGTCCTGGCCGTCGACCAGCTGCATGACCTGAAAGAAATAGTCATCGTCTTCGCCAGAATCGAAGATCGTGATCAGGTTGGGATGGTCAAGGATCGCGATGGTCTCGGCCTCATCGCGGAACTGCTGCTGGGCAATCCTGGTCGTCGCCAGAGCCTTGGGCAGGAGTTTGATCGCAACTTGGCGCTTGAGCGTTTTCTGATAGCCGATGAAAACGGCGGCCATGGCGCCGCGGCCGAGCTCGCGAACCACAACGTAGTTCCCGAACTCTCGACCGATCGCGTTCTGATAATCGAACGCCTTGATTTTTGACATCGCCACAAGTCCCCGGAACTGCGCTTAGCGCGAGACTATAACAAAGATTGAAAACGTGATTTCCGTCACGCTTGGCGACTGACTCGCACGACCAAAGCCCGTACACTACCAGCCCACGATATTCCGCAGGCAGGACCCATCAATGACCATTCGCATCGCCCTGGATTCAGAAATCGGACCGCTGGAGACGGTCGTGGTTCATACCCCGGGCGCGGAAATGGAAAACATGACGCCTGAGACCGCCGCCCAGGTGCTCTATGACGATATTCTCAGCCTGCCGCTGGCGCTGGGCGAGCACCGCCAGCTGACGGGTGTGCTCGGGCAAGTGGCCCAGGTCGTGGAATTCCGCAGGGTGCTGGCCGAAGTGCTGGAAAAACCACCCGTTCGGCGCACCTTGCTGACCGAGCTGTGTCATCTCTACGACTGCCGTGAGGTCATGGACGATCTCATGAGTCTGAGTTCTGAACAGCTCGCCAGCCAGCTGATCGAGGGCACACCGAAGAAGAGCATCACCCTCGAGAAATACCTGAGTCCCTCGCGCTGGGCCATTCCACCGCTGCCCAATACCTTCTTCACCCGTGACGCCACGATGTGCCTCAATAACCGGGTGATCATAGGCTCGATGGCCTACAAGGCGCGGGTTGCCGAGGCGCTGTTGCTCAAGGTGGTATTCAAATACCACGATGAGATTGATTCCAGCGGCTTCTACTTCGATGGTACTGACCAGCCGGACTCGGAGGTCACTATCGAAGGGGGCGACCTACTGGTCATCCGCGAGGATCTGGTCGTCATCGGCTATTCCGAGCGGACTTCGGTTGCCGGTATCGATACCCTGATGCGCAGCATCGCCAGTCAGGGGCCGGTGCGCAACTTCATCGTGGTCGAGATTCCCAAGACCCGCGCCACGATTCATCTGGACATGATTTTTACCATGGTCGATCGGGACAAGTGCGTGGTGTTCCCGCCGCTGATTACCGGGCTTCGTCGCTCGCGTGCTTTCCACTGCAAATTCGAAGGCGGTGAGGCGGCTCGGATTCGGGAGTTCACCAGCGTTCTCGAGGCGCTCTCGGCGCTCGGTATCGAGCTCAGTGCGGTCCCCTGCGGTGGCGATGATCAGTTCAATCAGGAGCGTGAGCAGTGGGCCAGCGGCGCCAATTTCTTTGCCTTCGGTCCAGGCCAGATCCTGGGCTACTCGCACAATGAGCATACGGTCGAGGCGCTGGCGCAGGCCGGGTTCAACGTGGCATCCGCCGAGGACGTCATATCCGGCGAACGGATCATCGCTCCCGATGAGCGCGTTGTGGTCACCATTGATGGCGCTGAATTGTCGCGCGGTGGCGGTGGCTGCCGCTGCATGACCATGCCGCTGGCCAGAAAACCGCTCTGAGGCCAGCGGGCCCAGTCATCTGATTTCGAGAATATGCGTGGACTGAACGCCTATAACGACGCGCGGCCGCTACAATAGGCGGCTACGCCATCACCACAGAATTCCCATGGAACAGACTGCACTCAAAGCCCTTTTGGACGATCTGGAGCGCCGCGTGGCTGCGCTTAGGGGGTACCTTTGACTACGATGGCAAAGTAGAACGCCTCGAAGAGGTCAATCGCGAGCTGGAGTCACCGGACGTCTGGAATGACCCGGAGCACGCTCAGTCGCTGGGCAAGGAACGTGCCGATCTCGATAACTCCGTCACCGCCCAGAAGGCCGTCATCGAGGGCGTCAGAGACGCTGCCGAGCTGCTGGAAATGGCCCTGGAAGAGGGCGACGAGGAGACCTTGAGCGCCGTCGGTGCTGATCTTGAACGCATCGAGAGCAGTGTCAGCGATCTGGAGTTCCAGCGGATGTTCGCCGGCGAAATGGATCGTGGCGCTTGCTACGTCGACATCCAGGCCGGGTCTGGCGGCACCGAAGCCCAGGACTGGGCGGAAATGTTGCTGCGGATGTATCTGCGCTGGGCGGAATCCCGCGGCTGGAAGGCCGAGCTGGTCGAGGTCTCGGCCGGTGATGTAGCGGGGATCAAGTCGGCCACCATTCGAATGGAAGGCGACTACGCCTTTGGCTGGTGTCGCACCGAAACGGGCGTTCATCGCCTGGTGCGCAAGTCGCCGTTCGATTCCGGCAACCGCCGGCATACCTCTTTTGCCAGCGTTTTCGTGTCTCCGGAAATTGACGACAACATCGAAATCGACGTTGACCCCTCAGACCTGAGAATTGATGTTTATCGCGCGTCCGGGGCGGGCGGCCAGCACGTCAACCGGACCGAATCTGCGGTGCGCATCACCCATGAGCCCAGCGGCATCGTGGTGCAGTGCCAGACCGACCGCTCGCAGCACAAGAACAAGGACCGCGCGATGGCCCAGCTGCGCGCCAAGCTGTATGAAATGGAGCTGCAGAAGCAGCGCGAAAAGGCCCAGGCGACCGAAGACGAGAAAGCGGATATCGGCTGGGGCAGTCAGATTCGCAATTACGTGCTCGATCAGTCGCGAATCAAGGATCTGCGCACCGGGCTTGAACGCACCGACACCCAGAGAGTGCTGGACGGCGATCTCGACGAGTTCGTTGCCGCATCATTGAAAGCCGGATTGGAATAGAACCATGACCGAGTCGAAGCCGAACGTCAACGCAAACCCCGAGCAGGATGAAAATCGACTGATCGCAGAGCGTCGGGAAAAACTTGATCACCTGCGCGAGCAGGGTCAAGCCTATCCGAATGACTGGCGGGTCGAGCACCTGGCAAAAGATCTGGCCGAGCGTTTCAAGGACGAAGCGATCTGGACGCAGGAGGCGCTGGAGGGCGTCGAGGAGACCTTCCGCATGGCCGGGCGTATCGTCAGCCGACGGATCATGGGCAAGGCCGCCTTCGTCCACATTCAGGATCAGTCCGGACAGCGCTTCCAGCTCTACCTGCGCCGGGATGATCTGCCGGAAGGCGTCTATCAGGGTTTCAAGAGCTGGGATATCGGCGACATCGTTGGCGCGGCGGGGCACTTGATGCGTACACGCACGGGTGAACTCAGCCTGCACGTCAGCGAGATCCGCTTGCTGGTCAAATCACTGCGACCCTTGCCGGAGAAGTGGCATGGGCTCAGTGACCAGGAAACGCGCTATCGCCAGCGCTACGTTGACCTGATCGTCAACCCGGAAGTGCGCGAGACCTTCGTGCGGCGTTTTCAGATCATTCGCGCCATTCGACAGTTCCTCGACGCACGCGGATTTCTCGAAGTGGAAACGCCGATGATGCATCACATCCCTGGCGGTGCAACCGCTCGTCCCTTCGTGACCCATCACAATGCGCTCGACCTTCAGCTGTACCTGCGCGTTGCCCCTGAATTGCATTTGAAGCGGCTGCTCGTGGGCGGGCTGGAGCAGGTCTACGAGATCAACCGCAATTTCCGCAATGAAGGGGTATCGACACGGCATAACCCTGAATTCACCATGCTCGAGTTCTATTGGGCGCATGCGGATTATCACGATCTGATTGGTCTGACCGAGGACATGTTCCGCACCATCGTTGCGACCTTGCCCGGTGTCGAGGACGGCAAGGTGATGTATCAGGGTGAGCTGCTGAACTTCGCCGGGTCCTATCGCCAGGTCAGCGTGAGTGCAGCGGTGCTGGAGCACTTTTCCGAGCTGTCAGATGCCGACCTGCGAGACTCAGCGAAGCTGCTTGCCGTCTGCCGCCAGCACGGCATCCATGTCGAGGACAGCTGGGGCTGGGGTCGCTTGCTCATGGCCCTGTTCGACGAGCGAGTCGAGGAAACGCTGATCCAGCCGACCTTTGTCACCGGCTATCCGATCGAAGTCTCACCGCTGTCGCGGCGGAATGATCAGGACCCGGAACTGGCTGATCGCTTCGAGATGTTCATCGCCGGTCGCGAGATTGCCAACGGCTTTTCCGAGCTCAACGATCCCGAAGACCAGGCCGAGCGCTTCCGGGCCCAGGTGGCTGCCCGGGACGCGGGTGATGCTGAAGCGATGCATTTTGATCATGACTATATTCGCGCGCTGGAATACGGCATGCCGCCGGCTGCCGGGCAGGGCGTGGGGATCGATCGTCTTGTCATGTTGCTGACCGACTCACCCTCGATCCGTGATGTTCTGTTGTTTCCGTATCTGCGCCCCGAGGTCGCGCCTGGAAGCTGAATCCGACGGCTTGTCAGCTCGCAAGGGGCTGGTTAGACTCAGCAACTCCTGGTCTGCGCTCCAGACCGCTTGGCGAGTCCGTGGGCCCGATGGTCCCGGTCATCGATAGTGAGGACTGATGACGATGCACGGGTGCGAACTCAGCCGGGGGGCGCTGTTGGCTGTCTTGCTGGTGGCAGCACCATTGGCGCTTGCTGATGTGCATGAATCCCGGCCCGGCCCGGAGCCGGCAAGGCTTGAATCATCAGCCGCGCCCAGCGGTGCTGACCTGGCCTGGGAGACCCTTACCCCCATGCCGGAGGGCAGGGCGCTGCATGCGGTCGCTGCGGACCCACTCGGTAGAATCTACAGCTTTGGCGGCACCTCGGATGCAGAGGGTGAGCTGGCCACCAGCAGCGTCTTTCGCTACGACCCCATGACTTCAGAATGGCAGATCCTGCCATCGATGCCGCGCCCGCTGTTTGCCGCAACTGCGGTCGCGATTGCTGATCGCATCTACCTGCCGGGTGACTCGTCCGGGGCTGAAACCCTGGTGTTCGATCCGATCGCCGGCGTCTGGTCCAGCATTGCCCCGAATTCAGGTTACAGCGCTCGATCGCAGTACCGTGCCGTTGCGCGCGGTGTTCAGCTTTTCGTTCTGGGCGGTGTCGTGGCGGCCAGCGGTCTGGCAAGCGACGAGGTGTGGGTGCTCGATACGTCCAGCCAGACCTGGTCGCTTGCGACCCCGATGAATACGCCGAGGATCAGTTTTTCCGCGGGTCTGGTCGGTGACGACATCGTGGTCAGCGGCGGCGTCGGGTTTCCGGGGTTCGAGCCCGTGATGAGCACGGAAATTCTCGACGGGTCGAGCTGGCGTTTTGCTCAGCCTGTGCCGGACGGCGGCGGTGCATTCACGCGCTGGTCCTACAACGCATCGCTCAGTGACGGTGCGCGTTTGTGGCTGGCCGGTGGCCGCCGGGATGCAGCATGGAGCCAGCTCGCTCAGACCGGGTTCTATGAACCGGCCACGGGCCTGTGGCAAACCACGCCCGATCTGCCAGCGCTGGATCAGCCCAGAGTGTATCTGGAGGGTGCGCTGGGTAGCGATGGCTATTTCCACGTGCTGGGCGGGCGCAACGCCACCGCAACACAAATCTATTCAGCGCATGAGCGCCTGCGGATTGCCGGTCCGGCCCGATTCGACGTTGGCGGTCCTATCATCGGTCTGCTGGGCAGCGGGCTGATTGTTTCCGAGGCGGTATCCGGCCAGACGATCCAGCTTCAGGCCAGCGCCGGCAGTTATCGCTTTGTCCTCGATGATGGCAGCCCCTACCTTATCGACGTCATCAGCCAGCCGACCGATCCGATCCAGTCCTGTGCCCTTGAATCGCCATCGGGCCAGGTCAACGGAGCCAGCGTTCTCGACCTGTTTGTTATCTGTCAGACCGAGCAGTTCGAGGTGGGTGGCTCGGTCTCCAATCTGATCGGCGCAGGGCTGGTTCTGCGTGAACAGCTTCAGGGCCTGACCCAGAGCGTTGCGCCGGGCGCGGAAAGCTATGCCTTCCTGCTTGACGATGGCAGTTCCTTCAACATCATCATCGATTCGCAACCGGCCGGGCAGTTCTGCCAGCTTGCCAATGCCATTGGTGTTGTCGACGGCGCCGGGGTTGCTTCCGTTGAGATGGCCTGTTTCCCGGTCGGAATCGTGTTCAGTCCGATCAATCTCGACCTGGGGCCGGTGGCTCTGGGTGAGGCCGGAATCGGTGCGATCACGGTGACCAACCCAGGGGCGGTCGATCTGACTTTGTTTTCAGTCAGTCAGATACCGGCGCCATTCGTCCTGACCGGTGGCAGCTGCTTTCCGCTGGCAAGAACCCTGACTTCGGGCCAGAGCTGCGAGATCGAATTCAGTCTTCTGGGAGAGCAGCGCGGCAGCTACCAGATCACCGTGGCGGTTACCAGCACTGCGATCAGCAGTCCCAGCGAGCTGGTGGTGCGCGGCGTGGTCACGGGAGAGGCGTTGCTGGTTCCGATCAGCTCATCGATGATGTTGACGACCCTGTTGCTGCTCATGCTGCTGGGCGGCGTGGTTCATTTACGTCAGAGCAGGCCCTGAGGTTCAGGCGGGGAATGGACGAGATGGGATGCGTCGATGATGCATCTGGTCTCGACGTGTGCGGGCTAGAATTGCGACCATGAAGTCCTACGATGTGATTGTCATTGGCGCGGGCTGGGCCGGCCTGAGTGCGGCCGGCCGTTTGCGCGACGCCGGATTGCGCGTCGTCGTGATCGAGAAAGGACGCGGGCCCGGCGGTCGCTGCGCCACGCGCCGTCAGGACGGCTTTGGATTCGATCATGGGGCGCAGTACTTCACGGCGAGAAGCCCTGCCTTTCAGCGGGTTGTGGACGCCTGGAGAACGGAGCAACTGATCGCGCCCTGGACTCCGCGCATCAGGGTGTTCGGCGCTCGACCGGGCAGTCCGGGAAGTACGCCGACTGAGCGCTGGGTGGGAATTCCGGGAATGAACAGCGTGCTCTCTGATCGGGCCGCGCAGCTTGACTGCCGCTTTTCCCAGCGCGTCGATGCACTGGACTATGGCGACCAGTGGGTGCTGAATATCGAAGGTGGCCAGAAGCTCGCCGCCCAATCGCTTGTTCTCACAGCACCGCCGGCCCAGGCGGCGGCCCTGCTGGGCCAGCATCATCCTTTTGCAGCGATCCTGAATCAGGTGCCGATGCAGCCGACCTGGGCGCTGATGGTCGGCTTTGATTCTGGTCGCGATGCCGTCGCCGATCCGTTTCCCGATCCTGGCTTTGACGGCGCCTTTGATAACGAGGGTCCGCTTTCCTGGCTGGCGCGCAACTCAAGCAAGCCAGGGCGGTCGGGTCAGGCTTGGGTTGCCCATGCCAGCGTCGAATGGAGCCGGGAACATCTCGAAGCAGATCGTGACTGGGTGGCCGAGCAGCTGTTTTTCACCCTTTGCCATCGACTCGGCATAAAAAAGATCGAACCAAGCCTGTTGACCGCGCATCGCTGGCGTTACGCGCAATGCGAGACCACGATCGAAAAGGGTTGTTTATGGCAGGCCGATCAGGGCCTGGCCGTCGCCGGTGATTGGTGTGCGGGCAACCGAGTGGAGGGTGCCTGGACCAGCGGTCAGGCGGCAGCCCAGCGCATTGAAAGCGCGCTTCGGGGCAGATAGCGGCGGGTTGAGCGCTACTGGCCGGCTAGCCCAGCGCCTGGACATCCTCGGTCAGCAGCTCGATCTCATTGCTGCGGTTCCGAACCAGCTTGAGCAGCGCCATCGAGTCGCTCTGCAGTCGTATGGCGCTGCCGCGATCGGCGTGCCAATCGCCCAGAACCGCTCGCAGCCCCTGCTGCTGCCCGAGCTTTATTCGGTGAATCGCGGGCCGATGGGTATGGCCGTGAATGAGCGTCGAGACCCCCTCCTCATTAAGAAATAGCGCGACCGATTCCTGATTCACGTCCATGATGTTTTCTGGTGTGTTGCGATTGCGTCGCTTGCTGATCGTCCTTGCCAGGCGGGCAATCAGGCGTCGAGCCCAGACCGGTCGTGCCAGCATCCTGTCCTGCCATTCCGGATCTCTGACCTTGCGCCGGAATTTCTGATAAGCGTGATCGTCAGTACACAACACATCGCCATGCATCAGGATCAGAGCATGGTCGCCGTGCTGGATATGAACCGGTTCTTCCAGCAGCGTCATGCTGGCACGGCTGCAGTAGTGTTCTCCGAGCAGAAAGTCGCGATTGCCAACCACGAAGTAGATTTCGACGCCGTTGGCCGCGACGACGCTCAATGCTGCGGCGATTTCAGGTGCGGGCAAGGGCGGGGCGTCGTCGCCAATCCAGGCTTCGAACAGATCCCCGAGAATGTACAAGGCCCGGGCCTCGCGGACCGGGCCTGAAAGAAAGTCCAGCAGTAATCGCGTTGCTGCGGGACGATCGCCGTCCAGGTGCAGGTCAGCGATCAGATAGACGGGTGAATCACTCAGGAATCTCGACCCGCTCGATGATGACCGGCTCGGTCGGGACATCGGCGTGCATGCCCTGGCGTCCGGTCGGCAGCTGGCGAATGGCATCGACCACGTCCATGCCGTCAACCACCTGACCGAACACGGCATAGCCCCAGGTCTGGCCTGAATGCTTGGCCCGATGGTTCAGGAAGGCGTTGTCGGTGACGTTGATGAAGAACTGCGAGGTCGCTGAATGCGGATCGTTGGTGCGCGCCATCGCCAGAGTACCGCGATCGTTCGACAGGCCGTTGTCGGCTTCGTTATCGACCGGATCACGGGTCGGCTTCTGGTTGAAGTCGGTGTCAAAACCGCCGCCCTGGATCATGAAGTTCGAAATCACGCGATGGAACAGGGTGCCGTCATAGTGGCCGTCCTTGGCGTACTGGATAAAGTTGGCGACCGACTTCGGCGCCCTGTCTTCGAACAGCTCGATGGTGATCGCGCCGTGGTTGGTGTGCAGAATCACTTGCGGATACTCCTGGGTTACGGTTTCGGTTTCAGATTGAGTTTCGGTTTGGATTTCAGTCGTTTCGCTTTGGCCCCAGGCCAGAGACGACAAGCTGAATGCCATAATCAGGGTCAGAATACGCATGATAGGTATGCGAGCTCCATTGGGATTGATCGACGGGCGCCAATGATACTGAATTTGACCGCAGACTGTCAGCGCCACCCTCACACGCTTAAACTACCCCAATGAGTGAATTCCAATTGATGTCTACCCCGTTCGATCGGCCCGAGGAGGGTTTTCAGGCCATTCGCTGTGACGGTCAGTCCATCCATCTGCTTGATCAGCGCCGGCTTCCGCTGGAGCAATACTGGCTTGATCTGACCTCACTGGACAGCGTCATCGCCGCCATTCGCGATCTTGCGGTGCGTGGTGCGCCCGCCATTGGCATTACTGCAGCCTACGGCGCCGTGCTCGCTGCGCGCGAGTTCGATCTCGACCCGGTCGCCTGGCATGCCGGACTGCTCAGGCTTGGCCAGGCGCGCCCGACCGCGGTCAACCTGAACTGGGCGATCGAACGGATGCGCGCGGTTGAAGCAAGCTCCGGGCGGCTTGATCCTGAAGCGCTGATGGCCATGGCGCGGCAGATTCATGCCGAAGACATTGCCGCCAACCGGACCATGGCTGAAGCAGGCAGTGCGCATATCGGCAGCTGCAATGGCGTGCTGACCCATTGCAATACCGGTTCGCTGGCTACCGGCGGCGTCGGGACGGCGCTGGGCGTGATCATCGCCGCAGCGCGAGCAGGGCGCATTCAACAGGTGTTTGCCGACGAAACGCGGCCGTGGCTGCAGGGCTCGAGGCTGACCGCCTGGGAACTGGCGCAGGCCGGAGTGCCGGCGAAGGTGCTGGTCGACGGCGCGGCCCCCGCGCTGATGGCATCCGGCCAGATTCAGTGGGTTGTGGTCGGCTCGGACCGGATTGCCGCCAATGGTGATGTGGCCAACAAGATCGGGACTTATGGGCTGGCGGTGGCTGCCCGCTTTCATGGCGTGAAGTTCATGGTCGTGGCGCCGCAATCGACGGTTGATGCGGAAATGCCCAATGGACGCGGCATCGAGATCGAGCAGCGCGATCCGGCCGAGATCTGGCGAGCGGCAGGCCTTGAGTCCGCACCGGCAGGATTTGCGGCCTGGAACCCGGTCTTCGATGTCACGCCCGCCGAGCTGGTGGACTGCATCGTGACCGAACAGGGGGTTCACCTGCCGCCCTACGATTTCAGCGCTTGATGCTGGTCCCCGCGGGCCCGGCTCGGCCTATAATTGTCGGCTGAAGTCCACCGAGTAAAGGCAATGAGCGACTACCGAATCGAACGAGACAGCATGGGCGAACTTCAGGTGCCCAGCAATGCCCTGTGGGGCGCGCAGACCCAACGGGCAGTGAATAATTTTCCGATCAGCGGCCGACCCATGCCGGCCTCCTTCATCCGTGCGCTGGGGCTGATCAAGCGCGCCTGCGCCGAGGCCAATCGGGATCTGGACTTGCTGGATGGCGAGCTGGCCAGCGCGATTGTCGCCGCCGCCGATAAAGTGGCCGCCAATGAGGTCGATGCCCATTTCCCGGTCGATATCTACCAGACCGGCTCGGGCACCAGCTCGAACATGAACGCCAATGAAGTAATCGCCCATCTCGCGCACCAGGCGGGTGCCGAGGCTGTCCACCCGAACGATCACGTCAACATGAGCCAGAGCTCGAATGACGTGATTCCGACCGCCATTCAGGTCAGTGCCTGCCTGGCCGTGGCGGAGCAGCTGCTGCCGTCACTCAAGCATCTCCAGCAGGTGCTCGGGCGTCGAGCCAAGGAGTTGGCGGGCGTGGCCAAGACCGGCCGCACCCACCTGATGGATGCCATGCCGGTCACGCTGGGGCAGGAGCTGCACGCCTGGGGCCACGCAAATGGCCAGTGCCGAAGCATTGCCCGGCGTAGAAGCGATGCGCTGGCCCGCTAGTCGACGCAGCTGGCGCAGGGCGGCACAGCGGTTGGCACCGGCATCAACGCGCATGTTGAGTTCGGTGCTCGCGTGGCGGCCCATCTGGCCACGGCCACGGGCTTCGAATTCGAATCGGCGGACAACAAGTTCGAAGGCATTGCCAGTCAGGATGCGGCCGTGGAGCTATCCGGTCAGCTCAAGACGCTCGCCGTCAGCCTGATGAAGATGGCCAACGATCTGCGCTGGATGAATTCCGGGCCGCTGGCCGGTCTTGGCGAGATCGAGCTCGAAGCCCTGCAGCCTGGCAGCTCGATCATGCCGGGCAAGGTCAATCCGGTAATACCTGAGGCGGTCTGCATGATCGCGGCACGAGTGATCGGCAACGACACAACGATTACCGTGGCGGGCCAGTCCGGTAATTTCCAGCTCAACGTCATGCTGCCGCTGGTCGGCGCGACGCTGCTTGAGAGCATTGAAATTCTTGGCAACGGCTGCCGCCTCATCGCCGACCGCGCCATCGCAAGCTTCAAGGTCCGCGAAGACAACCTGAATCGGGCGCTCGGTCGCAATCCGATTCTGGTCACCGCGCTCAACCGCGTGATTGGCTACGAGAAAGGTGCCGCACTGGCCAAGCAGGCCTACAAGGAAGGGCGTCCGATTCTGGACGTGGCCGAGGATATGACCGATCTGTCGCGCGATGAGCTGGAAGCCCTGCTGGATCCGCTCAAGCTGACCGGCGGCGGCCTGTAGGCCGAGCTGCTTCGATGGGGCGCTGGCGTCCGCCAAGACCAACTTCCAGTCCCTATATCACGGCCGATGGACACCGTCGGCTGCAGGACGAGCTCAAGCAGTTATGGGTCGATCGACGCGAGGTGGTGGTAGCCGTCACGGCCGCCGCGGCCGAGGGGGATCGATCCGAAAACGCCGAGTACATCTACCGCAAGAAGCAGCTGCGCGGTATCGACGGTCGAATCCGCTATTTGCAGAAACGTCTTGACGTGGTGGAAGTCGTTCGCGAGCAACCGCCGCGCACCGATCGGGTGTTTTTCGGCGCCTGCGTGACTCTGGAACATGACGCCGGCGAGCTGAGTCGCTATCGGATCGTCGGGGCTGATGAAACCGACGCCGAGAGAGGCTGGATTTCCGTGGATTCCCCCTGTGGCCAGGGCACTGCTTGGCCGATCGCTGGATGATGAGGTCGAGATCAGCACGCCGTCCGGCCTGCGTCAGCTGGTGGTGGTCGAGATCGACTACGCTTGAAAGCCCGCTGATCTGTCCCTACATAGTAAGTGAGGCCGCCGAAAGGGGCCTTGAGCCTCGTCTGGCCGATTGTCGGCAGGCGAATTAAACAGAAATCACCGATTGCTTCCTCAGGAGGATACGGTTTATGACTACGTTTGATCTTTCACCCTTGTACCGCACCGCTATTGGCTTCGATCGACTGGCTGAGACCCTCAGCTCCGCGTCGCGTGTCGACTCCAACGGCTACCCGCCCTACAACATCGAATCGCTCGGCGATGACCAGTATCGCATCACCATGGCGGTTGCCGGATTCAGCGCTGACGAGCTCGATATACAAACCGAACGCAACACCCTGACCATCACCGGTGCCAAGCAAGAGGCGACCACGGATGATCAGAGTGAGTTTCTCTATCGCGGTATTGCCACGCGCTCCTTCGAGCGACGCTTCCAGCTCGCCGATCACGTCGAAGTGTCATCCGCGAATATGGAAAACGGCTTGCTGCACATCAAGCTCAAGCGCGAGCTTCCGGAACAGATGAAGCCGCGCAAGATCGAGATCGGCAGCGGCAAGGGTCGCATGATCGAAAGTGATCAAAAGGCCGACATCAAGGCAGCTTGATGCTGCCGGCACGTTGACTGGACGCTGCGTCCCGGGAATTTCTGATTCTTCAGGACAGCAGCGGTGGCGAAGACGCCGGGCCCTCGGGCTCGGCGTTTTTGATTAGAGTGTTTGAACTGCAGTGGATGGCCACAGCTGAGGCGACACGATTGTGTACGATAGCCGGATGAGCGAAACCCTTCGAATTCCCCAACCGTTGCAGATGCTTTATCCGCTCTGGCAGTGGCTGGTCTTCATTCCCGTTGCGGTGATTGCGACGCTGATCGCGGGCACGCTCGCGGTGTTCACCGCGCTGCTGGTGTCCCCGCGCGCGGCGAATATGCAGATTGCCGTTCGCTGGTGTCGACTGCTGGCATTCCTGGCGCCGGTCAAAATCGAAATCGAGGGTCTGGAGCACGCTGATCCCGAGCAGTCATTCGTGGTCGTGGCCAATCATCAAAGTCAGTTCGATATTCCGGTCATCTACGGTTTCTGCGGTCTTGACCTGCGCTGGGTGATGAAGGCCGAGCTGGGCTGGATTCCCTTCGTTGCCCAGGGCTGTCAGGCCATCGGCCACATCCAGGTAAACCGAAGCGACCCGGAACAGGCCCGCATGGCGATCAACAAGGCTGTCGCTCGCCTCAAACCCGGAACCGGGATCCTGTTTTTTGCCGAAGGGACCCGCAGCCGTTCCGGTGAGCTGCTGGAGTTCAAGAAAGGCGCCTTCCGGGTCGCCATCGATCAACAATTACCGGTGCTTCCGATGACGGTGCTTGGCTCTCGTGATGTCATGGCCGCCGATTCGATCCGGATACGTCCGGGCCGGATTCGCCTGATCATCCATCCTCCGGTCAGCACCAGCGGCATGGGCGCGAATGATTTGAACGGCTTGCGTGACCAGGTCCGCAAGATTGTCGGCAGCGGGCTGGAACACGCGGTGTGAGAGCGATTGATGCAGCTTCACGTTCCTGATCCTGACTACACCGGTTCGCCGAGTGCCATTCGTAGTTTCTGGCTGGCGATTCGGCTGATTTTCGGGCTGCTGATCGTCATCTGGGCGGTGTTCGGCTTCGAGCGGCTGCTGCAGATCGAGTTGACCCAGTTCGGGCTGCGCCCGCGTGAATCCCTCGGTTTGCTGGGCATTGTCACCACGCCGCTGCTGCACGGCAATTTCAATCATCTCCTGTCCAACTCCCTGCCGCTGTTTGTTGGTGGTGTCGCGCTGCTGTTTCTGTATCCAACTGCGGCGCTGCGCGCCTTTCCGGCCATCTACCTCGGGAGTTCAGCGCTGGCGTGGCTGTACGCCCGCTCAAGTCTTCATATCGGCGCCAGCGGTCTGGTCTACGGCATTCTGGCCTTCGTGTTCTTCTCCGGCATGCTGCGCCGTGACCTCCGCTCGGTGGGCGTTTCTCTGTTGATCTGGCTACTCTACGGGTCGATGATCTGGGGCGTGTTGCCGAGCGGGCAGGGCACCAGCTGGGAACTGCATTTGAGTGGTGCGCTGATTGGAACGGTGATGGCATTCATGCTCAAACGAATGGATCGGCCACCGATCAAACGCTACGACTGGGAGGATGAAGACGATGATCTGGACCCTGATGATGCGGCGGCCTCCGATCAGCCCTGGCGGGACTGGCGCTGATAGCGGGCCTGATCGTATCAGCAGTGCTGGTCAGTCAAGATCGGCGACGGCCCCGCGCCGCAAGCAAGAATCCAAATAGAATCCAAATAGAATCCAAATAGAATCCAAACGGGCATCTGTCAGACAGCGACGCTGTCTTGAGGCCGATCCGAGACCGAGGAGTTGAGTTCATGGCAAGACGAATGCTGTCCGTTCTGCTTTCGATCGTGGTTGCCATCATCGTGGTGGGGTTCTTCTTGCCGCGAGACGTGGTGGTCCAACGCAGCCAGTTGATCGAGACCTCGCCCGATGTGGTGTTTGCGGTTCTCAATGACCTGCGCTACTTCAGCGAGTGGTCGCCCTGGTACGCGCGCGATCCCGACGCGGGCTACCGTCTCGAGGGCCCTCAGGCCGGTGTCGGTGCAACGCTGGCCTGGAGTGATGAGGGCGGCAGTGGCGCCGGTCGGCTGTGGATTACCGCGGCCAGCCCGCCCGATCTCATCGAGCTCAGAATGGAACTGGGCGAGACCGAATCCGAAAACTTCTTTCGCCTCCAATCCGCCCAGGGCAACACCGAGGTGACCTGGGGCATGCGAATGCAGTTCGGGGTATTCGACCTGACCGGGCGCTACATCGGCCTGATGCTGCCGGGCCTGGTCGGCGGCGACTTCAGCCAGGGGCTGGAGCGGCTCAAGGATTACCTTGAAGGCAATGGCGGTAACTTGCCGCCGCCACCCGATCGGCTTGAGGTCAGTGATTTCCCGACCCGCAGTCTCGATTGAGCATGCCGCCGATCCGGCTGAATATTCTGGGTGCCGGACGTGCCGCCAGAGTGGTGGCGCGCTGGCTGCTTGATGCCCGCCAGTTCGAGATCGGACAGGTTGCCAACGCCAGTCTGGCCAGTGCGGAAGACGCCGTGGCCTTTATTGGTGATGGCCAGGCGGTTGATCGCCTGCAGGCGCTCGGTGCCAATGACTGGCTCCTGGTAGGTTTGCCGGACAGTAGCCTTGTCGATGCGCTGGCGGACTGGGTCGACGGCCTGCCCGAGCTGGCCTTTCACTTGTCTGGCTCACTGAGCGCCAGCGAGCTTCGGGGCTGGGCGGCGCACGTGGCGTCTGTGCATCCGGCGCGCGCGTTCGCGCAGCCAGACCGCGCGCTGAGGGGCATGCCGGGAACCTGGGTGACGGGGGAGGGCGATCCTGAAGCCCTGGCCCGGCTCGAGCCCGTCTTCAGGGCGGCCGGGGCGCAGTGGCAGACGATCAGCTCGCGATGCAAGCCGCTCTACCATGCCTCAACCGTGGTAGCGAGCAACTATCTGGTGGCCTTGACCGAGCTTGCGCGGACCTTTGCTCACGCCGCCGGCCTGAGTGAAAGCGCGGCACAGTCCCTGATCGCCGGCCTGCAGAGCGGAACGCTGGCAAATCTCGAGCACAGCGACGCGGCTGATGCATTGACCGGCCCGATCGAGCGCGCCGATGTGGCGCGGATTCAGGTGCTGCAGCAGGCCATGATCAGCGCTAATCCGGATGCGTCCGTTCTGTTGCGTGAATTGGGCCTGGCCACCCTGGCCCTGGCCCGGCGCGGCCGCGGACCGCGGGCCGAGGACGCTGAAATCGCCTCGATTCTTAGGGGTTCGATGCCTACCAGTCAGTAAGGCTGGATGAATCCAGCGCTGCAGGCCAGCGTGAGGCGATGCTGCCGGCCTCGATTCCCGCTGCCAGCACCTGCCGGAATTGCTTGCCGCTCAGCAGTCGAACGCCCATCGTTTCCAGGTGCGGGTTCCAGATCTGGCAGTCTGCCAGCAGAAAGCCCCGGGTTTCGAGTATCCGCATCAGCACGGCAAGCGCGATCTTCGAGGCATCGCGTGCGCGATGAAATTTCGATTCAGCAAAGAAAATGCGGCCCAGGGCGACACCGTAAAGTCCGCCGATCAGTTTGTCCTGCAGGTCATGCACTTCAACGCTGTGCGCAATTCCGCGTCGATGCAGTTCGATATAGGCAGCGCGCATGTCTGCCGTGATCCAGGTGCCGGCCTGATCCGCGCGCGTCTCAGCGCAGCCGTCAATCACGTCTTCGAAACACTGATCCAGGGTGATGCTGAACGCGCCCTGGCGCAGGGTTCGTCGGAGTCGTCTGGGCAGATGCCAGCCGCCCGGTATCAGGACTGCGCGTGGCTCTGGTGACCACCACAGAATTTCCGATGTGTCGTCAAACCAGGGAAATATGCCCTGGCGGTAGGCCGTGATCAGTCGCTCCGGCGAAAGATCGCCGCCCCATGCCAGCAGGCCGTCGGGATGTTCGACTCGGGCCGGGTCGGGAAACGGACTGGTCGGGTCGGGGTCGAGCAGTGGGATGGTGATCCGGGGCATGCTCAGGCAAACGGGTTGAGTGATTCGAGTTGCTCACGGTACTGGAGCAGCGCGCGGGCTTCCTGATCCAGGTAGCGGTCAATCGCGTGGCGCAGGCCAAGATGGCGGATGTAGTGGAACGAGGTGGTCTTTCTAGGCAGAAAGCCCCGGCGAATCTTGTGCTCGCCCTGAGCACCGGGCTCAAACCATTTCAATCCGTGCTCGATGCAGTAGTCGATGCCCTGGTAGTAGCAGGTCTCGAAATGCACGTCACGGGTTTCCACCAGGCTGCCCCAGTAACGCCCGTAGAGGCGCTGATCGTCGCGCCAGAAGATGGCTGCGGCCTGGGGTTCGCCTTGCTTTCGCGCCTCGCAAACCAGAAAATCCGACCCGAACAAGCGGGCGGCCTGAGTGAAAAAGCCGCGGTTGAGCATCGGCAGGTTGCCGTAGAGCGCGAAAGTCGACTGATAGCAGCGGTTGACCCGGTCCAGATCATCGGCGTCCAGCGCGGTGCCGTCCTTCCAGTGAAACGTCCAGCCGGCCTCGCGAACGCGGCGGCGCTCGGCGCGGATGTTCTTTCTCGGCTTGCGCTTGAGCTGCGCGAGGAAATCATCGAAGTCGGCGTAGTCCTGATTTTCCCAGTGAAACTGCCAGTCAAAGCGCTCCAGCCAGTCGGTTCCGCGCAGCAGGGCGGCATCGTGCGCATCGCAGAAGTTGATGCCGGCAGACGAGAGCGCGCGGTTTTCGACCAGCAGCTCGATGCTCTGGATCAGCTCGCGAGCGGCCTCAGGGTGAGATGCAGCGCCCAGCAGGCGCGGGCCTGAGACCGGGCTGAAGGGAACGCCGATCAACAGTTTCGGATACCAGTGGATCCCGACCTGATGGGCAGCGCGGGCCCAGGCCCAGTCGAACACGAACTCGCCGTGACTGTGGGATTTCAGATAGGCGCTTGCCCCGGCCAGGGGGCCGTGTTCACCGCGAATGATCAGCGGGCAGGGCTGCCAGCCCTGTGTCTGCCCGACGCTGTCCTGGGATTCCAGGGTCGACAGAAAACGCCAGTCCATGAACGGCCCGGTTTGCTCGACCAGACCGTTCCAGTCAGTTCGGGACAGGTTCGAAATCTGCCCCGGCAGTTCCAGGGTTTCAGGCAGGCGTTTCGTCAAGGAAACGCTCGGCATCCAGTGCGGCCATGCAGCCGAAGCCAGCCGAGGTCACGGCCTGACGGTAGATGTGATCAGCCACATCACCTGCGGCGAAGACGCCCGGAATACTGGTCGCGGTGGCCATGCCGTTGAGGCCGGATTTAATCTGAATGTAGCCATCCTTCATGTCCAGTTGACCGTCGAATATCTTGGTGTTCGGATCGTGCCCGATGGCGATGAAGACCGCGTCCAGATCGATATCGGTGGTGGCATCGTCGCTGCGTGAACGTATGCGCATGCCGATGACACCGTCGTCGTCACCGAGCACTTCATCCAGGGTGTGGCTCCACTTGATCTCGACCTTGCCTTCTTCGACCCGCTTGAACAGGCGCTCCTGCAGGATCTTTTCGGCGCGCAGTTCATCCCGACGGTGGACCAGGGTGACTTTCGAGGCAATGTTGGCCAGATAGAGCGCTTCTTCAACAGCGGTGTTGCCGCCGCCGATGACGGCCACGGGCTTGTTGCGGTAGAAAAAGCCGTCGCAGGTTGCGCAGGCTGACACACCGCGCCCGAGAAAGGCCTGTTCCGAATCCAGCCCCAGATAGCGCGCCGACGCGCCGGTGGAAATGATCAGCGCATCACAGGGTGTACACCCCGCTGTCGCCTTCCAGGCGGAACGGGCGCTGGCTGAGATCGGTGGTGTGGATATGGTCGAACACCATGTCGGTGTTGAAGGCCTCGGCATGCTTGAGCATGCGCGCCATCAGCTCCGGACCCTGAAGGTCGGGATAGTCGCCTGGCCAGTTTTCGACCTCCGTGGTGGTCATCAGCTGGCCGCCCTGCTGGATGCCGGTGATGACGGCGGGGTCCAGATTGGCGCGCGCGGCATAGACCGCCGCGGTGTAGCCGGCCGGGCCGGATCCAAGGATGAGAAGCCGGAAATGACGAGGGTCGGCCATAGTATAATTTTCTCCAGTGGTCAGGACGGATCGAAGGTCTAAAGGTAAGGCCAGCCGACCGACAATCCAAGCAATTTGATCAAGTAACGCCGGGCGGGTCCCGGCGCTCTTCATTATCGAACCGGGTCGTGAACAGCCATTCAAAGCGAATGACCCCATCAGGAGAACATAGTATGCGTATCGGCATTCCCCGCGAAACAAAGACGCTCGAGGGTCGGGTTGCCCTCGTCCCCGCGGCCTGTGGCGATCTGGTCCGTGCCGGCCACGATGTCATGATCGAGTCGGACGCCGGCGTGCTCAGCGGCTTCGTCAATGAAGACTTCGAGGCCGTTGGCGTCACCATCCAGCCCGATGCGGCAACGCTCTACGGCGAGGCCGAACTGATCGTCAAGGTCAAGGAGCCGATTTCCGGCGATCTCGAGCACCTGCGCAAGGAACATCTGCTGTTCTGTTACCTCCACCTTGCTGCCGAGCCCAGCCTGACCGAACGCCTGCTCGAGATCGGCTTGACCGGGGTGGCCTTCGAGACCGTGGAGGAGAACGATGGCAGCCTGCCGCTGCTCGCGCCGATGAGCAACATTGCCGGCAGAATCGGCGTTCAGGTCGCGACCCATCTGCTGCACCAGCCCCAGGGCGGGCGAGGCATTCTGCTTGGCGGTCTGCCGTCGGCCGATCGTGGTCACGTTGTCGTGCTCGGTGCTGGCGCCGCGGGTGGCAATTCCGCTCGGCTTGCGGCGGCAGCCGGCGCCAATGTTGTGGTTTTCGACAAGCGTCAGGACCGCCTGGCAGAAATGATGGCGATCGGCGCCAACGTGACCGCCTTGTATCCCTACGTCGAGACGGTCGGCGACTATGTGGCCAGGGCCGATATGGTGATTGGTGCGGTGCTGGTTACCGGGGCGCGTGCGCCGCACGTGGTGACACGCGAGATGATCAGCACCATGCAGGAGGGCAGCGTGGTCGTCGATATCTCCGTCGACCAGGGAGGCTGCTTCGAAACCACCCGTCCTACCACCTACGCTGACCCGACCTACAAGGTCGATGGCGTGACCCACTTTGCCGTGACCAATATGCCGGGTGCGGTGCCACGAACTTCCAGCCAGGCGCTGTCAGCCGCTATCCTCCCTTATGTGCAGCGGATCGCGCGGGCAGACTGGGGATCCTATGAATCACTGGCCAGGGGCGTGAATGTGCGTGATGGCGTTGTCGTGCACCCAGCGCTGCTGCCCTGAACATCAGTGGAAAATCAGGCAATTGAAATCACTTATTCAAGTATGCTCTTGAGATGAGCAAAGCCAAGGCCAAGCAGCAGACCAGCGCGCCGGTGCAGACCAGCGGCACGCTGGCGCGAAGAATGGCGGAAAGCGCTTTTCTGATCATCATGGTGATGGCGCTGTATCTGCTGCTGGCGCTGTTTTCCCATGATCCCGGTGACCCGGGCTGGTCGCGGGCGGCGTCCAGCGACCAGGTTGCCAACCTCGGTGGTTCCTTCGGTGCCTGGTTGGCAGATCTGTTTCTGGTGCTGTTCGGCTACATGGCCTACGTCGCGCCCCTGTTGATCGTCCTGGCTGGCGTTCGGATACTGCGCGAGCGCACCGAGCCGGCCACCCTGGCCGAGTGGGGCGTGCGCACCGGTGGCTTGCTGTTGATCGTCCTGACTGGCTGCATCCTGCTCGACATGCAGGTCCGTGGCAGCCTGGTGGATGGCGGTGGTGTACTTGGCGCCTTGCTGTCCGGGCCGATGGTTCGCACAATGGGCTTTACCGGGGCCGCCCTGATCAACCTGACCATCCTGCTGGCAGGTATTACCTTGTTCACCGGCCTGTCATGGATCAGCGTGGTCGACAGGACTGGCCGCTGGGCGCTGGTCTTTGGCGCCTGGCTGCTGGATCGATTGGGCAAGGCGCGCGACTGGATTGCGGGTCGCCGCGCGCGCGCCGAGCGGGAGGAAGTGCGCAAACGCGACACGATCAAGCGCAAGACCAAGCCCGAGCTGCATATCGAGCCTCGGGTCGAACCGAAGATTTCAAAACCGATCGAGACCAAGCTTCGCCAGCAGCCCCTGTTCAAGAACATGAGCGACACCGGCGTGCCGCCGCTGGACCTGCTCGATGAGCCGCGCCACAGCAAAGCGGCGTTTTCCGAAGACGCGTTGAAGGCGATGAGCCGCCAGGTCGAACTCAAGCTGGCGGATTTCGGCGTTGAAGTCGAAGTCGTGGCGGTGCATCCGGGACCGGTCATTACCCGCTTCGAGCTGCAGCCCGCACCCGGAGTGAAGGGCGCTCAGATCGCCAATCTGGCAAAAGATCTGGCGCGCGGCCTGAGCGTGATCTCGGTGCGCGTTGTGGACGTGATCCCGGGCAAGAGCGTGATCGGCCTGGAGATCCCGAACGAAAATCGGGAGATTGTCTACCTGCGCGAAATCCTTTCATCCGAACCCTACGCCAAGGCCAGTTCGCCGCTGACGCTGGGTCTCGGCAAGAGCATTTCCGGCAAGCCGCTGGTGGCCGATATCGCCAAGATGCCGCACCTGCTGGTCGCAGGCACCACTGGCTCGGGCAAGTCGGTGGCGATCAATGCGATGATTCTGAGCCTGCTCTACAAGGCAACCCCCGATCAGGTGCGTCTGATCATGGTTGACCCGAAGATGCTGGAACTCTCGGTCTACGAAGGCATCCAGCACTTGCTGACGCCGGTGGTCACCGACATGAAGGAGGCGGCCAATGCCCTGCGCTGGTGCGTCGCTGAAATGGAGCGCCGTTACCGTTTGATGGCCGCGCTGGGCGTGCGGAACCTGGCCGGATTCAATCGCAAGGTCTCGGATGCGATCGACAAGGGTGAGCCGATACCCGACCCCTTCATCGACAAGGCGTCCCTGCTTGAGGGCGAAGAGGTGCCAACGCTGACCCGTCTGCCGTTCATCGTGGTCGTGGTCGACGAGTTTGCCGACATGATGATGATCGTCGGCAAGAAGGTCGAACAGCTGATTGCCCGCCTGGCCCAGAAAGCGCGCGCTTCCGGCATTCATCTGGTACTGGCCACCCAGCGCCCGTCGGTCGATGTCATCACCGGTCTGATCAAAGCCAATATTCCGACGCGCATGGCCTTCCAGGTGTCGTCAAGAATTGATTCGCGCACCATTCTGGACCAGCAGGGCGCCGAGCAACTGCTGGGACACGGCGACATGCTTTATCTGCCGCCTGGGCAGGGTGTGCCCGAACGTATTCACGGTGCTTTCGTGGATGATCACGAAGTTCACGCCGCCGTTGAATGGCTGAAGCAGCAGGGCGAGCCGGACTATCTGGAGGACGTGCTGTCAGACACCCAGACCACCAGTGACGGCATGACGATTGGCGAGAATGGCCTGCCCGAGTCCGACAACAGTAACTCCGATGATGAACTTTACGACAAGGCTGTTGCCTATGTGCTCAGTAGCCGTCGTGCATCGATTTCCTCGGTTCAGCGTCAGCTTCGCGTCGGCTACAATCGCGCCGCCCGGCTGATCGAGGAAATGGAAGCCCAGGGCGTGGTCTCACCGCCTGAGCACAATGGCCAGCGCGAAGTCCTAGCACCCGCGCCGCCGCGCGACTGAGCGTATTGATCGCGCCACAAGGTGCGGTTTTTGTGAACTTTCCGGAGCCTGATCCCAGATGACGACTCGTCTCTTTCTGCTGTTGATCTCAAGCCTGCTGCTGAGTGCTGTGGCAATGGCGCAGGATGGCGCACGCGCCCAGCTCGATCAATTTGCCAGCCAGCTTGACACCATGTCCGGCCAGTTCGCCCAGACCACGCTGGATGCCGACGGTTTCGTGACCGAAGCCTCGAGCGGCGACATCTTTTTTTCAGCCCCCGACCGCTTCCGCTGGCGCTATCTGGAGCCGTTTCCGCAGGAGCTGGTCGCCGACGGTGAAAACCTCTGGCACTACGACGAATCGCTGGAACAGGTCACGCTGCAGGAACAGCCCTCTGCCGCGGACTCGCCACTGCTGGTCCTGACCCAGCCCGAACTGCTGGATGGTTTCTACGCGATCAGTGAAACGGGCGACAGTGACGTACTGGAGTTTCGACCGCTGGCCGAAGAGGCCGGATTCGAGCGTGCGCGTCTGTTCTTTGCCGATGGCATCCCGGTCGCGCTGGAGTTCAACGACACGTTCGGCCAGACCACGCGCATCGATCTGATCGACCTGATCCGCAACCCCGAGCTCGATCCACTACTGTTCACCTTCGAACCGCCCGCGGGTGCGGACGTGCTTCAGGGCTACTGAAGCGGCAACAAAAGGTTCCGGTCTTGTGGGAACCGTGTTTTCCGGCAGTCCACGATGTTTTCATCACGATGATTTCATCACGAGCGCCTAGATTCGAGCCATGGATACCGTAATGAACAGATTCAAGAATTCAGCCCTTGCAGCGGCGATCGCCGTACTGGCTCTGATCTCGACCGGATGCGCGACTATGGAAGACATCAAACCCGTCGATCAAGTCGACCTCGAACGCTTCATGGGCGATTGGTACGTCATTGCCCATATCCCGACCTTCATCGAGGATGAGGCCTATAACGCCATCGAGCGTTACGAGCTGGTCGAGCCCGGAAAGGTCGGCACCACGTTCACCTTCAATAACGGCGGCTTCGACGGCAAGTTCAAGGAATACAATCCGACCGGCTTCGTTGAAGAAGGGACCGGCAATGCGATCTGGGGCATGCAGTTCATCTGGCCGTTCAAGGGCGACTTCCGGATCGCCTACCTCAGCGACGACTACTCCCTGACCATCATCGCCCGCAACAAACGCGACTACGTCTGGATCATGGCCCGCGAGCTGCTCATTTCCGATGCCGACTACGATAGGCTGGTCGCCGAGGTCGAAGCGATGGGCTACAGCCTGGACGATTTGCGCAAAGTGCCCCAGCAGCCCTTGACTGACCGCTAGCTCGACCGACAGATAGCTCGCGCCATCTTGCGCGAGCCAACGATTGGTGGCCGACGGCAGCTCCCCGTGAGTGATCTCCGTGATGCTCTGAACGTTCCGGAACGAATGGCGAGGTAGGCTAGTGGGCTAGTGGGCTAGTGGGCTACGGGATAACACACTCCAGCGCATCAAGATTGGTCAAACGTTCCGGAAACAGCACGCCGCTGCCGATCGCCGGATCAAGGGCCGTGTATTCGGCCACGGCGTTCAGGCAATCGCTGAAGGTAATGGTCAGCGAGCCCCAGGGCAGCAGCGACACCTCGGCCGGATCAAAATCTGCGCCAAAGGCGGTACCCACCGGTCGCAGCAGTTCATCGAACTGGGCAACGCCTTGGTTGACCTGGCCACTGCCGACCAGCCAGTACTGTTGACCCTGATCGTCATAGCTGTACCAGGCGATGAAGATCTGCCCGGCCGCGACTTCCTGGATGAACCAGCCCTGTCCGGAGCGAGACGGCTCGAACCACTGGCCGCTGACGCCCGGTTTGTCCGCGCTGGGCGACAAGGCTTCACTGCCGCAGGGCAGGCCCGGAATTTCGATCAGGCGGTCGAAGCGTTGCTGACCGCTGCCCCAGCCTTCGGGGCCCGCCCAGCGCGCAACGCCGCTGTTGCAGTCATGGAAGCTGAGGGTGAGCTCGCCCCAGACTTCGGTCTGGAAGCTGTCGGGGTCAAAGCCGGTTCCAAAGCCTGACCCGGTGGTGATCAGCAGCTCCTGGAAATGCACGTTCTGGTCATCGATTTCACCCACGCCAACCAGCCAGGCCTGATCTGATCCGGCAGCTGCAGGCGGGTAGGTGAACCAGCTGACTGCCGCGGAATCTTCGTTCAGGCGCTCCAGCAGCCAGCCTTCACCGGCCCGTTCAGGTGCGAAGTAGTGGCCGCTGCTGCCGGCCACGGTCTGGTCGATTTCAGAGACGAACGCCAGGGCTTCGGGCTGGTCCAGGCCGGCTTGCCCCGGCTGTACCGCATAGCCCTCGAAGGCGCCGCTGTCACCGTTGAATCGAAGCACCGCGTTCTGATCGCGATCGGCCACGAAGAGATCGCCATCCGGACCGAAGGCCAGCGCCCAGGCAAAATCTCATCCGCCGCTGCCGGAGGCGATGAAGGTGTCGACGAACTGATTGCTGGCAGGATCGAAGCGCAGCACGTTGCCGGCCTCGCCGTTGGCCAGATAGAGCAGGCCGCTGCTGTCGAAGGCGAGGTCGCGAGGATCGATGACGCGGCCGTTGCCGGGGCCGGCCAGATCAGCCTCACGTGCGCCGCTGGCCGCCGAGAATCGCAGAATGCGGTTTTCGCTGGCTTCGGCAACATACAGTTTCAGCGCCCATTGAGCCGCAGCGCGCAGGGACAGTCCCAGTCGTTCATTCCAGTTGGCGGGATCGCTGGTCGGTTCGGCCCCCTGCAGGCGAGTGAGCAGGGCGCCGCTGTCATCGTCATAGCGCTCGATAGCGCTGTCGCCAAGGACCACCAGCTGGTCGTTGGGCAGCATCGTCATGGCGCGGGGGAAGGGGCTCAAGAGGTCGTTGGGCTCCGGGCGTCGCGACCCCAGAAAGACGTCGATCAAGCGCCCCGAGAGTCGGTCATAGCGACGGACATCCGCCGATGAGAGCAGGTAGATCCGACCCTATCATCGACCAGAATGTCGGAAAAGTCGCTCAGGATCGGGCCGGGATTGACCCGTTCCGGTGCGACCGCAATGGAGCGGAATTCGCCATCGGGTGAAAACGCCAGGACCTGATCGCTGCCGGATGAGACCACCAGCAGTTCAGTCCGATTTTCGGCCGCTTCAGCCAGTTCTCTCGGTGAAAAGACCAGCTCGGGTTCGGGGTTCGGGTCGGGCTGATTGTTGAATGGATCAAACGGGAACGGATCCTGCTGGTCGACCTGGCCGTCGCCGTCCTGATCAGTGAAGGATTCCTCCGGGCGCGTGACCACCAGGTTACTGACCGATCCGCGATAGGCGGCCAGATTGGGTGCCATGGCGGGTGATCTCTGCGGCGTTGTCGGCACCCTCGAACAGTACCGACGAGCCGCAGGGGCTGGCCGGCGCACTGAATGGCGGGGTTCGAGAACCGGTCGAGCCGGCGATAGCGATCCTGATCGCCGGTGCCAAAGCTGCCCATGAGGGTGTGAAAACGGCCCGACTCGATGAACGCGTAGTTGGCCCGGTCCGGATCATCACCGCTGGACTGGGAGCGCTGATGTTCGGCGTTGAGATTGTGGCCGAGTTCATGGGTGAACACCGCATCCGAGCACACTGACCAGTTGCTGAAGCCGTCGTTATCGATATGCACACCGAAATTGGCGTCATAGCTACCGTTGTTGAACTGCGGGAAGAACGCGATGCCGCAGCTGCCGCGGGTTTCGATGTCGTGCGGCCAGGTAAAGGCGACGATGTCCGCACCGAGCTGGTTTCGGCGGCTGGCCAGGTCCTCAAAGCCCCCTACAGCGCCGGATCCTGAGACAGCACTTTGCAGATTCTGCAGGGTCTGCGAGTTGCTCTGACTGGCGCTGTAGTTGACCAGCTCCTTGCCGACCAGGCGCACGGCGATCGGAACAGCGGTGTCGACGAAGGTCTGGTTGGCGATGCTGACCAGATGATTGAAGCGGGTATCGATCAGCCCGCCCGGGTAGCGCGTCTGCATGGCCGGCGTGTAGGCGAACATCACATCGATCAGGCTGAGGTTCTCCCCCGATTGAAGCTGTGCTGAGTTGGTGGAATTCGCCGCCGTTCCAGAGCCAGAGGGAAGCGTCTTTGCGGGTGCCGCCGAGGCCAGATGCGCGCTGACGCTCTCTCCAATGGTGTCGTGATCGAAGGCGTCGATGCTCAGGCGCGCATCATTGAGATCGATCAACCAGCTGCCGGCGGCATCGCTGTGTACCAGGTACAGGCCGGTTTCGTGCTGGATACGGCCGAATACACCGGACTCTCCCCCAGGTCAACACGGCCTGTTCCACAAGGCCGTGATCGCTCGGGCTGAGCTCGGATCGAAGCAGCAGCGATTCATCACCGTTCGCGTGCGCGGTGTGGGCCTGGATCGGAGCAAGGTATTGACCGGCAGCGCCCAGTTCGAGACTGAGCCGATCGCCCACCTCAATGCCCTCGGGCCGGGGCAGGGGCTTGATTCTGCTGATCAATTCACGCGGGAAGTGCTCAAGGCCCGAGACCGTCAGTTCCGCCGTAGTGATGGGCTCCGGCGAACTTGCCCATGCCCGAGCGGCTGGCAATTGGGCTGGAGTTCGATTGGCTGGAGTTCGATCGACTTGAGGTTTATGACTTTCAGCTACTACAGCCTGTGATCCGAAGCCGGGCGGCGACTGATCGGAGAGCCGCGGGGAAATCAGGACCAGACCAACTACAGCGACGCTGATCAAGGCAGTAACTAGGATTCGGCGCATGGTCTATCTCCGATCGTTGTTCGAGTCGTCGTCCCGGGGCTGGCGGCGGGTGCCAGGGAAGGGTCCGCTGAGGGCAGAGTAGGGCTGCGGGCGAGGCGCAACGGCTTCACCCGGCCGGAAATACGGTGGACGCCCGGTGGGCAGGGGGCCGTAGGGCCAGGCCCAGGGCGCTGGGGCAAATCTGGGGCCGATATCGGCCTGACCGGCGCGCTGGTTATCGGTCTGACGATAGGCGATGGCCAGGCGCTCTTGTCGACGTTGCTCCTGCCGTTCCGATTCCAGGGCTCGATAGTCGGCCAGCCAGGCCCGGTTGGCCTGCTGGATCTGATCGAGATCATCGGACGGATCGATCACGCTGATCGCGGCCTCGGAGCGGTAGGGCTCGGTGTCCGCGTCACAGGGCTGGTCCGAGAATTCGATCACGCCGTCGTGTTCGCAGCGGTAGATGTCATGATTCTGGGCGAGCAGTGCCGAGCTGATAAAAGCCAGTGCAAAAAGGAGTCTGCCTTTCATGACGATCTCCGAAAACGGCGAAAATCAGATGGTAGCAGACCCGGGGCGCTCTGGACTTCAGACGCCATCCGGCCGATGAAACAGGCGGCGCAGGCGACCGCCCAGGGTGTCGGCATTGACCACGATGATGAAGACTTTGCGCAGTCGGTCTTCCGGGCACAATAGTTCGCGCACGCCGTGCCAGGAGTTGCCCTGGCGCTGGAAGAGCAGCGAGCGATTGCCCATGGCGTTGGCCGGCCAGGATTGGTCGAAGTCATCGAAGCCGGGCGCACTGGCGCGCGAGAATTTGCCGCCGTCGTCCAGAATCACGGTCTCGCCACCCCAGCTGGCATCCCATTCGTCAGGTGTATTGAAGTAGAAAATATGCGAGCCCAGCTTGCGTTTGGCGTCGCAGTGTGGCGACACCGAAGCGCCGCGCGGCGCGTAATGCCAGTGGTAGCTCAGGCGAAAACGGCGCGTGGCGAACAGACGCGCCAGCCAGTTCTGGTAGATCGGGCCGTTGAGCTCGGCGATAAGCTGATGCCAGGCCGGATGGATGTCGAGCGCATCGTGGTATTCCAGCGCGTAGCGGTCATGCGGCGTCTGGCCGTGCGCGCGCTTGCGACCGAAGCTGGATTTCATCTGATCGACGCGCGGCAGATTGTTGCGCAGCAGCTCGAAGCCGGCCTCACTCAGCAAGCCTTCCGGGTTGAGCCAGGGGTAGGGGTGAGCATCACGGAACTGTTCGGTGGTGATCGCCGCCAGTGCGTCACCGTCCAACAGTGTTGCGGGCGTTGCAGTGGTCACGGATTGGGCGCTTGCGTTCAGGCTGGACATGGTTGATGGCGTTCAGATCAAGGTGAGTTGAGCGGCAGAATTTGCTTCTGCGGCTTGCGAGCGAATGTTGAGAATGCCACGGGCCTGCTCGACGATGCGTTCACACTCGGCGCTGGGCCGAAACGCGGCTGGCGCGTCCTGACCGAAGGGGGCAGCCAGGCCCAGGCCATAGAGTGCTTCCAGCAGGCCCTCGGTATCGCGCGGTGGCAGAATCCAGTTGCGCTCCACCCAGCGGGCGCAGAGGTAGGTCAGCCCTTGTTGTGGACGAATGCTGCCGCGCCGATTGAATCTTGGGCGAGTGGCCTTGTCGGCAACCGCCTGACTGAAGCGCGCCCAGGGCCCGCCTGCGCGTCGCGGCAGCGGCCACACCAGAAAACCCTGACCGCGGCTGGCCGCGTCGGCCAGCATGGATTCACTTTCGCCGGTCACCAGGAGCTGATCGCTGTGTTCCAGCGCCAGTTTGTAGGGGTTGCGATCATCATTGGCGCTGAATTCGTACACCAGGTCCTGCGCTGACAAGCCATCGCGGATGGCTGGCAGAAGTGGCATCGAGCGGCGGCTGGTCACCACAAGCAGGCGCGCATTGCGCTCGCTCGCCCAGCGCGAAGCGCTCTCCGCCATGGCCCGGGCGCCATTGGCGTCGAGCAGGTGCGAGCGCGACGAACCCCCGATCAGCAGGGCGACGCGCCTGGGCGCGTCAAGCCAGCTTTTCCAGGGCAGGGTGTTGCCTTGTGCATCAGCCTGGCCGCGATTGAGCGGCAGCAGACTGATCAATCGGCGCGGAGCGGCAGGCAGGCCGAAATGCTGGCACTGGATGACCACGGCGCCATGGTGCGGCGGCGGCCCGGCCTTGCGCCCGCTCAGGATCAGTCGCAGCTCCGGGTGCGCCTTGACCAGCGTTCTGCAACACGCGTCGGCAACCAGCCGCCGGCCACAACAATTGCCGAGCGATCCAGATCAGGGATATGCGGCGTCTTTCCGAATAGTGGTCCCAGCCATTGCCCGGCAAGGAAACCGGCTTCGCTGACATCGATTTGATGCGACCGAACGCTTCGGCCAGTCTGTCGGGCCAGTTCTTCGGCAATCGCAAGGGCCTGCTGGTTATGCCCCGGCTTGCGGTGCAGCAGGACCAGAATATCGCCTTCCAGCGCGGGGCCGCCGCTATGCACGCTTGTACCGAACAGGCCGGAGTGATGATGGAGCGTCCAGCGGGTATCGGGATGACGCCGGCTGCTCAGTTCCATCTGCTGCAGCCAGAAGTGCAGGGTGCGGCGATAGCGCGAGCGATTACTCAGCGGTTCGTTCAGGGTGATCGTCAATTCGCGGGTCGAGCGGAACAGTCGAGACAGCACCCAGGGCAGATCGGCGTCCGGGATGTCGCTGAGCCAGTCCGAGATCGTCAGTGGGCC
>CALNZT010000005.1:0-30713 GCA_942491245.1 uncultured Pseudomonadota bacterium
CAAGGTGATGTCGGACAAAAGCACCTGGGAAGAAGTCAGTCTGCTGCCCGCCGGCAGCCCGGCCGGTGCCAATTTCGGCTGGAAAATCTGTGAAGGCACGTTCCTGCGCGGCTCGACCAGCACTGCCTGCACCCTGGCAGACAGCATTCTGCCGGTCATCGAATATCCGAATTACGGCAACTTGGCGCTGCCTGGCGAAGGCTGTTCGGTGACGGGTGGGTACCGCTATCGCGGCCCGGTAGAATCACTGCAAGGCACCTACATTTACGCTGACTATTGCGAGGGTGACATCCTGTTTGCCCGGGAAACACTTCCCGGCACCTGGGCCTCCGAGATCTTTGATCCAGCCTTTAGCAACGTGCTGGGTTTTGGTGAAGATCAGGACGGCAATCTCTACATCGCGTTGAGCACTGGCCAGATTCGCGTCTTCAACGGCGATACCGACCTGCCGACCCGGTCTTCGCTGACCGCTTCGAAAGCGCCGTACCGTAGCCGACGATCCAGCTCAAGCCATAAAACCAGAAGGCCGGAGTTCGCTCCGGCTTTTTTGTTGCCGCCCTGAACGGCGCTTGCCAACGCTAGCGTCTTCTTCAAATCAACATCGCCCACGCGACGTCTGGCCAGCGCGTCGTCCGGAATTCGGTCAGTCGATTACCATCAGAGCGCGTATCTGGTCTTGTGCCGCCATCCCATCGGCATAGCCCAGGGCCATCAACTCACGGCAGAATTCGGCCTCGAACAGCACGAAGCTGGCCATGCGGCCGCTGCCCCAGGCGCCGACGCCGCGCAGCAGCGTCTTGACGCTGGCGGGTATGCGATGGGCGTGGCGCTCGGCCACGGCGCGCAGATCCTGCGAGGGCCGGATGACCAGGGATTCAACGCGCTTGAGGTTGTCAGGCCGAGTCACGTCGGTCGGCCATTCATCGATCAATCGATTGCTGCGCTCGAGGTGATTCAGGTCGGCGTTGAGATGATCCATGAAGATGATGTCGAGCAGATAGCCGCCGATTTCACCCAGCCCAGGATAGTCCTGAACGGTGGTCGGCTCGGGGTCCTGGACTTCGTCACGCGTTCCAATCACGATCAAGCGATCTGCGCCCATGTGCAGCGCCGGGCCCAGCGGCGAGGTGTGGCGCATGCCGCCGTCACCGTAGTATTCATTGCCGATGCGTCGGGCCGGAAAGAACAGTGGCAGCGCGGTGCTGGCCAGCAGATGGTTGTGATTGATCGCCGTGGGGCGTCCGATCCGGCGGGGTGCTTGCCAGCTCCTCGATCTCGGGCGCGCCCTTGAAACGTCACCGCCCTGTCGGTCGAGCAGCCTGATGCGGTGATCGTGCAGCCAGCAGCGCGCCGGCCTCGTAGTGCAGCGGGCAATGGCGTCCGGGCGCAGCTCGCGCTCGAGCAAGCGGGCCAGTGGTTCATTGTCGAACAGCGCCCGCGGGTTGGCCACGCCGAGGCCGCCGAGCGTCATCGATGCCAGCCAGTGCAAGCCGGTCCCCAGGTTGTGAACCCAGCCGGTCTTGTAGACCTGGTCGCAGCTCAGATTGCCCCAGAAATGGGCCAGACGATGAGCGCCTTTCTGAAAGTCATCGGCGTAGCTCGCCATCACGCCGGCATTGATCGCCCCGGCAGAGATACCTGAAATGATCGGGAATGGCGTGTGCTGACCGGCCAGGGTTTCGCCCAGGGCACGCATCACCCTGACCTGATAGGCCCCGCGCGCGCCGCCGCCTGGCAGTACCAGCGCAGCCAAGGGTTTCGGGGCGGGGAGATTCACGGCTTACTCGCCGGTCAGTACCATGGCTTCGAATCCGTTTTCCACCAGTCGGCGACGGGCACCATCGGCCTCACGCGCACCGTCATAGGGACCGACCCGCACGCGGTGCCAGGTCGAATCATTGACCGTTACGCTCTGAATGCTGGCATCAAGACCCAGCAGGGTCAGGCGCGCACGCAGACCTTCTGCATCAGTGCTGGATCGAAACGACCCGACCTGCAGCATGTACGGACCGCTGGGCGCGCTGTCTTCTCGCTCGCGTGCGCGCTGCTCGATCTCGCGCTGCGGCACTACCACTTCGATCTCGGGTAGCACGGTAAAAAAGTCGTACTGGCGGGAGCGCGTGTCCTCGCTGCTCTGGGCGATCGGCGGCTCATCGTGGCCGTCCGGCATGCCGGGTGGCGTTGCATCGCCACTGGGCAGATAACCGCCAAGCCAGGCCACCGTGGCCAGCGCCAGACCGCTGATCAGGCCGGCGCCAAAGGTCAGAAAACCGTGGCCTGACGCGCTTTTGGTCTTGCTTCTGCGAGCCTGGCGACGGGCCATTACATTTCCTCCGGCGCAGTTACACCGATCAGGGCCAGACCATTGCGCAGCACCTGACCGGTGGCGGCCACCAGGTTAAGGCGCGCGTTGCGCAAATCGTCATCGTCCTCAACCAGAAAAATCGAGTTGTTGTACCAGGCGTGGAATTCGGAGGCGACGTCGTGCAGGTAGTGGGCCAGCACGTGGGGGCAGCGGCGACGGGCAGCGCCTTCGATCACTTCCGGGTAGCGGCCCAGCGTGCGCATCAAAGCCTGCTCGTGGTCGTTGTCCAGACGGCTGATCGCGGCCTCGCCGATAGCCTGATTGTGGCGCTGGCCACGGCCCTCGAGCTGGCGAAACACGCTGTGGATGCGAGCATGAGCGTACTGGATGTAATACACCGGGTTGTCGTTGGCGCGTGACTTGGCCAGGTCGAGATCAAAGTCCAGATGCTGCTCGTGCGAGCGCATGACATAGAAGTACCGCGCGGCGTCAGTGCCGACTTCTTCGCGCAGCTCGCGCAGGGTGACAAAACTACCTGATCGGGTCGACATCTGAACCTTCTTGCCGCCGCGAAACAGGATGGCAAACTGGACCAGCTGGAATTCCAGGCGATCCGGGTCTTCACCGAGGCCGCGGGCTGCCGCCTTCAGGCGCGGTACATAGCCATGGTGGTCGGCTCCGGAAGAGATAGAGCGCGGTGCCCGAACAGCGTTCGAGCTTGTCGAGCAGATAGGCCAGATCCGAGGCGAAATAGGTGGTCCGCCCGTTCTCGCGCACGACAACGCGGTCCTTGTCATCGCCCAGCTCCGAGGCCTTGAACCACTTGGCGCCGTCTTTTTCATACAACCAGCCGGCCTTGTCGAGCCTTTGAATGGCCCGCTCCAGCGCGCGCCCGAGGTCTCCAGCGCGCGCTCGGAATACCAGCGCTCGAAGACCACGCCGAATTCGTCCAGGTCATCCCGGATATCCTCGACCATGGTTTCCAGCGCGGCGTTGAAACAGGCTTCATAGCCCGACTCGCCGAGCAGCTCGTGGGCACGCTTGATCAGCGCATCGATATGCTTTTCGGGGTCGCCGTTCTCGCCGTCTGCCGGCAGGCCGTCAGCGACCTGGTGGCCGGTATGGCGCAGTGCGTCACCGTGGCGGCTGCGCACCTCGCGCGCGATGTCATAGATATAGTCGCCGCGGTAGCCGTTGCTCGGGAAGGCGACACGCTCGCCGGCCAGTTCCAGGTAGCGCAGCCAGACCGAGACCGCCAGAATGTCCATCTGACGGCCGTGATCGTTGACGTAGTACTCGCGGTGTACCCGATGCCCTGCCGCCTTGAGAATCGCGGAAAGGCTGGCCCCGTAGGCGGCGCCTCGGCCGTGCCCCACGTGGAGCGGGCCGGTTGGATTGGCGCTCACGTACTCCGCCAGAATGTCCGGCAGCGAGCCCGGCTCCTGCTCACCGTAGCGCTCGCCCTGGGCCAGAATCTCGCGCAGGATGACGCGCAGGTAGTGCTGACTGGCAAAGAAATTCAGGAAGCCGGGGCCGGCAATTTCAACTTTTGCCACGCGCTTGGACTGCGGCAGGCGGGCCTGGATGATCTCAGCGATTTCTCGCGGATTGCGACCCAGCGGCTTGGCCAGAACCAGGGCGATGTTGCAGGCATAGTCGCCGTGTGAGGGGTCACGGGTCTGTTCAACCAGAACGTCCATGGCTGGGTCAATATCCAGCTCGCCGTCCCGCTTCAGATACCCCAGAGCCTGGGACACCAGTTCAATGATGTGCGCGCGCATGTGATGCCAATCCGTCGAGCAAAGCGCTATTGTAACGGGGCCAGCGCGCCGAAGGCGTCCCGGCTTGTCCACAAGACCTGTGGATAAGGTTGTGGAAGGCTTGAGTATGTCGGCCGTCAGAGGGCCCAGACACTGATTGATCAGCGGATTGGTCAAAAACCCACCAAGCCATATAATTCATATACTTCAGTATCTTATGAGATTTTTTGGATTACGGACTGATGAACCCTGCCCTAAGCCCCTGTTTTACTGTGACGCGGCGCACATGTGAATAACACTGTCAGAAAAAGAGGAATCAAGCAAGCAATGAGATGCTTTGACCAGAAACAGCCCACGCTGGGCAAGAAGGTATGGATCGATCCGGATGCCACGGTGATTGGTGAGGTCTCGCTCGGTGACGATGTCTCGGTATGGCCGGGCGTGGTGCTGCGCGGCGATGTCAATCGGATCGAGATTGGTGCACGTACCAACGTTCAGGACGGAACCATCGGTCACGTCACCCATGACGGGCCCTATTCGCCCGGCGGCCTGCCCTTGATTCTTGGTGAAGACATCACCGTCGGTCACGGCGCCATTCTGCATGCCTGCACCATCGGCGACCGCTGCCTGATCGGCATGGGCGCCCTGGTGCTGGACGGTGCGGTTATCGAGTCGGACGTCATGCTGGCGGCCGGCAGCCTGGTCAGCCCCGGCAAGCGGCTCGAGTCTGGCTATCTGTACCGGGGTCGCCCGGCAGAAATCGCGCGACGCTTGAGCGAGCGTGAGCTTGAGATGCTTCGGTATTCAGCTGCGCATTACGTGCGCCTCAAGGATCGATACTTCGATAAGTCCTAGCGTACCCGGCAGGCCCCTTGCTCGGCTCGGCCTGGAATCTCCAACGCTGGGGTGGCCAAGGCAGTCGAACTGAATCGGAGCACAGCTACACCCGAATCGTTCACCGCCTGAATTTCGGATTCCCCACAAAAAAAACCCGGTCGGAAGTCCGACCGGGTTTCTGCAGGTTTACCTTGCAGCGTTTAAAAGACGCTTCAGTTCGGCCGCTTGCGCAGCGTGTCCTCAGGATCAGAGGAGCGCGCCGGGCCTTCGAAGCGGTCCTGATACAGCAGGTCAACGAAGACGCTGAAGTTGACTGGAACGATGATCAAGTCAGCATTGGCGTCGCTGGTGGTCATGCAGAGATTCGCCTGATAATCACCCGGGCTCACGCCCGTGCTGTCGAAGGTCACCGTGACGTCTTCCGTCGACTGTGCAGCCACCGAGCCACTTCCCGGGCTGACTGAAAGCCAGCTGACGCCCAGCGGATCGGCACATGCTGTCGGGCCCGGTTGAACCACCAGGCTGACATCGTCGACGAAGAAGTTGCTCGCACTAGCACCGGCCTGGGTCTCGCTGACAAACTCCAGGGTGTAGGTTCCGCCATCGGCATAGGCCGAGACATCGAGAATCACCTCTGTGTAGGTCGCATAGCTGCCCGTATCGGCTTCGGTCACGCTGAACAGTTGATCGCCATTCAGAACAACGTTCATGAAACCGGGCTGGCCGCTGGCGGGGATCTCAAGCCAGAACCTCAGTTCAGCCGACGGTCCGTTGGGAATGGTGACGTCTTGTGTAACCGAGCCAGATTCTGCCGACGCAATTCCGCCGAACCAGGCCCACCAGGCGCCCGTACGAGGCCCGGTTCCGCCACCAGTGCCACAGCTCGCCTCATCACACAATGGTGTGCCGAAGTTCGCGGAGAACTCCGTCCAGACGCCGTTCGGCGTTCCGTTCTCGAAGCTGCCGTCACCGACCACATCAACGGTTCCACCGGCGATTTCAGATGACACCTGCTCCACATCGATAGACCAGGTGTAAGCCGCGCCGCCATCGTTGGACAGCGTCAGGCTCTGGTTATCGGTCGCGTCGGGTTCAAGCGCGATGGACAAGGCCGCCGGCGTTGCCGATGCACAAGCTGCATCAAGCACCAGATCGAAGTTCACCGTCTCGGTTGCGGCCGCCGTCAAAGCAACGCCCGTTGCCGTTCCAACAATATGACCGGCGGCTGTGGCGGTGATGTCCACCGGTGACTCGTCGCTGGGGATGAAGATCTCGTAGAACCCGCTGGCGTTAGCCGTCGCGTTGTAGGTGTTGTTGACACCGACAATTTCAATCGCGGCGCCATCGGCAGGCGAGGGATCACTACTGCAGTAGCCCATACTCTGAACGGTGCCGTTGATGCCTGCCACCGAGCCACCGGGAACGACGGTCAGGGTTACCGGGGAGGGTGCGATCGGGAAGGGGGAGGTGGCGCTACCGCTCAGGACAGCCTGGTAGACACCCGGTCCCGGGAGGACGGAGCTGTCGACCGCGACATCCGTCTGAGCCGCCGACTCACCGGGCACGTTCACCACGGCTGGATTGACCTGCGCCCAGCTGACCGGAGCCGTGATGGACACGTTGTCGACAACCACCCACCAGTCCCATCCGGCGGTGTAGAGCCAGCGCACCCGGACGTCAGGTTCTCCAGCATAGGCGGACAGATCATAGGACAGTGGGACGGTTGCGTCACCCGGATAGGCGACACTGGTCCCGGTCCAGCTATCGATACCAACCCAGTTGGTCCCGCCATCAGTACTGACCGACAGGGTCACGGCTGACGCGCCCAGGGCCCGGAACGCAAAGTCGAAGTCCAGACTGACACTGCCGGCCGCCCCCGAAAGATTCAGCGGCGGTGAGATCAAGGCCGTGTTAACGGTCGCGCCGAGACCACATGCATCGGAGTCCGCGGCGGCAGCGCGAGTGCCTCCGGCGGGCCATCCTGTCATGGTGGCCTGATCCGTTGTGGTCCAGGGGCAGGCCGGTGATGAGCTGTCGGTGACGGTCCAACCCGCGGGTGGGAAGGCGCCTTCGAAGTCCTCTTCGATCGCGACTGCGGTGATATCAAGAGTGACATCACCCGCCAGGGCTCCGAGGTTCTGAATGTTAATGGTCTCGGAGGTCGACGTCGGGAAAGCGACCGTGATATCGACCGAAGCCGGAAGGACGATTTCGGTCACGCCCTGAAGCCCGTAATTCGATTCGAGGGCTGCGGTCAGGGTGCCGATGTCAGTGTCCAGTGTCTGGTAACCCGGAGCACTGATAGAAACAAAGTAAAACGGACCCGGCGGCAGATCAATAGCGTAATTGCCGCTGGCGTCAGTCGTGACTGGCCCATAAGTAAAGCCGTCGTCATCAGTATGCAGAAGGCTCGCACCTTCGATACGAGAACCAGGGACGTTGACGTCGGTAACGAAGCCACTGACGGTCACCCCGGCCACGGCGGTAAGTTGCTGGTCGAGGACGGGAGTTTCACCGTCCAGAATCGTGAAGCCCGTCACGATCTCGGTCTGATAACCGTTGCGTGAGAATTCGATGTCGTAGCTTTGACCTGGCCCGGTTTCGGGCAGGCTCAGGCTGTAGTTTCCAGAGGCGTCAGTCGTGGTCGAGATCGGGTTCGGCGGCCCCGAGAAGTCCTCGGTCGAAACGGTGACACCGACAAGCGGGCTGGAGGTGGAGCTGTCGGTCACGGTACCGGTCAGCGTGCCGCGGGGACCTGATGCAGCGATTGCGCCCTGAACTGCAGCCAGCGCATCGATCTCACCCCAACCGGTCGCGTAGTTGGGCACATTACCGGGCCCTTCGCCGCCAACGCCCGAGTTGTAGTCGATAGGCCTCGCCGTCTGCATGAGGACGGTTCCCAGGGTCGCGAAATCGCCTGCCAGGCTCGGTGCGGCGCTGATCATCAGCGCGATCACGCCGGTGGCTGCGGGTGCCGACATGGAGGTGCCAGTGAAGCCACAGGTGTATCCGCTGTCGCCGCCGTTCGAATTGACTGAACAGATACTGACGCCCGGCGCAATGACGTTCGGCTTCAGGTCCGGGTAGCCCATTGGATCGGGCAGCGCCGGGTTGGTGCCGTCGTTCGGGTCATCTGTCGGGCCCCAGTTGGAATGATTGGCGTATTGCCCGTTGTTGTTCTGACTGGATCCGATGCCGAGGACCGACCCATAGCGGGCCGGATTGCCAACCGTGTTGGCGCCCGGCGGGCTTGGGTAACCACAATTGCTCGCGTTTCCGTTAGACACAATCGGAACGATGCCAGCAGCAACCCAGGCATCGACCACGCCTTGGTAGAAACCGTTGTAAGTGGTACTGCAGCCGCCCCAGGAGTTATTGACGACATGAACACGTCGGCTCGGATCCGGATTGTTGCCGTTCAGATCGGTCGGAGCCGCCATGAACTGGCCGCAAGACAACAAATTGGCGTCGGGGCAGGAGGTGCTGGTGCAGCCCAGGCAGGAGACCCACTCGGCGCCAGGTGCGGCCCCGATCTGGTTGGACGCGCCATCATCGCCGACAGCCGTCCCCGTGACATGGCTACCGTGCGGGTTGGGCGAGGTCGGCGCCGTGGAACCGCCGATGTCGAACCAGTTGTAGTTGTGATCGAAAACGCCTCCACCCAGATTGCCGCGATAGTTGTTGACCAAGGCGTCGTGCGTATAGCGTGTGCCAGAATCGATGATCCCGACCGAGACACCCTGGCCGGTGAAGCCAAGAGCCCAAACATCCGGCACGTTAATTTGGATCAGACTGTCGACCACGGCCTGGATTCCATTTTCTTCATTGACCAGATTGGCCGGCGGCTCAGGAATGAAAGCTTTTTGCTCGGCAACGACCGCGCGAATGTCTTGCCGCGACGCCAGCATATTGAGCATCTGCAGGTCGGTATTGCTGACGTGGATGATGTTTTCGATCCAGAAGCTCAGATACTGCGCACCCATGGCATCCAGTTCACGTTTGAGTGGAGCCTGAGACCGATCAGCAGCAGCTTTCAATGTGTTGTAAACGAACCAGCCGCGCTCTTCCCAATCCATACTCAGCGCCGGGGACAGATCCGGCCTTTCGCGCAAGTAGATCAGCGAGATCGCGGTGCCCCGACCCTGAAGGCTCTCTTTCAATTGGGGATCAATGAAAGGTCGCTCATCAGCTGACGCCGACGCGCCCTGCGATCCTGCTCCATCCTGAGCAAACACCGCACCCGTTGTTGCCAGAACAATTCCCACCACAACCGTGGCCAGAAAGCTTTTGATATTCATGAAAATTCCCTGCAAGTGTTGTTCTTTCAGAGCAAAACACCGGGCAGCGATCCTTCCAATCGAGCTCACCCGATTCTAGCTGACCGTCCTCGATTTCTCCGCCGGTCCGTGTGCACGGCACCCTCGGAATTCACATCTTCTTGACAGACTACGCCAAGCCAGGATTCACAGTCAAATGCAGGATTCCTGTAACTGGCCCGCCTCGCGGTATGCCACTCGGTGAGTAAATCACCGTCGGACACTCAGCCGTGATGCCCGCCTGCGCAATGTGGTCATCGAGGCACATTTGATGTGGAGGGATAAGCATCTCAAGCAGCGTCTGCTCTGAACCGCAGGAAGTCGTCCAGGCATTGTCCCCGTTCTACTAAGCCTGACAATTGAAAAAGCCCGGCCGAGTCACATCGGCCGGGCTTTGTTCTGACCTGATGTCAGGGCAGGATCCTACTGTTCGAAACGGTCTTCGAATACATCATCCGAGACCACCAGAATCACCGGGACTGCAATGATACTGGCGTTGACGGCATCCGAGTTGACGCAGACCTGGGCGCTATAGGTGCCCCGCGCCAGACCGGTGGAATCAATCTGAACGGCCACAACGTTGTTGTCGCCTGGCGCGACTACGCCCGAGGTGGTGTCAACACTTAGCCAGGAGATCTCGGTAACGTTTTCGCAGATGATCGCTTCCTTGTGAAGGGTCAACGTCACGTCGACCCAGCTCATGTCCGTGCCGCCTGACCAATCGTGCTGGAAGGCAAAGTTCCAGTTTCCGGCATCCGGAATCGCAGCAAAGGCCCCGGCGTGCGTGCTGGAGTAGGTGCCCGGGTTGGTCGAACCGGCGCCCTGGAAGCTCCAGGCATTGATCACGGTGCTAAAGCCGCCGACTTCGAAGCTATCGCTGTTCGGCGCAGAGACGACCATACGCATGTCCGACGCCCAGTCATTAGCACCGATGGCTGTTACCGTCCCCTGATAGGTGAAACCGGTGACATTTCCGGGGTTGCTCACACCTGCTGGCACGTCGAAGTTGACGGGAGTAGACGGGTTGACCGTGAAGTCAGGAATAGTGAGAACTTCGTCAATCGCAACCCCACGCGCATTGGCCGGCAGGCTGTCCGGGGTGGACTCGGTGATGTTCCAATTAAGATCCAGCGTGCCGGTGTTGGAAATCGTCATTGGCAGGGAATCCGAATCGCCTTCGTTGACGACGAAGGTCATGCTGGCTGACCCAATACCGATTTCCGGGCCGCCCACGCCGGAGACGGCGGCGGTGATGCGAAGATCGGGTGATTGTTTTCCGGTTTCAGAAAACACAATGTCGCCGAACGCAATGGTCGAGGTCAGGTCGGTCAACGGCGTCAAGGTGATGGTCACCTCCTGGGTTTCCGCCAGATCGCCGGTGAACGTGAAGGATGACGGCGATACATCAATCAGGAAGTCGCTGTTGAAGGCAACGCCGCTTGTCGACCAGTCACTCGCCGTACTGAGCGTATTACGCACCCTGCGAGTAAACGAGCACGATGGCGTGCAGTCCATATCGCGCACGCTGGGCAGGTTCAGCGTGCGCACGTCACCGGCGTCGGCGGGATCTGCGGCGAGAAAATTCGCCGTTGATTCATCCATTACCAGACCAGACAGTGCAGCAACGCTCAGATCGACACGGCCCGAACCAACATCATCCGGGTCCCATGGCGTGGTGCCATTTTCGATGAAGCCACCGTTGAACGAACTCATCTGCAATGCCGATTTGATCTCCATCGGCGTCCAATCGGGGTGCGCCTGAGCAATCAGAAGACCGGAACCGGCAACGTGAGGTCCGGACATCGAGGTGCCCGACAGGAAGTTGTAGCCGTTGGGGATTGCGGCGTAGATGCTGACACCGGGTGCAGTGATATTCGGCTTCTGCAGGTTTGCCAGGCTGCCGGGCGTGGGGCCGCGCAGGCTGAAACCAGCCAGCACGTCACCCTGAGCGGTGCAGCCGCTATTGTTGGTGTCGCGGGTTGAAGCCGCCACACTCATGACCCAGGGCCCGCGGTGATTGACCTCCCCGACCGGGTCGGGAGTGCCGGCACGCGTATTCCCCGCTGAAGCCGCTACGAAAATTCCGCTTTCGACCAGGTCAAGCTTGGTTCGATCAAAATCATTCCAGGGGCTGGTGCCGCCGGAAATCGAATAGTTGATGATATCGACGTCGCCATCATTGAGCACGGTGGCCAGTCCTGCAGCAATAGCGGCACCCGGACAACTGCTGCCCGGGCAGACCTTATAAGAACGAATGCTGGCGCAGGGGGCGACGCCTGATATTTCATTGAATCCGCCTGGGATGGTCGGATTGGGCGAGTCGCCCTCAAACACGCGGTTACCCGCGACGGTTGAGGCGGTGTGGGTACCATGACCATTGGTATCACCCGGGGAGCCGCCGTTACACAGACCTGAACCATCGGTCGAACCGCAGTCTACAGAGCTGATTACCTTGACTGGAGACGTGGTGCCGTGGCCACAGGCCGGGTCGTCAACAAACGATGCATGCGCGTTGAAATTGCCCGGGATGCCGGAGTCGAGAATGCCGGCAATCATGCCGCGGCCCTCGAGACCCGCTCCGCCAGGCACGCTGCTGCCATTCCAGACCTGGTCTGCACCGATAAATGTCGGGCCCCGATAGGTATCGAGTTGATAAACCCGCTCACGCGCAATGCCTGCAACCTGGGGTAGTCCGGCAATCTGGCGAGCCTCCGTTTCGGTCAGGCGCACCGCAATACCGCTGTGAATCGTGAGGTAATGATGCGAGGGATTCAGGTCTCGCGCGAGCGCCGTGCTGATGTCTCGGATATGGCTCGCCTGCGTAGCCATCAGTTCAGCCTGGGCTGCCCGCACTCCCGGTGCATCAAGGCTGTATTTCACGCCGGTGTTTCGTTGCTGATGGCGCTCAACGAGCCCGGGCTCGACAAACTGAACGAGATACACCGCGCGGCCTTGAGCGTCAGCGGGGGAAAACGGCTCGGAGGCCTGAAGTGAGACCGTGCCGAACCCGGTCAGCAGCATGAGACATGCGGCCAGACCAGACAGAAAACGAAGATGCATGGGGGTTACCTTGATTGAGAAAATATTGTTTTTTTCGACCGTCTATCAAACGCACGGAGCTGCCAGGAACCAGCTTTACGGTCGGATGAAGTCTAGGCCCAGCATGAAGGTTCCGTCAAATTCGAAGTAGGTAATGTAAACGCCGAAGCCGAAAAAAACCCGGCCATTGCTGGACGGGCTTGAAAGCGTTGCTGCTGATTGTCGGGTTCAGTCTTTAAAGCGACCTTCGAGAACGCCATCGCTCCGCACTTCACTCGAGCAACGTTAGCGCCAAATCATTCATCGCCCTGATTTCGGATGTCCCAAAAAAAAACCCGGCCGGAAGTCCGGCCGGGTTGAGCTATCGATGATGAAAGCCTATGGAGCGCTTTGATCAATCGTTGATTTTACGCAGAGCATCCTGCGGGTCAGTCGACCGAATCAGGCCTTCGAAACGATCTTGGAACAGATCATCGATGAAGACTCTGAACTCGACGGGAACCACAATCAACGACGTCTCGGCATCGTTGGTGTTAACACAGATGTTAGCCGAGTAATTACCTGCCGGAACCCCGGTGCTGTCGAAGGTTACCGTGACGTCATCCGTAGCACCCAGCGCAAGCGTTCCTGCCGCTGTATCGACGGACAGCCATGGCACACCCTGCGGATCTTGACAGCCGACCGGACCCGGCTGAACAAGCAGCTGGACGTCGTCGACGAAGAAGTTGGTGGCTGCAGCACCGGCCTGGGTTTCACTCGCAAACTCAAGCGTGTAGGTGCCACCGTCAGCGAAGGACGAGACATCCACGACAACTTCCGTGTAGGTCGGGTAGGTGGCTGTGTCAGCTTCAGTCACGCTGAAGAGCACGACGCCATCCAGAGTCACGTCCATCACGCCTGGCTGGCCGCTGGCTGGAATCTCGAGCCAGAAGCGCAGTTCAGCGGAAGGACCAACCGGGATGGTGACATCCTGGCTGACTGAACCGGATTCAGCCGACGCAATGCCGCCGAACCACGTCCACCAGGAACCCGTACGAGGACCGGTTCCACCGCCAAGTCCGCAACCTGCTTCGTCACACAGCGGCGTGCCGAAGTTCGCGGAGAACTCCGTCCATGCAGCGTTTGGCGTTCCAGTTTCGAAACTACCGTCCTGCACCGGATCAACGGTACCACTGAGTGATCCTGCGATTTCTTCGAGATCAATCGACCAGGTGTACTCGGCACCACCAAGCGCGTTCGACAGGGTCAGCACCTCTGCCGTCGTCGAGTCAGGCGCAATCGCTGCACTCAGAGACGCCGGCGTCGCCGTAGCACAGGCCACTTCAAGCACCAGACCGAAGTCAACCGTGGTGGTCGTACCAGCGGTAAGGGCCACAGTGGTCTCGGTGAAGCTGATGTGGCTCGGTGCACTGGCGGTGATATCCACCGGGCCGTTGGCCGCGTCCAGGAAGACCGAGTAAACGCCGTTGGCGTCAGCCGTCGTCGTGATCGTCTCCAGGCCACCGACAATTTCGATGCCGGCACCTGCCGCAAGGATCGGATCAGCCTGACAGTAGCCCAGACCCTGAACCGTACCCGTCAACTCGGCAGCCGTCGCCGGAATGCTGACATCAAGGCTTACCGGCAGCTCGACGCGAGGCGTGACCGGGTCGTTGCTGTTGATACACAGGACGGCTTCGTAAAGACCGGCATCCAGACCGGTACCGTCGAAGTCGACCGTGACCGTCGTGCTTCCGGCAGGCGCTGTCGTACCGGAGGTCGGGCTGACCGACACCCAGGGCACATCGCTAGGCGATTCACACACTGACGGCCCTGCAAGGGCTGCATCGCAGGCGGCCTGATCGGTGCACTGGAGGGCGATACCTGCTGGTAAGGCAGTTGGTGCAGCTGCATCACTCCAGGCCGAGTTCGGTGAAACAGCAGTATCAGTGAAGTCTTCGAACCACTCGAGGTAGATTTCGCCGGCACCGTTCGCGGCCACCGGAGTACCCAGCGTGATGAAGCCTCCCGAGCTGGCATTCTCAGCCACACCTGGTGCACCTGTCGTATCCGGCTGAACTTCGGCACCAGAACCGATTGGATCTCCGGCATTGCTGAGAATCGCCATACGCGACTCGCTCAGCCAGCTCGGATCGAACGCTTCCACGGTCACTTCGTAGGCATAGCCCGTCACCGAGTTACCGACGCCGATATTCAAGGTCAAAGATGTATTGGCCGGACTACCCAGCGCATCGAACACCTCGATACCATCAACCGACAGCGTTGGTACACCCCGCTGACCTGCCAGTGCCTGAGCTTCTTCGATACTCCATTCCAGATCCAATCCTGACCCGAGGTTGGAGATATCAAACGTCTCGCTGGTGGTCGGGTTGAACAAATCAACCGCGCCGTCCACGGACGCCACATTGACATCGATGGTCGGAAGGTCGGCCGGATCAACGACCTGCAGCTCCACAGGCACGAACGTGAGGGGGTTGACGACATCATCGCTGGCGATGCAAAGCGAGGCGCTGTAGGTGCCCGGCATCAATCCAGCACTATCCAGCGTGACGTCGACGATTTGAGAACTAGCTCCTGGAACCACGCCCGAGGTTTCACTGACGGTCAACCAGGACGGCGGGGCCACATCACAGTTCGTAACGCCCGAGAGGGTGAAGGCCGTATCCGGCCAGGGCACGCCGATGGCTGTCTGCGGCGTCCAATCCGTTGCACCGGCACCGAACAGGTTGGCCGGATCGATCAAATGGGACGTACCCAATGCCGCCGTTCCCTGAGACCAGTTCCAACGCGCGTTGAAGTCCGCGCCGAAATTGATGGTCGGGTAGAACACCAGCCAGTGGCGGCCGGTCGGCAGATTGATACTGGCGGCGCTCGACGCAACGACGTTCAACGTGACGTTATTGTCAGCAATCGTGACGCCGGCATCACCTGGTGCGGCAGTGTAGCTCCACAGCGGCGCATCCCCACCGGTAGGCCCACCGGCCGGGACACCATTGGCGTCCGCGTAGATTTCCCAGTTGAGTGCAACAGCCGTATTGATATTTCCACCGTTCCAGAAACCTGGAACAAAGATCTCGGTGATTTCCTGAGCGGCGTTGATATCAAAATCGTTACTCGAGAGCACGACGACATCGCCAGCTGGCGATCCGAGGAATTCGTCAGAAATGATTCCGCCCGTACCGTCTGTCGGCTGGTCCCAGATTACATCCAGAGTACCGCGGCTAGAAGCCCCGGTGAAGAACTCCATTGACCAGTTCAGGTCCAGACCGCCTTCGTTGGCGATGTCGAGAGACACCGTCGTTGAACTACCGGCCCCCAGCAACTCAGCGATTTCAGTGGGGTTGACCGCAATCTCCTGAGGCTCGAGATTCGTTCCCGAAATGGCAGCCGTCAGGTGAGCCTGCGGCGCCAGAGCAGAATCCTCATCAATCAGGATCTGGCCGAACTCGATGCCGGCCGTCAGGTTGGCCAGCGGCGTAGCAACGATGGTCAGTTCTACCGTTTCATTGATGTCGCCAGTGAAGCTGAAGGTCGACGGCGTCACCTGAATATCGAGATCAGGATTGAAGCTCTCCGGCGTGACCGTCCAGCTGGTAGCAACGTCATAGGTGTTGCGCAGCGTTCTGGTGAACGAGCAACTCGGAGTACAGTCCATGTTTCGGACGTCCGGCGTGTTCAAAGTCTTGACGTCACCGCCGGTGGCTGGATTGGCTGCCAGATAGTTGGCAACGGTTTCATCCATAACCAGACCGGCGAGTGCAGCCTGGGTCAGATCAACGCGACCGTGGCCGACATCATCCCAATCCCAAGGCGTTGCGCCGTCATCTTTGAGGCCGCTACGCGAGGCAGTCATCTGCATCGCGGACTTGACCTCTGAAACAGTCCAGTCCGGGTTGGCCTGGCGAACCAGTACGCCGGAACCCGCCACGTGAGGACCGGACATTGAAGTACCGGACAGGAAAGCGTAACCGCCCGGCACAGCGGCCAGAATGTTCACGCCCGGGGCCGTGATGTTGGGCTTCTGCAAATCCTGCAGCGGCGCCGGCGTGGGGCCACGCAGGCTGAATCCGGCAAGGATGTCGCCGGCGGCCGGGTTAACCACGCCAGTCGGCGTTGGGTCGACGGTGACTTCAGCCGTACCGCCTGCAAGCGCGGCCACCATGTCCAGACCCGGCTGGCGCTGGGTCATGAAGGAGGGCACGGAGGTCGCGCCACCCACTGCCATGTTCACGGGCGCACGATCATCGCTGAAGATGATCACCATGTTGGCGCCCGCGTTGACAGCATTGTTGATCTTGTCTTCGAACGGGCAGGTGCCACGCTCGATCAAAGCGGCTTCGCCATCGAATGCCGCGGCCGGGAAAGCGACGCAGCCCAGGTTATTAGCGGCATCCACATCACCTGCCCAACGCAGCTGGCCGGTGTAAATTGACGCGAGAGGCAATCCACCGCCTTCCAGCGCAGCGACGTTTTGCGGCCCGCCAGCGAGCGAAATATTACCGTCAAAGATCTGACCGTCATGGGTGCTGGCAGCGACGCTCATGACCCAAGGGCCGCGGTGGCTGACCAGCCCAACCGGATTGGGCTCACCAGCGCTGGTGTTACCGGCCGATGCGGCGACAAAAACGCCTGCTTCAACCAGGTCAAGTTTGGTGCGGTCGAAATCATTCCAGGGCGAACGGCAACCTGTGATGGAGTAGTTCATTACTGCAACCGGCGGGATGGCGCCGATAACGACCGGATCGGTGTGAACCAGAACGCTTTCCAGACCGGCTGCGATGTCGGCACCGCCGCAGCTCGCGCCGCCAGCAGCGCTGCACACGTCGTACGAGCGGATGTGAGCACAATGGGCCACGCCAGAGATCTGGGTGAAGGGTGCCGGCAGGTCCGGAGAGGGTGTCGCCGAGTTGGTGACGATATTGCCTGCCGTGGTGCTGGCCGTGTGCGAACCGTGGCCATTTTCATCAAAGGGGTTGGTCGTGCCGTTGCACAGACCGGACACCGGATCCGAAGATGAACAATCGAGATTGCTGATGACCTTGTCCGGAACGCCGCCAACGCCGTGCCCGCAGGCTGGGTCGTTGGAGAACGAGGGGTGGACCGTCGGATCGGGGATACCCGAATCAAGGATCGCGGCAACCATCAGCTCGCCGCGAAGCGGTGAACCGTCCGGGGTAGCAGAACCCGTCCAGATCGCGTCAGCGCCGATGAACTCAGGGCCGCGGAACGTCTGGACCGAGAACAACTGCTCGCGCTCGACAGCCTTGACGCCGTCCATGCTTGCAACACGCTCGGCTTCAGCCGCGCTGAGACGCAGCGCGATACCGTTGCGTGAAGCAAGGTAATAGTGAGAGGGCTGAACGGACCGGCCAACGGCCTGGCCGATCTCGGAAACGCGCGCGGCCTGGAGGGCAACGAGCTGGTCACGAGCGGCCTGATTGGCAGCGAGTCCGTAGTTGAATTCGGCGTTCGAGCGCGAGCGGTGTTGCTCGATCACGCTGGGCTCGACAAATTCGATCATGTAGTTGAATCGTCCCTGAGCATCGGCAGGTGCAAAGTTAGCGTTTGAGTCGCCGACGTCTTGCGTTGCGAAGATGCTCGAACTGGCTGGACTGTTGGCCATAAGGCCGCCGGCCAGCATCAGCAGACACAGGGCGGTGCTGACATGCAGCGCGCTGGTCCATTTTGATGCGATGGATCTCATGTGGTGTTGCCCTCTCTATTGGAGTTGTTGACTAACTGGTTGATCTAAAAACCGTTCAAGCAGCGATCCCTCGTCTGCTCAAGGCCTGTGAATTACGCACGAAAAAACGGCGGCACACACAAACCGACTCCGGAGTGTACTGGCAGTAGTGCGTGAACGTCAAATGTAAAAATTCGGGCCGAAAACCCTTGTTTTTCAGTATTTAGGCGATATTTTCACGAGACTTTCACCTAAAACTCGGTGTAGCAACCCGTAGTAGATGCAGTTCTATTTTGGTACTGGTACGCTTCCGTCATGAATCTGCTTCAGACACTGTCGTGGTTGATGCTGGGGGCCCTGGCGGTCGAGCCGGGGGCGGCCAGCATCACCTTTTCAGATCGCTCGGCGCCCTCGGGCTTCGAGCCCGGCTTCCTGGCCACTATCCCGGCCGGCGGCATCGCGGTTGCGGATTTCGACCGCAACGGCTACCCCGACATTTTTGTGACCGGCTACTTCCTGCCCAACCGGCTTTATTTCAATGAAGGTGAGGGCAGCTTCGTCGAAAGCCCGTCGATCACCGCAGATATTGCGGGCAGCGCCTGCAGCAGCGTGGCCGCCGCCGATTACGACAACGACGGCTGGCCCGATCTCTACGTCGGCTGCCGCAACCAGTCCAACCTGCTGCTGCGCAATCTGGCCGGCCAGGGCTTCAGCAATGAAATCAGCTCGATGACCGATCACGCGCCCGACTCGGTCAATTCAGCGCGCGTGGATGCGCTGGCCTGGGGCGACCTGGACGGCAACGGGCTGCTGGATCTTTATATCGGGGTCTACCCGACCAGCAGTCAGCCGAACCTCAGCGATCCGAACAATCTCGATCGAATCCTGCTCCAGGTCGCTCAGAACCAGTGGATCAGCGTGACCTCCAACTTCAGCGGTCCATCGCAGGCTGCGCTCAGCCGAACGGCGCTGGCCCAGGCCTTCAGTGACCTCGACCTGGACGGGCGCCTGGATCTGTTTGTCGTCAATGACAAGCTTCAGGGCAATACGCTGTGGCGCAACGCTGGGGCAGGCTGCGCCAGCTGGTGTCTGAGCGACGCCTCCGCAAGCTCCGGCCTGTCGCGACCGGTCTTCGGCATGGGGCTGGCCGTGGGCGATGTCGACCGAGACGGAATCTGGGACCTGTATTTCTCGAGTATTGACGAACAGGTGTTGATGCGCGGCGCGTCCACCCAGCCCTTGAGCTTCGTTGAAGACGTCAATAGCCCACTCAATTTCAATGCCGTCGGCTGGGCCACGATATTTGCCGACTTCGATAACGATGGCTGGGAAGATGCCTTCCTGGCCGTGAACAGCGGCAGTTTTTCAACCACGACCAGCGTGGATCAGGTCTTCCGCAATCAAGGTGACGGCAGCTTCGTCGCCGTCACCGAGGGCAGCGGGCTCGCTATCGTCCGCCCCAGTGAGGCTGCGGCCCTGATCGATATGGACCGCGACGGTCGGCTGGATCTGGTCATCGGCCACTGGAACGAGGCGGTCGGCTATCGAATCTACGAGAACGTCACGCCCGACACCGGTCACTGGATCGGATTCCGGCTCGACGGCGGCGACGCGGTCAATCGCTCGGCGCTGGGCACGCGCATCGTCCTCGACGACGGGCTCGGCTCAAGCCAGATGCGCGAATTGCGCAGTGGCGAAGCCCGCGGCGGCAACCACGAGCCGGTCCTGCATTTCGGCCTGGGGGCGCAGACCCAGATCAGCGCTGTCGTCCACTGGCCCGATGGCACCGTTCAGAACCTGTCCGGGCTGGCCATCGACCAGTACCATGAGCTGACCCATCCTGGTCGCGAAATGCTGTTTTCCGATCGCTTCCAGTCCAACTAGAATTCGGGGTTCAGACCTTTGAATCACCGTGAGCGTCCCAGCATGCCTTTTGACCAACCCACTCTGATTCGAATCCTGCTGCTTTCGTCAGCCGTTGTCCTGTGCGGCCTCGCCGCGGCCTCCGACACGGTCCGCCTGACCCCAGCCGTATCGCTGGTCCGGAATGCTGTCGACTGTGATCAGCAGCCCTCGGTGGCGCGGGCTTGGAACGAGGAGTTGCTGGCCGCAATCCGGCTTGATGCCCCCCGGCCCACCGTCCACGCGCGAAACCTGTTTCACGTCTCGGCCGCCATGTACGACGCCTGGGCCGCCTACCATTCCGACGCACGACCGCTGTTCCATTCCGAAATTGCGGCCAGCGCCAGCCCTCCCGCTCGCGACAGTTCAATCAGTCATGCCGCCTTTCGGGTGCTGGTTCATCGCTTCTCGGGCTCGCCGGGCGCGGCGACCACCCTGCCAAGCCTGGAGGCCTGCATGCTCGCCCTTGGCCTTGACCCCCTCGACACCGACATCCTGAGTGACTCACCCGCCGCCCTCGGCAATCGGATTGCTCTGACCGTGATCGACTTCGGGGCCAGCGACGGGGCCAACGAGGCCGACAATTACAGCGATGACGGCAGCTACTTCCCGCGCAATGCCCCGATGCTGGTGCAGCTGAGCGGCACCGGGGGCATGGCCGATCCGAATGCCTGGCAGCCGCTGATCCCGCCGGGGTCGTTCGGCGTCCAGAGCTTTCTGACCCCATTCTGGAGCCGGGTTGCACCGTTCGCGATCGCGCGCCCGGCGCCGGACCTGCCCTATCTGGACCCCGGCCCACCGCCGCTGCTGGGCGGCGCAGGCGACGCCGAGCTCAAGCTCGCCATGCTGGATCTGATCCGGGCCTCGTCGAAGCTTGATCCTGAACTCGATGAATTCATCGATCGGTCTCCGGCGGTGTTCGGCAACAATCCGCTGGGCAGTGATGCCGGCAGCGGACATCCGCTCAATCCATCCACCGGCCTGCCCTATTTGCCCAATCCGATGCGACTCGGTGATTTCGGCCGCGTCAGCGCGGAATTCTGGGCCGATGGACCGAACTCTTCCACGCCGCCCGGTCACTGGAATGAAATTGCCAATGAAGCCTTCGACCACCCCGACTTTGATTTTCGGCTGTTCGGCCGCGGTCGCGTGCTCGATCGCCTGGAATGGGACGTCAAGCTGTACCTGGCACTGAACGGCGCACTCCACGACGCGGCCATTGCCACCTGGGAGACCAAACGCCAATACGACTCTTCGCGCCCGATCAGCCTGATCCGGGAAATGGGCAGCTTTGGTCAGTCCAGCGATTCCACCCTGCCCGCCTACCATCCCCTGGGATTACCGCTGGCACCCGGTCTGGTCGAGATCATCACGAGCGAATCGATCCAGCCAGGTGCGCGCCATGAACTCCTGGCTGCACACGTGGGCGAGATCGCCGTGCTGAGCTGGCTGGGCCACCCGACGAATCCGGCCACCGAGTTCGGCGGTGTCGACTGGATTCGCGCCGTTGACTGGTGGCCCTATCAGGCCCGCAACTTCGTCTCACCGGCGTTTGCCGGCTACACCTCGGGCCACAGTGGCTTCAGTCGGGCGGCGGCCGAGGTACTGACCCGGCTGAGCGGGTCACCGTATTTCCCGGGCGGCCTGGCCGTGTTCGAGATCGGGCCGGACGGTCCGGACTATCAGCTGATCTTCGAGTACGGCCCCTGCGAAGTGATCGAGCTGCAGTGGGCCACCTACTTTGATGCCGCGGACGAGGCCGGCGAGTCACGGATCTGGGGCGGCATTCACCCTGACTACGACGACTACCCGGGTCGTATCATCGGGTCCGCCGTCGGCATTCTGGCCAGCCAGCGCGCCGAACAGCTGTTCGGCGCTTCGCCCCGCCTGGCGGTCGATGGGCCGGGCCGGCCGGCCGAGCTCATTCTGATTCTGACCCTCCTGCTGAGCGGGCTCGTCGGGCTCAGCTGCGCAGGCCAACGCCGCGCTTGAGCAGGCTCATGCAGATGACAAACAGCACCAGACCGAAGCCGCACACGATCGCATAGGCGATCCACAGCGGAATATCACTGATGCCCAACAGCCCGTAGCGGAAGGCGCTGACCATGTAGACGATGGGATTGACCAGGGAGATGCTTTGCCAGACCCCGGGCAGCAGGGACACGGAGAAGAACACGCCGCCCAGATAGGTCAGCGGCCGCAGCACGAACGTCGGAATGATCGAGACGTCATCGAACTTGCGCGCGAAGATTGCGTTGATCATGCCGCCCAGCGAAAAGACCATCGCGGTCAGCACCAGCATGCGATAGCGTGACTCAGCGGATGCTGCACCTGGACGTCGGTGAAGAACAGCGCCACGATGGTCACGACCAACGCCCACAGCGAGGCCACGGATGATGCCGCCAGCGACGTGGCCGAGAATAATCACCCAGCTTTGCATCGGCGCGACAATCATTTCCTTCAAATGTTTGCCAAACTTGGCGCCAAAAAACGACGACACGACGTTGCCGTAGGAATTGGTGATCACGGACATCATGATCAGTCCGGGCGCAATGTACTGCATGTAATCGAACCCACCCATTTCGCCGATACGCGGGCCGATGAGGTTGCCGAAGATCACGAAATACAGCGTCATCGTAATCACCGGCGGCACCAGCGTCTGGACCCAGATGCGCACGATGCGGGTTGTTTCCTTGCGGACGATGGTGCCGAATCGACCCAATGAACTTGCGCGCATGTTCGATCGACCTGCAGCTCAGGTCGGCCGCGTCGTCGCCTGATCGCGACGTTCGACCAGACGCACGAACAGTTCCTCCAGCCGATTGGACTTGTTGCGCATGTAGCCACCTTCAGATCCGTCGCCGGCCAGCGCCTCGAACAGATCGTTCAGGCTGCGCCCTTCGGCACATCGCTGACCTCGAGCCTCGTCGCACGCGCGAACGATGTCGATGCCATCGAGGCTGGGCGGCACGTTGACAGGATCGCGCAGATCCAGCACGAAGATCTCCAGATGCAGTTTTTGAGCAGGCGCTTGATGCTGGTCGTTCTCGACGATCCTGCCGTGATCGATGATGGCAACATTGCGGCAGAGGTTCTCGGCTTCTTCCAGATAGTGCGTGGTCAGGATGACCGTGGTGCCGGCTTCGTTGATTTCCTGAATGAATTTCCACATCGATCGGCGAATCTCGATATCCACGCCGGCCGTCGGCTCATCGAGAATCAGCAGGCGCGGCTCATGCACCATGGCGCGCGCGATCAGCAATCGCCGCTTCATGCCGCCCGACAGGCTGCGTGAAATCCTGAACGCCTTGTCCCACAGGCCCAGCTTGTTCAGATAGAACTCGGCCCGCGCTCTGGCGATCTTTCGCGGCACGCCGTAGTAGCCTGCCTGGTTGACCACGATATCGAAGGGCTTCTCGAATTGATTGAAGTTGACTTCCTGCGGGACCAGCCCGATTTCGGCCATGGCCTGTGATCGATTGCCCTGCACGCTGGTGCCGAACACCCTGGTTTCGCCGGAGCTGGCATTGACCAGCGAGCTGATGATACCGATCAGGGTGGACTTGCCCGCACCATTGGGACCCAGCAGGGCAAAGAAATCGCCCTCCTCTACGGTCAGATCGATGCCTCGCAAGGCTTCGACGCCGTTGCTGTAGGTTTTTCGGAGGTTTTTGACTTCTAGGGCATGCATGGCGACATTAATGACTATTGGCCTGTTGGAATTGAAGCTCGACGCGGGCAGAATGATCGGTCCGCATCAAGCTGAACATCATTGGGGTTAGCACTGTGCGAATCAATCGTAGCGCGTTGGCGCTGAGTCTGCTGGGATGGTTCATGGCAACGAGTATTGCCGCCCAGAATCTGGATCAACTGGATGCCTGCGAGCTGGCCGGGCCGGCCAACTTGAGCATTTCAGCCAAGTGCGGCACGCTGGAGGTGCCCGAAAACCCGGCAGAGCCCGAGGGCCGGGTGCTGGAACTGGCCTTTGCGGTGGTTCCTGCGCGCGCATCGAAGGCCCAGCCTGACCCGGTATTCTTCCTCGCCGGCGGTCCTGGCCAGTCAGCCATCGACGTGGCCCCGATGATCGGCCTGGCGCTGCGAGACGTCAACCGGGATCGACACCTGGTATTTCTGGATCAACGCGGCACCGGCGACTCCAACCCGCTCGATTGTGACTTCGAAAACCAGGAAGAATGGCTGGATATGGAATTCGACCGGGTGAACGCCGAACTGCAGCGCTGCCTGGAATCCTGGGACGCCGATGTGCGGTTCTACACCAGCAGCGACGCCGCTCGTGATCTCGATCAGCTGCGCGAAGAGCTCGGCTTCGAGACCATCAACCTAATTGGTGGCTCTTACGGGACCCGGCTCGGTCAGGTTTACCTGCGCGCCTACCCGGACCAGGTTCGCAGCGTCGTACTCGATGCCGTTGTGCCGACGCGACTGCGTCTCGGTTCCGAACATGCCCTCAAGCTGGATCAGGCGCTGGAATTGCTGTTCGATCGATGCACTGCATCAGAGGCCTGCAACACCCAGTTTCCCGACGTCAAAGGCGCGTTCGACGAGCTGAAAAGCCAGTACCGTGACAACGGTCAGTCGATCACGATCTCCAACCCGCGCACCGGCCAGGGCATGCCGCTCGAGTTCAACGGCGACATGCTGGCCAGCGCCCTGCGCTTCCTGGCCTACAGCCCCCAGACCCAGATGATCATTCCTTATCTCGTCCATGAGGCCGCGACCACGGGCAGCCCGGATCGCATCGCATCGCAGGCGATCATCGTGTCCGACCAGATCACCGGCGGCATCGCCCTGGGCCTGAACTTCGCGGTCGGCTGCAGTGAAGACTGGCCGAGCTGGCCGCGCGACCTTGACTCCTCGAGCACGCTGCTCGGCAACATAATGACCGAGTTCTACGCCTCGGTCTGTGACTGGTGGCCAGAAGGCGACGCACCTGCCGATTTTCATGAACCCTTCGATAGCGCCGCTCCCGTGCTGATTCTGTCGGGTGAGCTCGATCCGGTAACACCACCGGAGTACGGTGACGAAGCCGATGCGCAGTTCAGCAACAGCATTCATCTGATAGGCCAGGGTCTGGGACATACCGTGATGGGCCATCCCTGCTTCAGCGACATCATTCGTCAGTTCTTCGACAGTGCATCCGTTGAAGGCCTTGACACCGAATGCACCGAGCAACTGGGCAATACGCCCTTCTTTGTCGACCTGCTGGGGCCGCGACCATGATTGAGACTCACCACCTTCGAAAGACCTTCAACAAGGGCAAGGTGCTTGCCGTCGATGACGTAAGCTTTCACGCCCTGGACGGACAGATCACCGGCTTGCTGGGCCCCAACGGCGCCGGCAAGACCACCACCATGCGCATGCTCTATACCTGCTGGAACCTGACTCGGGGGACATGCGGGTGGATGGCATCGATCCGCAGAAGGAGCCGCTTAGGATCAAACGCGCGCTGGGTGTGGTGCCCGACTCGCGCGGTCTGTATGACCGCCTGACTGCGCGCGAGAATATCCGCTATTACGGCAAGCTGCAGGGTCTGGACAACGGCACCATCGATCAGCGCACCGAGCATTTCGCCAAGGTGCTGGACAAAAAGAGAGAGAGAGAGAGAGAGAGAGAGAGAGAGAGAGAGAGAGAGAGAGAGAGAGAGAGAGAGCATGGGCGGGTTCATTGATCGCAAGACCGATGGCTTCTCGCAGGGCCAGCGCGTCAAGGTCGCGATCACCCGCGCCCTGATCCACAACCCGCAAACCGTTTTGCTCGACGAACCCTCGAACGGACTGGACGTCATGACCACCCGGGCGCTGCGCCTGTTCCTCGAAGGCCTCAAGCGCGAAGGCCGCTGCGTGGTGCTCTCGACCCACATCATGCAGGAGGTCGCAGCACTGTGCGATCGCATCGTGATCATCGCCAAGGGCCGAGTGGCCGCCCAGGGCACAGCCCAGGAGCTGATGGAGCAATCCGGTCAGGCCAATCTTGAAGATGCATTCGTGAATCTGATCGGTAGCGACGAGGGCCTGCTGGCATGATGGCGGTATACCTGAAAGAAATGCTCGATAACTTCCGCGATCGGCGGGTTGTCATCAACACTCTGCTGATCGGACCACTGATAGGACCGGTCATCTTTGCCGCGATGATCAGCTTCATGGCCAGCCAGACAACGGAACGGCTGCAGTCCACCCTTGAGCTGCCGGTGATCGGTGCGGAGCATGCGCCCGAGCTGATCCAGCACCTCAAGCGCCAGGGCGTCGTGATCAAGCCCGCCCCGGCGGATCCGGAAACGGCCATCCTGACCGAGGAAGAAGAAGTCATCGTACGCATCACCGAGGTGTTCGGTGAGGCCTGGCGCCAGGGCCGGCCGGCACCGGTCGAGCTGATGGTCGATCAGTCCCTGCGCTATGCCGGAACGACGGTCAGCCGCGTTCGTGGCTATCTGAACAGCTATGGCAGCCAGATCAGTCAGCTGCGCCTGCAGTTACGTGGCGTCCACCCGGAAGTGACCCAGCCGCTACGGATCCAGATCGATGATCTGTCCACCCCGGAATCACGCGGCGGCATGTTGCTGGCGTTCCTGCCCTACTTCATTCTGATCACCGTCTTCGTCGGCTCCATGCACATGGCCATCGACACCACCGCCGGTGAGCGCGAACGGAAATCACTCGAGCCCTTGTTGATCAACCCCATGCCGCGCTGGAAGATCATGGCCGGCAAGCTGGCGGCCACCACGACCTTCGCGTTAATGACGCTGGCTTTGGGTCTGATTGCCTTTGTCTACGCGATGGGCTTCCTGCCCGTGGAAGAAATGGACATGGCCCTGAGCCTGGACTTCCGGCTCGCGATTCTGGCCTTCATCCTGGTCGCCCCGGCGGCCCTGCTGGCCGCGGCATTGCTGACCATCCTGGCCGCCTTTGCCAAGAGTTTCCGCGAGGCGCAGAGCTACATGGGCATGGTCATCATCATCCCGATGATTCCCAGCATGTGGATCCTGGTCGACCCGACCCGCACCGAAACCTGGATGACGCTGGTGCCCCTGCTGTCCCAGAACGTGCTGATTCTGGAGTTGGTCCGCGGCCAGCCGGTCAACTGGCTGTGGTTCGGGCTGTCCATGGGCACAACCGGCCTGCTGGCGCTGATCCTTGCCGTCATCGCCGGAACGCTCTACAACCGACCGCGCTTCATCTTCACTTCGGCCTGATTCAGATGAGCGCCCGCGGCGTCGGGCGCTCACCTGCTTTGGGCATACTGTGGGGCTATGGAACTACTGATCGCTCTGGCCGGCGTAATGGCCCTGATGACCGGACTCTGGCTGTGGCAGCTCAAATCCCGGCGTGCCGACTGGGTCGACATGGCGTGGGCGGCCTCGATCGGCCTGCTGGCAGTGGCCTATGCCATCTTTGGCGATGGTGCGCTGGAAAAACGCGTCCTGGTTGCACTGGTGGCGGGTACCTGGTCGTTCCGCCTGGCCTATCATCTGGCCGTACGTCTGGCTGGCCATGACGACGAAGACGGCCGCTATCAGGCGATGCGCGAGGCCTTCGGCGAAAAAGCCGGGCCGTATTTCTTTCTGTTTTTCATGGGCCAGGCACTGATCGCCTGGCTGTTTGCACTCCCGGCCTGGGTGGTCAGCAACGATCCCGACGGCACGCTTACGATCTGGGTCGGCCTGGGCGTGGCCGTCTGGCTGCTCAGCCTGGTCGGAGAATCCATTGCCGACCGCCAGCTCGCGGCCTTCCGAAGCAATCCTGACAATGCGGGCCAGGTCTGCAAGACCGGGCTGTGGCGCTATTCACGGCATCCGAATTATTTCTTCGAGTGGTTGCACTGGTTCAGCTATCCGCTGATCGCGCTCGGTGCGCCCGGCCAGTGGCTGACCTGGCTGGGGCCGGTCCTGATGCTGCTGTTTCTCTACCGGATCACCGGTATTCCCTACACCGAGAAGCAATCGCTCAAATCACGCGGCGATGCTTACCGCGCCTATCAGCAGTCCACGTCGGCCTTCATTCCCTGGCCGCCCAGGAACTGAGCCGGTGTCGCTTGCAGCGGGGCAATCCGCGCTATTCTATGCGGCTGTGATGCAAGCCAACGGGCCAGATCAACATGTGCGGCATTGTCGCGGCTAACGCCGAGCGCAACATACTACCCATCCTGATCGACGGGCTGAAGCGCCTGGAGTACCGGGGCTATGATTCTGCCGGCATCGCCTGCCTGAATGATCAAGGTCAGCTGGTCAAGCACGCCGAAGTGGGCAAGGTCGCCGAAATGGTCGCCGGCCTGCCGGGCGATCTGGTCAGTCATATCGGCATCGCCCATACGCGCTGGGCGACCCACGGCGCGCCAACGCGTGAAAACGCGCACCCCCACGTGTCCAGACAACGCGTCGCCGTGGTTCACAACGGCATCATCGAAAACCACCTTGAACTCAAGCAGGAGCTGCTTGAACAGGGCTATGACTTTGCCTCCGAGACCGACACCGAGGTCGTCGCGCACCTGATCGAGCGTGAGCTGGACCGCCAGCACTGCCCCCAGGACGCGTTACGGACCGCACTGGCTCGCCTCACGGGGGCATATGCCCTGGCGGTGTTCATCAAGGATTGTCCGGATCGCATCTTCGGCGCCAGGCTGGGCAGTCCGCTGGTCGTAGGTGTGGGTGTGGGCGAGCATTTTCTGGCCTCCGACGCGGCTGCGCTGGTGCCGGTCACCCAACAAATGGTGTTTCTGGAAGACGGCGACCTGGTCGAGCTCGAGCGCGAGCAGTTCCGGATCACGCGCCTGGATGGAAGCGCCGTCCATCGACCCGTCCGACTTTCCAGCCTGCCGGCCGATAGCGCCGATCGCGGCCGCTATCGGCATTTCATGGAAAAGGAAATCCACGAACAGCCCGAGGCGATAGCCGCGACCTTGAACGCCCATCTGGACGGTACGCGCATCTGCCCGAGCCTGGACCGCGAGCTGCTCAAGCAGGCCGAGGCCATTCACATCATTGCCTGCGGCACCAGCTATCACGCCGGCCTGGTCGCGCGCTACTGGATCGAACAGCTGGCTCGCATTCCGGTCAGCGTGGAAATCGCCAGCGAATACCGCAACCGCAATCCAGCGATTCCGGCAAACACGCTGCTGGTTGCCATCTCTCAGTCCGGAGAAACCGCCGACACCCTGGCCGCGCTCGAACGCTCCAAAACGTCCGGCTATCTCGGTACGATCGGCATCTGCAACGTGCCGGAAAGTGCCTGACACCGCAGCTGTGATCAGATTCACCCGATGACGCGCGCCGGGCTGGTGATCGGGGTCGCCTCAACCAAGGCCTTCACCACTCTGGCTCGACCGTGCTGATGCTGCTGGCCACGGCGGCGGCTTCGGAAACCCATAGCGCCGAGCCCTCCCTGATTCGCGAAGTTCTCGAAGCGCTCGGTCAAGCCTCGCAGCAAGCGCGCGAAGTCCTGGCGATGGACAAGGACGTTCTGCGCGTCGCCGAAGAGATCGCCAACAAGCCCCATGCGCTGTTTCTGGGGCGCGGTGAGGAGTACCCCATCGCGATGGAGGGCGCGCTCAAGCTCAAGGAGATTTCCTACATCCACGCCGAGGCCTATGCCGCTGGCGAACTCAAGCACGGACCGCTTGCGCTGGTGGACGAGAACCTGCCGGTGATTGTTGCGGCATCCAGCAATCAGCTACTGACCAAGCTGATCTCCAATCTGCACGAAGTGCGGGCGCGCGGCGGCATGCTGTACGTCTTCGCAGATCAGGGCGTGAGCATGGCCGACGATCCGAACGTTCGGCTGATCCGAATCCCGGCGCCACATTCGGTGATTTCACCCATCCTGCAGGTCTTGCCCCTGCAGTTTCTGGCCTATCACGTTGGCGTACTCAAGGGCACGGACGTGGATCAGCCACGCAATCTGGCCAAGTCGGTCACTGTCGAATAAGCCTCCGGAGCGATCGTCGGATCGCTCTGTTGAACAGACTTCCCGAGCTTGTCACCAGCTTCCGGAATTTGCCATCGAAGCCCACGGCTCTTTGGGAGCCAGCGCGTCGCCCTTCTGCAGCAGCTCGATGGAAATGCCGTCAGGGGAGCGCACGAAAGCCATATGGCCGTCGCGCGGCGGGCGGTTGATGGTCACGCCAGAACGCTGCAATGATTCACAGAGCGCATAGATATCGTCGACCCGGTAGGCCAGGTGGCCGAAGTTCCGTCCACCAACGTAATCCTCCGGATCCCAGTTATAGGTGAGCTCGATCAGGGGTGATTTGTTGTCTCGGGCGGCTTCAAGGTCGCCCGGTGCAGCCAGAAAGACCAGCGTGAACCGGCCTTTTTCATTCTCCATCCGCTGGGTTTCTACAAGCCCAAGCTGCTGGCAATAGAAATTCAGGGAGGCGTCCAGGTCGCTGACCCGAACCATGGTGTGCAAATACTCCATCGACTCGTCCTCTTTACCTTTCAAGTTGAATACCAGGCGCTTCCGTAGCCAGAACCGGCGCGCGGCAATCAAGCGCATGTTGTTGATCTCTGACCACGATGCAACAAACCGTCGCCAGCAGCAAACCCTTTTTATGAACAACACGACTGAAGCCATTCAACAACCCGGACATAAAAACGCCCGCCATCGCTTTCACGAGGCGGGCGTTAGCTTCAGGCTTCCCATAAGGCCGCTTGTCAGGCCCGGGGCGGGCACCCTTTCACCTGCAGGCGCCGTCTTTCAGGGTTCCCCTTCCCATTCTTTGCTGAAACCCGCGCCCGCAGGCGCGGATTCAGGCAGCGCCCTTTTCAGGCGTGCAATTCGCGTTCGTTGGTCAGCGCTTCTTCGGCCTGGTCGGATTCTTCGAGATCCATCAACCACTGCATGATGACCTCATCAGAA
>CALNZT010000006.1:0-26012 GCA_942491245.1 uncultured Pseudomonadota bacterium
CATGCAAGCCGCAATACAGGTGTCTTGGCGCTCTGATTTTCTAGGGCGCCTTTCGCCGCGTAGACCTGACCTTCACATCCGTGATTGGATACTGGACCAATACAGTCCTGTACCATCCACTACTCAATCTAGGAGCATGTCACTAATGTTGAATCGCCTTGCTAGCTTTGTGGCCGTCACGGCCCTCGCCATTTCGCCGCTCGCCCTGGCAGACGATGATTACCGCACCTTCGATCAGGCTGCTCAGCAGGCGCTGACGCCAGACCAGGCCATCGATATCCTGAAGGCCGGTAATGCGCGCTTCGTGTCCGGGGAGTCCTACGACCGCGACCTGATCGAGCAGCAGCGCAATACCGCCGGCGGTCAGTTCCCGTTCGCGGTGGTGCTGTCCTGCCTGGATTCACGTTCAGCCCCGGAAGTCGTGTTCGACCAGGGCGTGGGTGACATCTTTGTCGGTCGTGTCGCCGGCAACGTGGTCGATACCAATCTGCTCGGCAGCTTCGAATTCGCCACCGCTGCCGCCGGCTCCAAGCTGATCGTGGTCATGGGCCACACCGAGTGCGGCGCGGTCAAGGGCGCCTGCGATGGGGTTGAAGTCGGAAACCTGACCGCCCTGCTCGACGAAATCGAGCCGGCCATCGACGCCGTCAGCACGCCAGTCGGCGCTGACCGCAGCTCGGCCAACACCGAGTTCGTCAACCGCGTCATCGAAACCAATGTCCGCATGCAGGTCAACGAACTGCTGCGTCGCAGCGACGTGATCCGCGGCATGGTCGAGGCAGGCGACGTCAAGGTTGTTGGTGCAGTTCACGACATCGCGACCGGCGAAGTGACCTTCCTGTAAGCACAGGAACACTTGCCTGCGTCGCATGACGTGCAATCAGAAAAGGCCGGCTGCACGCGCAGTCGGCCTTTTTTTATGAGCATAGGACCTTGCATGCCATGCCGCGCCGTCAAGCGCGCGGTGTGGGCCTGGCCTGAGGCGCGATGATCAGGCGCACTTCAAACCCTGGCGTCTGACTCAGTCGCCGTCCACCCAACGTCGCAGCAGATTCTGGCGCACCCGATCGAGCCGATCGTACTGTTCGGTCTTGCCGCGCTGCTCGCGCTCTTCTCGCACCGACCGGGTCAGATCGAACAACAACTCTCGCTGAGCGGCCGAACGCACGCGACTGGTGATCCAGCCTACGACCACCAGCCGTGTACCGGCCTCGACCGGCTCGACGCGGTGGAGGAAGGTCGACGGATACAGCAGCAGCTCACCCGCTGCGATGTGCCAGCGCCGCTCGCCGCTGGGTTCGATGAGCACCAGATCGCCACCGCTGTAATCCTGCCCACTGTCGAGACCCAAAGTGAACGACAGATCAGAACGCCGATTACCGATCAGCGCCGCGTCAACGTGGTTGCCGTAGGCCATGCCTGGACCGTAGCGAGACAGCATCAGGCGCACGAAACACTTCGGCAGGGCGGCCGCCTGAATCAGTGGATGGCGGGACAGGCGCTGCTCGACCAGCTCCAGCAGGCCGCGCAAGGGCCCGTCATCGACGGCCTGTTCGTTGCGCTTGACCAGGCGCGCCCCGGCACCGGCCGTAGTTCGGCCATCCTCGAACCGGGCCTGCCGGGCAAGCTCGGAAACCGCCGCCAGATCGGCCGCGGCCAGCGCATTGGCGATGTGCAGAATCATCCAGCCACCTTCACTAGTTGAGAATAATTCGCGTTATCATACGATCTTTACGGAATTGGAGCCTCGCCATGATCGAACGCAAGAAACTCTGGTTATCCATCACCGCTGCAGTCTGGACGGGCGCGGGAAGCGTCAGCGTCGCGCACGCACAGGACGACGCACCCGTCGCAGCCAGCCACAGCATGCACTCGGCCCAGCCCGCCTCGATGGTCACCGGGGAAGGCGAAGGTGAAGGCGACGGCGAGTCGATCAACCTGCTGGATGACGACATCGCGTTTCTGACCCGACTGGGCCTGATTCGCGGCCATCTGCGGGTTGGCAACGCGCTGTATCAAGCCGGGCATGTCGACATGTCAGCGACCCACATGAAACACCCTCGCGATGAACTCTACGCCGGCCTGGTGCCCGCCATCGAGTTTCGCGGCGCCACCGCCTTCGACCAACCCCTCTCGGGCCTCGCCAGCGCGGTGGAGTCGAATGCTGGCACCGACCAGGTCCAGGCGGCCTGGCAGGCGGTCGACGATGCGATCCAGTCCATCGAAACCCGCGTCGACGCGCCGCTCAGCGCGCAACTGCTGGCGATTGTGGAAGTGCTGCGCACGGCCGGTGAGGAATACGCGCTCGGCGTGGTAGACGGACAGATCGAAAACGTGCACGAATTCCAGGACGCCTGGGGCTTCACGCAGGTCGCCGGTCAACGGCTGGCCTTGCTGAATACAGGCAGCGATGAAGAGCAGGACGCGGTTCAGCGGGCCAGCGATCTGGTCGACGAACTGCAGCCATTGTGGCCCTCGCTCGCGCCTGAAGAATCGGTCCGGGGCCGGTCGAGCGCGCTGTATGGTGCGGCCGCACGCATCGAATTGCTGGCCTACGGATTGGAGCGCTAGCGGATCCCGTCAGACATCACCCCCTGGAACCTCGCGAATGAGCAAGGCTCTTCCATGAACAAGCGTACATGCGGCCAGGAAGAACCGAAGACCGACTGGGTCTTCGGCTATGGGTCCCTGATCTATAAGGTCGATTTCCCCGTGCTCGAGCGCGCGATCGCGACGATCGAGGGCTGGGAGCGTCGCTTCTGGCAGGGCTCGCACGACCACCGTGGCACGCCCGACGCACCGGGGCGCGTTCTGACTCTGGTGCCGTCACCAGGAGCGATCTGCCGCGGGGTCGCATGGCGGGTGGAGCATTCGGTCTATGAACATCTCGACCACCGTGAAAAAAATGGCTACGCCCGCCACCGCGTCGAAATGCGCCTGGAAGGTAAGGTCGAGCCCGTCGAGGGCACGTTCTACGTGGCAGAGAAAAACAACCCGGCATTTCTCGGCCCGGAACCGGCGGAGGCCATGGCGCGCCACATTGCATCATCCAGCGGCCCCAGCGGCAGCAACAGCGACTACCTGCTGCGCCTGGCCAAAGCCCTGCGCGAGATCGACGCGGAAGATGATCATGTATTCGACCTGGAGCACCGAGTTCGGGCGCATCACTCGGCCGACGGCTGAACGCCGCCGTTTGCCTCCCACCCGTTATGCTCAGTGCCCGGCAAGCTCCCGACACTGAGCACGCCGCTGTCAGCTCTCTGGCAGACACCCAATGAATATGCTAATTTCCGTTGTCGTGGTTACGCATAGAGAATGAAAGTTCATGGCAAGCTTGACGAGAAACTCCTCTTCCTTTTCGTTCTCGGCCTTTGGGCTTTGCTCTGCCCGGTCACAGCGCAAACGTCAACCGGTGGAGTTCTCTGCAGCGAAATCCAGGGTGAGAGTACCGCTCCCGGCAGCGCAGGTTGCGTGGACGTCCTGTCTTGGAGCTGGGGCGCCTCGGTGGGTTTTCAGTTCGGTGACCCACCGAACCTTGGACAGCCCGCTCTCCAGGCATTCGTTTTCAACAAGCCCGTCGATAGCGGGTCGGAAGATTTTTTTCGGCTGCTCGTGACCGGCACACCGTTAAAGGAAACGGTCAGTTACCAAGAGTTTCGTCCCTGCGGCGAGAACTGTTCGATTACTGAACCTTTCCTGCGCATCAGCATGCGCGACGTCTGGGTCACCAGTTTTTCGACCAGTGGCGGTGTCAACGGAATCCCAGCCGAATCCATCACGCTGGAATTCGCGGAAATCAGCTATTGCTATCGCCCCGTGAGCAAAGGCGATCTGGGGCCAGAGCAATGCTTTGCCTTCGATCGTCGTACCAACGAACCGATCACGCCCTTCTGAGCGTCTTCGAAACGGGCCAGCCATGCTCCCCCATACCTCGATGAAGGCTCTACTGCTCGGCCTGTGGTGCGGAGCATTCTGCCTGGGCTTGCCGAGCAGCGCCCAGGCGCTGGTTCTTGCCGGCGACCAGGCGGGCGCCGAGACCGTGATTGTTCTGCGCGCTTTGCAGCTCTCGACTGACCGACATTCGAGTTTCTTCGAGACCCGGCCCGGACGTTGGGTCTCTGTGAGATCGGTTCATCAGGCCTGTCATTCGCCAGGTCAGAGCGCCGACGCCCTGCTCCTCTACTTTCCCGATTCGAACCGCTGCGAGGAGGTCTCCAGGGCACAGCGCTTGACGCTGGAGCGCCGGCTGATCGAGCTGACTGGCCTGCATCCCCCAGCCAACCTTCTGGCCCGACTGGAAACAGAAGCGGTTACGCTCGCGCCACCGCCAAGGGTCGTTCTCAATCGCGGCCTTTGCAGCTGCCCGGACAATAATGCGCCCGAAGGCTCGGTCGGCTGCCTGGCCCAGGTCAAGGATGCGGGACACCCCATTGCCAGCATCGATTTCGTTGCTACCGATGTCGATGGCGATGCCCTGGCCGCCGAGTTTTCCTACCAACTCGGCAGCGACCCCGTCCAGGCCGGCTTGCCAGCACCCTTGTTATCCAACTGCACCAACGGGCCCGGCAGCCTGCAGTGCAGGATATCCGGGCCCGCCCCGGCCGAGGCCGGTGACCTCGCCCTGAGTCTGGCCGTCAGCGATGGCATCGACAGCATCGATCTCAGCGCGCAACTGCAGGTCCTTGCGGTCATTGGCGAACCGATATTCAGCGAGCGCTTCGAGCCCGACCTGCCCTTGATAATTGGAATGGCTGGTCCAAACACGCCTTTATTCGCGCCTATTCTTCTATGATCCGGCCGATTCCATCCGCGGCGCTGAAGCAACTAGAGGCTGCCAAGGCCGAGCATAAACGCGGCAATTTTGACCAGGCCCGCCGACTTTATCGGCGACTTCTCAAGAAGCACCCCAAGCTGACCCACGCCCTGCACTTTCTCGGCGTACTGGAGCACATGGCGGGACAAAGCAAGAAAGGACTGGAACTCGTCGAGCGTGCACGACAGCAAGACCCCCGGAATTACGATATTCGCAAGAACCTCGGCAACATCCTCAATGACCTGAACCGCAGCGAGGAGGCCGAGGCCATCTATAGGGTACTGATTGAAGAACGACCTGCCGACCCGGGAAATCACTCCAATCACTGCACTGCGCTGCGCAAACTCGGTCGTTTTGATGAGGCCATCGCGGCGGGCAAACGCGCCGTGGAACTCGCGCCCGACCAACCGGCAGGCTGGCATGCGCTTGCCAACGCGCTCAGCAGCGCCGGCGACCTGAATCAGTCCGTCGCAGCGTATGAAAAGGTGCTGGCGATGGCACCGGAATTCAGCCCGGCGCACAACAGCTTGTGCCAGGTACTGCTTCAGCTGGAGCAGCGGGGCTGGCTCTCACGACGCCGGCTTCGTCGCACTCGCGCCGCCTACGGCCGCTGGGTAAGGCCGTGCCGAATAACTCGACGGCCCGGTTCATGCATGAGGCGCTCGAACAGGGTTGCACGCCCGAGCGCGTGCCCGACGCCGCAGTCAAAAGCAAACTTCGATGCCTATGCCGGCCACTTTGACCGCCACATCCATTCTCTCGACTACCGCGGTCCCGAGTTCATTGCCGAAGTAATGAGTCGCCGGCTGCCTGCGCCCCACGGCAAACTTGAAGTCCTTGATGGCGGTTGCGGCACCGGCCTGAGCGGGCATGCACTGCGACCCCATGCCAAGCGACTGATCGGCGTAGATCTTTCTACCTCGATGCTCGATCGCGCGCAGGCCACTGGACTGTACGACGACTTGCAGGAAGCCGAACTTGGCCAGTTTCTTCTTGAGCATCCCAAGACCTTCGATCTTTGCACCTTCGTCGACGTACTCATTTACTTCGGTAGCCTGAACGAGATTCTCTCGCGCGCTGCCCGCGCGCTGCGGCCTGGCGGCCTGCTGGCCTTCCCGGTCGAGAAGTCTTCCCCCAGCCCCTGGCAGCCAGCTCCGTCCGACCGGGCGATACAGCTCATCATCCGACCATGTCGAAGCCGCTGGCAGCAGCCATCTGCAGGCGATCGAGATGCTCGAAGGCGTGCTTCGATCTGGAAGCGAATGTGCCAGAAAGGTCTGATCGTATCAGTGCGAAGCCCCCCGCCGATGGCTGAACGCCGGCGTTGCCCTTGGGCTCCCGGCTGGACCACAAATACTAGCTCCTACCAGACCGGAAAGACCTCCACCACGAGCCGATCTCACCGATTTCCGCAGCCGCGCTGCTGGAGTGCAGCGCCAAATGTTCGCGCAAGAAAGCGTCAGTGACTGGGCACCACATATCGATGCCGGGACCGACGCCTGATTCGATGACGTTGTCGAGTGGCTCCGCCATTTTCATCGCAGAACCCGGAACTGTCGAATCGCGAGTTCGAGACCGCCGAATACATCGCAGCATTCCTGCGAGGGCTGGACATGGAGGTGACCACCGGCGTTGCCCACACCGGCGTGGTTGGCGTACTCAGGGGCGGCCGACCCGGCCCGGTCGTCGGGCTTCGGGCCGATATGGACGCCCTGCCGGTGCCCTCGCGCGTCGGCCTGCCGTTTTCTCCGGACGTCATCGGCGAATACCTCGGCGACGAGGTTCCGGTATCGCACGCCTGTGGCCACGACACGCACATGGCCATGCTGATGGGCGCGTAGCCGGAACTAGCCCTTCCGTCATGACCAACTGCCCGGCACGATCAAGGAGTTCATCTTCCAGCCGGCCGAGGAAGGCGCACCCCCCGGTGAGGAAGGCGGTGCTGAGCTGATGGTCGCCGAGGGTGTCATGAACAACCCCGACGTCGAAGTCGTGTTTGGCCAGCACATCTGGTCGCCCGGACCCGCCGGGATGATCGGCTACCGGCCCGGCGGCATGCTGGCAGCCTCGGATCAGTTCACCATCACCATCAACGGCAAGCAGACCCATGGCTCGACCCCGTGGACCGGCGTCGACCCGATCGCGGTGGCAGCACAAGTCGTGATCGGCCTGAACCTGATCGTCAGCCGCCAGACCGAGTTGACCAAGGAAGCCGCCGTCATCTCGGTCGGCCGCGTCCGCGCCGGGGTGCGTAACAACATCATTCCAGAAACCGCAGAGCTGATCGGTACCATTCGCACGCTGGATACCGACATGCAGGACAAGATCCACGCCGACATCCGCCGCACCGTCGATCACATCGCGCAGAGCTTCGGCGCGACCGCGGAGGTCGATATCGAGCGCGGCTATCCGGTGACCTACAACAATCCGGCGCTGACCGAGCGGATGCGCCCCACCCTCGAGCGGGTCGGTAGAGGCCAGACGCAGGTGGTCAATGCGATCACCGGTGCCGAGGATTTCTCTTATTACGCGCGAGAAGTGCCAGGCCTGTTCCTGATGATCGGCGGCGCGCCGTCGCACCTGGATCCGAGCGAGGTCGCACCGCACCACACCCCGGATTTCCAGATCGAGGAATCGGCGATGAAGACCGGCGTGCGGGCGCTGGCCAACCTCGCGATCGACTATATGTTGATGCAGACAGAAGACAACTAGAACGAACGGCATTCCGGTGAAGGCGGGTGCCGCTGGGCACCCGCTGGATCACGATGTCGGCCGCTTGCACTCAGCCATCGGCTAGCGGGTTCAGCGAAACGTTATTGCCGGACGGACAGCGTCGTCAAACCGTCAGCGTCAGGCCCCCATCGGGGGTCAATGTGGTGCCGGTGATGTAGCTGGCCGCGTCCGAACAGAGAAACACGATCGCCTGTGCGATTTCTTCCGGCTCGCCGGCGCGTCTCAAGTGCACGCTCGGCAACACGCCCTGGTCGTAGACCTCATCGCCGATGTCCTGGCGCAAGCGCTGATGCATCGGCGTATCGATGATGCCCGGGCAAACCAGATTGACCCGGATACCCTGCGAGGCCAGCTCGGCCGACACGCTGCTGGTCAGACCGATCAATCCATGCTTGGAGGTGCAATAGGCCGCTCCCGTGGCAAAGCCGAGGAAAGAGTTGACCGAGCCGATGTTGACGATGGCACCGCCATTGCCGGCGGCCAGCATCGCCCTGGCCTGCTGCTGCATACCCAGAAACGTGCCCTTCAGATTGATCCCCAGCACCTGGTCCCAGTCGGCCTCGCTCAACTCGGTGATACTGGCGAATCGCCCTTCGATGCCGGCGTTGTTGACGGCGTAATCAAGACGGCCGAAAGTCTTGATCGCGTGATCGACCATCCGCTCCACCTCGGCGGCCTTGCAGACATCGGTCTGGATAGCCGTGGCCTCACCGCCCTCAGACTGGATTTCAGAGACCAGTGATTCAAGCTCGTCGCGACGTCGCGCGGCGACCACCACCTTCGCGCCTTTTTCGGCAAACAGTCTTGCCGTCGCTCGGCCGATGCCGCTGCTGGCACCGGTCACGAGTGCAACCTTGTTGTTCAGTGTCAGACATCAGCAACTCTCTGCTTGGATTGATGGATCTGGCGATGCAATAGCGTCCTCGGTTCAAGGTGACGCTTCAGCTGGGGCATTGTGAGCCTCCCTGCGGCTTTGCACCGCCTGGAACAGGTGAGCCATCGTCTCCAGCGAGATCGTCTCATCAACGGAATAGGCATCAAAAAGATATTCAAAAGCGGGCACAAGACCGGGCATTTCCTCAACCACCGTATCGATATCGCGGAAGATCTCGGCATAGGTTTCGTCCGAGAGCAGCCCGTAGAGCACCGCGTACTCCGCGTCAATCCAGGTGTTGGTCTGCTGGCGGGCGGTGTAGAGCGCCTGCACCCACTCGGTGTCACTGAACTCAGGATCGGGATCTGGCCGCATCAACTTGGCGATGATCTCCGGGTTCTCGATCCGCGCCGTATTCATGGCCAGGAACTGGGTCCGGCGCGTGCTCTCGGCCGAATAGGCGGCGATTCGATTGGCCTGATTGAGCTCGACGACCAGGAAGATGACGCCGATCAGCACGCCGAGATTGGCGGCGAGCGTCAGCCACTGATTCAATTTTTCCATCAGGCCCCTCCGGGGTGGCTTGGTTTCGATCATGAGTTCATCGCGCCATGCGTCGCCAGCGTTTCGGCCAGACCCTCATTCGCCGGCACCCGGAACAAGCAAGGCGATCAGCTGGCGGGCGCTTGTCTTGAGTTCGCGATTCTGGTTCAGCAGATCAGTCGTGATCGTCCATTTCTGGACCAGCAGATTGCGGAATTCCCGCGTGTCGATCAACTCGAGGATGCGGTCGGCTTCACGCGCCGGTGGCAGTGGAAACTCGCCGTCGATGCGGTCGAAGTGAACCGCGACGTAATCCATGTGCTCGATAATCCAGGGCTGGAAAGTCTCGACCAGCTGCTGTTCGTGCGTGGCCTGGACGAGCTCGATCAATCGGGTCTGCGCGTCGAAACCGGCCAGCGCGTCGCCGATTGTGGGGTCGCGGATCAGCCGGAGCTGACCGGCACCCACCAGGTTGTCATAGGTTCGCGAGATCCAGTTGAACGTCGGCATGCCCTGGATTTGAGAAAACAGGGCGTTCAACTCCACCGCGGATGCCGGCTGCCCGCTGTCTGGACTCTCGAGTAGTGTGCGCATGGCTTCGATGATTTCGACCATGCGCTGTTCGTCTTCTTCCAGCTTGGCCAGGCTGGCCACGAAGTCCTGGTGCAGATCGGCGAGATAGGTGCGTTCGAGGTCACGCTCGACTCGCGTCTCGTTCCAGTTCGCGACCTGGATGCCAATGAAAACACCGACTACGACAATGAAGAAGTCGAGAGCGACCGCGAACCAGTTCTGCTCGCGGACGTGTTGCATGACGCTACGAAGAAGCATCCCTGGCTCCGATCATCCTTGAGACCCCGTGTTGCGATTTTTGATCGACCGTGCGATCCGGCGATCGAGGTCGCTGGAGACCTCGGTCATCTGCACTTGCCAGATCAGCATCAGTTCGAGGTTGCGCAGCCAGTTGCGAAGTTGTTCGATGACTTCGGAGCGAGCTGCGAACCGGTCGAGCAAGGCCTGGGCGCGTTCCTCGGAAATCGGCGAACCGCAGTCCAGAAGTCGGTACTGATCAAGCCCCGAAGACTCGAAACATGACGCCCAGATGTAATTCTGGATGTCCCAGGGCATCATGCCTCGCACCGTATCCCGATAGGGCGGAATCATCTGGAAGACGAAGTTCTTCTGATCGGAGCTGGCGCCGTAGTAATCGCCGAGCGCACGGCGCAGTTCCGGGTCCGGGATCAGGCCCAGATCCCCTGCGCTGATCATTTCCCGATACGTCGGCTCGTACAGCGAGAAGCCCCAGACCTGCGTGGCGTGATACAGCGCGAGTAGCGTTTCCCAGGCGGACTCGTCGACCAGGGATCCGTCTTCAAAGTAGCCGAGCGCGTCCACCCCGTAGGCCCTAACCACGCTCCAGAACTGACCGCGCCCTTCTAGCGTAGCTCGATCGACGGCCAGGTCCTCCTGGATACGGACCAGGTACGCGCGTCCCGCTGCGTCTTCCCGTCGTGTCTCGTTCCAGTTCGCGACCTGGATGCCGATGAACACGCCGACCACCACGATCAGGAAATCCAGCCCGACCGCGAACCAATTCTGGTCGCGGACATGTTTCATGACGCTTCGCAGGATCATGGGCTCTCCGGCTGTTCGGCGTCGTGCGCTGGCGCATGGCCCAGCGAGGCGAGGGCCTGCTCGACCTGCACGGTCAGTCCCTGGCTGTTGATGGCCGCCGAATAGACGTGCGAATACTGGTAGGTCAGGTCGGCGAGCAGGCCCGGAGCGCGTCGGATCCGCTCGGCGATCTGCGTTGCGGTCACGGGATCGGTATCGATGCCCAGCTCGCAATTGACATTCAATCCGATGATGACGCCGGTCGGCGCCCGGATATCGCTGCAGTTCGCCCGAATGTCGATCTGCACATCAAGAGGAATCAGGCTGCGAATCCGCTTTCGATAGTCCGACGAGAACAGCTCGTTGTAGGCATCGCGAGCGAAATCGAAGGCGAAGTACTCGGCAATCAGCGGCGTCGCCTCACGCGGCAGCAGGCCGATGTGGCCGGAGGACACAATCTGCTGCCAGGTTGCGCCGGTCTGCGGGTTGTAGTTGATCTCGCTGGCCCGGTACGCATTCTTGATCAGCTCGGTCGGGCTGCCCGCGTCATCCTGCAGCATGCGCTGCGCGGTCAGGACGCTCTTGAGGACCTCGTTGTAGTAGGACTTCATTCCACGCAGCATCCGCAGGTCCTTCTGCAGATCGGCCGCCAGCCGCGCCTGATAGTCCAGCCCGAGACGGCGGTCGGCTTCGGCCTCGTTCCAGTTGGCGACCTGGATACCGATGAACACCCCGACCACGACGATCATGAAGTCGATACACACCGCGAACCAGTTCTGCTCACGGACGTGGCGTGTGACGCTGCGCAGAATCACCCAGGGAACCTCGACGCCTCGGCCAGCATCTGCTGAATCCGCTCGACCCGCTCGCTAATTCGGAGACGCCACATCGAATAGAGATTGTGCACGAAGAATAGTTGTTCTGCCGCGTCGTGAAACGCCGTATCCGCAACCATCGCCTCGAAATCATAGGTCGCAATGGCCGGCGGATCCAGAATCAGTTGAAGGTCGTCGGTGAAGAAGTCCGTCTCGATGTCGTACTCGAAGCGCGACGTGAAAGCTTGTTGGACGCCGAAGGCCATGTCCACGTAATACGCCAGCGCGACATCGAAACGCTCCAGGAAATCCCCATAAGCGACCAGTTCGTTCAACAGCACCTTGTCGCGCAGCAGATTCGCGCGCCCCGACGAGAGAAGCTCGCTGAAGGTGCCGGAAGTGTCGGCGCTGGTCTGGAACGCGGGCCCCAGAAACAGGGCTCGCTCGACGGCCAGTCGGTCCTCGTCTGCCAGCGATCCGCGGCGCAGTGATCGGACCAGAATCCTGAGTTCGGCAGCACGAGCCTGATGATAGGCGAGGCTTCGTTCCGCATCTTCCTCGATGCGCTCGAAGTCGGCTCGAATCCGGTCGACCAGAAGCACTTCCTCCTGCGCTTCGAGACGCGTCTCGTTCCAGTTCGCCACCTGGATACCGATGAACACACCGACGATCACGATCAGGAAATCAATCCCGACCGCCAGCCAGTTCTGCTCGCGAACGTGGCGGGTGACGCTGCGCAGGATCATGGCGATGACCTCGGGGTTGCCGTGCCTAGCACACCTTCAAGCACCTGCATCAGTTCAAGAAGACTCTCGACGACCCTGGCGTTGTTCATGACGTGGAGTGTGTAGCTTGCCTGATTGGTATCGTAATCATTGAGAAAGCCTTGCGACATCCGCATGCCTTCCGTGTCGCAACGGTAGCTCGGACGAACCCAGGGGTCCTTCGAGTAGTCCGACGGAGAACTAAGTTGGATCAGATCAGGAAACTTCCGAAGTCAGGTTGATCTGCATCCGCTGAATGGCTGAATCGGCATCGCGCGCACGGGCTCGCGTAAGCAGATATCCGCCTAGCGCGCTCGAGATCTGCGGATTGCTGAACAGCGCGAATTGACCGGAGGATTGCACTTCGAAAAGTGAGGCGAGATCGTCGGTGGGATTGGAAACAACGGCTGAGAAAAAAATGCTTGTGCATTCAACTTCGGTCAATTCCCGTCCACTGGGGTCGGACAGAACCAAAGTCGCCGTCGATAGTCCTTCCAACCATCCCTGGCGCATCTTGACAAGCTCCGCCCGGGTGGCCTGCAGATCGACGATTTCGCTATGCAGGCGCTGGGTGTAGAAACTCTCCATCCGGGCTTGCCTCTGCCCGTCCGCCCATTGCTGAACCTGCAGGCCGATGAAAACGCCGACAACGACGATGAACAAATCCAGCCCGACGGCGAACCAGTTCTGATCGCCGACGTGCCTGGTGACGCTGCGCAGGATCATGGCAAGAGCTCCTGCTCCATGCTTACACCCCAACGGTTCCGAAGCTCAACTTCAAGAACCGGCAGCAGCGCTCGGTATCGCGCGAGGATCGGGCGATAGGCTTCGAGGCGTTCCAGCGTTTGATAGCTGATGGACGAGACTCCGTTTGCAGCTGCGGTATCGGCACAGAGTGCCTGGAGGTCGTAGACGATGCCGCCCTGATGGTTCGGTATGAAGGGGTCGTCGAAGGTTTTTTCCAGGGTGTAGCGGATGTGCCTTTCCAACCGGCGCCGGTGGGGTTCGAAGCCGGCAATCACCTGCGCATGGCCCGCCGCGCGCCATTCGACGATCGCCACGATGCTCGCGAGCTCATCGGATATGACCTCGCTGCGGATGACCTCTGTACGGCCCGAAGCGGCAACTTCGTCGATCGTCCGTCGGAACAGGCGGGGCGGGTTCACGTAGCCAAGAGTTGCCAGGCCCCGCTGGAACGCCGGCTCCTCGTCGGCTGCCACCTTGCAGGCGTCCAGTGCGCGAACCACCACCCGCTGATCTGAAAGCTGCTGTTCGAGGAATCGCAGGTCCCGATCCTGCCCGGCAATGCTCTCGACAATGTCGTCATGGAGACGGATCAGCGTGTCGCGCTCGATCTGTCGCTCGAGGCGCTCGGCGTTCCAGTTGGCTACCTGGATGCCGATGAACACCCCGACCACGACGATCAGGAAGTCCAGTCCGACGGCGAACCAGTTCTGCTCGCGGACGTGGCGGGTCAGGCTGCGGAGGATCATGGATCAGCCGCCGCGGTATCAATGGCCGCCACGATATCTTCGGCCATTGCGGGCTGCTGGGTCACCAGGCCGTTACCGGTCAGCAGGGCGATGCTGGTCCACTCGCGAAGCGTGTCCATGATTCGCGTATCGTCGAGAATCCTGTCGACCACGGCCGCCGGCACGGGCGGAGCATCGGCGGGCGGCGCGCAGGGCATGGCATAGCGTTCATAGCCGCCCTCCTCGATGAAACAGCGGGTCCAATAGACGTCCTGCAGTTCGATCGGAATCATCCGGCGGACCAGGGTCCGGTACTCGGGGCGGACCTCCAGCCCCTGCGCGGTGCGGTGATTGGTCTGCAGAAACGTCTCGACGGCCTCGATGATGCGACGATCGCTCGGCAGCCCGGCCCGCCGGAGTTCTTCGTAGGTCGTCCAGCGATTGGAGATCTGCTGCCATTGCGAGGCGTGCATCAGGTCGACGATGACCGGCCAGCAATCCTCCGCGCAGCCTGCATCCGGGTCGTCGGCCATGGCCAGAACGCGCCGGGCCGATGCCGCACCGATCCGCAGGCCTTCGCCTACGGATCGCGCCGCCTCGGCATTCCGAATGGCTTCGTCGCGAAGCTCGGCGAGGAGAAGGCGCTCGCGGTCCTGTTGGACTCGAGCCTCGTTCCAGTTAGCCACCTGAATACCGATAAATACCCCGATGACCACAATCAGGAAGTCCAGGCCCACGGCGAACCAGTTCTGGTCGCGGACGTGGCGTGTCAGGCTGCGAAGGATCATGGTTCGACCGTCCTGTCGGCCCCTGCGTCCCTCAGCAGGCGCAATACATTGCTCGCGCTCTCGAAGGTGCGCCGTTGCCAGCGTGCTCGCAGCACCTGGTTACGCAGCACGATCTGCAGGTGCGGCTCGGTTGCCTTCAAGCCGCTCCAATCGAAGCTCTCTGCGACTTTCGTGGCCTGGTAATCGTCGTCGCTGGTCTGAAAACGGATTGCTTCTTCCATCGCGCCAGTGTCGCGTATTGCCAGCTGCCGGTCGAGGAGAATATAGGCCGACTCTCGCTGCCGTGCGTAGTTGCTCAAGGCCCGACGCAGCTCACTGCTCCTGATGCGAGATAGGGTGCCAGTGGCGACAAGCTCTTCGTAGGTCGGCGACAGCTCTGCGCCAGACCACACTTCCACGGTGGCCGCGGCCATCGTCCTGAACGCATCGTCGAGCTCGGGCTCCACGTCGGAGCGGATGATGTCGATCATGCGCTTGGTCTGCAACGGCAGGTCTTCGATGTCCGGAACGTTGTCTTCGCCCCATTCGACGATTCGTTCGAAATCGGCATGCAGCCGGTCAAGCAGGACGCGGTCTCTCGCGTCTTGAACGCGTGCCTCGTTCAGGTTCGCCACCTGGATGCCGATGAACACGCCGACGACGACGATCAGGAAGTCGATGCCGACCGCGAACCAGTTCTGCGCTTTGACGTGCTCGGTGATGCGTCTGAGGATCATGGCGTGTCTTGCGGTTCCGGTGCGTCTGACGGGCTTTCGCCCAGGCTGATCAGAACCTCGCGCGAGGCCTGCTCAAGCTCCCTGGCCAGCCCGACGATGTAGATGGCATTCTCCAGCCGATCGAACAGAAACAGATTCAGCGCATGGTCCTGGCATGCCTCTTCATAGCTGACGGTCAGGGCGAGCTGGAGAAGCCCGCCAGTGAAATCTCCGGCAAGTGTGCGTTTGAACATGGGATTGTCGTGCACCTGCTGCCGGGTCAGTTGGAAATCGTCACTGAAACGCGAGTTGTCGGCAATCCTGTCGATCCGGCGCGCATAGAGCGAAAGCATGGCGCGATCCTCAGGAGTGATATTGTCGAGAAACGCGTCCGATCGGAGGATCTGGTTGATAGCATCCTGGCGCAATTCGACGCTCACAATAAATCTCAAAGGCTGTATCGCGCGCATGAAGCGTTCTTCCGCGCCGTCGTCTGCGCCGCAGGTTTCAAATCCGCGGACGATGTCAAGGACCAGTTCCTGCTGCTGACTCAAGCGCGTGATAGCGTCTTGCGACAGTTGCAAGTTCGCGTAAGCCTCTTCGATTACCCGCACACGGGCCTGCTGGTAAATCAGATTGTCCTGTCGTGCCGCCGCCCAATTGCTTATCTGGAAGGCGATCAGGATTCCCGCAACCACGATGACGAAGTCGATCCCGACGGCAAACCAGTTCTGTGCTTTGACGTGCCCGGTGACTCGGCGCAGGATCATGATCGATCCTCGATTTCGCGCTGGACGACGAGAAGCGTCGCTTCGGCATCGGCCAGCAGCGGCTGGATCTGTGTGTGCTGCCAGAGCGCAAGAAAATGGGCCATCTTGACGAATCCGAGGAAGCGAGGATCGCTTGCGGCCAGCGCGACGGCATCGTCGAGGGTCGCCCGATCGGACATGCCGCGACCACTATCGCGAAGATAGGCCAGTAAGGGTCCTACCTGCTCGCGGGCGATCCCGAATTCGATTCGCTTGCGATTGTGGCGCCCGTAGTAAGCGGTCAGCCGATTGACGAGTGCGCGGTTCGACAGCACGCCCAGATTGCCCGACTGCACCAACTCGTCGAAGGTGTAGTCGATGCCGATCAGGATGAAGGTGGTGGTCAGGGCAGCGAACATGTGGCCGGAGAATTCCGAGCGGTCTTCTGCGGGATCGGCAAGCAGGGCTTCCTTCGGCACCGGAAAGAACGCCGGATGCTGGAAGTCCGGATCCACCGCCTCGAGGATCGACTCGCCGATCTTCAGCCGCCACAGCGACTGTTCCCTTCCGCCGCGGAGCTCATCGATATCGGCCTGCAGGTCGCGCGCGAGTTCGGCCAGATAGCGTCCCTCCGCCATCCGCTGCTGGCGCTCTGCACCCCATTCCGTGATCTGGAAAGCCAGCAGGATGCCAACCACGACGATCAGAAAGTCCAGACCGACGGCGAACCAGTTCTGGTCGCGGACGTGGCGGGTGATGCTGCGCAGGATCATGGCGTCTTCGTCCTCGGTTCCTGGGCGGGGCGGAGCCGTTCTCTGCGCTTTCTCAAGAACTCTTCATCCAGGCCTTCCACGATGGGCAGGGCGATGGCTTCCATGTCCGTGCCTTCCCAACCTGCCATTTCCTCTCCAAACCAGAGCTTGCCGAAGCGACTGCCGAAATAGAAAGGCGCTATGTTGCGAATGTGCTGCTCGACCTCGGCGCGCGTGATCAGCCCGGATCGATTCATCTGCAGCATGTAGTCCCACTGCATCATCGTGGCGACGAGGTAGGATTCGACCACCCGCAGCTCGACGTCACTCATCTGCTCTGGCGCCATGTAGGACTTAACCCAGATTTCGGCCTGCTCCGGCTGCGCCAGGCTCATCTCAATATCGGCCCCCAGGGCGTTCTTGGAAATCTCGATAGACAGTCGCGTCAGAGAAGCGTTCTGATGCACTTCCACGATCAGGATGATCAGCCCCAGCAGAACGCCCAGATTCGCGCCCAGGGTCAGCCAGCGGTTCAGGCGGTCCGCTCGTGCTGAGTGAGTCTGCGCGATCGATTCCGGCATCGACGTCAGCGCAGTCCCCGAGGGCGAGTCCTGTCCGGCGAATGAACCAGGCGTTCCGGATTTCGATGTCATCGACGCTTCTCCAATTGGAAATCATGGCCAAGCTGCTTTGCCTGTCTTGTACCCCACAGATTCATCCGCTGCTCCCGGTCGGGTCTTCCACCATCTTCAGCAAGCGAAGGGTATCCGCGCGGAACGCGCGCAGGTGGTTGTGGATGTCACGTCCGTAGTAGATCTCCGCATTAGCGGCCGCCTCGAATGCAGGGTTCGCACGCAGTTTCTCGAGTGCGACCAGCAGCCGGGCAGCAGTCGACTCATCGACTTGCTGTAGATTCTCTATCGGGATCTCGCCGGGAATCGCGCCGACGAGCAGGCGGGCGTAGTCTCCGACCGGCAGCGCTAGGACCTCCGACAGCCGGTCGTACTGGGCGTGGTAATCAGAGAGCTCGGCGCGGAATCCCTCGTTCCGGACCAGACGCAGGTTCCCGCTGCCCACCAACTCGTCGAAGGTCGCTCTGCGCAGGGCCGGAATCGCTTTGTAGAGCGAGTATTCCAGCCTCCGGGCGGCGTCCTTCAGGTCGCCGGCGATCACGGATTCCAGCGGGCCTTCCCGAAGAGCCAGGATCGTCTCCTGTTTGATAAGGTAGATCTCGATAAAGAAGTCGAAGGTGCTGATGTCCTGGCGCAGGTCGGCAGCAAGGCGCGCTAGATACGCGGCTTCGTCGGAGCGCGCCACTCGCTCGCCGTTCCAGTTGGCCACCTGGATGCCGATGAATACGCCGATGATGACGATGAAAAAGTCGATGCCGACGGCGAACCAGTTCTGCTCGCGGACGTGGCGGGTGATGCTGCGCAGGATCATGTCGAAGCCTCGCTGTCAGTAGAGGAATCCCCGAGCAGGCTCCGTACCCGGCGCACCCGGTCTAGGGTCCGATGGCTCCAGTTCAGCCACAGGGTCTGGAGTTCATGGCGCGTCGACCGACTCGCGGAACGCATCGTCGTCGAGCATGGCCTGGAAGTCGTAGGTGCCGATCGCAGAGATCGGGCGCACGCGATCTGGATCGGCGCCCGGGCTGGGGTGAGCGCGGCTCGGATCGTAGTCGAAGCGTGCCGTCAGCGAACGCATGTACTGGGCCACGTAGCGACGGATGTCGGAGGCTGCTACGGTGGCGGCTTCGCGGTGACTCTCGAAGTCTGACAGGGCGGCGCGCAAGGCGGGATCGCGCAGCACCGTCAGCTCGCCGCTGGACAGGGCCTCCAGCAGCACGCCCGATGCGGTATTCGAGGCGGCATCAAGGTAACCGTAGCGCAAGCCGTCCTCGAACGCCGGTCGCTCATCGTCGCCAAGCGTTCCCGCCCGCAGCGAACTTGCGATCGTGCGGAGGCCCTCGATCGAGCGCTCATGGTAGGCCACGCTGTGACGAAGCGATTCCTCGATCGCGCGGAAGTCATCCTGCAGTGCGACGATCATTACGGCCTCGCGATCGCGCTGGATTCGCGTCTCATTCCAGTTCGCCACCTGAATGCCGATGAACACACCGAGTACGACGATCAGGAAATCCAGCCCAACCGCAAACCAGTTCTGGTCGCGGACGTGGCGGGTGAGGCTGCGCAGGATCATTTCGCCAGCTCCGCATCGATTATTCGCAACAGAGCGCGCTGCTGCTCCAGCGCGCCTATCACGTAACTCTGCATGTCATTTGTGTACGCACGGGCAGCAGATAACGCCCTGCGGAAACGCTGGTCAGCACACAAAGTATCCAGATCGAACGCGATGTCTCGCCATGCAATATCTACCGTGCCGCTTCTTGGCCCCGACTTCAAGTACTCCAGTTGGCTCTCCACATAGACGACATGCGGCGTTCCGCGCATGAGCACGGCGTTGAAGATCAGGTCAGAGCTCTCGATCGTTTCAACTGCCTTTGTAATGGCCTCACGCAATGCGCTATTTCGAATCGTCTGGAAGTTTCCGGTCGCGTTCAGTTCATTGATCACACCGCGGAGAAGAACTGGCGGAAGCGTCTTTCCGACATGAAAGAATGCGTTCGCGACAATATCGCGATCTTCCGGGAGTACCACACAGCTACTCAGCCGATCGAGCGCCAGAGTCGAAAACTTGTCCTGTCGATCCATGAATGCCACGCGCCATTCATTCTGTTCGATCGAAACAGCAACGTCTACACGCAGTCGTTCTAGATACCTCTGCTCCCCGGCGCGGACTTGCCGCTCGGCATTCCAGGTATTGACTTGCAGACCAATGAAGACGCCGAGGATCACGATCAGGAAATCCAGCGCCACGGCAAACCAGTTCTGTTCGCGGACGTGGTGGGTGATGCTGCGCAGGATCATTTCATCTCCGGTGCTGCAGATGCACGGGAGAACAGCACGGCAGGAACTGGCGCGGGATCGGCACTGGTGCTAATCGTCGCATGGAGCGATTCGATGACCTCGGACTGGCGCCCCGTGACGTCGGACACGTAAGCGCTGAATCGACGCATATTGTCAATAAAATCATTCAGGAAAGCCTGGTCGCGGGACATGGCCTCGAAGTCACAGATGGAGCCCTCCCAATCTGAAAGGCCCGTGTCGATCAGATCGGGGTGAGCCCGCGCGAGCAAGATGCGGTCGATCTGAATATCGGTTCTTAATTGAGACAACTCGGCGTTCGTCTGATCAAAGGAAAGGATCGCCGTCCTGATGGCATGGTCTCGAATCAACACGATTCGACCGGTCGATATCAGCTCCTTGATGGTCGAGGGATAGAAGATCGTATCTGCGTAGATGTGTGAAGTGACAAGCACGGCACAGTGTTCGCCGCCGAACGAACTCTGGCCTTCGCCGGTCAGGAAATAATCTCGCACCTCGACAAGGCGTTCGAGTTCGGCGCGGACGGAATCGTGGCTCGCAGCAGCCTGCGGCGAGATTTCGGAAAGCTCCTGTCCGAGACGATCGAGATACAGCTCCTCGGCCTCCCGGTCACGCCGTGCATCGTTCCAGTTCGCCACCTGGATGCCGATGAACACGCCGACCACGACGATCATAAAGTCCAGCAACACCGCAAACCAGTTCTGGTCGCGGACGTGGCGCATGACCGAACGCAGGATCATGCCCGCTTCCCTGTCTCACAAAACGACTTTGGCCCATTGGCAGACTCAAGTCGTTCCCCGAGCCTGTTGCTTTGCCGACGCACCATTGTCAGACCCGGGCTGATCGTCATCCCGCGGTTTGCACCCGCCGCATCGCCGGCGCCTGACCATAGGTCAAAGCGCGCCATAACCATTCCATCGGACCATAGTTGAAATAATGAAGCCAGGCCAGTGAAAAGAGGATCTGGGCGACATACACGGCACAGACAAAGCCGATCAGTTCCTGAATGGACCAGAGCCCCGCCTGGCCGAAACCGATGCCATAGAAAACCAGGAGCGAGATCAGGGTCTGGCTGAGATAGTTGGTCAAGGCCATGCGGCCGGGTGCGGCGAAAACTCGCAGCACCTTCGAGGCCACGCGCCACAAGAGCACAAAGCCGGCGGCGTAGGCCAGACCCAGCGGAATCACGGCAAAGGTGTAGGCGACGACGGCATAGAAGCCTATCAGGGAGTGCGGTTGGTTGAAACCCAGACCACCGAGCGTGGCCAGCACAGGGCCGGCAATGACACCGGATAGGCCACCAATCAACAGCACGCCGACGAGCAAGCGCGTGTTGCCGAGCAGCTCGCCGTTCATCAATCGTCGACCGGCCCACAGACCCAGAAGCATGATTCCGAACAGTTTGGGCCAGCGCCAGGTATCGAGCAGGTAGCCCAGGCGGAGTACGCCCAGCCCGAAGGAGGATTGAAGCCGCTCACCCCAATCGTCAATCCGAAGTTCCAGCAGGGGGTTCCCATCACCGCCCGGCATGATGGCAAACGCAATGCGATACAGACCCAGGCTGTTGTCCACATCGAACAACCAGAACAGCGCATAACCCATCACCGGCACAAGCAGGGCAATTCCGGCCGCGATCAGAAGCGTACGATCCGACCATTTGCGAACCAATAGCAGTACAAAACCCAGAATCGCGTAAGGGGTCAGAATGTCACCAAGCCAGAGCACGAACATATGAAACAAGCCGATGCACAGCAAGATGGTCGTTCGGCGAAGATAGATCCGAGTCGCCGCCGCACCCCGCCCCTCCAGACGCTGCAGTTGGAGCGCAAACCCCAGCCCGAAAAGAAAGGCAAACAGGGTGTAGAACTTGCCGTCGATCACGGCAAGCTGCAGAAAATCGATCATCGAGTACCCCTCCCCCGCCAGCAGGCCTCGCTGCTCGTCGCTCAGGAACTCCCAGCCAGCCAGCACGCGGATATTGGCCAGGAAAATCCCGAACAGGGCGAAGCCTCTAAGGGCATCCAGTACGTCGAATCGATCCTGGCCCGCCGTCGGCCCTGCGATTATCGAGTTGTTCATTTCAATCCCCCTTCCAAAGTTGTTCAGGCAGTCTCGACCGCGCCAAGAACGAGATCGAAGCGGCCCTTGGGCGCGTCATCGAGCTGTGGCTCGAAGTTGACCACCAGACTGGCGCGCTGATCCTCCGGCACCGCCTGCAGCAATCGATCCAGATCGTTGAGCGGGTGATCGGCAAAATACATCTGAGTGGTCAGCTCGTGGAACCCGCGCCTGGCCACCTTGAAGTGAATGTGCGGCGGACGACTCCAGGCCTCGCCAACCTGATAGGCACCAGGAATGATGGTCTTGAAGCGATAGCCGCCCTGCTCATCGGTAACCAGCTTGCCCCAGCCCTGAAAATTCGGGTCCAGCGGCTGCGGATTGGGATCGGCTTCGTGCGAGTAGCGGCCGTGCACGTTGGCCTGCCAGACATCGATAAGCGCACCCGCAATCGGCGCGCCTGCTTCGTCCAAGACCCGCCCCTCGACGATCACGACTTCTCCCAAGGCGGATTCCATGCGACCTTCGATCCGGGTCAGGTCTGCATCCTTGTCGGGCTGATCGACAATCGGAAAGAACGGGCCTTCGGTCTGGCTCGGGGTGACCGAACCGAGCAGCGGCGCACTGCCCACTGCCACAGCCGCGCCGATAGCCCCGGTCAAGAAACGCCGGCGTGCAGCGCGATCTTCTTTTGGATTCTTACTCATGATTTCTTATTTCCATTTTCGATGAAGTAGCTTGATTCGCCATGATTACCTTGCCGTGTGTCGTTACCATCGTCGTCACCTTCAGTCGTCACCTTCAATCGTCGCAAGGATCCCGTTGTGGCGATTGAGGCCTGCTTTGCTCAAGTGCGCGACCAGAGTACCAATGAGTGCACCGACCAGGAACAGGAAAGAAACATCAACCGCCGACCTGCAGGAAATCTATGAACAAACCTGGGCAGCAACATCGCGCTTTTTCCGGCTCGGATAGGAGGCCTGCTTCTGTTCCCGCCGGGCCCAGCCGCGTCCCGTTCAGATAGTCCAGCATGAAGTTCTCATCCAGGCTCTTGATGATCGGGTCCGCCATCTGATACATCGGCGTTCCGTTCCAGCCTGCCTCCTGCCAGCGACACCAATCTGCCCTCTTCCATGAAGTCAGGCTCCTAGAACCAGGTCGTCAGATGCCGTCTATCATGGTTGTCCTTTTGCCCGCGCAGCGTCGTCGATCCAGTCCTGTCGCGCAGGCGAAAAGATATCGATGGCCACGGTGTCTTCCAGAATATTGAACGCGTGCTCGACGTTGGGCGCGAACACCATGATCTCGCCCGCTCGAAGCGAATGCATCGTACCTCCGGAAAGCACTTCGGCCCTGCCTGAGATGATCCAGGTCATTTGCTCATTGACATGATGGTGCAACGGAATCGAGCTGCCGGCGACAAGCTGCCAGCGCGAAAAGGTGGTCTGTGTTCCGTGCACGACCTGTCGCGTTATTCCAGGTGCGAGAACCTCCACCGGGATGGAGTTCAATGATCGCTTCTCTGCCTTGATCACTCTGCTGTCCAGGAGTTCGGACTGCCCATCCCGCGCCGGTGCCTCCGAATCAGACTGGGCAAACGCGCCAGTCGCCAGGATAACGAGCGCGGTGAAGTGCTGAGCAGGCGCGACAGGGGGGGGGGGGGGGAAGGGGGGGGGGAATACGCCGAGGTGACGAGTGAATGGACTACAGAAATAGTTCTCATGATGGCTTCTCGAGTCTTTTGAAATTGAGTAACGTTTTAATCAATTACGGGGTGGCTAGCTTCTTCGGATCACTCCGGATGCAAGTAAAACACCTTGCTCATGATCTGCCACTGTCCGTCGATCCTGACCAGGGTAAAGAAGTCGGTGAAACGATGGCCAGTCCAGTTGTCGAGCTCGACGCGCACCGAGGCCGCACTCCCTTCGGCATCGATCTGTATCTCGCCGGCCACCAGGTCGGTTGCGGGACCGTTCTCGGCGTGCCAGTCGTAGAACATCTCGATCGGCCCTGCGAACAGGTCCGGGCCCACATAGCCGCAGATCGTGGCCAGGTCGTGGAAGATCGGACGTAGCACTTCATTGCTGCCAGTGCGGCCACCTTCGATGTAGGTGGCCATAAGCGCTCTGATCTTGCGGATATCGTCTTCAGCGGGGTTTGTCGTCATCTGTGCACACTCGATTGCTTGAGGTTGGGGTTGCTGTGCGTCTTCAACGCTCCAGCTTGAGCAGGGCGTTGCCGAGGTTGGATACGTAGACCGGCCCGTTGTCGGGCGTCAGAATGATGCCGGTCACCAGACCTGGCAACGGTTCCCACATGTCGGGCTGAAGCAGATCCAGCGTGGACACGCCCGATTCCAGACGGCGCTGCCACTCCGTTGCGAGCGCTCGGCCGGTCTCGGGCGTGGGTTCAAAAACCGCTTGAACCCGTCCATCGTCCAGATCAACGACGACGATCGAATTACCGATCGGCGAGGCCACCCACAGCAGGCCCTGACCATCAAGTTCGATGTTGTCCGGCGTCATGACCTCGGCCAGCACGCGGCGATCGCTGAGCCTGCCGGTGGCGAGATCCAGGCTGAACGCAAGAATCCGATTGGCCAGAAGTTCGGCCACGTAGAGCACACCGCGCTGTTCGTCGTAGGCGATCCCGTTGGCAAAGTCCAGGCCTTCGATCATCCGCACCGGCCTGGGCTGAGCGTGCCCGACCTGCTCGGGTGGAATTCGGAAAACCGCGCCATCGCCCAGCGGTCGATCGGCGGCCTGGAACATCCGGGCCTCGGCATTCGGACCTGACGGATTCTCGGTGGATTGGGTGAACCAGATCGCACCACTCGGATCGCGGATCGCGCTGTTGATGCCAAACGGATGATCGAGCAGTAGGGTGACGACCTCTGTTTCCGTATCGACTCGAAACAGGAAGCCCTCCGTGATGTCAGCCACCAGCACGTGTCGGCCGTCAGGCTCGAAGGCAATGCCGTTCGGGCTGTTCCAGGTCAAGGCAGGCCTTACCGTAAATCCTGCGGCTGCAAAATCACCGAAGGGACGCGAGGAACCGTCTGGCGACAGCTCGATGAGCCCGTGATTCCAGTCGCCTACCAGCAGGCGTCCATCACCCAGGGCCACGCCATCCTCTGCGTGGGTCAGCGAACGGGCCGGTGGAAACAGTTGCGCGTCCTCCAGCTTCCAGCTCGGGGTTGGAGCCGTTGGTGGTGTCGACACGCAGGCTGTCAAACCGGTCAGTAGCAGCACGATTGACAGGCGTCGACGCATGGGTGGGTGCATAAGCAGGTTCATGAGTCGGTTCTCTTCGATTGATTGGACGGTATTCATGACCGTACGCGCACAAACCGCGGTCGGGTGCCGTAGGTCAGTGCGCGCCAGAGCCATTCAGCCGGGCCGAAGGCGAAGAACTTCATCCAGATAAAGCTGAACAGGATCTGGGCGCTGAAGAAGGCCAGCACCAGCGCCAGGAAGGTCGACGCGCCTGCCTTTCCGGCCAGACCCAGGCCCGGTCCGACCGAGGTCAGACTGGTCAGGATGATCGCCAGCGCTCTGCATCAGGTAGTTGGTCGGGGCCATCTGGCCTACCGGCGCAAACGGTCGGACCAGCCAGCTCAGCGATCGAGAATGAAACAGCAGCACGATCGCGCAGACATAGCCCGCGGCAATCAGGGGTGTGGCCACGACGTGCAGGATGACTCGCAGAAGTTCGATCTGGCCGAGCAAGGTGGTCTCGGGCAGTGCGTCCGTCAACAAGTGCGCCGTCTCCAACGCGAGGCCGGTCACGAGCAGGGGCCAGAGCCAGCGGCGAAACCCGTCAAGATGGTCCGAGGCGTTCTGGATCCAGCCCCGGCGCGCTACCCAGGCACCCATGAAAAAGCGGCCGAGGGCGTAGAAGATCCAGCCGATCAGGCCGCCGGTCATGAACCAGTTCAGATAGTCCCTGTTCATGGTCGCGATGAACCGGAAGAAATCGCCCGACTGCGCCGCGGCCTGACGCGCCAGGGTTTCGGCCTCGAGGAGGTCGGGGTTGTTGAAGCGACCGGCGATGCCGCTCACCTCGAAGGCCCAGGTCACGAGCGGCTGGGCAAACATCAACAGGGCCAGTCCGATCCACAGCAAGGCCCGATCCGGGAGGTTCCGGCTGAAGAACAGCAGGAACGCGGTAATGCCATAGATGTGCAGGATGTCCCAGTTGAACAGACACAGCAGGTGGATCCAGCCGAGGATCAGCAAGATCGTGGCCCGGCGCATGAAGATCGATTCGAACGGGGCGCCGCGCGCCTGCAGCCGCTCCATCTGAACCCAGAAACCCAGCCCGAACAAAAAGGCAAACAGGGTGTTGGCCTTGTCGTAGGCGAACAGCTTCAGCACGAACTCCAGCCGACCGTC
>CALNZT010000007.1:0-35144 GCA_942491245.1 uncultured Pseudomonadota bacterium
TGTACCATCGTCGGGAACATTGATGGCGGCGGAGCCGTATTTCCTGGCTACGCGACCTGGCTGAACGACACCGGCTATGACGGCTCAGGCATCACGGTAGGCGTGGTCGATGGACGCGTTCTGACCACGCACGTCGATCTCAGCTCTCGCATGGTGCCCTGCACCGGCAGCAACGGCAGCTGCACGGCATCCGGCTCTGATGATCATGGCACCGCATGTGGCGGGTGCCATCGCCGGAACCGGTGCGACCGGCACCCTGCTCAACGGCTTCCTGCGTGGACAAGGCGTCGCACCGGGGGCCAACCTGGTCACTCAGGAATATGGACCGTTCATTGGCGGCGGCCCGGGCAACATGGCCGTTAACGGCATGCTGGACATTTACCAGGACTCGGCGCGCAGCGGCGCCCTGCTGACCAACAACTCCTGGGGCCCAACGGGATCGCCCCAGGGCTATGACATCCCGACCCAACAGATCGATTTCATCAGCCGAGATGCCGACCCGGACACTCCGGGCGATCAACCCATCCTGGCAGTCTGGTCGATCATGAACGGAAATGGCGACAGCAGCGGAGCCTGCGCACCGGCTTCGCTCGGCTCGCCGGACGAGGCCAAGAACCTCTTTGCCGTTGGCTCGACAGCACTTCAGAGCGGCGGCGGCGCCCAGCTTTCGAACATTTTCCGGATTTCGACCAACTCCGCTCACGGTAATGCCTGTGACGGACGTCGCGTACCGCATATCGTGGCGCCAGGTTGCTCCACCGACAGCACCACCAATTCCTCCAACACCGCGCATTCAGCCAATTTTTGCGGAACCTCGATGGCTTCCCCCGTCGTTTCCGGCGCGGTGTCGGTCTTCGCGGAAAAACATGTCCAAGAAACCGGCAGCAATCCCTCCCCCGCGCTGGTCAAGGCCGTTTTCACGGCAGCCGCGCAGGACCTGGAAGGCAATCAGAATGCTGACGGCGGCATCATGGGCCACCGTCCGGACCGCTTCCAGGGCTATGGCCGTATCGATCTCGAAACCGTCATGAACCACGGCGTCGAGGTCTACATGACCGATCAGGAAACCGTCTTCACCAGCACCGGCGACAGCTGGTCGCTGGGCCTGAACGCCGTGGACCCGGCCCAGCCGATCCGCATCATGCTGGCCTGGACCGACGCCCCGGGTGCGGGCCTCGGCGGCAGCACGCCGGCCTGGGTCAACAATCTCGACCTGGCGGTCGAGACCGGCGGCAATACCTTCCTCGGCAACGTGATCGGCCCCGATGGCTGGTCGGCCACCGGCGGCAGCGCAGATGTTCGAAACAACCTCGAAGGCGTTTTCCTGAACCCGGCGCAGCACGGCGGTGCCGTCAATATCACCGTGGATGCCACCGATATCGCCGGCGATGCACTGAATCCCTGGTCCCCCGGCGCACCCAGCCAGGATTTCGCCCTGGTCTGCTACAACTGCATCATCGGCGACCCGACCTATACCCTGGCCGTCGACCCCGATCCGCTGGAAGTCTGCATTCCCGAGTCGGGAACGACGGATGTCGCGGTGACTGTCACTGTCGGTGCACTCGGCCCCTATTCGGGCACAGTGGGCCTCAGCAGCACCGGTGAACCTGCTGGCGTATCCAGTGTGTTCAGCCCGGCTTCGGTGCTAGTTCCCGGTAGCTCGACCTGGACCCTGACCATTGCCGACACCGCCAGCATCGGCAGCGGCACGATCAGCCTTGACGGCGACGACGGCGTTGATCAGAACAGCATCGATCTGGCCTACCAGCTTGACGAACTGCTGGCCGCCGGCCCGACCCTGACCGGCCCGGCCGACGGGGCCAGCGACCTGGACCTGCAGCCGACCTTGACCTGGGATGCGATCGCCGGAGTCGGGGACTACGCCGTCCAGATCGCGACCGACGCTGGTTTCACCGGCCTGGTTTTTGACACCACGGTCACCGCCACAAGCTTCATTCCGGGAACCGAACTGGCCACGGGCACGGAGTACTTCTGGCGCATCGCCGGCAATAATCTCTGCGGCGCCGGTGCCTGGAGTGCCACTCGCTCGTTCACCACCCGGCTCGAACCGGTGGCCAGTTTCTCGGCCAGTCAATTCAGCATGACCGTGGCTGCCGACAGCACCGACAGCACGCCGCTGGACATCAGCAACGTCGGCACCGGGAACCTCACCTGGAGCGTCGCGACCGACCAGATCAACGACCTGTCCGAGCGAGGCGTCATCGATCCGACTTTCGATGAGGTGCTGAATATCGGAAGCTTCAGCGTCGATGGAGCTGTCGGCGGTGGGAATATCGAGGAGTTCATCATTCCGGGCGGCGTACTCACCCAGGGCACCGTTCTCGGCTTCGAATTCGAAGGGACGGTGTCGGGAATCGGCAGCAGCGCTGACTGGGCCTCCGACCTGCGCATGATCATCACCAGCCCGGACGGCGACAGCTTCAATGTCGGCGGCTTTGCCAGCGTCGTCAACGACTGGGACTTCCAGGGCAGCGTGTCTAACGGCGACGGTACCTACGCCAGCAGCCATCCGGCCGCCTTCGATCCCGGCACATCGGATGACGGTGACTGGACAGTAAGCTTCCAGCACGGCTGGGACAGCGCATCGGCCGGCACCATGAACTGGAGCAACGTAACGGTAACGCTGCTCAAGGCGCCGCCGCCCTACTGCATCAACCCACTCACTGCGGTTCCCTGGCTGTCGACCGATCCGACTTCGGGCAGCGTGGGACAAGGCGCGACCGAGCAGGTCAACGTCAATATCGACAGCGCCGGCATGATGCCGGGCAGCTACACCGGCTACCTGTGCATCAGCACCAACGACCCGGATGCGTCGATGGTGCCGATGCCGGTCGAGCTTACCGTGATCGAAAACACCGACCCGATGTTCGAGGATCGCTTCGAGCTCCTGCCCTGATCGACAGGGCGCTGATGATGGGCCCGGCTGGCCGACCGGCCGGGCCCCTACTTTTTTCAATCTGACACGGACAGTCCATGCCGCTGATTCGAATTGCCCTGCTCTGTCTCGCTGTGGCCATGTTGGCCCTTGCCCCCGTCTCGCTCCAGGCCAGCAACTCTACGGTCATCAAGATCTACGACGTACCGCGCGCCGATTACAACCGGCTGCGCTATCTGGGTGATTTCTGGGGCATCAACTGGCGCGAGGGCTACGTCAATCTCTATGTGACGGAGCGCGGTCGTCAGGCGGTCGAGGAACTGGGGTATAGGGTAGAAGTCGATCGGGAAAAAGACCGACGCTCTGATCCGCTTTCGGGACGTTGATCGCGAGGCCTGGCGCCTGAGTGGAGTCGGCGGCATTCCGAATTTCCCCTGCTACCGCACGGTCGACGAAACCAATGCCGCACTCTCCGGCCTGGCCAGCACCTATCCGAACCTGGCGCGCTGGGAAGACATCGGCGACAGCTGGCGCAAGGCCAACGCCCAGCCGGGTGGCGACGACGTCCGCGTACTGGTGATCGGCAACCAATCCAGCCCGCATCCACAAGCGCCGCTGGTGATCATGGCCGCGCAGCACGCGCGCGAACTGACCACTGCCGAGTCGGCCACGCGCTTCGCCGAATGGCTGGTGACCGGCTATGCCAGCAATGCGACGGCGCGCTGGTTGCTCGATCATCGCGAGATCCACATCATCGCCGTTCATAACCCTGACGGACGTCGTCAGGTCGAAGCCGGCGAGTCTTTCTGGCGTAAAAACGCCAACCTGACGGCCTGCCCGAGCGGCACGCCTGGCGTTGACCTGAACCGCAACAGCAACGTCTTCTGGGGTGATTTCTCCGACGACAACACGTGTTCGGAGACCTACCGCGGTCCGGGCGCAGGCTCCGAGCCCGAAACCCAGGCCGTCCAGAGCTATCTCGATACCGTGTTCACCGACTACCGCAGCAACATGAATGACCCCGTGCCGGACACGGCCGAGGGTCTGTTCCTGTCACTGCACAGCTTCAGCGAGCTGATCCTGTTCCCCTGGGAAGGCAGCGGCGGCGGCACCGGTAACAATGCACCGAATCACGATCAGCTCGCCTGGCTGGGCCGCAAGATGGGTTACTTCACCGGGTATCAGGTCGGCCGAGACATACTCTATTCTTCCGGCGGCACCATGCCCGACTACGCCCACGGCATGCTCGGCGTCGCTGCCTACACGTATGAAATCGGCACCACGTTCCAGCAGAGCTGCGCGAGCTTCGAGAACACCATTTGGGACGACATCCTGGCCTCCCTGGTTTACAACGCAAAAGCAGCCGAGCGCCCCTACACCGCGCCGTCCGGACCCGATGTCACCGACCTGAGCGCGATCTATGACAGCACGCAGGATCGCCTGCTTATTCAGGGGCTCGCCGACGACACGCGCTACGACCGCGGCGGGGTCAGCGAAGCGCCGGCCAACGACCCTATTGCAAGTATCACGACCGTTACGGCAAGTCTCGATCAGCCACCGGGCCTGGCCAGCAGCAGTTACACCCTCACGCTTTCCGGCAGCGGCCCGCTGGTCAGTTTCTCCGGCGACCTTGTGCTCGCTGATCTTGATCTGAGCGAGCCCCGACTTCTCTTCGTCGAGGCGACCGATGCCAATGGTGCGACCGGCGTGCTCGAGGCCGTCTGGATCCAGCAGCGTCTGGCCAGCGTAACGCCCGAACAGTTGGGCGTGAACGTCCCCGAAGACAGCACCAGAACGGTTGAGATCGAACTCAGCAACGCCGGTTCGCGCAGCCTCGCCTGGTCGATCGCCAGCGATCTGCCCGTTCAGCGTGGCGCCGGCTATGACCCCGCTCTCGACGAGAGTCTGCAGCTGGCCGATTTCTCGATCGCCGGCAGCGGCGCCCATAGCGAGTCCCTGCCGGGCGGTGAAGCATCAACGGGCCAGGTCGTTGGCTTCAGCTTCGCCGGCGACGTGACCGGCGTCACGGGAAATTCGACCTGGGCCTCGGATCTTCAGCTCAGCGTCATCCCACCGAGTGGCGCTGGCTATATTGTTGGCGGCTACCAGACCGGCAACCCGCCTTGGGATTTCGACGGCTCGGGCTCCAATAGTGATGGTAGCTACAGCAGCGAACACATCATCGAGCAGCCTTTTGGTGCAGACGGCGTGTCCGACGCTGGCAGCTGGCAGTTCGATTTTGTCCACACCTTCAACGACCCGATGAACTGGAGCAATGTGGTGGTAACGCTGCACAAACAGACTCCGCCGGCCTGCGCCGATCCGCAGGGCGTGGCCTGGCTGAACATCACGCCCGCATCAGGCAGCTTGCCAGCCGCCCAGACCTTACCGATCCAGATCGAAGTCGATGGCAGCCTGATGCCGGCCGATACCGCACAGGCCTTGATCTGCCTGAGCACCGACGACCCGCTTCTGCCCCTGGCGATCATCGAGATCAACGCCAACCGCCGCAGCGACCCGGTGTTCGAGGATCGCTTCGAGCCCTGATGACTGGCGCAATGGGTCAACGCCGAAAATGGCGTCATGGCTGAGGACTGTGGTTATTCAGTCGACCTGTTCAGGGGTCGGATTGCTGGCGTTAAAGGGACGATTGTTCGCTAGCTGAAGACTTCGGCCCCGACCGACGCTGCAGATCGGGGCCACTTCCAGAATGGTCGCCAGCATTGCGCTGGCGCACCGCTTACTCGTCCTCGTCAAGTCCCGCTTCGTCTTCTTCTTCCGAAGCCGCGACTCGCGCCATCCCGATAACCTGCTCGTTCTTGGCCAGACGGATCAGGGTCACGCCCTGCGTGTTGCGGCCGAGACGCGAGATCTCGTGGACGGATGTGCGCACCAGCGTGCCGGAATTCGAGGTCAGCATGACGTCATCCTCGTCGGTGACGGCCATGGCGGCGACCAGCGCGCCGTTGCGCTCGGACACCTGAATGCCGATCACACCCTGACCGCCGCGCTTGTAGACCGGGAATTCCTCGATCGCCGTACGTTTGCCGTAGCCATTGGCGGTCGCCAGAAGGATATCCATCGGCTCATCACCGGTGACCAGCATGGAGACCACCTCCTGGCCTTCCTTGAGTCGAATGCCGACGACGCCGCGGGTCTGGCGACCCATCGGACGCGCATCGGTCTCGTGGAAACGGATGGCCTTGCCGGCCGACGAGAACAGCAGGATGTCGCGCGTACCATCGGTAAACGACACATCGACCAGCTCATCCCCATCCTCGAGCAGCACGGCCCAGATACCGTTCGCGCGAATGTTGGCAAAATCCGACAGCGGCGTTTTCTTGATGCGCCCGCTGCGGGTTGCGAAGAACACGAACCAGTCGTCCGGGAACTCGCGTGTAGGCAGCACCGCGTTGATGCGCTCGCCCTCGTCGAGCGGCAGCAGATTGACCATCGGTCGGCCGCGGCTGTTGTGCCCTGCCTGCGGCAGCTCGTAGACCTTGGTCTTGTAGACCTTGCCGGCACTGGTGAAGACCAGCAGCGTGTCGTGCGTATTGGTCACCCAGAAGCGCTCGACGAAGTCCTCCGCCTTGGTCTTGGTCGCCGATCGGCCGCGCCCGCCGCGTTTCTGCGAACGGTAACGGTCCAGCGGCTGGTACTTGGCGTAACCCGAGTGCGAGAGCGTGACGACCACATCTTCCGGCGTGATCAGATCTTCCATTGTCAGGTTCAGATGATCGCGAACGATTTCCGAACGACGTTCGTCACCGAACTGCTCCTTGAGTGCTTCCAGCTCTTCGCGAATCACCTGCATCAGCGCGTCGGGCTCGGACAGAATGCGCATCAGTTCCTTGATCTGACCCAGAATCTCCTGGTATTCCTCGGACAGCTTTTCCTGCTCCAGCCCGGTCAGTTTCTGCAGGCGCAAATCCAGAATGGCCTGAGCCTGGGTCGGTGACAGCTGGTACTCACCGTTCTCGTGGAGACCGAATTCGGGCAACAGAGCTTCCGGGCGCGACAGCTCGGCGCCGGCCTGTCCGAGCAGGGCCTTGACCAGCCCCGCTTCCCAGCGCCGCTGCTGCAGCGCTTCGCGCGCCTCAGCCGGCGTCGGTGACTGCTTGATCAGCTCGATGACTTCATCAAGATTGGCCAGCGCAACCGTGAGGCCTTCAAGAATGTGCGCCCGATCGCGGGCCTTGCGCAGCTCGAAAAGCGTTCTGCGGGTAACCACTTCCCGACGATGGGCCAGGAAAGCGTTCAGAATCTGGCGGATGTTGAGCACTTTCGGCTGGTTATCGACCAGCGCGACCATGTTGATGCCGAACACGGTCTGCAGCTGGGTTTGCTGATACAGGTTGTTCAGCAGGACTTCCGGCACCTCGCCGCGTTTGATCTCGACGACCATGCGCATGCCATCCTTATCGGATTCGTCGCGCAGTTCGGAAATACCTTCGATCTTCTTGAGCTTGACCAGCTCGGCAATCTTTTCCAGCAGGCGAGCCTTGTTGACCTGATACGGCAGCTCGGTGACCACGATGCGCGAGCGCCCGGTGCTGTCGTCGGTCTCGACGTGCGAGCGCGCCCGCAGATAGATTCGGCCGCGCCCGGTGCGATACGCCTGATCAATCCCGTCAGCACCATTGATGATGGCCGCGGTCGGAAAATCCGGACCCGGCAGATGGGTCATGATGCCGTCGATATCGAGCTCCGGATCATCGACGATGGCCAGCAGCGCGCTGATGACTTCGTTCAGGTTGTGCGGCGGGATATTGGTTGCCATGCCGACGGCAATGCCCGACGAGCCGTTGATCAGAAGGTTCGGGACCCGGGTTGGCATGACGGTCGGTTCATTTTCCGACTCGTCGTAGTTCGGCACGAAGTTGACCGTGGCCTTGTCGATATCGGCCAGAATTTCATGCGCCAGGCGCGCCATGCGAACTTCTGTGTAACGCATGGCGGCCGGAGAATCGCCGTCGACCGAGCCGAAGTTACCCTGGCCATCGACCAGCATGTAGCGCATCGAAAACGGCTGGGCCATGCGCACGATCGTGTCGTAAACCGCCGTGTCGCCGTGCGGGTGGTATTTACCGATGACGTCACCAACCACGCGGGCCGATTTCTTGTATGCCTTGTTGTAGTCATTGCCCAACTCGTGCATCGCAAACAGCACGCGACGGTGCACCGGCTTGAGCCCATCGCGCACGTCGGGCAGCGCTCGGCTGACGATCACGCTCATGGCGTAATCGAGGTAGGACTGCCGCATTTCGTCTTCGAGATTGACCTGCAGAACTTCGCGCGCCATTTCGGCCATGATCGGTCTTCCTAAAGCTTGTCAGGTTTACTTGTCAAATGTCTGATTCTGAATGAATTATTTTCCGAAACCCAAGGTCCGGAGATTGCTGTATCAGAACCGTGAAACAAGCCGGAAATAATAGCACAATCAGGACTTTAAAGTCGCCCTAACCGTGCGGGCCAGCGGCCGTTCACCGCGGAATTCGCATGCGAAAATTCAAGACAGGCAGTCGCTGACCACCTCGACCAGTCTTGCCTGCATACTCGCCCAGCTGGCGCGCAACAGAAGTGCACTGTTGATTTCGAGTTCTGCTGTCCAGAGCTTGTCCTCGGCAAACTGCGCGCGATGCTGCTGGCCGAGTCCGCTGCTGGTGCCCCGATACGGCTGATTGGCATGCACACGCAGTTCGGGAAAGGCCAGACGCAGATCCTGAATCAGTCCATGGCACCAGCGCGCTTCGAGCGCACGTCCAGGATCGAACAACACGCCGATATCGGTCAAACGGCGCTGACCGTCGAGGACCGGCGTGAAGCTGTGGCAGGCCAGATGCAGACATCGCCCGGATTGAGCAACATGGTCACGATAGCGTTGCCAGTAGGGCTGGTGATAGCTCGCAAGCAATTCCTGGCGTTCATCCGGACTGAGCCCTTCGGAATAGGCGCTGAAACAGTTTCGATGGTCGGACGGTCGATTGAGATCGACCAGCAGCCGGGTCATGCCACCGAGCATGAGCGGGGCGTCGAGTCGGTTTGCAATCAAGCGCGCCAGCCGCCCTGAGCCGGGATCCCAGGCCCGGTGCGTGGCCAACACCTCATCCTGCCCTTCGAAGCAGTGCGCCCATCGACCGGGTACCCGACGACTGGCGTGCTCGGCCGTGATCAGGCTCCGAACAGGCGCTGTTCTGCCAGGCATTGCCCAAGCTCCCTGTAGCAATCGATGATCGTCGAATGGTCCATCGACCCACCGACCCGCTTCAGAATGCGATCGGACAGCGGGCCCAGACGAATCATCTGCTCCAGGATCGCGCGCCCGTCGGGGCTGATTCCGGTCAGGCTGGCCAGCAGGCTCGACCACAGCTCGCCCACGCGGGTGGCCTCATGCAATCCAAAAAACGCAAGCAATTCAGGTTCTTCAATCACGGCCCGGGCACCCACAGAAGCGGTGCTCCAGAGCAAATTCGCCAGGGTGGGAGTCGACAAGGCTTGTTGGGCGTCGAAATCGGCCAGCTGCTGCTCATACAAGGCTCGGATCAAAGCCACCACGAGCTCGGCAATGGCCAGATCGGCCGCCGGGCACTCCTGCAGGTCGATGATTCGAATCTCGATGGTCTGGCGCTCGAATCGGGCAATTGCGGCGCGCGAGTTGAGCCAGTCGTCGTTCAGCACATGCTCAGGATCAAACGGTGAAATCTCCGCATACATCGGTTCGAGAATCGTTCGATGGTAATCCTCGATGCCGCTCACCGGCTCAGGAATCACCGGGCCGGAAATCCACGGAACACGCTTCTGGTTGTCACGGTAGTACCGCAGTCGATTGTCCAGCCACCCTGCTCGCCTGCCCTGCTCGATCGGCGACGACGCCGAAAGCGCTGGAATCAACGGCAGCACTACGCGGATGGCAGCGTGCAGGCGCGTGAATTCCTGATCGTTGGCAAACGGAAGATTGATGTGCATGGACTGAAGATTCGACCATCCGTGACCCGCGCAGCCGAAGATGCGATCGTACGCCTGATATATGTCTTTCTGACCGTACGGCCAAAGCCGGGTTTCGCGAGCAGGATCAAACAGCGGGTGCATCGCGGTCGGCAGCAAGAGGGCGCCATGTGCACGCAGCGTCGTGTTGATGGACTGAATATCGGCATGAAACTTGTCCGCCAGACCACTCAACTCAGCAGCAGGGCCGTTGGTCTTGAGCTCGAGCACGTGACTGACCAATTCATTCGACCAGGCGATCTCGCCATGTTCCACTTCATTCTGGATCAGGCCATCTGTGTCGACCAGTAATCGTTCAGCCAGCGGCCGCACGGACAGACTCTGGTCATCCACGATCATGTATTCCAGCTCAATCCCGAAGCCGGAGAATGCGGACAAGTGCGATTTTGTATTCTCAGACATCTTCAGCGTCCTGTTGGCCCAGCGACTTTCTGCGCATTACGCGCGTCATCAGCACCTGCATGATCTCTCGATACAGCGCTGGCCCAAGGACTGAATCCTCAACGCCGGCATCGATCGACGGATTGTCGTTGACCTCGATCACCAGAATTCGCCCATCGACTTCCTTGAGATCAACACCATACAGCCCACGCCCGATCAGTGCTGTGGCCTTCAGCGCAGTCTGGATGACTCGCTCCGGCGCTTCATCGACGCCCATCGTTTCCGATGCGCCCACATGATGACTCTCAGCACCGTGATTGATGATCTGCCAGTGCCCTTTGGCCATGTGATAGCGGCAGGCATAAAGCGGCTTGCCGTCGATGACGCCTACCCGCCAGTCGAAGCTCGTCGGCAAATACTCCTGAGCCACTATCAGGTCCGAGCCCTTCAGCATTGATTCTACGGTCTCGGCCAGCCTGGTCGAATCCAGCGCCTTGACCACGCCCAGCGAGAAGGCACTGTCGGGCTGCTTCAAGACCACCGGCAGACCCAGTTCCCGTTCGATGTCCTGCACGTTGTCGCGGTGAACCAGGACGGTTCTCGGCGCGGGGATACGATGGTGCTGCAGCAGCTCCGCGAGATAGACTTTGTTGGTGCATTTGAGAATCGATTCCGGGTCGTCGATGACCTCCAGACCTTCGGCGACGGCGCGGCGGGCAAATCGGAAGGTGTGGTGATTGACTGCAGTGGTCTCGCGAATGAACAAGGCATCGAACTCCGGAAGGCGACCGATCTCGTCCGGCTTGAGGCGCTCGACGTTGAAACCCACTGACTCGGCGGCCTGCTCAAACTTCTGCAGCGCGGCCTCGTCCGACGGTGGATTGACCTCATCGGGATTGGCCAGGATGGCCAGATCAAAGCGGCCGGTCCGGCGCGGGCGCTGCCTTGGACCCCTTCCGGCAAAGTAGCGTCGGGCCGCTTCAAGCATGAATTCACGGTGAGCCTCGGGCACGTCGGCATAGCCCATCGGCACCAGACGGCGCATCACCCACTCAGCGTCCACGCGCACGAACTCGGCGCGCAGCATCGGTGCCGGGAAGAGGTTGAACAAGGCGTTGGACAGTGCGTCGTAGCGCTTGGCCAGGTTGCGACCGAAGTAGATGCTGAGCTGGAACTGATCAGACTGCAGGGTCTTGAGGCTGGTTCGGACCAGGCGGCCCAGATCGACACTGCTGAGCCGAAGCAGTTCAGGAAGCTTGAAATCCTGCAGCGTGCCAACGGCGGGCAGAGGACGGTGCCCACGGGCAGCGGCCAGCAGAGAAACGTAATAGCCATTGGTCTGATAACCATAGCTTCGGCACAGGTTGCAGACGCGCGCACGACGCAGAGTGGACCACTGCGACTGGGTCAGATACTGACGCGCAGTGATGACCTCGCATCCCGGCAGATTGATCGGCCAGTCGCTCAATCGGCTGACCACGATCAGCTGGCGCATGGGTCCTCCTCCCTGGGTTCAATTCTCAGCAGATTGGCATCATAGGTCAGGGCACCGAGCAGGATTGCGCCAATCAGGCGGTCCACATGAACGCGATAATTCTGCTTGCCGCGCGGATTATCGTGCATCGGATCACTGATCAAAACCGAATCGCTTGCCTCTTCGTAGGCCGTCAACAGGACAAAGTGCCCCACCGGCTCGCCGCGAATATCATCATCAGCGTCTTCCGGCCCGAATTCTCGTGCACAGCGGTACAGGTAGGTGGCGCTAAGACCGGTAAGAATCGGGTGGCCAAGGCTCAACAGGTCTCTGAGCAACTGGCGACTCAGATCAATGAATTCAAGAGATCCACCCCGCTCCAGGAATTCCAGGTATCCATCCGTGGCCACGCTCAACGCGGGTCGGGCCTTGAAGTCACGCTGCCGCTTCAGCGCGCGGACCAGATCGACGCTACCATCGTTGAACCAGGTCGGGTCGAACACCTCTAGGTTGTAGGTGTAGATTGTCGCCCGGAATCCCTGCGCGAGCGCATGATTGGCGAGGAATACGTCCAGGGTACCGCCATGATCCAGGCGCTGGATTTCGCTGATGATCTGGTCGAGAGGCAGACCTCGACCATGATGACGATATACCGCGTGAAGACAGGTCGGTCCGCAGGTTGTCGTATCGGGCTGGGCTTCGATCGGAAGGGACACGGAACTGGAGTTTGGGGGCACGTCAATGGTCGGTTTTCAACCCACAATCAGGGCAGCAATAGTATGCGCCGTTTTTTCTGGACCAACAGAAATTTTGCGCGGATTCGAGACTCTGCCGGACACCACCCTGACTTGCCCAAGCTTGCTACACTGCGCCGCTGTCGCCCAGCTTCCGAGCACAAATGAATCAACAGCATCAGGAACTGTTCGGAAACGAACCGGTCAAGCACGTGCAGCGCGATGGCGTGGACTACGACCTGCTGGGGACAGCCCATGTCTCGCGGGCCAGTGCAGAGGCCGTCGAGCGCTTGCTCGATAGCGGCCACTACGATGCTGTCGCCATTGAACTGTGTGACTCGCGTCACCGCGCCCTCAGCGACCAGGACAGCTGGCGTAATCTCAACCTGTTCACCCTGCTGCGCGAAGGCAAGGCCGGGATGATGATGGCGTCGCTCGCGCTATCGGCGTATCAACGCCGAATTGCCGAACAGTTCGGCATCGAGCCGGGCGCCGAAATGAAAGCGGCGATGGCGGTCGCTGAACGCCACGGTCTGCCGGTGCAATTGATTGACCGCGACATCGGCATCACCCTGCGTCGAGCCAGTCGACGGCTGGGCTGGTGGAAGCGCTGGGTGATGATCAACGGGCTGATCTTTTCCCTGTTCTCGCGCGAGGAGATCAGCGAAGACGACGTCGAGAAGCTCAAGGAAGGGGATCTGCTGTCCCAGACCTTCAGCGAGTTTTCCGACGCCTCACCCGAGCTGTATGAGGCCCTGATCGCCGAGCGTGACCGGTTCATGGCGGCGCGCCTGGTCCAGCAGAACCCGCAACCCGAAGACGGAAGGCCGCGACGGGTCCTCGCTGTACTCGGTGCGGGCCACCTGGCCGGAACCCTGAAGGCGCTGGAATCCGAACAGGCCGCAGATGCGACCGTCGCGGATCTGAATCAGATGCCAGCGGCCTCGAACATCTTCAAATTCATTCCCTGGATCATCCTGGTCGCCGTTCTTACCGGCTTTGCAATCGGCTTCAGCCGTTCGCCCGAACTGGGCTGGTCGCTGATCGGAACCTGGGTCATCATCAACGGGGGCTTATCCGCGCTCGGTGCCCTCCTCGCTCGCGCGCACCCGCTGACCATCCTCACGGCGCTGGTCGCGGCCCCACTGACCTCACTCAATCCGACCATCGGGGCCGGCATGGTTACCGGTGCCGTCGAAGCCTGGCTACGCAAACCCCGGGTCGGCGATTTCGAGCGCTTGCGCGACGACGTGACCGAGATTTCCGGCTGGTTCCGCAATCGGGTCAGTCACGTGTTCGTGGTCTTCTTCCTGTCCAACCTTGGATCTGCAATCGGCACCTGGGTGGCTGGTTTCCGCATCGTCCAGCAGCTGGTCTAGACGTGATGCTTCAGAAGCTTGTTGTCACGCCAAGCCATCGAACGGGCCTGATAGGCTGAGCGAAGCAGATCGGCCCGATCAATCGCCTTGTTGATCAATGCCCTGGCTGCCCACGAATCTCCTGGATGGCAGCAGGTCCCTGACTATCCTTCTAGTGCGCTTTGGTGCCATTTGAACGATGCGATCAACGTATCCGCGCTTGATCCGCGCCCCTACCCGCTCAGTCGATCCGGAAGCGACAGGGCTCGAGACCATCAATCCGTGCCTCGACAAGGTCGCCAGCCTGAATTGCACCAACGCCTGCCGGCGTGCCCGTAAGCACCACATCGCCGGGGTTTAGCGTGATCTCGTCGGACAGGCGTTCAAGCAACTGCGGCACTGACCAGATCATTTCACCCAGCTGCCCGTGCTGGCGCAGTTCGCCGTTGACGCGCAGTTCGATCACACACTCGGCCTGCGGCTGCCAGTCGGCACTCAGGCTGATAGGTCCCATCGGGGCGGACTGATCAAAGCCCTTGCTCAGTTCCCAGGGATGCCCTGCTTTTTTGAATCGGGCCTGAAGGTCACGCCGAGTCAGGTCCACCGCGACCGCATAGCCCCAGATGCGATCGGCCCAGGCCGCCGCCGGAACGTGCCGACCGCCCCTGGCCAGCAGAACGGCCAGTTCCACTTCGTGATGCAGCGACTCGGTTCGCTCGGGGTAGGCAACGACATCGGCCTGGATCGCGGTCTGGGCCGGCTTGGAGAAAAACAGCGGCTGACTCAGGGTCGGGTCCACGCCCATCTCGCGGGCGTGTTCAGCGTAGTTGCGACCCACACACCACAGATGCCGGACGCTGAACTCGAAACCCTGCTCGCTGCGAACGATCGGTGCGTCCCAGGACAGATCAGCACTCATGCCAGGCGCCGTATACCGACCGCATCGCGCAGCTGCAAAATGAGAGCGTGACTGATGGCGCGGGCTTTTTCAGCGCCCAAAACCAGCTCGCGCTCAACCTGGGCTGGATCATTGATCAGCGCTTCGTAGCGTTCGCGGGCTGCGGCCAACTCTGCGTTGACCAGCTCGAACAGCTGCTGCTTGACCTCACCCCAGGCAATGCCATCGGCAAAGGCCTGCCGCATCCCGGCGCGTTGTTCGGCGCTGGCGAAGGCGGCATAAACCGAGTACACCGATGCCGTATCGGGATCCTTGGGCTCGCCCGGCTCCTGCGAGTTGGTCTTGATCTTCATGATCGCCTTGCGCAGCTTCTTTTCGGGCAGCCACAGCGGGATGGTGTTGTCGTAGCTTTTCGACATCTTGCGCCCGTCCGTGCCGGGCAAGGTCGCGACATGCTCGTCAATTTCCGCCTCCGGCAGCACGAAGTGTTCGCCATAGCGATGGTTGAACCGCTGGGCGATGTCGCGGGCCATCTCGAGATGCTGAATCTGGTCCTTGCCGACCGGCACGCGATGGGCATTGAACATGAGAATGTCGGCCGCCATCAGCACCGGATAACTGAACAGTCCCAGATTGATGCCGAAATCGGCATCCTCTCCGGCCTCCAGATTGGCATCCACGGCCGCCTTGTAGGCGTGCGCGCGGTTCATCAAACCCTTGGCAGTCGAACAGGTCAGCAGCCAGGTCAGCTCGGGAATTTCAGGGATATCGGACTGGCGGTAAAACAAGGAACGACTGGTATCCAGGCCCAGGGCCAGCCAGGTCGCGGCAATTTCAAGCGTGGAGCGCTGGACCCGCTCGGGGTCTTCGCATTTGACCAGGGCGTGGTAGTCGGCGAGGAAATAGAAGGACTCGATGCCCTCGCTGCGACTGGCGGCAATCGCCGGCTTGATCGCCCCCACGTAATTTCCGAGGTGCGGCGTGCCGGTGGTCGTGATGCCGGTCAGAACGCGCTGCTTGCTTGTCATAGTGGACGCTTCCCGAAGCTGTTCAAAGGTTACAGAATCGGGCTATTGTAGCGACTGAGACGATCATCGCTACGCCGGTCATGCCATCGCACGAGAACAAAATCTCGAAATTCTCGATGATCTGATTCCCGAATCGGTCCGCGCGGCCTACTCCAGTCAGGCACTGGGGGTTGAGGCGCTGGATCAGCAGCACTGGACGCTTGAAAAGGTTGCCCGGCGCAGCTGGCCAGCGGACAGCTCGGTGCAGCCAGGTCAGCGCCTGGCCTGGTCCTAGCCCTCAGTCCAGCACGCTGGCATGTTAAGGTGGGGGGCTGAAACCAATACACTCAAATTTCTAGAGGAAAACTATGCAGATTTCAGCAAATAGCGTTGTCGCCATCGAATACACCCTCACTGGTGATGACGGTCAGGTCATCGACACCTCCAAGGGCGCGAGCCCCTGGTCTACCTTCACGGGCACAACAACATCATCCCCGGGCTCGAAAAAGGCCTTGAGGGCAAGACTGCTGGCGCCGAACTTTCCGTTGAGGTTCAGCCCGCTGAGGGCTACGGCGAATACCAGGATCAGCTGGTCCAGGAAGTGCCCAGGGAAGCCTTTGCTGGACAGGACAAGGTCGAGCCTGGTATGAGCTTTCGGGCCGAATCCTCTGCCGGTCCGATGACCGTCATGGTGCGCGAAGTTGGTGAAACCACGGTTACCGTGGACGGCAATCACATGCTGGCCGGCAAGGTGCTGTACTTCGACGTTGCGGTCAAGAGCGTGCGCGAAGCCACTGAAGCCGAAGTCGACCAGGGCGTTGCCGAAACCGCCTGACGATCGATTCCTGACGATCGATTCCTGGCAATCGACAATTGATGCGTTCTGATTCTGCGGCGGCTTTCGGGCCGCCGCAGTGCGTTCCGGCCTTGATTTCAGAAATCCCGACTACAATCCCTAGCGCATGAACGCCGCGCCTGAACTCAGTCTCATCATCCCCGTGGGCCCGCAGGAGACGCATACCCCGCGATTGACCGAGTCAGACATTTCGCTGCCTTCAAGATGGGAAAAAATCCTGTCGCTGGGCCCTGAAATGCCTGTCGAGCCTCCGCCACAATGGCAGGTGCTACAAGGCCCCTTCGGTCGCGGCCGACAACTCAACCACGCAGCCTGGGCGGCAACCGGGAGCTGGCTCTGGTTCGTCCATGCTGACAGCCTGCCCGACCCTGACGCCATCGCCAGCGTCAGTCGCTTCATTCAAAATCCGGCAAGGCGCGCCGGAGCAGGCGTCCTGGGCTACAGCAAGCTGAAGTTTGATTCTGACGGACCGAAATTGACCCGCCTGAACGCGCTCGGCGCCAATCTGCGCTCGCGCTGGCTGAATTTGCCCTATGGCGACCAGGGCTACTGCATCCGCAAAGCTGACTTCGTTGCTCTGGGCGGATTCCGCGACGATCTCGTTCGCGGCGAAGATCTGGACTTTCTGGTTCGCGCCAGGGCCGAAGGGCTGTCCATCCAGGCGATGGGCGGCACGGTAACGACCAGCGCGCGGCGCTATGGCCTCAAGGGCTGGCTCAAGACCACCATCGCCCATCAGCTTGCAGCCTTTCGACTGATCCGCAACGCCCGCAGACGAGGCCTTGAATGATCACAGGCAGCGTCACGGTTCAAAGACGCCCCGCAGTAAACGCATTGCTACAATACGCGCCCGCCAGCTAGTGCCCGACCCATGTCTGATTCGTTTTCCGTACTCAATCCGCCTCGGCTGATCGCTGACCAGACCATCGACTGGCCCGAACTTCAGGGGCTGGGCCTTGCCCTGGCCCTGGCAACGCTGGCCAGACGCCAGGGCGGACCTCTGCTGATTGCGGCATCGGACGGCTATTCGGCGCGCGAGCTTCGGGGTGACCTGAGGCAGCTGGATGCGCCCGCCGTCGAGCTGTTTCCCGATTGGGAAATCCTGCCCTACGATCTGTACTCGCCTCACCCGGACCTGATTTCGCGACGGCTGGACCTGCTCTCGCGATTGCCCGGCATGAACGAGGGCATCGTGATTGCGCCGGTGTCGGCCATGATCCAGCGCCTGGCGCCTCCGGCCTGGATCCAGGGTCAGAGCCTGAATCTGGCCGTTGGCGATATTCTTGATCCCAGCCGCTTCCGGAGCCTGCTGAGTGATGCCGGCTACAGCGCCTCGGACCAGGTCTGGCAGCCCGGCCAGTTTGCCGTACGCGGTGCTGTCCTGGATCTATGGCCAATGGGACGCAGCCAGCCCTACCGGCTTGAACTGTTCGATGATGAAGTCGAGTCCATTCGCCTGTTCGACGCCGAGTCGCAGCGCTCCACGGAAAAACTGGATCGTATCGAGATGCTGCCGGCGCGCGAGTATCCCTTCGATGAGGAAGCACGGCAGAATTTCCGCCGCCGTTTCCGCACCCGATTCGACGTGGATCTGCGCAAGGCCGTGCCCTACATCGAGGTTGGCGAAGGCGTCCACGGCCAGGGGCTGGAGCAATACCTGCCGTTGTTCTTCGATCAGACCGCAACGCTTATCGACTATCTTCCGGCCAATCACCGCCTGGTCCTTCTTCCCGGCACCGAGGAGGCCGCAAAGGAGTTCGATCTGCAGCTGCAGGCCCGTCACGAGCAGCGCGGCGGCGATCGCGAGCGTCCGGTGTTGTTGCCAGAAGAGGTCTACATTCCTTCGGCCAGCCTGATGGAACAGCTCAAGAACGACGCCTGTGTGCGCGTGACTCGCCGCAAACCCGCCCAGTCCACACTCAGCGCCGCGCCCTCCATCGATCTTGATCACGGGGCCGCTGCGGCCGTCGAACAGCTGCGAAAACTGCCGGGTCGAACGCTGCTGGCCGCCGACACGGCCGGTCGGCGAGAACTGATCAACGACGCGCTCAAAGCCGCCGGCCTGCGACCCAAAGTCGTTGAATCCTGGAATGCCTTTGCCAGTGGCGAGGATCCGCTGTGCCTGGCCGTCATGCCGGTCTCGGGCGGCTGCAGCTTGCCCGATCGCGGCTGGACCATCCTGACCGAATCCGAAATGTTCCCCGGCCACACGCGCAGCCACCGGCGTGAACGTCGTACGGGTCAGGACCCGGAAAGCATGATCAAGTCCCTGGCCGATCTGCAGGCCGGGGCCCTGGTGGTTCATCTCGAGCACGGCATTGGCCGCTACCTTGGGCTGGAAGTGCTTGATGTCTCCGAGTCCACCGGCGAGTACCTGACGCTGGAATACGACGGCGGCGACAAGCTCTATGTGCCAGTCACGGATCTGCACCTGGTCAGCCGCTACACCGGCTCGGATCCTGACCAGGTCACGCTCAACCGCCTTGGCTCGGATCAATGGCGCAAGACCCGCCGCAAGGCCGCCGAAAAGATCCGCGACGTGGCTGCTGAACTGCTCAATCTGCAGGCCCGTCGGGCGGCTCGCCAGGGTCATGCCTATGACCTGGACCGCGGTATGCAGGCGCGCTTCGCAGCCGGCTTCGAATACGAAGAGACCGACGATCAGCTGGATGCCATCAACGCCGTCCTGGCGGATCTGGCGTCCGATCAGCCGATGGATCGCGTGGTCTGTGGTGATGTCGGCTTCGGCAAGACCGAAGTCGCGCTGCGCGCCGCCTTTGCAGTGGCCGAATCGGGCCGTCAGGTCGCAATGCTGGCCCCGACCACGCTGCTGGCCGAACAACACTATCGCAACTTCGCCGATCGTTTTGCCGACTGGCCGATCAACGTCGCCCTGCTCTCGCGCACCGGCGGGATGACGGCCAAGACCGTCAAAGGCATGGCCGACGGCACGGTCGATATCGTCATCGGCACCCATCGACTGCTGTCGAAGGACGTGGCCTTCAAGGACCTGGGTCTGGTCATCATCGACGAAGAGCAGCGTTTCGGGGTGCGTCAGAAAGAACGTCTGAAAGCGCTGCGCGCCGAAGTCGATCTGCTGACCCTGACGGCCACCCCTATTCCAAGAACGCTCAACATGGCCATGACCGGCCTGCGCGAGCTGTCCATCATCGCCACACCGCCGGCCAAACGCCTGGCCGTCCGGACCTTCGTCTCGCAGTGGGATACGGCCACCATCAAGGACGCGGTCAGCCGCGAATTCCAGCGTGGTGGTCAGGTCTATTTCCTGCATAACGAAGTCAAGACCATGGCGCGCGTGGCCGGCGAGCTGGAGGACCTGTTCCCGCGCGCCCGCGTCGGCATGGCCCACGGCCAGATGGCGGCTGGTGAGATGGAGCGCACGATGCGTGATTTCTACGCCCGTCGAATCAATCTTCTGCTGTGCTCGACAATTATCGAGAATGGTATCGACGTACCCACCGCCAACACCATCATCATCAACCGCGCCGACAAGTTCGGACTCGCTCAGTTGCACCAGCTCAGAGGCCGCGTCGGTCGTTCGCATCACCTGGCCTATGCTTATCTGATCGCCCCACCAAAGAAAGCGCTGACCCGCGATGCGCGCAAGCGCCTCGAAGCGATTCAGACGCTGGAAGAGCTCGGCGCCGGATTCACCCTGGCCAGCCACGATCTGGAAATCCGTGGTGCCGGCGAGCTGCTGGGCGAGGAACAATCCGGTCAGATCGAAGCGATCGGCTTCTCGCTTTATTCCGATCTACTCAATCGCGCCGTTGAAGCACTGAAGGCCGGGCTGGAGCCGGACCTGGACGAGCCGCTGTCGATGATCAGCGAAGTCGATCTGCACGTCACCGCGATGATCCCACCGGACTACCTGCCCGATGTGCACCAGCGCCTGGTGCTGTACAAGCGCATCAGCCAGGCCGACAGCGAACGCAAACTCAACGACCTGGCGGTGGAAATGATCGATCGCTTCGGCCTGCTGCCCGACGAGGTCAAGCATTTGTTTACCAGCGCTGAACTGCGCCTGGAGGCCCGCGCGCTCGGCATGAAACGCCTGGAAGTCGGCCCGGCCGGCGGCCGCGTCGAGTTCGTGCCCAAGCCCGACATCAACATCCAGGAGCTGCTGAAAATGATCCAGAAGGAATCCCACACCTTCGAGCTGCCTGCCAACGACAGGCTGCGGGTCAAGGGCGAGTTCGAAACACCCCAGGATCGCCTCGCGCTCGCGCGTGAACTGCTGGACCGTCTGGCGCCGGTCAAGAAGGCAGTGGCCTGACAATGACCGTCACTGCCACCGCCTGAGGGCGCTGGACTTAATCATCGCATCAGCGTTGCCCAAGCTAGTCGGTAGAATTCGCTTGACGGGAGCCAACACAAAAAGGGCCGCTGCCGAAAGAGAGGGAAAAAACAGCAGCGGCCCAACGCGTCGACTCGAGGGGTGGTTGCCACATAGGCAGCCGGTCTACGCAGACACCAAACTCTGTGCAGTTATTTGGCGTCTGACTACAAAAACGAGAACCGATGCGAAAAACGACCTCCATAGGTGACGATGCCGAGAATCAAGCCATCCGCCGCCTTGCTCAGGATGAATCCACACACAGCGAACCCTTCAGTAAATCTCTGTCTGAGGTAGAATCAAACGGGTTCCAATGTGTTTGCTTTCAGGGCAATAGAATCGTCGACATCACCAGGGTCATTTCTATGGATTCGAACAGACTCGAAGATAAAGCGGACTCGTCGAGCGGGGATTCAGTTTTCTCGATCATTCTGTGTCTGCTTGTCATACCAACGCTGTTCTATCTTCAGGGCTACTACCTGATTGTGCTGTGTTGTGTTTATGGCCTTGCGTTGTCGGAGTTCTACCAGCGGTCGAGCTGGGGCCGGCGGACCCGCACGTTCCTTCGCGCCAAATCAAAAGACTGATCACGACATCCCTGACGATTCGGCGGGGCCCAGGGCTCATCCAGATCGCGGATCGCGCGCATTCAGGCGTGGCGCAGCGGTATGCTGAGGTCAAGTCTTGTCGGAGTGAAGCACTGCATGTCGGATCCGAATACGCCGCGATGGCATTCCATGACGACAGACGCGGTACGAGAAGCGCTCGAGAGCTCTGATGCCGGACTGAGCGATGTTGAGGCCAAAGCGCGACTGGCGCGCTTCGGGCCCAACCACCTGCCCAGGCAGAAACATCGCCCTGCGCTGCTGCGCTTTTTCGACCAGTTCCGCAACGTGCTGATCTACATCCTGCTGACCTCAGCGCTGGCCGCCGGCCTGCTCGGGCACCTTGTGGATGCCATCGTGATCGGCGGCGTGGTCCTGCTCAATGCCCTGATCGGTTACGTCCAGGAGGGTAAGGCGGAACAGGCCATGGCCGCGATCGGCAAGCTCCTGGCGCGAACTGCGCTGGTGCAACGGGATGGCCGCTGGCAGACCGTGCCCACCGATGCTCTCGTGCCAGGCGATCGAGTTCGTATCGAAGCTGGCGACCGCGTCCCGGCCGACCTTCGCCTCGAGGAAGTCAACGATCTCGAGGTCGACCAGGCCGCGCTCACCGGCGAATCGCTGCCGGTCAGCAAGTCCAACGAACCCGTGGCCGCGGACACCGATCTGGCCGATTTCAACAGCATGGCCTTCAGCGGCAGCATCGTGACCCAGGGCACGGCCACGGCCCGGGTGGTCAGCACCGGCGGCGGCACCGAGCTGGGAAAGATCAGCCATCTGTTGTCGGAAGTCGAGTCGCTGACCACGCCCCTGTTGCGCAAGATCAATCGCTTTGGTCGGGCCCTGACCCTGCTTTCGCTGGGGCTCGCGATCCTCATGATGGCAATCGCGATCGTTGTGCACGACGAAGCGCTGGGCGAAGCCGTTCTGGCCGCTATCGCGCTGATCGTTGCCGCCATCCGGAAGGCCTGCCCGCGATCATCACCATTACCCTGGCCGTCGGGGTGCGCAAGATGGGAAAACGTAAGGCCATCGTTCGGCGCCTGCCTGCGGTCGAAACCCTGGGCTCGGTGACCGTGATCTGTTCCGACAAGACCGGCACCCTGACCCGAAACGAACTGGCTGTTCGACAACTGGCAACAAGCCAGGGACTCGCTGCGCCTGATCAGGCCCGAGGCGAGCCGTTCCGCGTTCTGGCTGAAGCTGGACTGCTCTGCAACAACGCCGAACCCGGCCAGGCCGGCGACCCGATCGAGCGAGCCCTGATTGATCTGGGAGTAAGTCAGCAGATTGATCTCGTGCAACTTCGCCAACACCAGGCGCGGACGGCCGAACTGCCGTTCTCACCCGAGTTACGGCTGATGGCCACGCTCCATGGGCCGCGGCTGGTGGTCAAAGGCGCCCCCGAGACGATCATCGATCGATGCGCCACGCAGTGGGATGACGCCGGACCGCAGACTCTGGATGCCGCGTTCTGGCAGCAGCAACTGGCAGGCATGACCGAAGCGGGGCTCCGCGTGCTGGCCATTGCTCAGCGCCAACTCACAGCACCTCCCGACCGTCTCGAACCGGACCGAGACCTTGTCGACATGACCCTGCTCGGTCTGGTCGGTTTTGCCGACCCGCCGCGGCCCGAAGTGCGCGATGCAATACAGGCCTGTCATCGCGCCGGCATCCAGATCAAGATGATTACCGGGGATCATCCTGCCACGGCGCGCTCGATTGCCGAGGAGCTGCAAATCGGCCGCTCCGAGTCGAAGGCCATCAGTGGACGCGACATGGACAGGCTGGATGAGACGACGCTCGAGCACCAGGTCGATCAGATAACCGTGGTCGCCCGGGCGACGCCTGAAAACAAGCTGCGACTGGTCCGAGCGCTGCAGAATCAAGGCCATATCGTTGCCATGACCGGTGACGGAGCCAATGACGCGCCAGCACTCAAGCGCGCCGACATCGGCGTGGCAATGGGCATCAAGGGCACCGAGGCCTCGCGCCAGGCCGCTGATATCGTGCTGGCCGATGACAATTTCGCCACCCTGAAGGCCGGCGTCGAAGAAGGTCGTGGCGTGTATGACAACATCCGCAAGGCCCTGTTGTTCATTCTGCCGACCAACGTCGCCGAAACCCTGGTAATCCTGCTGGCTGTTCTCGCCGGCACCGCCCTGCCGGTCACGCCCATTCAGATACTCTGGGTCAACCTGGTGACGACGGTGACGCTGGAGCTGTCTCTGGCCTTCGAAGCACTGGAGAAGGATGTGATGGAGCGCCCTCCTCGGCCGCCGACCCAGCCGCTGCTGGGTTCGTTCATGATGTTCCGGATTCTGTGGGTCGGGCTACTGCTTACCCTGGCTGTGTTCGGGCTGCACGCGCACACCCTGGCCACGACCGGCAACGAGGAGCTTGCTCGTTCGGTCGCGATCAACGTACTGGTCTTCGGAGAGTTGTTCTATCTTTTCAACTGCCGCCGATGGCAGCGTTATGCCTTTTCTGTGACGGTACTCAAAAGCAACGCCTGGGTATGGTGGATGGCTGCGCTCTTGATTATCCTTCAGCTCGCCTTGACCTATTGGGCACCGCTGCAGAACGTGTTTGGAACCGCAGCCCTGTCGGTACAGCATTGGTCGCAGGTACTGCTGATCTGTGCGGCACTTTCTATTCTGGTCGAGGTGGAGAAGCTGATCACCCGCACCCTGAACCTGCGCTGGGCCAGCCCCGGCATGCCTAATTGAGGTCGATTCAACGATGCTGATTTCCTCCAAGAACCTGGACTACAGCGTCGGTGGACCCCTGCTGCTGGATCAGGTATCGCTCGACATCCAGGCCAATGAACGCGTCTGCCTGGTCGGCCGAAACGGTGCCGGAAAATCCACGCTGCTCAAACTGATCAGTGGCGAACTGCAGCCGGACGATGGCGAGGTGGTTGTCGGTCCCGGTGTGCGGGTCGCCCGCCTTCAGCAGGAGGTGCCTGCCAATGTCGATGGCACGGTATTCGACCAGGTCGCCGCCGGACTCGGGGACGTCGGTGCCCTGCTCACTCAGTATCACCACATCTCGCAGGGCGAATTCGACGCCAATGCCCTCGCCGCGGTTCAGGAGAAGATCGACGCAGCCGATGGCTGGGATCTGGATGCCCAGGTCGTCAAAGTGCTCGAGAAGCTGAACCTGGACGGCGACCAGGCCTTCAGTGATCTCTCCGGCGGCATGAAACGACGCGTTGCGCTGGGACAAGCCCTGGTCCAGCAGCCCGACGTTCTGTTGCTCGACGAGCCAACCAACCATCTGGATATCGAGTCCATCGAGTGGCTGGAGACCTTTCTGCTCGGCTTCGCGGGCTCCCTGGTCTTCGTGACCCATGACCGCCGCTTCCTGCAGGCGCTGGCCACGCGCATTGTCGAGATCGACCGCGGTCAGGTCACCTCCTGGCCGGGCGACTGGGCCAATTACCTGCGCCGGGTCGAAGAACGCGCTCACGCCGAAGAACTGGAAAATGCCCGCTTCGACAAGAAGCTGGCCGAAGAAGAAATCTGGATTCGCCAGGGCATCAAGGCCCGACGGACCCGCAATGAAGGCCGCGTGCGCGCGCTGAAGCAACTACGGCGCGAGCGCTCGGAACGACGCAACCGTCAGGGCTCGGTCCAGATGAGCGTCTCGAATGCCGAGAAATCAGGCAAGAAAGTCATTGAGATCAAGGACCTGAATTTTGCCTACGGCGACCAGATCATGGTGCGCGATTTCTCGACGCGTGTGATGCGTGGCGATCGTGTTGGCCTGATCGGCGCCAACGGCAGCGGCAAGTCGACGCTGCTCAAACTCATGCTCGGCCAGCTGCAGCCCGATTCAGGTGAGGTCCAGCTTGGAACCAATCTGGAGATCGCCTATTTCGATCAGCACCGCTCGGTGCTCAGAGACGACTGGAGCACGGCCGAGAACGTCTCGGAGGGCAAGGAATTTGTCGAAATCGGCGGCAAGCAGAAGCACGTCATCGGTTACCTGCAGGACTTTCTCTTCACGCCCGAGCGCGCGCGCGCACCGATCACCAAGTTGTCCGGCGGAGAGCGCAATCGTCTGCTGCTGGCCAAGCTGTTCGCGCGGCCGTCCAACCTGCTGGTCATGGATGAACCGACCAACGACCTGGACGCAGAAACCCTTGAACTGCTTGAAGAACGGCTCGCCGAGTACCCCGGCACGCTGCTGCTGGTCAGCCATGACCGCGAATTTCTCGACAATGTAATCACCAGCTCGCTGGTCATGGAGGGCAACGGACGGGTTGGTGACTACGTCGGCGGCTACAGCGACTGGCAGCGCCAGGTCAAAGAACGCGCCACGCGCCTGGCCGCTGAGGCCCAGAGCACGGCTGATGCGCCCAAACCCACAGCGCGCACGCCTGAAAAGCCGCGCCAGGAAAACAAGCTGAGCTACAAACTGGCCCGCGAGCTGGAGCAGCTGCCGGCCAAAGTTGAAACCCTGGAGGCCGACATCGAAGCGCTTGGAAAAACCATGAACGACCCCGACTTCTTCAAACAATCGCCAGAAAAAATCGCCGAAGCCACCGCCCGCGCCCAGCGCCTGCAGGAAGAATTGAGTGCGACTTACGCTCGCTGGGAAGAGCTCGAAGCTTAGGGAAGCTCTGAATCAGAGCTTCCTTGGCCATCACTCTACCCCCGCAAGTCCTTCGGTCGGACATAACGCAGCAAGCGCCCCTTAGCCTGTCGCACACCCATCATCGCTTTGATTGAAAAGATCAAACTCGGCCAGCGCTGCTGCAAGGAAACTCTTACCTGCAGCCTTGAGAGCTGCGACGGCTGGCCCTCACCACACAGACGAACAGCAAGATCATGCATGCCGGGGTTATGCCCGACCAGCATGATGCTCGCCTTATCGTTCTCACCTGCCTCCTCCAAAGCAATTCTCAGAAGACTCGATGAATCGGCATGATAGAGATCGCGACGTCGGGTCAAGCTGACCGGCGCGTCGAGAGGCATCCCGAACAGTCGAGCCGTAGCCCAAGCGCGCTCAGCCGTGGAGCTGACGATCCGATCAATGCGAAGATCAGAGCCGGCGAAGTGTCGACCCATGGCGGGTGCGGCTCGAAGGCCTCGTTCGGCCAGCGGACGATCATGATCTTGAAGTCCAGGGTCGTCCCAGGCCGATTTCGCGTGTCGCAGGAGGAGGATTCGCATAACTGTGCCTTCCCAGAAACTACCCACTTACAAGGAACTGAAGCAGCTCCATAGCAAAGCCGATCAGATTTGTCGCGAACGAGCCTGGACGATTCTCCCGATCTCAGACGGAATAGTAACCCCCAAAACGCCTTCTAACTTACCAGTCTCGTGCTAGTGACTTGCCGTGTCTGGAGTCCGTGAATACCGATTAAAGCTGCAATCGCCGTCTGTGATTTGCGCCAAGTTCCAGCGAGACTTTGGCCTGCAAGCCCATGACCGGATCATATCCGGCGTGAATTGACTTCAAAGATCAAATTTTGGATGTCCTGTGTTGTTCGTATCGCCGGGAAGGATCAGGCGTTTTCCCAACTTCCCGTGAAATCGGGGTAGAACCCAAGTGCCCAAGCTGGTCCCTTTTCCGTGAAAGAAGAAATGTAGAGCAAAGCAAATCCTGGAAGAAGAAATAGAGGTGTTAAGCCAATTAACCCGGGGTAGCCCAAGTTGATTCCTAACGTTTAGCGTAACCGGCCGGCTTTGGGCCGCCAGCGGAAAAGCCGGTCCGCGTTGACGCTTTTTGTTAGCACTTTTTAGCATGGCTATCTCACCATTATTTGGTCTAATGTATCGACTACTTTTTTGCCCGGCTCAAAGGATTTGCCGATTTCCTCGTATGTGATATTGGAGGGAACCGAACCCTGGTGTGCAAATGTATGCCGACACACAAGTATTTGACCGTAGCTTGACTTTATGCTCCTTCTATGCTGCTTTAAATATGCCCGCTCCTCCTCGTCTAGCACCTTGATTGAAGCGCTTAACGTACTTATCACCAAAACCTGGGATATGACGTTTTCTCAGGTCATCAAGTGTAATTCGGCCATTGATAGACTTGTATGTGTTCTCCACGAAACTACCAAATACTCGATGCTTTTTTTTCCGCGAAGAAAGAGCACCTCTTTAATGGCCAATTCAAACGCAGTAACAGTGCTCTGAAATAAACCCAATGTACTGCTTTTACCCCTGGATCATTTATGGTTGATACTATTTCGTCAGTATGATCTATGTATAGTCTTTGGCTGCCTGGGACATGCTGAGAATATGACATTTCTAGACCGCCTTTACCGCTCGAAATGTTTTCTGTACAATTTCAAGCGTTTTCTTTAAGGACTTTTTCGTCACTAGTCCCATAGTATCTCGTTTCTTCATACTCCGAGTCACTCAGGAGGTTTTGAAATTTCTCTTTGAAATTATTCGGTCTACGGTTGCCCATGCCCAACAGTACGCACAGAACAGAATCCAAAACGGATGAATTCAAAGGCCCTCTGACGTGAAACGGCTTCTCACCCAAGTTCTCGACGACAAATTTGCAGACTGCCGCAAACTGTGACTTGAACGCCTTAACCTTTTTACTTGATCCAGCTCGATGAGCGCCCATCGCTCTGTTAAGATATTCCCTTCCATGGGCTTTTCGTAGGAATCCCAGTCCTGAAAGAGCGCCATAACTCGCAGAATAAGCTCGACATCTTTTTGGTGTTTATCAAGAGTCTTCTTTCCAAGTATTAGCCGCCAGTCTTTTGTCAAGTTAAGTTCTCCAAGGATTTCGACGAGGGGGCCCCGGAACACACAGTTCCTAATTTCCTGTGGCTTTAACTGAGGAGTGCCGCCAGTGTTAAGTCGCTCAAAGATATGGTAAATAGCGGTTTGGTTTTCTTTTGGATTTAGTTGGCGTACATTCATGAATCTGAATGTGGCATTCTTGAGTTTGCGTTGATCTGAGTCTGACAGGTCTTCGAACTTCTTTTTATAGTAGGGGCTGTTTTCATTGAGCCCTGTTAGCCGAAAAAACCTGACGCCTACCCTGCAGATCTGACCCAAAAAATCCTTCGAAAAAGTAGATGACGCTTAAAATCCGCTGCTTATCCATCAATCACTAGATTCTTATTCTCATCATCGACGTAAATGAATGCTTGCTGCGGAACTGGGAGCCCCATAAGGAATGATTCAATTAGCATTGATGATTGTTTTATCGTCCAAACAAAATGCCGTTGAAATCTAGGAATTTCTAAGTCACCAGCTTTCCACATATCCAGAAATACTAGAAAGCGTTAAATCTGAGGGATAGGTAGCAATGTCATAGGCCACAAAAGCCTCGTCCTCTTTCCTCCTTTCCGTCAAAAAACCTCAAGATCGTCATTCTCTTTTTGTGTATTCACTTGATACTCCGATGTAGATTTTGCGCAGTGCTAACGATTAAGTTCAGCAGCATTTGGAGGCGACGCCCGTTTTTTGCGGCAGGAAAACAGGGTGGCGGGTCAAATGTCCCTGCAACGATTTTTAGGGCATCAGCCTTAATCCCGTACCTTGGACCTTAGCCAGTGCAAGTAGTAGGGATCGATAATGTCATCCAGAATCTAATCCTCGCACCTCCGGTAGCTCACGAATGTTGGGCGAGTTCAAGACGGAGCATAGCACGAGAAAGTTTTCCGTGCGGATAGATCCTCGGCCTGTGCGTTGGAAAGAGATACATGCTAGAATCTTTGCCTCAGCACAAGTCTCCGAACGACGAAATCTGGTTGGCGACAGAGACCGTGCCCTGCACTCCAGACAACGATTGCTGGGCCGAGTGCAGCTACTGCCATTTTTCATCCAGACAACAGAGGCAAATCGTTGCCTGCCTCCGTAGGAATTGGATTGCCACAAGTTCTGATATTTCTTTGAAGTACCCGTGAGCTGACCTGGGCTGTAATACTTTGATCTGAACCACATCAAAGAGTAGAACGCACATGGCCCTTTTGGGCCGCTGCTTAGGGAGCTTTGATCGCAGCATCCAGATCAGCCTACCTTGCGTACCAGCCTTGGTTCTTGGTATCGACCATGAGGTGAGCATGGAAGAAATTTAGTACAGCGACAGATCATCGAAGAGATCAATGTCCTCTAAGATTTCGAGGACAGCGGAAGCTGTTGACTTCTTTTGATAGCCGACACTCGACAAAAGTACATCAGCAAATTTGGGCGCAACCCAGGGATTCTCCGGAGATAGATCTTATGGAGTTGCTCCAACGAGCTTGGCGCTGCCTAGGCGGCTAAACGCCGTAATGTAGCGCTTGGCCACTTTGTCCCAGTACTTGGCTCTCTTGGCCTTGAAATGTTTCCGAAAGCGCTTCGCGAGAATTTTTGCGGCGGCCTTTGCCTCAGCGGTGTCGCGCTCGATTATCAAGTGAATCTTAGTACTGGTTCTCTTCGATCTGGAAATGAAAGTTTGCTTCATCGGAGTCCAGTGATTGCAGTCTTGGATAGGTTAATGCAAGTCCGCGACTTTTTCAGCATGTCGGAAACTGAACTGATGATGTTTATCGCTTCTTCTTGCTATCCACTCCGATTGTTATGTCATCCATCCACCGCGCGAAGGAGTTCTTTGTCTTGCTTTTTTATAACTTCATCGATTTCGAACAAGAACGAATGGGCAAGCAAGCGAATTGCTTCAATGTTTGCGGTCGGAAGTCCACGCGTGCATATGGAAGGTAGTCTGGGGTCCACGAAACCCCTTCGATCGCACGGAATAACAGATCGACTACCGACTCATTCGCATCCACCAAAGCCACGAATACCTTCCGTAGTTCATCTAAGTAAGGACATGTCGTCAATAGTTCGAAAGATCTGTCAATCGTTGAAGTTACTTTTTCCTCATTGAATTTGTGATTTCTTTTGCAGCTTCTGTTGTTTCCAGAACGACACCCCATATTCAACTTCTTCGTGAGGCTTTTTGACATTGTGCTTGTCACGAGAATAGTAGGCATTCTTAGAGGGCTGCTTGGCGAGAATTTGGTCTGCGACCGCTCTCACCAGAACCTGTAAGAGGAGGGCATCGGTTGCGGGTTATGAGATGCCGAAAACGCCGTACTTCTTCTCCAGCCGATAGATCCAGCGGCGTCGACCTTTATAGGTGCCGTCTCGAACATCGTTCTTTAGTGCAAGAGCTCGATCTTCGACGTTGTAGTTGAAGTCGTAATTGTCATACAGGTCCTTGATCTCAATTGAACGGAGTTGATCTTTAACGATCTTGCGCCAAACGCTCGCCACCGCCTTCTTGTCGAGAAGGCCCGACAAAGCCTGGTTCCGTAGTTGTCGAAAACGTTCGGTGTACATCCTTGATGCCTAACGTCTTAGCGTTGGCGTGCACCGGCTGCTGCGTCCGGTGGAGGCCCGCAGGGCCGGAACGACCTTGAGCGCCTTGAGGCGCTCACGGCTCAGCAACCAGCTCAATGCCAGGCTCCGCGCTAAAGCTCGCTCTTCAAGTGAGCGTCAAGCTGAGATTGCAGTGCCCGGATCTATTCGACCAAACAGGCGCTTCCAAAACGGAACTTGTGCGACAGCAAACAGTGCCAGGTAATGCCTTTTGGAGCGCTGATGGATTCGATATTCTCAGGCTCGCGCGCTACGTTTCCGCAGCCTCCCAGAGGAGGAAGGGTTTACGTGCACAAACTACACACCAGCCCCAGTCTTCGGGAATGCACCTCGGTCGCGTAGCCACTACGCTGCAAGGTCTCAGCTATCCACTCTGCAAATTTCTTACCGAAGATACCGGGGTTAGTTTCGGCATCTTCGTCAGGACCGGGTTCGAAGAGTGTGGATTCTATCCAAATCCCCTCAGACTGCATGATTTTCCTCTTGAGGCATAACTAGTAAATATCTGGCGAACGATTGCAGTATTGCATATTCGGAGCATATTGCTTCATAGCATAATGGTTTTAATAGTGTTTTAATCTAACTTTCTGTTTTTTATTGATTAGTGGCGAATATTATCTGCTGCTATGACGCGCCTGTGCAACATAGCACGCAGAAAAGCTTCACTCAGATACCTGAAGGGCTCCAAACTTCTCCAAATCGTCTGCTTATCGCCGCGCAATCCGCCGGTCTGGAGCGATGCTGAATCAACCCAGGCCCTGCCCCATTTTTCCGACGACAGCAACGTCACCGGGCATATTCAGCCCCGGTGACTCTGTGTTTGAGGTTGTCGAGACCGCTCCAACTCAATCCCCCTGCTCAAACCGATCCTCAAACACCCCATCAGCGGACTCGACAACCTCAATCGTCCGCAGCACCTCGTCAGCCGCCTGCCAATTGCTGTCTCCAGCCTGGGTAGCCCGGAGTTCGACAGTGCCGGGTACGCTATCCAGCGTCAGCACGCCGGCGTTCAGCGTTGCCGGGCCTGAGACCAGCTCGATCACCACCGGCAAACCTGAGCTCGCGCTGGCATTCAGGGTGATGGGGCTGGCGTTACGGTTTGCAGCTGGGTGGGGGCGGAGAAGTCGATGGTCTGGTTGCCGGGCACGATCTCGAATTGGCCGGTGAGGGATTCGCGCCAGCCGGGGGCGGTGACGATGACCTGATAGGTCCCGACGTCGCTGGGGGGCTGGAGCTGGTTGTCGTAGCTGATGATCAGGGACTGATCGATCGGCGTCGTGGTGACGCCCACGCTTTGCGGCGCGCCGGTGTACTCAACGCTCAGGGCGTCGAAGCTCAGCGCCAGTCCTGTTTCAAAGCGCTCGTCGATGTAGCCGTCGACCAGGTTGCCGATCAGCAGGTCGTAGGCGTCGGCATTGAAGTGGAAGCAGTCCAGTCCGCCGAAGGCGAATCGCTCGCGCATGGCCTGGGCGGGACTGGGCTGGGTGATGTCGCCCGGCGGCGGCAGCGAGCCGGGCGGCTGCCCGGGCAGGCCGAAGAAGTTCTGGGCCTGACCGAGGTGGCGAACGTGGGTGATTCTTGGGTCGGCATTGGCCAGGCCTTCGACGGCGTCGATCACCGCGACGGCGGCGGTGTTGAGCTGCAGCGGCGTGGGATTGCCGAGGTCGTCCCAGAGCCCGCTGCAGGCGAAGGCCCAGATCAAGCCGTTGCGGGTGTCTTCGAAGTTCGGGTAGTCGTAAAGGCTGACCAGTATTTCGATCTCGGGGCGGCGGCTGAGGATGTAGTCGGTGACGATCTCGACATCGCTGGTGATAAAACCGACCAGTTCATCGAACTGTGCCTGGGTGAAGCCGGTGTTCCAGGTATCGAGAAAATCATTGCCGCCGACGGTGAGCTGAACGGTGTCGAGATGCGGATACTGCGCCAGCGCCGCATCAATGCGTTGAAGGTTGATCGGCGCGACCCAGTCGGCCGCCGTGGTGCCGCTGGTGGTCGTCAGCTCACCGGAAACACCGATCTCCTGCAGGCCATTGTCGGCGAAGACCCCAGTGTGACGCGTCCAGCCATCTGCTCCTCGGCCCAGCTGTCACCGACGATCAGATACCGCGTGACCTGGGTCTGGCCGAGCGCGGGCCAGACAAGACCCAGTACAACAAATGCAATAGCGATGGAGCGCATGTCAATCCCTGCTTGATTGATGTATCCCCTTGCGGCGCGAATGCTATCACGGTTGAAACCTTCAGCCCTCTGCCGATATTGCATGAACAGCAGGCAGCACCAGCGCGGGAATGACGGCCGCATAGACCAGGTAGGCCACGGCGATGGCGATCAGCGATACATTCCAGTCGAACAACAGACCCAGTCCGACCGGCCCAAGCGCGGTACTGACCACCATCAGGGCGGAGTACACACCTCGAATCATTCCGAGCTGGGCCGAGCCGAACAGTTCGACCCATACCGCGCCGGTGATCACCCCATTGAGACCGGCTGTCATGCCGATACCGGCAAACAGAACCCAGAGGGATGCCGCGGGCGTCAGCAAGGACAGTGACAACAGCCCCAGCCCTGCCGGCAGCAGCGAATAGCGCAACAGGGAGCGAGCGCTGAAGCGATCAATCACCCGCCCACCCGCAAAGGCAAAGACGCCTTGAATCACGGCAAACAGCAAGAATCCGGAGGCGATGTCTGCGCGGTTCCATTCCAGCATTTCAGCCAGCGTCCCCTGATGCAGAAACACGGCAGTTACGACGATCGGTGGTACCAGCACGATGGTCAGCACGCGCAGAAAACTGCCGTGGGTGAACAGCTTCTGGCGCGTCATGATGGGGGCTGTTTCGATACGATCGGCCGCATGCGCGATCTCGCGCGGATGGGTCAGTGGCCAGGCCAGATAGACCAGCCCCGGCACGGCCACAGCAAAGGTCGCCACGCTTGCCACCAACCAGACGCCCCGCCAGCCCAGGCCATCCACGCCAACGGCAACGAGCGCCGGAAACAAGGCTTCTCCAAGAATGAAGCCGTAGCTGACCATGGCAACGGCCCGCCCGCGCCGCTGCCGGGCATAGCGCGCCGCAGCGACCACTGCCAGATGCCCGGCCAGACCCTGACCGCACAGTCGAAGCAGGAACAGACCGGCCACAAGCACGGCAACCGTGTTCGCGCTTGCGATGACCAGAGCACCCAGCCCCAACCCGACCAGCACGATCGAAATCGCGCGGCGCATCGACCAGTGATCGGCCATCGATCCCAACCAGAACATCAGCAAACCGCTGGCCAGCGTTGCCGATCCGTACAGGGCGCCAAGCGCGGACTGGCTCAGATCAAAGGCCGCGCGAAAATCGGCCCCGAACAGCCCGATGAAAAAGGTCTGACCCAGGCTGGAGCACAAGGCTGCGGCGAGCGCGAATCGACCGGCCGGCGGGAGGCCCTTGGGTGAATTGGCTAGGGTCAAGACCGGTGACCTCGAGAAAGCAGCGGGACAGCGTAGCAGCAAGCATCATTTCATACAGCGGTCCGTCCAGGCATCATGCTTTTTGTTGATGTCTTTCAAGTACTCTTTGTCGATGAACCGGCAATCATCAAGATGACAGCCCTGATGCTGAAAGCACGTCGCGGGCTGACAGACTTTCGACGCTGGACCCTGAATGTCCTGGACTGGCGCGTTCTGATCCCGCTCGGCCTGGTGGTTCTGGCGATGGTTTTCCCGGCCACCGGTGTCATCATGTTCGAGGCGATCAGCGACGCCTACCTGGCAGTCAGCGTCTTTGTCGCCGCCACCCTCGCCCTGGTCTATGGCGCTGAGCGCCTGTTCAACTTCGACAGCGGCGAACTGATGGCCAGGCATCGACGCTGGCAAATCCCCATCGCCGCCATTCTCGGCGCCCTGCCCGGCTGCGGTGGTGCCATCATCGTGGTCACCCAGTTCGTCCGCGGCCAGGTCGGTTTCGGAGCGCTGATTGCCGTATTGACGGCAACCATGGGCGATGCGGCCTTTCTCTTGCTGGCGCGTGAACCGCTCACCGCGTTGATCGTGTTTTCAACAGGTATCGTGGTGGGCTCGATCTCGGGCTACCTGCTGGAAGCCGCCCACGGCAGCAATTTTCTGCGCCAGGTCGAAAGCCGGCCGGACGCGCATGTTGCACCTGCGAAAACCGTGCTTCAGAAGCAACACACGACCCGCATTCTCCAGCCGCTGTGGCTGGCCCTGATGGTGCCCGGCGTGATCTTCG
>CALNZT010000008.1:0-199998 GCA_942491245.1 uncultured Pseudomonadota bacterium
CAACGATAAGCAACAGCCAGATTGTGCACAAAAAATCAATAGCAGTAGCGCCGTAATAGATTCCGGGGACGCCGACGAAGCGTGGCAGGATCAGCATGATCGGCACGTACAGAAGCAGCTGGCGCGAAACCGATACCAGCGTGGCTTTGCCCGGCTGCTCGATGGCCGGGAGCAAGGCCAGGGCGGTAAAAACGATCGGTAGCACGGGCAGAACCAGCATCAGAATCCGGAAGTGGTGAAGATCCAAGGTAGTACAGCTGGCCTCGGGCAGCATCAGGATCAGGGTCTGTTCCGGAAACAGGGTCATCAGTATCCAGATCGGCAGGATCATCAGTACGCCCGCGGCGACAAAGGTCCAGTAGCTCTGCCGAACACGATCCCAGTGTCCGGCCCCATAGTTGATGCCGGCAACGGGCTGGAACGCATCAGTCCGAACAAGGGGGTCAGCAGGAAGATCAGCAGGCGCCAGGCCGCGCCAAAGAAGGCGATATCGGCCTCGGTGCCGACCCGCGAGAGCATGTTGAATACCACGATGGCCTGAACCAGGCCCATCGAACTCATGATCATGGCTGGCGTGCCGAGGCGTGTGATGCGTCGGACCAGCACGCGGTTGAGCCCGATATAGCGTGGGTTGACCGGATAGCTGGCCTGTCCGCGGGCGAAGCGTCGCCAGACCAGCAGGCCACCGATCAGACCGCCGATGTTGGTGGCCCAGGCGGCGCCCGCCACGCCCATGTTCAGCCAGCCGATCATGATCGGCGTCAGGATGATGTTGACCAGTAGCCCGATGCCCATGTAGCCGGCAGCCAGCTTCATCTTGCCCTCGCCGCGCAGAATCATGTTCAGCGTCATGCCGGCGATGGCGCCGAAGCCGCCCAGCGCCGAGGCCTGGAGGTAGCTGGCAGCGATCGGCACGAGTTCGCCGTCGGCACCCATGCCGCGCACCAGCGGCTCGGCCAGACCGGCGCCGATCAAGGCATAGCCGAGCGCCAGCAGACCGGCTATTGCCACGACCGTGCCGGGAAGACAGCGCATGAGTTCGCGCTCGCCGCGGCCAATCGCGATCGAGAGCGCGACACCGCCGCCAACGCCGGCCAGTGAACCCAGGCCAAGGGTCAGCTGGGTGATGGGGTAGGCGAGGACCGTGCCGGCCAGGGCTTGCTCGCCCAGCATCTGTCCGATGAAAACTGCATCCATGACGGCATTCAGGCCAAAGAGCAGCATCACCAGAACAGCGGGCCAGCTCATGGTCCACATCACCTGCCAGGGGTGGCCGGTCAGGATCAGCTGGGCCTGCGGATCCTGCTCTTCAACGATGGCGCTGGCCTGCTTCATGCCTGGCCGGTGCGCAGGATTCGAACCGGTGGCGTGGCCAGTACGGAACGATTGCCAAGCCAGCCGCTGCCCACGACCAGTACGAAGGCGGTAAGGAAGCCGGCAATGAAGAGCGTCGGTGAGGGTTGATAGCTGAAGTCGAACAGCTCTCTGGCCAGCAGCCAGCCGACCAGTGCCGCGCCGACCGTGGCCAGAGATGCAGCGATCAGCGCCATGATCCCGTACTCGATCAACAGGCCGCGACGAATCAGGCTGTTGTCGGCACCCAGGGTGCGGATCAGTGCTGATTCATGCCGCCGTTCATCGCGGGTGGCTTCGAGTGCGGCCAACAGCACGACCAGGCCCGCCAGCAGCGTGAAGATGAACACCACCTGGGCGGCTGAAGTGACGCGGTCGATGATGTCGCTGACCCGATCAAGCAGCGCCCCGACATCGATGACCACGATGGAGAAGTTCAGGAAGCTGCCGGCCTTGATCGATCACCAGGACGCCAGCGTCCTGACCGGCCAGATAAAAGCTGGCGATGTTCTGATGCGGCAGCAGCTCGCCAGCATCCGGGCTCATCAGAATGAAGAAATTGACGTTGAACGAGTCCCACTCGACGTTGCGTATGCTGGTGACCTTGGCCGTGAACCGCTGCGCGCCGGATTCGAACGTCAGGGTGTCGCCCAGGCCCACGCCGGTGCGCTCGGCGACCACCGTTGAGCAAGCGAAATCTCGCCAGTGGCATCGACCGCGAAGAATTTGCCTTCGATCACGCTGTTGGCAGGCGGCAGTTGATCAATCCAGGAGACGTTGACCTGGCGACCGAATCGTTCATCATTCATCGTGCCGCTGGAGTCGATCAGATTGACGTTGGCCATCGGGCGAATCTGAAGGTTTTGCGCGCCAGCCTCGCGCAGGGCCTGATCCACCGCACCAACCTGGTCAGGCTGGATATTGACCACGATATGATCGGGCGTGGACTCCGGCAGGCTTCCGCGCCACTGACCCAGCAGTTCGGTACGAACGATCATCAGCAGCAGCAGCGCCATCAACCCGAGACCCAGCGCGGTGATCTGGATCACACCGGCAGCCCGGCGGCGGCGCAGGCCGGCCAGACCGAAGCGCCAGGCCGAGCGCGCCCGAGTCGCCAAGGCGCCACCTAAGGCGCATAGCGATCCAGCCAGCCAGCGCCAGAACGCCGGCCAGGACCAGTGATCCTCCGAGAACAATGACGGCCAGCTGCAGATTGCCCAGCTGGATGACCGGGATGGCTAGCGCGCTTGCAACCGGCAGGATCCACAGTGCCCAGCCGAGGCCGATTCTATGGTCGAGCGACTGATTGAGAATCCGCATCGGCGGAACCTGGCGCAGATTGATCAGCGGCGGCAGGGCGAAGCCTGCGGCCAGCAGCAGGGTGAAGAGTCCCGAGCTCAACACTGGCCAGAGTCATGGCGGTGGCAATCCAGTGCCCTGACCATCGATCAGAATCTGGGTGATCGCCGCCTGCGCAATCAGCCCGGCCGCGCCACCAAGGACAATGGCGACCAGCGCCAGCCAAAGCAGCATCAGACCCAGCGCGCTCATGACTTCGGACGCCGTTGCTCCAAAGGACTTCAGGAGCGCGACCAGATCGCGTTGATCGAGCCAAAGCGCGTAGCGCTGACAGACGCACCGCAAGGCGCAGACAGGATCAGCGGCGTAGATCAGGGCCGCCACGCCCAGGAAAGCGCCGCGCCTGGGTCAGTGACAGCCCCGGTCCCAGTTGATCGTCGGCATCGGCTGCCGTGATGATCGTTTGATTGGCAGAATCGATTTCGTCACCCAACCAGCGCTCGAACTCGGCCACCGCTGACTCGTCACCCGCGGCCAGCAAGCGATAGCGCGCACGCGTGCCGGCGCCGAGCAGCTCGCTGGAGAGCAGATCATCGAGATTGACCATCAGGCGCGGCGCGAGCAGGAAGGGTCCGCCGCCCTGGTCGGGTTCGAATACCAGGGCGCGAGAAATGGGCAGCTCATGGACACCGAACATCGCGATATCACCCACTTCGGCGTCCAGCTGGCGCAGACCGCGAGGCTCCATCCATGCTTCACCGACAGCGGGAATGTCGCTGGTCGCGGAACCATTCTCACTGCTGGTCGGAGCCACCTGTAGTTGCCCGCGCAGAGGATAGCCCTCGGAGACGCCCTTGACGTCCACCAATAGGGATTCATCGCCAACAAACAGGGCCGTGCTGAGCGTTATCAACCTGGCCGTTTCCAGCCCCAGCGCCTGAGCCTGAAGTTCAAAACGATCAGGAATCGGGCGCGCCTGCCGACAGCGATGTCTGCAGCCAGCGCTTCGCCGAGCCTGGCGATCGAGCGATCGTCCGACGCGATCGGTGAACACGCTTACGGCCTGCGCAGAGCCGCTGCCGCCACCAGCAGCCAGGCGACCAGAAGGCCGAGGCTGCCGGAGCGGCCCTGGCGCAGCAGCAGTCGATAGGATAGCGAGAAGGTATTCATCACGCCGGCTTGTCAGCGACTCGAAGCGCCGGCCGGTCGGACGTCAAATCCCGATCCAGCAAGCTGCCATCTTCGATTTCTTCAATTCGGTCACAGCGCTGGGCAAGCCGCAAGTCATGCGTGACCAGGACCAGCGCCGTGCCATGATCCTGGTTGATCTGGAACAGTAGATCGGCGATTGACTCGCCGGTGCGGCGGTCCAGATTGCCTGTCGGCTCGTCGGCGAACAGGATGACCGGATCCCCGGCGAAGGCCCGGGCGATGGCGACGCGCTGCTGCTCGCCGCCAGACATCTGGCGCGGGTAGTCGGATCCATACGATGGCTGAGGCCGACGCTTGCTGGCCGCTGGTCAGCGAGATCGCGGGCCTGGTCAAAGCCGCCGATTTCCAGCGCGAGCAGAACGTTTTCCAGGGCCGTCAGGCTGGGCAGAAGGTGAAATGACTGGAAAACGAACCCGACTCGTCGCCGGCGCAGCTTGGCCCGTTCATTTTCATCCAGTTGATTGAGGTTTTCCCCGGCCAGATGAATCTCGCCGCTGGTCGGCTGTTCCAGCCCGGCGAGCAGGCCCAACAGCGTGGTTTTTCCGGAACCGGAGGCACCGACGATGGCCAGCGTTTCGTTCGCGTTCAGGTCCAGGCTGATATCGTTGAGAATATCGAGATGTCCGCCGGGTGCCTGAACGGCATAACCGACGTGATCACAGCGCAACAGTTTCTGCTTGGAATTCGAAGTCGACATGAATGAAACGTGCTCCCAAAAACGCCATCGCCGAGCTCTTGGTGGCTTAGGATGGCTGGTATTAGCCCTGTTGATCGGACCCGCCAAAGGGCTGGCCGCTGATCATAAACTCTTAATTATCGGCGATAGTCTGTCAGACGCCTATAACATGCCGCGTGAAGCGGGCTGGGCGCATCTGCTGTCCGAACGCCTGGGTACGTCCTGGGGCGTGGTGAATGCCGCCATTTCCGGGGAGACCAGCGCCGGCGCTGCATTCCGCACCACAGCGCTGCTTGAGACCCACGCGCCCAGCCATGTGTTGATCATTCTGGGGGGCAATGACGGCTTGCGTGCCCTGAATCCGGCCCAGCTTGAGGGGAATTTGAGTGCCGTCATCGAAGCGTCGAAAGCATCGGGCGCCGACGTGGCTTTGATGCAGGTTCGTCTGCCGGCAAACCTGGGTCCGGTCTATCTGCGTCGTTTCGAGGCCATCTACCCGAGTCTGGCCGAAGCGCATGGGATCAGGCTGTTTCCATTTTTTCTCGAGGCGATCTTTGATCAGCCCGGGATGATCATGGCGGACGGTATTCATCCAACGCAAGCGGCGCAGCCGTTGATGCTCGATGCGATCGAAGCGCCGCTTCTGACCTGGCTTGACGCCTGGCTCTACCGAACGTCTGGCCCTGCTTATCCTTGCGGTCTCTCCCTATCCACGCCTCGAATCAGCTGAGGCCTGAGCAAAGTCAGGAGTAAAGCATATCCGAACGTGGAAATGATGGAATACGACGTCATCATGGTCGGCGCCGGTCCGGCCGGACTGGCCTGCGCGATCCGTCTGAAGCAGCTGAACCCTGATCTCAACATCTGCGTGATCGAGAAAGCGTCGGCAATCGGTGCCCAGATTCTTTCGGGTGCCGTGATCGAACCGGAGCCACTGGATGCCCTGATTGATGGCTGGCGCGATGACCCGCCGCCGATCTGCGTGCCGGCGGGCCGCGATGAATTTCTGATGCTGTCGAAAACCGGCAAACGCAAGCTGCCGACACCGCCTCAGCAGAACAATCATGGCAATTTCATCGTCTCGCTGGGGCGCTATGTGCGCCTGGCTGGCACCGCAAGGCCGAGGCACTGGGCGTCGATCTATTTCCGGGCTTTGCCGCGCTGATCGGCCGGTGCCGAAGCCGGTGCGGTCAAGGGTGTCGTGATCGGCGATATGGGCGTGGCCAGCGACGGAACGCACAAGCCCGGCTACACCGAGGGCATCGAGATCCGTGCCCCGATCACCGTGCTTGGCGAGGGCTGTCGTGGCCATCTCAGCAAGCGTCTGATCGCCAAATTCAAGCTCGACGCGATGAGCGATCCGCAGACCTATGGCATCGGCCTGAAGGAACTGTGGCAGGTGCCGGAAGGGCCGCGGCGAGCCGGGCAAGATCGTGCATACGTTCGGCTGGCCCCTCGATCCGGACGACCTACGGCGGCAGCTTCCTCTACCACCTGGACAAGGACCGCGTCGCGATTGGCTTCGTCGCCGGGCTCGATTATGTCAAGATCCCGAGTTCAAGCCGTTCGAGGCCTTCCAGCAACTCAAGAACCATCCGATGATCAAAGCTGCTCGAAGGTGGCGAGATCCTCTCGGCCGGCGCACGCGCGATCATCGAAGGCGGCTACCAGTCGCTGCCGAAGGTCGAGATGCCGGGGGCCATGCTGATCGGCGACTCCGCGGGCCTGGTCAACGTGCCCAAGATCAAGGGCACCCATCAGGCCATGCGCTCGGGCATGCTCGCCGCCGAACACATCGCCGAAACCGGAAAGAGCGCCGGCTGGGATGCGAAGCTGCGCGGCTCGGTGGTCATGAAGGAACTGCGCAAGGTGCGCAACATCCGGCCCGGCTTCAACAAGGGCATGGTTCGGACTGGCCAATGCCGGCGTGGAAACTGTCACCGCAGGCCTGTCACCGTGGACGCTGAAGAACCACGCCGATCATGAGCCGTGCGCTGAACAAGATGGCCGACTACGAATCGCTCCAACCGCGACTGGATCGATCGCACCTGCCGCCACGCGACCGCCTGGCCAGTGTCTACTTCGCCGCCACCGAGCACGACGAAGACCAGCCGATTCACCTCAAGATCATTGACCCGGACGTCTGCTTCACCCAGTGCGTCGAGGAATACAACAATCCGTGCACGCGCTTCTGTCCGGCCGGCGTCTACGAAATAGTCGAGGATGATGCCGGCAAGCGCCTGCAGATCAACGCCGCCAACTGCGTGCACTGCAAGACCTGCGACATCAAGGATCCCTACGAGGTCATCACCTGGGTCACGCCCGAAGGTGGTTCGGGTCCGAAACACCAACTTGACCGCACGACACTGCGGTATCGAGCAGGCGCCCATCGATTTGACGCATCGGAGCATCAATAGAGCATGGTCAGCAGGAATGAATACGTTTGGACGGGTCGTGACAATCACGACCTTTGGCGAAAGTCACGGTCCGGCGACCGCGTTGCGTGATCAGTGACGGGTTTCCGCCGGGGTTCGAAATCACCGCCGAAGAAATTCGCATTGAGCTGATGCGCAGAGCCACGGGTCAGAGCCGTCATACCTCGCAGAGCAAGGAAGAGGAAGACGTTCAGATCACGTCCGGGATGTTCGAGGGAAAAACCACGGGCACGCCGATTGCGCTGCTGATCTACAACACCGATGCCGCGCTCCAAGGACTACAGCAAGATTGCCCGCACAATTTCGTCCCGGTCACGCTGACTATACCTATCATCTACGTGGAGTCACGGTATTCGCTACTATCGAGGTGGCGGCCGTTCATCGGCCCGCAGAGACGGCCATGCGCGTGGCTGCTGGAGCGCTGGCTCGGAGATAGCTGAAACGGCGATTGGGGGTCGAAATCACCGGCTGGATGTCGCAGATTGGTGATCAGGTCTGCGACGAGCACTTCGACGCCGAGGTCATCAACAGCAATCCGTTCTTCTGCCCGGATGCCGACCGGGCGTCCGCGCTCGAAGACGTCATGAAACGGACTGTCGAAATCAGGCGATTCCGTGGGCGCGCTGGTCAAGGCCAGGGTCACCGGCGTTCCTGTCGGCTCGGCGCTCCGGTCAACGGCAAGCTGGATGTCGATCTGGCTCGGCAACGATGAGTATCAATGCGGTCAAGGGCGTGAGATAGTGGTCCGGCTTCGAGTCCGTGACCCAGAAAGGGACTGTATATCGGGATGAGATCACGCCCGAGGGACTTCACCTCAATCATGCCGGCGGCGTTCTCGGCGGGATCTCCACTGGTCAGCCAGTCGAAGTTGCGGTCGCCTTCAAGCCGACTTCATCCTTGCGCATTCCGGCCAGGACCGTGACGATGACGGTCAGCCGGTCAATCTAACTACCGGACGCCACGATGCCCTGTCGTGGGCATTCGTTCGATTCGACGAGAGCCATGCTCGCGCTGACCCTGCTGGATCATTACCTGCTGCATCAACTGCGCAAAATGTGGTGATGTCCACGCCCATTCTGGACTGTCTTGGTTTGATGGTCCGGGCGCAGGCCGAGTGCCTGGCTGTTCGCAGTTAGCGCTGCTGCGCGATCCGGGCTCCGACCTACCGGCAAAATGACGCCTGAAGCCCCTCGGCGTGCTCCTTGTGATCCCTATGTCGAGGTCGAACGCTGTCAATTGCTGGTTGCTTTGACCCGGCCGGTCCCGTTCCAATCAGGTAATCTGAGCTGGTTGATTCTCCGCAAACTGAACACCATGAGCAAGACCAAGAAACGCTATCGCGTTGCCGTCGTTGGAGCGACGGCATGGTTGGCGAAAACTGTGCTCGAGCTGCTGGCCGAGCGCGGCTTCCCTGTCAGAGAGGTCATTGCATTGGCCAGTGAGCGCTCGATTGGGCGCCAGGTCAATATGGGTTCGCGAGTCGCTGACTTGGTCGATGATCTGCATTGACCTTTGATTTCACAAGATTTGGCGTTGATTTTGCCTTTTTTTCTGCCGGAGCTTCGGTCTCCGAAACGTACGCGCCTCAGGGCAGCTGCTGCTGGATGCACGGTCATCGACAACACCACGCGGTTCCGGATGGATCCCAGCGGTCCCTCTGGTTGTGCCGGAAGTCAATGGCGAGGTGCTGAAGGACTGGCCAGGACAGGGCATCATTGCCATCCGAACTGTTCGACGATCCAGATGCTGCTGGCGGTTGCGCCGATCCACGCCGCAGCAGTCGAAACCGCTCGCGTCAATGTAGCCACCTACCAATCCGTATCCGGTGCCGGTCAGAAAGCCATGGAAGAGCTGTGTAGATATGCGCTGACCGTTTCAACTTCAGAGACCCTGAGTCGGAAGTCGTTCGACGCACCGATTGCGTTCAATGTGATCGCCGGCTATCGATCAGTCCGACGCCAACGGTTACACCCGTGAAGAGATGAAAATGCACAATGAAACGCGGCGAATTCTTGACTCCGATCATATCGCCGTCAACGCCACTGCAGTCAGAGTGCCTGTTTTTGTCGGACATGGTGAAGCAATTCACCTGGAAACCATTGATTCTATTGGATTGATCAGGTCAAGGCCTGCTCGAGAAGGCCCCGGGTGCAAATGTTGACGACGCATGCCGCCCCTGTGACGCCTCTGCAGCACGCCGCAGGCGATGATGCGGTCTGGGTGGGGCGTTGCAGGCATGATCTGGAAGAGTCATCATCAAGGGATTGATTTATGGGTCGTTTCTGACAATATTCGCAAAGGTGCGGCCCTCAATGCCGTACAGATTGCGGAATTGCTGGTCGCGGCTGATCGTGCCTGAAGCTGAAGGGTTGGCGTCAAACTGATTCTGGTGGCCTTTCAGCTTGGTTCTTGTCTCTGAAGAGGTTGGTCTCCTCTTGAATAGCGTAAAAAGTTCTTCGAAGTTGCGGGTCGATGCGTTCGTAGCAGTTCAGCTGTTTCTGACAAGCCTGCTGCTTGTCGCAATCGCACTGTTTCCTGCCGATGGCCTGCGAGCTCTTGGGCTGGGAGAAGCACGCGTCGACTCCTATCTGGGGCAGCCCCTGGATGTCAGCATTCGCCTTATCGAGCCAGACGGAGGCAGCCTGGATTCATTGACCGTTGCGCCTGCGGGCCAGGCAGACTACGGTCGTCTCGGTGTGCCGTCCGCCGCGCTGGCTCTCGGGCTGGATGTGAGCGTTTGATCGTCGGGTCGATCCGCCGCTGATTCGCGGCATCGGATCGTGGATTGTCGTCCAGGTGTTCTGGATATTGATCGACGCGCTGGGCCAGCGGTCGAGTGCTGCGTGAATACACCCTGTTCCTGGATCCTCCCACCTTGCCGGTGGCGCCGCCAATCCGGCGTGTCGAGGAAACGCCGCAAGCTGCGCCGGCTGCCGAACCCGTGCTTGCCGCCCCACCGACTGCCCGAGCAGAACCCGAGCCGACCCGCGTAGCGCCAGCGCCGCGTCCGGCGCCGCCGCGGGTGAGAGATCCGGAGCCGGTGTCCGAGCCCCAGCCTGAAACATCGGTCACACAGCCCGCGGCCGCCGAGCCCATGGTCAGCGCGCCCGAAGTCCAGCAACCCGCAGTTGAGCCGCGGTCCGTAACCCAGCCCGCTTCCGTGGGTTCACGTTCGGTGGGTCCGGTCGCGCCAGGGCGAACGCTCTGGAGCATCGCCCTGCTCGCGGCGTCCAAGCACCAGCTGACCATGAATCCGGTGATGCTGGCCATTCTTGATCGCAACCCGCAAGCCTTTATCGACGGCAACGTGAACCAGCTGCGTCGTGATGCCATTCTGGATATGCCGAGCAGTGATGAGATGGCCAATATCGGGGTCAGCGACGCTGATCGTCGAATGCGCCCAGATGCAGGCCTGGCAGGCTGGTTCGGCGGTCGCTGACGTGCCGGTGATCGGCGATTTCGTCTTCTTCGGTGATGGCCGAGGCCGAACTTGATCGAGTCGAGGATGATTCGACCTATCGACTGGAAGTCGTCCCGCCGGAAGGCGAAAGCGTTGACGACGTGCCGGCGGTGTCCGAGGCCGAGATCGATGACGCCAACAGCCGTCTGGCCGAGCTCGAAGATCAAGTCTATTCCGAAGGGTTGGAAAACGACGAGCTTTATCGACAGATCGAAGACATTCGCGATGCCATCGAAGCACGCGATATGGCGGGAATGGCGGTTGCCAATGAAGAACTTGCTACCCTTGAATCGCGCCTGAGAGAAGCCGCGAAGCTCTTCGCTCCGGAAGACAGGCGGCTCAAGCTGAGACCATGGCGCAGCGGCGATGCGATCGGCAACAATAAGGCCGTTGATCGGAATCGACGAATATTTCCGCGAGCAGAAGACGAGCTCGGCTATCAGATCGCAGTGTGGTTGAGGGCGATGAAGCGCTGGACGCCGCCGCTGAAACTTCCGCAGATGATTTCGATAGCGTAACGGACGACGCCGACACTGCCGCGGGAATGACGACCAGCCCGTCTACGGTCGCGAGCGATCAGGCTGATGAACTCGATAGTCCCGCGAGCACGGAAACGATGCCGGTGACCCGCACAACTCGCGATCGAGGCGGTTTTATGGAGCTGGGTGCTGATCGGCAAGGCGGTGCAGCAATCCCGGACGGTGCTGCTGTTCATCCGCAAGATCCTGGGCGGGAAATCCTCCTGATGGGGCCCGATCAGGCCGACGATGACGTTGATGCGCATCATGCTGAAAGCCGCAGCGTGCCGGCGCGCGTCTCGCCGGCAAATCCTGGCCGCGATGACGATCACGACGCCTTGCCGGTGCTGGACGACCGTGGCCGGGTCGACGACGACAACGGCCCGCGGCGGACGCCCCTGAACCTGGCGGTGCTCATGCCCCCGATCATCCCTTGCTGACGCCGCGTGAGACTGGCCTGGCTGCTGACGACACCAATGAAGGGCTGGATGAGCGGACGCGCGAAATGCTGGGCATTCTGGATCAGCCCGAGAAGTCATCGCAAACGGATCGGATGAGTTGGTGGGCTCGACGCTCGAAGTCGAGTCGGAAGACAACGGCGTGGACTTGCCGAGACCGAAAAGGGAATCTGGACGATAGTGACGATGATTTCACATCGTCGGCCAGCGATACGATCGTGATGGTCAAGGCGGATATGGATCTTGCTGATCTGTCAGGTCGACTGGATGATGACGAAGCTTCTGGTTCGACTCAGCGCCCCCGAACATCGAGATCCAGCCGAATCACGACGATGATGAACTTGATTCCCTGGACGGCGGTAATGCTTTCGATGTGTCTGCGGGAAAGGCCCGTCACTCAGAGGTGAACTCGGATGACGATGAGCTTGTCGCGGTTCAATTCGAGTGGGCGGTGATGGCAGCACGAAACGGGAAAGCCGTGAGCCCGCTCTGGACGATCTGACGGACGATTCGGATGAGCTACCGCGACCGGGCGGCCGACGAACCGCTGGATCTGCCAGCGAGTCCGGTTCAATGGCGCTACTACGAATGGATCCCGACGAGCTTCGGCCGCCCCGCGACGCGACCGAGTCCGAGAAAGGCGCCCTCGGGCCGAGTTCGGACGGCAACGCATGATCTGGTGTGTAGAGATCGATTTCGAGGACGTTGGCGATCGCGAGCTTGAAGCCTTCCTGGCCGAAGGCGATGATGTGTCAGGTGAGGATGACGCCGAAGCCTCGATCCTTGATAACGAGGCGGCTGACGACGGTGAATCCGATCTCAGCGATGACGATGCCGACGTGAAACTGGATCTGGCGCGTGCCTATATCTCCATGGACGACCCGGATTCGGCCCGCACGCTGCTTGAGGAGATTGTCAAGGGAGGTTCAAGCGCCATGCGTAGTCAGGCGCAGGAACTTCTTGACGGCATCTGATCCGCTAAACCGCATGCGACTCGCAGCCGGCGTTGAATACGACGGCACGCGGTTTTACGGCTGGCAGCGTCAGCGCCAGTCGCCAACCGTGCAGGCCAGCGTCGAAGCAGCATTGAGCCGGGTTGCTGACCATCCGGTAACCGTCTATTGCGCCGGTCGGACGGACACCGGCGTGCATGGCCGCTGTCAGGTCATTCATTTCGACAGCCACGCCAGACGAACCGAGCGGTCCTGGGTCCTGGGCGCCAACACGGCGCTGCATGAAGGTGCCAGCCTGCTCTGGGTCCGACCGGTTTCCGATGAATTCCACGCCCGCTTCTCGGCCACTCGCCGACGTTATCGCTATCGAATTCTGAATCGCTGGGTGCGTCCAGCGCTGGATCTCGGGCGAGTGGCCTGGATACGCCAGCCGCTCGACGCCAAGCGAATGCACGAGGCCGCCCAGGCCTTGCTGGGCGAGCATGATTTCTCGAGTTTCCGAGCGCAAGGCTGCCAGGCCAAATCGCCGGTAAGGACGATCCACGCGCTGTCGGTTGACCGTCACGGAAGTGAAGTCCGAATTGACATCGAAGCCAATGCCTTCGTCTACCATATGGTTCGAAACATCGCTGGTGCGCTGATTGCCGTGGGTGACGGCCGCCGTTCGATGGCGTGGATACAGCAGGTGCTGAGTGCATGCGATCGAACCCAGGCAGGCGTGACTGCTCCACCTGAAGGTCTAACGTTCATGTACCCAAGCTACCCCGATTACCCGGAGTTGCCCATTCGGACTGACGTGACTTTCGAAGCCGACGCCGGCCACTCGAACTAGAGAAATCCGTACACGCTGAATCCAAATGATTCGAACGAAAATCTGTGGCATCACTCGGGTCGAGGACGCACTGGCCGCCGCTCGGGCTGGAGTGGACGCAGTCGGGCTGGTGTTTGTCGAGCGCAGTCCTCGCTACGTCAGCCATGCGCAGGCTGCCTGCCTGGTCCGTGCGCTGCCGCCGTTCGTGACCCGCGTGGGTTTGTTCATGAATGCAGGCGTCGAGGACGTCGAGCGCACGCTCGAGGCGGTTTCGCTCGATGTGTTGCAATTTCACGGGACGGAATCAGCGCAATTCTGCGCCGGGTTTTCACGGCCGTGGATCAAGGCCCTGGCGCTGAGCCAGAGTGATGCTTCCACGTTCGAAGCATATGCAGATGCTGACGCGATTCTGCTCGACACCCATGCCGGACAGGTCATGGGCGGCAGCGGCGAAGTGTTCGACTGGAGCGCGATTCCGGAATTGCCGCGCCCCTGGGTTCTGGCCGGCGGTTTGACGCCTGACAATGTCGCACAAGCCTGTCGAATTGCGAAGCCGAATGCCGTGGATGTGTCCAGCGGCGTCGAGTCCCGTCCGGGGATCAAGAGTGATAGTCTTGTTCAACGGTTCATCAACGCAGTAAATGAGGTAAACACCGATGGCTGATCCAGCACTCAAACTGGCTCCCGAAACTCAGGTTCCAGACCTGAGCGGGCACTTTGGCGTATTTGGCGGGCGTTTCGTTTCGGAAACCCTGATGCCAGCGCTGGAAGAGCTGGACGCGGCGTGGCGAAAATATCTCGCCGATCCGGATTTTCTCGCTGAACTGGATCGCGATCGACCCGACTGCGACAGGTCGCCCATCACCGTATGAGGCCGAACGGCTGGCCAAGCAGATCGGCGGGGCCCGGATCCTGCTCAAGCGAGGAGGATCTGAATCGTACGGGCGCTCACAAGATCAACAACACGATTGGTCAGGGCCTGCTGGCGCGCGATGGGCAAGCAGCGCGTGATCGCAGAAACGGGCGCCGGCCAGCATGGTGTCGCTTCAGCGACCGTCGCTGCTCGTCTGGGTATGGATTGTGTGGTCTACATGGGCGCTGATGACGTCAAACGTCAGGCGATCAACGTCTACCGCATGAAGTTGCTGGGTGCTGAGGTGGTCAGCGTGACGGCTGGCTCACGGACGCTCAAGGATGCGCTCAACGAGGCGATGCGTGACTGGGTGACGAACGTCGACACCTTCTACATCCTGGGTACCGTGGCCGGCCCGCATCCTTACCCGGCGATGGTTCGCGATTTCAACGCGATCGTTGGTCGCGAGGCCCGCTCGCAGATGATGGCCCAGTACGGCAAGCTGCCGGCCGCTCTGGTGGCCTGTGTCGGGGGCGGCTCCAACGCCATCGGATTGTTCCATCCATTCATCGAGGACCGGGGATGTCGCGATGTACGGCGTCCAGGCTGCCGGTCATTAACTGTCGGGCGATGAACACGGCGAGCCCTGTGCCGGTCGCGTCGGCGTGCTCCACGGCAGCCGGACCTACCTGCTCGACGATGATGACGGACAGATTCGCCACACCCATTCGGTTTCGGCCGGCCTGGACTACCCTGGTGTAGGCCCTGAACACGCCTGGCTTAAAGACATTGGCCGGGCGAAGTATGTCGGGATCACCGACGAGGAAGCGCTCAAGGCCTTCCACACGCTGACCCGAACCGAAGGCATAATGCCGGCCCTGGAGACCGCTCACGCGATCGCTTACGGCATGAAGCTGGCGGCAGAGTTGCCGAAGGATGAGTTGATTCTGATCAACCTGTCCGGGCGCGGAGACAAGGACATCCACACCGTGGCTGACCTGGAGGGAATCGAGTTTTGAATCGAATTGACCAACGTTTCAAGGAACTGAAAGCCAGCGGGCGCTGTTACCTTGCTCAACAGCGGGGCATCACCGCACCCGGATGCCGGTGTCGATATTCTGCACGGCGGTCGCTGGCCGACCGACCTGGTCGAGCAATGCCGTTCAGACGTCATGGCCGTCGGGCCGGTGATCCAGAACGCCTGCGCCAAGGCGCTTGAGCACGGCACCCATCTGGATGAGGTGTTGTCCATGGTCCGGCAGTTCCGGGAAAAGGACGCAGCAACGCCGTTGATTCTGATGGGCTACACCAATCCGATCGAGCGGCGCGGCGCAGAGCGGTTTGCGCGAGAAGCTGCTGAAGCGGGCGTGGACGCCTTGTTGATCGTTGATTGCCCAGCCGATGAGGCAGACGATCTGCGCGGCTTGCTCGCGCAGCAGGGGCTGCACCAGATCTTTCTTATTGCACCGACCACCAATGAACATCGCCTCGCGCACGCGGCGCGCCTGGCCGGCGGCTTCGTTTACTACGTCTCGATCAAGGGCGTGACCGGGGCCGCCAGTCTTGATGTCGGCAGCCTTGGTCCGATGCTCGAGAAAGTACGTGCCCAGGTTGATCTGCCGGTCGCGGTGGGCTTTGGTATCCGCGAGCCGGAGCAGGCCGCAGCCGTTGCAGAAGTGGCTGATGCCGTGGTTATCGGCTCGGCTCTGGTCGACCGGCTCGACCATTGCGATACGGTTGAGCAGGCGGTCCAGGTGGTGCAGGACTTCCTTGCCCCAGTCCGCAAGGCCATGGATAATCGCGCTTCCCATCCCGGAGGCCGGGTGTACTGCAGCACAATGAGCTGGTTCAGAAACTAATGCCGGTCCGCATCCGAACCGACGGCGGCAAGACGCGAAAAGTCCCCGATGGATTGTGGACCAAATGCAAGGCCTGTGATGCCGTGTTGTATCAGCCAGAGCTGGAGCGCAATCTTCGGGTTTGTCCGAAATGCGATTTCCACATGAGTCTGTCGGGTCGCGCGCGCCTGAAGGCGTTTCTGGATGAAGGCGAACAGATCGAGCTGGGTGCTGATCTCAGACCCGTTGATCCGCTCAGGTTTCGCGATACCAAACGCTATCGTGACCGGCTCTCGGCTACTCAGAAGGCCACCGGTGAAACCGACGCATTGATCGTTCTGCGTGGTCAGTTGCTGGGCCTGGATCTGTCTTTATTGCCTTTGATTTCCGCTGTTGGATGCGCAGGTCGGTTGTAGGTGAACTGTTTCATGGTCGCTGTGCACGAATGCCTCGACGCCAATCTGCCGCTGGTCTGCTTTGCGGCATCAGGCGGCGCGCGGATGCAGGAAGGTCTGTTTTCGCTGATGCAGATGGCCCGCACCTCGGCCGGGCTGGCGCGCATGGCAGAACGCGGTCTGCCCTATGTCTGCGTGCTGACGCATCCGACCACCGGCGGCGTTTCAGCCAGCCTGGGCATGCTCGGCGATATCAATCTGGCGGAACCGAATGCCCTGATCGGTTTCGCTGGGCCCCGGGTCATAGAACAAACGGTCCGCGAAACTCTTCCGGAAGGTTTCCAGCGTTCCGAGTTCCTGCTTGAAAAGGGTGCCATCGATCAGATCGTTGATCGACGGGAGCTGCGTCAGCGCATTCATGGCTTGCTCAGCATGCTGCTGAGTCAGCGCTTTGCGGTGCAGGAAGGCGAGCTGCTAGAACCGGAGCCGGTCGATCCTGCGCCGGCGATTGAATCGACCGACGCAAGCGACGAGCGCTGAGCATTGAGCCAGTCCGCGCTGGCTGGCTCAAGCAGCTCGAAGCGGCGCACGCCTGAATCCAGAATGTCGACTCGGTCTGGATCGCGTTCGAACGGTTCGATCGACTCGATCTGACCCTGAAAGACCGAACCGTGGCCACCATCGGCGGCACCAACGGCAAGGGATCGATCGTCGCTTATCTCGAGGCCATGACTCGTGCCTCCGGCCATCGTACCTTCGCCTACACCTCGCCCCATCTGGTCGACTATTCCGAGCGATTCCGGCTCGACGGTCAGCAGGCGGCTGACGCTGCTGTTGCCCGCGCCCTGTCTGTGGTGGAACAGGCCCGAGGCGAGGTCTTCCTGAGCTATTTCGAACACACGACACTGGCGGGCTTTGTGCTGGCAGATCAGGCGCGAGTTGATTTCTGGATTCTTGAAGTCGGCCTGGGCGGGCGTCTGGATGCCGTCAATGTCCTGGATCCTGATATCGCCGTGATTGCCTCGATCGGTCTCGACCACACCGAATGGCTGGGGCCGACGCGCTTGCACGTGGGCCGGGAGAAGGCCGGCATCGCACGCCCAGGGCGCCCGCTGGTTCTGGGCGAGCGGCGACCGCCAGCGGGTCTCGATCTGGTGCTGGAAGCATCGGGTGCGTCGCTGTGGCGGGCTGGTCGCGAGTTTCATTCGCGGCGTCATGGATCGCGCTTCAAGCTTCGCTGGTCCGATCAGGTACTTGATCTGCCGCTCCCAGCGATGTCCGGCCAGTGGCAGCAAGCCAATGCGGCCACCGCCGCCATGGCCGCGATCGTGCTGCGAGACCGATTGCCAATGGATGATGCCGCGATCGCGCAAGGTCTGCTTCAGGCCAGGGTGGCCGGGCGCTTGCAGCAAGTGGCAGATAATCCTGAAGTTATTCTCGATGTTGCGCATAATCCGGCCGCCGCGCGCGCGCTGGCGGCTTACCTGCAAAAAACGGAAAAGTCGCCGATGATCGCCGTTTTTGCGGCGCTTGCCGACAAGGACGTACAGGGCGTGGCTCGGGCGCTGCGAACCACTTTTGATCATTGGCTGGTGCCCCCGCTGAACAGTGATCGGGCGCGGTCCAGGGATGAAATTGCTTTCCTCCTGCGTAATGCCGCTGTCACGGGAAGCGTCAACACGGTAGAATCCTTACCCCTTGCGGTACAGCGCGCGCAGGCCCTCGCTGGATCCCGAGGTCGAGTGGTGGTGTTCGGCTCGTTTCGCACGGTGGCCGAAGCCTGGCCGCTTTTTGACTCTCACTGAACAGGGTGTCATGGATAAAGTGCTCAAGCAGCGCCTGATCGGCGCATCGATACTGATTGCTCTGGCGGTCATCTTTGTTCCCATGCTTTTTGATGGGCCCGAGCCGGACTCGGTCAGTCGAGAGCTCAGCATCGAACTGCCCAGCGCCCCCGGTGATCGAGCAACGGTTCGCCGTTTGCCTCTGGATCCGGATCAAGCCAGGACGACGGCTCAGTCTGCGCGTGACGATGAGAGTACTTCGTCTTCGACGCGCATCGATCCGCCGCGAATCACGCCGGATATCGCCAGTGAATCCCGGTCTCGTGAGGATCTCGCCGCAGCGATCGAATCCGAGGCTGAAGAACCTGAGGGCCAGACCAGGGCTGAACCCGTGGTCGAAGAGGCCGCCGCCAGTGCATCCGAAACCGCCAGCGCCAGCCGAGCCTGTGGCGGCAGTGTGGCGGCGAGCGAGCCTGACCCGGTGGCACCCGAAGCCATAGCGTCGTCTGGCCCGGAAACCGCTGCGCCAGCGGACTCATCGGATCGAAGTGGTTTTGAAGTACAGGTCGCCAGCTTCGGCAGCCGTCAGAACGCCGATGACCTGGTCGATCGGTTGACCCGGCTTGGCCATGTGGCAAGTATCGACCTTCTGGTGCGCGGGCCGTCCGAACTGCATCGGGTGCGCACTGGCCCATATTCCGATCGCAGTGATGCCGAGCGTGCGCTCAGCCAGATCCGCCAGACGATCGAGGGTGTCGACCCGGTGATCGTCGAATCCAGCGCCGCTGACCTGCCCGAGCGGCCTGGCCGTTCGGGCTATGCCGTTCAAGTAGGCTCGTTCGCCAGCCGGAACAATGCGGTTCGCCTGCTCGATCAGCTGGCCGGGCAGGGGTACGACGCCTTTGTTCACGAAGACAGGGCTGGGTCGCGAACCATCTGGCGTGTCCGTGTCGGGCCATTGGGGTCGCGCGATGAAGCCGTGCAGCGACTCGCTCGCATGTCCGAAGACGATGGCATTGATGGCCTGGTGGTGTCCCATCCATGAATGGTGCCGATCTGGCCATTCTGGCCATTGGCCTGGTTTCCATGCTTGTCAGCCTGTTTCGCGGCTTCGTTCGCGAAGCTTTCTCGTTGTTGGTCTGGATTGCCGCCGGCTACCTTGCGCTGCGCTTCGGCCCGCTGGCGCTGGAAATGGCCTGGATCGAAATGCCGTCGGTTCGCCTGATCGTCGCGTTCGTGGGCGTCTTTCTGACCGTGCTGGTGGTCGGTGCGCTTTGCAATTATCTGCTGGGCAAGCTGGTAAGCAGTACGGGTTTGAGCAGAACGATCGCTTGCTGGGAGCGATTTTTGGTCTGCTTCGGGGTGCTGCTATCGTTCTGGTAGCGGTTATCGTTGCGCGTTTCACCCCCTTTCCCAATGACCCCTGGTGGCAGCAATCGCAGCTCTTGCCGCATTTCGAGCGCACGGCGATATGGGCCGTGGATCAATTTCCCGAATCATTACAATCCCAGATTCCCGAGTCAGCGCCGTCTGACGGAGAGATGGAAGCGGCTGCGGATGCTGCCGACATCGATCCCGAGCCGGCGACCGATGTCCCTGAAGAAACCCGAGCGGAACCTTAAGAGTCAAGCGCCATGTGTGGAATAGTCGGAATTTTTGGTCAAGCCCCGGTCGCGGCAAGGCTGTACGACGCCATGACCATCCTTCAGCATCGAGGTCAGGATGCTGCGGGCATGACCACGCTGGACCAGGGCCGAATGCGTTCGGCTCGCGGTATGGGCCTGGTCAGTGACGTGTTCGTTGAGGATTCAATGGCCGGTTTGACCGGTGATATCGGCATTGCCCACGTTCGCTACCCGACGGCTGGCTGTGACAGACCCGACGAAGCCCAGCCCATGTACGTCAATTCGCCGTTCGGGATTGCTTTGGGCCACAACGGCAATCTGATCAATTCAGAGGCCTTGAGCGCTGAACTGTTTGCCCTTGATCGACGCCACATCAATACCGAGTCCGACTCTGAAGTGCTCCTGAACTGCCTGGCCCACGAAATGGCCAGCCTGCAAGGAGGAGCACCCGCACCTGAACAGGTTTTTGCCGCCGTCGACGGGGTTCATCGACGCTGTCGAGGCGGTTATGCCGCAGTCGCCTTGATTGCCGGCGTGGGTTTGCTGGGCTTCAGAGATCCGAATGGCATCCGACCGGCCGTGATCGGACGTCGTGAAACCCAGGAAGGAGCGGAATACATCATTGCTTCGGAATCGGTGGTTCTGGACATCCTCGGATTCAAGCTGATTTCCGACATTGCGCCCGGTGAGTCGGTGCTGGTGGACATGCAGGGCCAGCTGCACCGTCACGTCAGCCCCGAAGCGCGGGCGCACACGCCGTGCCTGTTCGAGTACGTCTACTTTGCCCGCCCGGATTCGATGCTTGATGACCTGTCGGTCTACAAGGTGCGTCTGCGCATGGGAGAGGCAACTGGCCGAGAAGATTCTCCGGGTCTGGCCCGACCATGACATCGACGTCGTTATTCCCGTGCCCGACACCAGCCGGACGGCCTGCTTGCCGCTGGCTCACATGCTGGGCGTCAAATATCGCGAAGGTCTGATCAAGAACCGCTATATCGGCCGCACCTTCATCATGCCGGGGCAGGAGGAGCGGGCGCGATCGGTGCGGCGAAAGCTCAACACGATCTCGCTGGAATTCAGGAAGAAGAACGTGTTGCTGGTTGATGATTCGATCGTGCGTGGCACAACTTCGCGCCAGATCATCCAGATGGCTAGAGAGGCAGGCGCGAAGAAAGTCTATCTGGCGTCAGCATCGCCTCCGGTGCGCTACCCGAATGTCTACGGCATCGACATGCCGTCGGCCAGCGAACTGATTGCCGCCGGCAGGACCGAAGAAGAGGTGTGCGAGGCGATCGGTGCTGACCGTCTGATCTATCAGGACCTGGACGCACTGGAAAAGGCGGTGCGCGGCAAGAATGAGAAGCTGGACGGTTTTGACAGTTCCTGTTTCAGCGGGCGTTACGTCACCGGAATCGAGGAGGGCTATTTCGAAGCGCTCGAGTCCCGGCGCTCCGACGCAGCGCGTATGAAGCGCCGCGTCGAAGCCGGTTGATCAGTTTCTCGGGCCGAAAATCAGCGCTTGAACAGGCTGCCGAGAAGGCTGCTGCCAGCCTGGGCGAGGCCGCCGAGATCTTTGCCGCCGCCAAGCAGCTGACCGAGCACGTTGCCGCCCGCCTGACCACTGCTGCCCTTCAGTAGTTCGCCCATCGAGCCCTGAAGCAGGTCGCCGATGCTGCCGGCCGTGCTGCCGCTGGAAGCCCGGGCCTGCTGGCCCAGAGCGCCCATGACTACCGGCGCGAGCATGGCCATCATCTTGCTGATTTGATCGCTCTGCAGGCCAGTCTGTTCAGCCAGACCGGCCTCAGCCGGTGCCTTGTTCGATCCGAAGACATGGCCAAGAATCTTTTCACCCATCCCGGTGTTGCCTTCGGCCATGAAGCCGCTGAGTTGACTCAGGATCGAGCCGTCATGATCGCGTTCAACGGCGCGAGCCAGCGCCTGGTGACCCTGTTCGGATTCATTGTTCTTGGCCAGCATTCCGACCAGCACCGGAAGTGCAGCGTTGATGGCGCTGTGGGTCTGCTCCTGCGGCACACCGATCTGTTGTCCCAGTTTCTGAATACTGTCCTGGTCAAAATGGGCTGCGAGGGTCTTGAGTAGATCGGCGTTCATTGTGTAGTCAACTCCTGAAGTGATCAGTAAGGGTAAACAGGCATCGTACTGCATCGGATCGAATCGCGGAAGTCACTCACCTGTTGTTGACGCAGTGATCTACAATCTGCGCGCATGGCCACTACCGCAATCGTATGGTTTCGACGCGATCTCCGACTCGCCGACAACCCCGCGCTGGACTATGCGCGAAATCACTTCGACCGCGTCGTTCCGGTCTTTGTCAGCAACCCCGATTCCGAATCACCCTGGGCCCCCGGGAGTGCGTCCCGCTGGTGGTTGCACCATTCCCTGAAAGCGCTGTCGGAGCGGCTTGTCGATCGGGGCAGTCGCTTGATTCTGGCCCAGGGAAATGCGCAGGCGCAGCTGGTTCGGATCGCCAGAGACTGCGGCGCCGAGGCGGTAGTCTGGAATCGACGCTACGAGCCGCAGATCATTGAACGCGATCGAGCGATCAAGCAGTCTCTGGGCGACCAGGGCTTGCAGGTCCGGAGTTTCAACGCGCGCCTACTCTTCGAGCCCTGGGAAATCCTCAAGGCCGATGATTCTCCCTATCTCGTTTTCACGCCCTATTGGAAGCAGATTCAGAAACGCTGGCGTGCGCTTGAACGCTGCCCGGAGCCGCGAGAGCTCGCGCCGCCCGGGCAGTGGCCTGAGAGTGATTCACTCGATGACCTTGGATTGCTGCCCGCGCTGGGCTGGGCCGATGATTTTTCGCAGCGCTGGGAGCCCGGCGAACTGGCTGCACGCAGAGCGCTGGATGATTTTCTGGACGGTGCCGTAGTCGACTATTCAACCCTGAGAGATCGACCTGACCGGCATGGAACATCGCGCCTGTCGGCATCGCTGCACTTTGGTGAATTATCGCCGCGGCAGATTGCACTGGCCCTTGATGCGGCCGGAGAATTACCCAGTGGCGAGGGCCGCTTGTCGTTCCTGCGAGAAATTGCCTGGCGTGAGTTCTCCACCTACCTCTTGTTTCATTTTCAGCACCTGCCGGATCAGCCCTTGAAGGGCCAGTTCGATCGTTTTCCCTGGCGCAAGCCTGCCGACTATCAAGACGATCTCGAAGCGTGGCAGCAGGGCAAGACCGGCGTGCCCATGGTGGATGCCGGCATGCGTGAGTTGTGGCACAGCGGCTGGATGCACAACCGAGTACGCATGATCGTTGCCTCGTATCTGACCAAGAATCTGCTGATTCCCTGGCAGGAAGGGGCCAAGTGGTTCTGGGATACGCTGGTCGATGCGGATCTGGCCAACAACACGCAGGGCTGGCAGTGGACGGCAGGTTGCGGTGCCGACGCGGCGCCGTATTTCAGGGTCTTCAATCCTGTGCTGCAGGGCGAAAAGTTTGACCCGCAGGGTGATTATGTGCGGCGCTGGTGCCCCGAGCTTCGCGGCATCGCCGGTGCTCGCGTTCACCAGCCGGAAGTCGCTGCCACTGAAGGGCGTGGCTATGCACCAGCCACGGCCGTTGATCTCAAACGCACGCGTGAGCGGGCGCTCGACGCCTACGCGGCGATCAAGAAATCCTGATCAGGTTCCCGGGCGGTGGTGGTAACACCAGTGCCACGGCTCCCAGCGGATACGATGCCGGTTGTTTCGCGGATAGCTTTCCTTGAAGCCGTAGATGCCGGCGTTGGCCTTGAGCCATTCATACGCCTTGGTCTGCGCGAATTCTTCTTCCAGCGGTTTCTGGCCGGGGCAGGTCAGGTCGATGGCCCGCCCGCTGTGATGTTCGCTGTAGCCGGGTGCTGCCGTCACCGACAGAATGCGCTGCACGCTCTGACCCTCGTCGAGCTTGCGCTGGAACAGATTGGTCTGATAAACGACGGTTCGAAAGGCCGAGACCAGCTGGAGTTCCACACCGCGGCCGGCGGCCGCCGTCTGCATTCTGTTCCACGCGGTCGCCGCTGCGGGCGTGAGTCGCTGATCGCGATCGAAGATGTCGCGACCGATGGGCACCAGCGTGGAGGCCTCCGGGATCAGGCGCATGCGGTGTTGCAGGCCGTAATCCTCGGGCAGACCGATCGCGTCCAGGCGCGGGCGGGGGTTTAGGAGTTCAGGCTTGGCCTTGGCCAGCAGATCCTTTTCCATCAGCCCTGAATCGTCAGCGCCATCGCTCTTGACCGGGTGATAACCCATGGCGGCCATGAATCCGCTGACTTGCTTCTTCGCCGTACAGAACAGCCGCCGGCCGCCGTAGGACAGGGCAAGCTTTTCAGCGGCTCGGAAGAGTTGGCGCGGCGTCTCAGGCGACGCGGTTTCGGGATCCAGGTAACAGGCCAGCACCTGGCAGTGGTCGAGATCGACAGCGGTCAAGCCGGCCAGGCGATTGCCAGCTGTGGCAATGATCAGCGATTGATCCGGAATCAATCGGGCGAGGTGATTTTCGATGTTGTCCGGGCGCTTCTTGCCGGCCATCATGTCCGGCAGCTGATTGACGATCAGTTTTGCCAGCGTCGGAAGCTCGGCATTTCGAGCGGGACGGATATTTATTGCATCATTCATTACACGCATGCTCCAGCGGCTTGAGCTCGCCTGGTAGTCGTTGACTTTTGCTCTTGCTACACCCCCCGATGTCTGTTTTTCGGGCCGTATCATGGCACCTGATTCCACCGTGCTATATTTCCGCCATGATGTCCAGCCCTGCAATGTATTGGGTTCAGCAGCTTAGCGCCGCGCCCCTTATTGCGCTCGCCATTCTACTACTTTCGCTGGTCCCTGCTCGACATGTATTGCAGCCGCTCTGGCCGACCTCGGTTGACGAGCTCGTGATACTCGAGCCCGATGGTCGTTCGGCTGTTCGTGAGTTTGTCTTCGAGCCGGATGAACGGCCGATGGGTGATCGCTTGCTGGCCCGGACGCGGCCGCTGAGTATTGCCGTTGTCGAAAGCGCTGATGGACGTCTGGTCCCGGGTTTCCCGGTCGCATTGCGCCCGGATTCTGCAGCGGAAAGTCTGGTGGATCTACCAGAGGCGTTTTCGGCACCCGTCGTGGACCCTTTACCGATCAAAGACGGTGAACTGACGCTGCTTGGCGCCAATGATCAGGTCATGCGAATGCCCGTCGCGTCGATGGCACGACTCTACTATCCCAATCGACTGGGCCTGGCCGATCGCGCCTGGCTGCTTTTTCGACGCGTCGAGGATTGCTGGCTCGGCCCCTGTGCCGCCTTCGATGCCGCGAGTCATGAAGTTGTCACCGATCTGAACTAGCCTTGTATCACCGGCACGTCGGTATCGGTTGCGCTCTCCAGCGATGTTCTGCGGGGCATCTGCTTGCTTGCAGATGCCCCGCGGCTCAGCCGGCCTTTGCGCTTTCAGCGAAGCTGCGGACGTCGCCGATATCGTGCTTTTTCAGCGCCACCATGGCCAGGCGATCAACCCCCAGAGCCACGCCCGAGCACTCGGGCAAGCCGCGCCGCAGGGCGGCAATGAAATCCTTGTCGATGGGCATGGGCACTCGTCCCAGCGCCTGCCGTCTGGCGTTGTCGTCCTTGAATCGTCGAAGCTGTTCGTTCCCGTCGGTCAGTTCCCGATAGCCGTTGGCCAGCTCGATATCGCCGGCAAACAGCTCGAAACGCTGTGCTTTCCGAGGGTCCTGCTCATCGAGCTTGGCCAGGGCCGCCTGGCTGGCGGGGTAACCATGCACGATGGTCAGGACCCTGGGTTGGAATTCGGCCTGTATACGGGTCGAAAACAGCCAGTCCAGGCGCATGTCTCGGTCGCAGTCATTCGGCAGGTCGGGCGTTTCCAGGCGAATCGCATCATCACTGGCTTCCAGAGGATCGGGCAGTCCGGCTTGCCTGAAACACTCGCTCCAATCCTGCCAGCGCTCAGCCCAGCGCGCCTGTCCGAGCGTCTTCAGCGCATGTTGGCACAGATCCAGTGTTTCCTGAGCCAGCGCCTTCCAGCTCATCTGCCGACGGTACCATTCGAGCAAAGTGAATTCCACGCGATGCAGGCGGCCAGTCTCTTCGGCACGAAACACCGGGCCTAACTCATACAGATCGCCGAGCCCGCTGGCCAGCAGACGCTTGTGGGCATATTCCGGTGACGTGCGCAGATAGCCCTGATCATTGGCCAGTCGCACGCTTTCGATGTGGAGGTCAGTGATCCCTGAGGCCGTGATGACCGGCGTCTGGACTTCGATCAATCCTCGCTGATCGAGAAAGGCGCGCAGCGCTCTGATCAGCACGGCACGCTGCGACAGCGCCTCTTTTCGCGCGCAATCCGTCAGCGCGTTCATAGCGTGAGTCGCGCTGGGCCGTGATCGTCCGACGCGGATTCGATCTCAAGCTTGAGCCCCAGTTTTTCGAGCTCGAGGCGATCGATTTCCAGATCATGGCGGACCAGCGGTCGGGCCGACAGCCAGCGCGAATCCAGACGCAGTGTCAGCTTCTCGTTGTTTGCACTGAGAGCGAAATCGACCGGCTCCGACTCGGATCGAGCTCGGCAGATCGTGACCGCCAGCCGAAGCAGCGCCACGGATTTACCGGCCACCGCATGCAGACGGCTGGGCAAGGCGTTGATCTGTTCAGCCGTCACGCGTCGGCGCTGCAAGCCGGCAATCACTGCCATGAACTGCTGTTCCTGTTGACTGAACCCCGGCATGTCCGAGTGCTCGAGAATGTAGGCGGTGTGGCGTTGATGTCCATCGTGGGCGATGCTCAGACCGATTTCATGCAGCTGGCTGATCCACTGCAGCAGTTCGCCATGAATCGATTGCATGGCCCAGTCGCTGCGAACCTGCTCAAAGGCTTTGCTGGTCCAGTCGCTGACCCGTTCGGCCTGCGCCTGGTCAACCTGGTAACGCGCCATCATCCCTTGCACCGTGGTGTTTCTCGGGTCCTGCTGACCCAGGCGCCCCATCAGGTCCTGGAGCACGCCTTCGCGCAAGGCAAAGGGTGAGATCTGCAGCCGATCGATTTTCAGGATGTCCATGACCGAATCGAGCACGGCCATACCCCCGGCAATCACGGGTCGGCGTCGTTCCGACAGTCCCGGCAGCTCGATGGCATCGAAGGAGGCAAAGGAGAGCAGGTCCTGCCTGAGTTGATCCAGGCCTGAGCGCGTAATCTGTCCATCCTGACCTGGCTCACGGGCTTCAAGCATCGAGGCAATCGCTCGAATGGTGCCGGACGTCCCGACCGCCTGATCCCAGCCATGCTTGCGAAACTGCGGCGCCCAGGCCTGGAGTTCGGCTCGACAGCGCTCAAGGGCACGTTCGTAACGCGGCAGAGAAAGCTGGCCGTCCGGAAAGGCCCATCGGCTCAGGCTGACGCAGCCCAGGGGGCGGCTTTCAGCGAGCTCCGGCACCAGGGAATCACCGACGACCAGCTCGGTAGAGCCGCCGCCGATATCAATTACCAGGCGAGCGCCTTCAGTTGGTGCTACGCCCTGGCTGACACCCAGCCAGACCAGCCGCGCTTCTTCGCGCCCGCTGACGATATCGATGGGGCAGCCGAGTGCGGTTTCTGCGATCACCAGAAACGCGGCAGGATTGCTGAGTCTGCGAAAGGTCTGAGTTCCAACGGCCCGCACCTGTTGTTCCGGAATGTTGCCGATGCGTTCGCCGAAGCGGGCGAGGGCTGCGACGGCGCGGCGTCGCGTTTCATCGTCCAGTCGCCCCTCGTCGTCGAGACCGCCGCCGAGACGGACCATGTCCTTGAGCCGGTCAATGACGCGAAATTGACCGTGCTCGAGTCGAGCGACGATCATGTGGAAGCTGTTCGAGCCGAGATCGATCCCGGCATACAGCTCACGCTCAGCCACTGCTGGCCTGTTCGATCAGAACTTGCTGCGCTGAGAGCGGCTGTTCTTTATCCACCGGCCGACGCAGATGATAGCTGCCATCGGCGTGCAGCTCCCAGGCCTGGAGATTGTCGTCGAAGGCCAGATCGATGCTTTCTTTCAGCACGCGTCTGGCGGCCTTTCTGTCACAGATCGGAAAACACACTTCGACGCGCTGAAACAGATTTCTCTCCATCCAGTCCGCACTCGACGCCCAGGTCTCGGTGTCACCGTCGTTATGGAAGTGATATATCCGGCTGTGCTCCAGAAATCGGCCAATGATCGAGCGCACGCGGATGGTTTCGGAAAGCCCCGGCACGCCGGGTCGCAGGCAGCAGGTTCCTCGAACCACCAGCCGGATTTCCACGCCGGCGCGAGAGGCCTCATAAAGCGCCTGAATGATCGACCATTCGGTCAGCGAGTTCATCTTGGCGTAGACGGCGGCCGGTTTCCCCGCTTGCGCGTTGCTGGTTTCTCGTCGAATGCGCTTGAGCAGGAAGTCATGCAGACCGAAAGGTGATTGAACCACGCGTTTGAGTTCCTGTACGCGGCCCAGCCCGGACAGCTGCTGGAAAATCCGATGGACGTCTTCGGTCAGCTCGGGATCGGCCGTCATCAGGCTCCAGTCGGTGTAGGCCTTGGCCGTGCCCTGATGATAGTTGCCGGTCCCCAGATGCACGTAGCGGTGCAGTCGTCCGCGCTCGCGCCGAACGATCATCATCATCTTGGCGTGGGTCTTGTGGCCGACCACGCCGTAGACCACCTGCACGCCGGCTTCCTGCATTCGGGTTGCCAAGGTGATGTTGGCTTCTTCGTCGAAGCGCGCTCGCAGTTCGACGATGACGGTCACGTCCTTGCCGGCGCGAGCCGCATCGATAAGCAGCCCGACCAGCGCTGAATCGACGCCGGTTCGATACAAGGTCTGTTTTATCGCCAGCACTGAAGGGTCGGCAGCCGCCTGGCGCATCAGTTCCACCACCGGTTGGAAGCTGTCATAGGGGTGATGCAAAAGCCAGTCTCGCTGACGAATGGCGGCAAACAGGTTGGTCGTTGGCTGCAAGGCCTTGGGGGTGTTCGGCTGGAAAGGGGGGTAGCCGAGGTCAGGGCGATCGATCAGATCGCACACCGCGCTCAGGCGGTTGAGATTCACTGGCCCTTCGCAGCGATAAATGTCGCCGTCTTCGATGCCGAATTTGCTGGCCAGGTAGCGTGCGATGTCTTCCGGGCAGTTGTCGGCGACTTCCAGCCGCATCGCTTCGGCAAAGCCGCGCTCCATGAGCTCGCCTTCCAGCGCGTGGGCCAGATCCTCGATTTCTTCTTCATCAACGAAAAGTTCGCTGTTCCGGGTGACGCGGAACTGATAGCAGCCCTGCGCCTTCATGCCGGGAAACAGCTCGTCGATGAAGGCATGCACGATAGACGACAGGAATACGAAGTCATTCGGACCGTGTGAGTAGCTCTTGGGCACGCGAATGATTCGAGGGAGTGATCGCGGAGCGCGCACCAGGGCCATTCCGCTGTCGCGTCCAAACGCGTCTCGCCCTTCCAGGGCGACGGCAAAATTCAGGCTCTTGTTGAGAATCCGAGGAAAGGGATGCGCCGGGTCCAGACCCAGGGGGCTCAGTACCGGCATGATCTCCTGGCGAAAATGCTGATGCAGCCAGCGTTTCTGGCGCTTGTTCCATTCCGAACGGCGCAGGATGTAGATGCCTTCCTCAGCCAGGGCCGGGGTGAGCTCCTGGTTGAGTACTCGATACTGTTCCTTGACCAGCTCCAGAACCGCTTCGCGAATCGCCTCCAGCGTGGCCGTGGGGCTAAGTCCATCCGGGCCGGGCAGGTTGACGCCGTGCTGCAGCCGCTGCCGGACTGAAGCCACCCGGACTTCGAAGAATTCATCCAGATTGGTGCATGAAATGCACAGGAAGCGCAGGCGCTCGAGCAGCGGGACGTTGCTGTCTCTTGCCAGTTCAAGGACCCGGCGAGTGAACGCAAGCAGGCTCAGCTCGCGATTGAGCAGCAGCTCGGGCGAATCCAAGTCCGCGTGTCGCCACTCGTCCAGCGGCGTGGATTGCTGGCGGATTTCGATGACTCGTTCGGCTTTGTGCTTGCGGGGCGTCGATTCCGCAGGGTTCTGTTTGGCATTCATGCGCTTACTGTACAAGAAAGCATGCGCTCAAGGTGCCCGAAGAAGCGCCGTGTCTCAGCCCATGCCCGGCGCTTGAAGCATCGCGTCGGAAAGCTACTGATTGGCGAGGAGCCGCAGCTGTTCGGCGCGTAATTCCCGGAGCCGCGCGCTGATCCGCGCGCGCTGGTAATAGTCGAGGTCATCGCGGTCGTGGACCCGCTCGAGTTGTTCAATGGCTTCCTTGACGCCGCCGCGCAGGTAGTAACTGTCGGCCACCGCTTCGGCCGCGCGAATGACGTCGCCGGAGCGGTTCGCCGCCTGGGCATAGAGCTGGGTCATTCGAAGGTCGGTCGGATACAGGCGCAGGTAGGGTCTGAGGATTGCGCTTGCTCGGGCAGCATTGGCGCTTGAATCGCCGTGCATCAGTGTTTCTGCGTATTGGCTTGTCACCTTGCGGCTGCCCGGAAACTGATTGTAAAGCGCCTCCAGAATGGCCAGTGAATCTTCGGTCTGGCCCTGATTCAGCAGGATCTCGGCCTGGAGCAGCTGGATCATCTGGTGCTGTGACGGCTGTTCGAGAATGCTGTTCAGGTGCTCCCACGCTTCAGCGGTTCTTCCTTCCTGACTCAGTGCCAGCGCGAGGCCATAGTGCATTGCCGGCGCGGGCCGGCTGCCGTTTTCCAGCCGTGCTTCGAACCAGCTGATGGTGTGGTCGAGGCGTGCGCTCATCAGCACTCGCAGCCTGGCCTGAATGAAATGAACCTCTTCTGAGGGTTCGAGGCGGGCGCGTGGGTTAGCGACTTCCTCGGCTCGGCTGCGGGCTTCAGCGACCCGGTTGATAGACAGCGGGTGGGTGCGCAGGTATTCGGGTGGCCCTTGCCCCATTGCCCGGCTGCGAACGTTCATGCGTTCGAAGAAGCGGGTCATGCCTTCGGGGTCGAACCCGGCCCGACCGAGCAGGGAAATGCCGATTCGATCGGCTTCGGTTTCGGACTGGCGCGTGTGGTTGATCTGCAGCTGTTGGGATACGCCGAGCCCGCTCATCAGAACCGCCTGGCCAGCTTCCGGACTGCCTGCCGCGCTTGCCGCGATGGCCAGACCGACGGTTGCTATCATTGCTGGCAGTGAAACCTCTTGCGAATTTTCGAGCCCGCGAGCAAGGTGGTCCTGAGTTACGTGAGCGATTTCGTGAGCGACCACGCCGGCCACTTCATTTTCGTCTTCAGCGAGCAGGATCAGGCCTGAGTGCAGGCCGATCACGCCGGCGACGCTGGCAAAGGCATTGATGCTGCCTTCGCGCATGACGAAAAAGTGGAAACTTCCGTCCTTGCGATCGGAATGCGCGACCAGCCGAAAGCCCATGTCTTCGAAGTAGTCGCGAATCAGGGGGTCTTCGACCAGCAGGTTGTGGGCTCGCATGTAGCGCTCGAAATCCCGCGCAAAGGTCTGTTCCTGTTCGATCGGCAGGACACGGGTGCTCGTGCCGCCCATGTCGGGCAGTCCGCTGGTGCTCTGAGCTGCTAGGATGCCGGCCCAGAACAGCAGGTTCAGTGTGACAAGGTGTCGCAAGATACGCATATAAACTCTAAGACCGGTTTCAACGTCGGAGGTTCGCGCTGTGGCATCAATGAATGTCGAAACACTCTACATCAGCGTCATGATGATTCGTGCAAAGCTGGAGCCAAGCGAGCTGGAATCCGTGCTCGGCGAGGCTCGAGCGCTTTCGCGCCCGGCCCTGCTGTTTTTTCATTCCGACGCCGTCTGTTCGTTGAGCGATCCAACGTCACCCTGGCTGGGGCTGTGTGGCGAGCCCGGTCTCGATCTTGCGTACTGTGTATCTGCCTGGCAGCGCCGTGATTGCGGCGAAGCACCGAAGGGCGTTCAGGCCTCGACGCTGATCCGGTTCTGGGATGCACGGCTTCGAAGCTGGCAGGCCGATGGTGATGATAAGCGCGTTGACGCGCCAGTTGCCGTGAGCATCCGTCAGGTCCGGGATGAACTGGGCTGGCAGGAAACGCTGGAAGTCCTGCTTGCTGCAGCCACCCTGGATATTCCCCTGGCGGTGCGCTTTGAGGCTGAGGCCTGGGCATCGCTGATCTCTTTGCCCAAGGCCCGAGCGGCCTGGCAGCAGCTGCTGGACTTCGAGCTGGCCTCGCTTCAAGTGATTGGCGCGCCAGCAGATGAACGAGAGCGATCGCGCGGTATCGAATTTCTGAGTGCTGATCGCCATGCCCCGAATTCCAGGTCTGGCCTGCGGTTGCTCGAAGTATGAGCTCGGGAACGGTAATCCACCATGCCGGGCAGGCCATTGCGCTGGATGCCGATGGCCACCTGCTGGATCCATCCCAGTGGACGCCCGCGCTGGCGGCACACATGGCGAGCGATGCCGGGCAGGTATTGACTGATGACCATTGGTGGTTGATCGATTTCGTTCGAGCGCATCATGCGCGCTACGGCACGGCGCCCTTGATGCGGGTGGTGATCGGCGAATTCAGGAGAGCGCGGCAGGATCCAAGGATTTCGAGCCGGGATCTGTATCGCTTGTTCAGTGAGAACCCCGTTCGACAAGCCTGTCGCCTCGGAGGCTACCCCAAGCCTGACTGGTGTATCTGAGCCCCGTTTAACTGCCTTTTTCTTGGCGGGTCGGCGTGCGCGCACCCGGGCAGGACAGGCGCCCTTATCGCATCAGAACCCCTATCTTTAGGCACTCTGCCTTCACCGCTGAATTCTCATGAGCTCACCCGAAATCCTGATGTATGTCAAAGCGACCTGTCCCTACTGCGTGGCAGCTCAACGTCTGCTGACCGCCAAAGGCGTGAGCTGGACCGAGATCTCGCTGCTGTCCGAGCCGCACAAGCGCGATGAAATGATGACTCGCAGCGGGCGCAGAACCGTGCCCCAGATCTTTATCGGCGATACCCATGTCGGCGGCTTTGACGATCTCGACGCTCTGGATCAGGAAGGTGTGCTGGACCGTATGCTCGGTCTCTAGCCTGTCGGTATCGGCCGACTTCAGGGTGCCAGCCGACGCTATAATGCACGGCTGACAGCACACCATCGACATTGAATCCAAGGACGTCTGACGTGACTCAGCGAATTACCGTTATCCGGGGCGACGGCATCGGCCCCGAAATCATGAAAGCCACGCTGCGGGTGCTCGATACGCTGGACGCCGGGCTGGAATACGATTTCCAGCTGGCCGGTCTTCTGGCTGCCCAGGAAGAAACACGAGCTGCTGCCGCAGGCCACGCTGGATTCGATTGCCGCCAACACGATTGCGCTGAAGTCACCCCTGACAACCCCGGTCGGTGGCGGTTTCAAGTCACTGAACGTCGAGTTGCGCAAGCATTTCGACCTGTTTGCCAATGTCCGCCCGGCGGTAAGCTTCAAGGGTACGCGCTCGCGCTACGATAATATCGATCTGATCACGGTGCGCGAAAACACCGAAGGAGCCTATCTAGGCGAAGGCGCCTACACGGCACCCGACGGCTCGCGCGCGGAGTCAAAAATGGTCGTCACCCGGTCGGGATGCGAGCGCGTGGTGCGTTTTGCCTTCGACATGGCCAGGCGCGTGGGCCGCAAGAAAGTCACGGCCGTGCACAAGGCCAACATCCTGAAGGACGTTACCGGCATGTTCCTGGATGTCGCGCGCGACGTGGCGCTGGACTATCCGGAGATCGAATTCAACGATCTGATCGTGGATAACGCCTGCATGCAGCTGGTGATGCGGCCGGAACAGTTCGATGTGATCGTGACCACGAATCTGTTCGGTGACATCATTTCCGACCTGTGTGCCGGTCTGGTCGGCGGCCTCGGTCTGGCGCCGGGCGCAAATATCGGCAAGGACGTGGCCATGTTCGAGGCCGTTCACGGCTCTGCGCCGGACATCGCGGGGCAGGGCATCGCCAATCCCTGCGCCCTGTTGCTGGGTGCGGCGCAGATGCTCGACCACCTGGGCCAGATTGACAATGCACAGAAGCTCAGGCAAGCGATTGCTGCAGCCATTGCAGACGCTGATCGCACGACGCCGGATCTGGGCGGCAGCGGCACAACTCAGACCTTCACCGATGCGATCTGTGAGCGTTTGGCCTGAACCTGCCGGCGCTGAAGCTGCGCTCGGGCGATTTTCTCGCGCACCTGAGTAAGGTTTAGGAGCGACCAAGATCCGCTGGAACCTCGCCTCCTGCGGGCTTTTTTTTGGGCTGCTTGTTGGTGCTATTTGCATTGTCCAAATCGGCAGGTATCTCTTGTTGCTTATTTGCAACATTTTTGACGCGCAATTCGAGGTTTTGGCCAGCTTCTGTGGATTTTTACCCACTGAATGCAGTTTTTCGTTGTATTTATGCCAAAGGCCGCGATAGAATCGCACCGCCATTGAACTGCGCATTTCCAGACTTTCCCAATCGCCTATTTGCCGTCAGAGTTTCTCGCCGCAGCCTGACTTGCTCGGTCTCGCTGTCGGTGGCTCTGCCAGCGATTTGGCTCGAGCTCAGAGATGTCTGCCAGCTTCGGGTTATTGGGAACGCTTGCTTCTGCATCGAATCACGCCTCAACTCGGTGACTGGATACGTCGCCGGCCCCGTCTTCGAGCTGGCTCGCGCTGGATGAGCAGCTGATTACGCCCCGGACTTTGCAGCTGAGGCCTGCGCCGTCCAAGTCTCCCCTTTGCTGTTGGGCCTGAACAGCAGTCGGCCTGACTCGACCCCCGCATCGCGTGGTCTGGGATCGCAAGGCAAACCTTCAGCAACCGTTCTGATGCCCGGCTTGACCAGCCATCTCAGCGACTCAGTGATCTGACCATTTCTGCCGTACTGGCCAGCCAGAGCTATGGGTCGAGCGTGTTCTGAATCTGGTGGAGGCGGATAACGCGTCGGTCGCTGAATACAGCGCATTTTCCCAAACCTACGGCCGTCCTGAAGTCACCCACGGCGCTAGGCTGAGAGTCGGTTTCATCAGCACCTGAGCTCCCAGTGGTCCGTCGAAGCAGCCGCGCAGTCTCGAATCGATATGGCCGAGTTTGCCACCATCCGGGGACTGTACGGCACGGTCGCCGAGCTCGATATCCCATCTCGCGTCCAGGCCGGGGTGCAGTTCCACGCAACGCCGCGTAGCTCTCTCCGCTTCGGCATCGAGCAGATCTTCTACAGCGAGGTTGGCGCCTTTCCGAGCCGGACCCTGCCAGCGCGCTTCACCTCGCTCCTGGTGATAGCACCAGCCCACGCTTTGCCTGGGATGATCTTGTCGTCTACAGCCTTGGCTGGCAGTGGACCAATGGCTATGATCTCGCTGTTTTTGTTGACTACCAGACCCGCACGCAGCCGCTTCCCACAGCCCCTGTACTCGCGACGCACTGTCACCCAGAACTGGCGGATCACGCCTTCCTGGGCGTTACCAAAGGACTGGGCTTCAATTCGTCACTTCGGCTCAGCGCCTCCTATGCACCGCCTGAATTCGCCTTTGGTGGCAACGCCCTGGGCATCGTTTCAGACCGGCTCGATCAGGACATGGAAGTCCAGGCACTGATTCAGGTCGATTTTTTGATTTTCCCCGCGCAGCAACACTCCTAAAAAGTACAGGGCGGGGTGGCCCGGTGACCTTCCACGGGGAAAGGTTCACCGGGCTGGGGCGGGAACGGAGGCGTTCCTGCCGATTCCCTGCAATTCGCCCTGACAAGCTCGCTTAACTGTCTCCCGGCTCCGTATAATCGGATCATGATCGCGCGAATCAGCCAGTGGTATCACCGTCATTTTTCCGACCCCCAGGTGGTCATCCTTGCCTTGTCGTTGTTGGCAGGGCTGGTTGCCGTCGTTCTGTTTGGCCGGATGCTGGCACCCGTTGTCGCCAGTCTGATCATTGCCTACCTTCTCGAAGGTGCGGTTCAACGGCTCGAGCGGGTCGGGCTTCCTCGCCTGATTGCTGTCATCTCGGTGTTCAGCGCCTTCATGACGGCGCTGCTGTTTCTGCTGTTTGGTCTGCTCCCGATGCTCACCCGTCAGCTTGCGGTCATCGTTCAGCAGCTGCCCAGCTACATTGGACAAGCGCAGGCCTGGCTGTCGACGCTGCCGGATCGCTATCCGCAAATTGTTGCTCCGGCCGCCAGTCAGCCCCTGGATCCCGGTGTTGACCCGACAACTCCTGAAACAACAACCGAGACCACCAGCGGCATCGGCGAATTATTGCCTGGTGAGCAGGTTGAGCGAGAATTGTCCCTGATCTCGGAAGAACAGCTCTCGCAGATGGTCGACAACATGGGTACTGAGCTGGTCAATTACGGTGCAACGCTGGTGTCTTTTTCGGGGGTTATCGGTCTGGCCAGCCTGTTGATCTTCGTGGTCCTGATGCCGGTTCTGGTCTTCTTCTTTCTCAAGGACAAGCGGCCGTTGCTGGCCTGGATGGCGGCCTACATGCCGAAAGACCGAGCGCTGGTCACCAGCGTGTGGCGAGAAGTTGATTCCCAGATCGGTAACTACGTTCGCGGCAAGGTGCTGGAGATTCTGATTGTCTGGTCGGTCACCTACATGGTGTTTGCCTGGCTTGGATTACCGTTCGCCATGCTGCTATCGATGATGGTCGGCTTTTCCGTGCTGATTCCCTACATCGGGGCCGCAGTGGCGACCTTGCCGGTCGCCGTGGTTGCATTGATCGCCTTCGGCCTTGAGGCGCAGTTCTGGTACGTCCTGATCGCCTACGCCATCATCCAGGCCCTGGACGGCAACGTGCTGGTACCGATTCTGTTTTCGGAAGTCGTCAACCTGCACCCGGTGGCGATTATCGTCGCCGTGCTGGTGTTCGGGGGCGTCTGGGGATTCTGGGGCGTGTTCTTTGCGATTCCTCTCGCCACCCTGATTCACGCAGTGCTGCGGGCCTGGCAAGGGCAGGCGTATCGAAGCCGAACATATGGCGAGGCGGAGACTCAGGGTGACCCTGCCCATGGACCGTCCTGAACAAAGCGCTGCCGACCTGAGCTGGCGTCCGGAATCTGCGCAAGACTTCGAATTCGTTGATCGTTCGCTGGACCTCGCATCCGGCCGCGTAGAGCTGATCTACCGACTGGGTGATTTTGAGCTGGTAGAGCGCTTGGAGCTGCCCGGTGCGCCATTCAACGCCGTAGCGGCCCGGCTTGACGCCGTCGAAGCGGCGCTGGATCTTGTGCACTGGACTGCCGGGGTCAGCTACTGGAAAGCAGCCTGCCCCAAGCAGGTCAGATTTGGAGCCCACCAGCCCGACGCCTGGCAATCGGCGTGGCTGGAACGCCTTTATCGGCAAGGTCTGGCCGAATTTGCCTTCGAGAATGATCTCGATACGGATCAGTTTCCGGCGTTTCCTTTCGGCGAATCCAGCCCCGCACGACCGTGCCAGTCCAAGCTGCAGCGACGCACCCTGGTTCCGATGGGCGGCGGCAAGGATTCGCTGGTGGCCTGGGAGCGCTTGCGGCGCCTGGGCGAATCACCGGACAGCATTCAGGTCGGCTCTGCGCCGCTGATCCAGGCGCTGGGCGCTGAGCTGCCGGGCCAGCATTGGGTGGTTCGTCGAACCCTTGATCCTCGGCTTGGCGAGCTCAACCGGGCCGGGGCATTGAACGGCCACGTGCCGGTCACGGCAATCAATTCAGCCATTCTGCTTCTGATGGCCCTGCTGATGGACTATGACCGGGTCGTCTTCGCCAACGAACGGTCGGCCAGCGAAGCCAGCCGCCTCGATCAGCGGGGCCGCGCGGTCAATCATCAGTTCTCCAAGTCATTCGAGTTCGAGGCGATGTTCGGGGACTGGGTGTCGCGTTATGTTCACGCCTCGCTCGAGGTCTTCTCGCTGCTTCGACGTGATCGAGAAGTGGCGATCTGTCGAGAGTTCGCGGCCCACGAGCAGTGGCACCAGCAGTTTTCCTCTCATGCAATCGCAATTTCCACCTCGATGGCCCGCGCGGACAGCGCTGGTGTGGCCACTGCCCAAAGTGCCACTTCGTATTTCTTTGTCTGGCTCCGTTCATGACACCAAAGGCGCTGACGGCCATCTTCGCTCAGGATCTGCTGGATCAGGAAGCACAGCTCGAGGGCTTTGCCGCGCTGCTAGCGCTGGACGGCATCAAACCCTTTGAATGTGTGGGGGAGGCCGACGAGGCTCGCGCGGCGGTGCTTGCCCTGGCGCAGCAGGCTGATTGGGCCGAGCATCGCGTCGTGCGGGAGTTGAACCGTCGATTGCATCGACAGTTGAACGACCAGGCGATCCCCACGCTGGCCGAGCTTTGCCAGCCTGGCGGCCCGCATCGAATTCCTCGGGACCTGCTCGATGCGGCTTGACGAGTTCAATGGTCAACGCGTGGTCGTCCTGGGCTTTGGTCGGGAAGGGCAGAGCGCCTGGCATGCCTTGACCGAACGCAGCAAACCCTCCGAGCTCCTGGTGTGGGCCGAAGCCGGCGAACTGCCCGCAGCCCTTGCCGGCCGGGTTGGGCCATTCGATCAGCGTCTGGCCGACTTTGATCTGGCCATTCGCTCACCGGGCATCCGGGTGGATCATCCGGCTCTGCTGGCGTTTCGGCAGCGAGGGGGCCGGGTGGTCAATCCGAGCTCGATCTTTCTCAGTGAACGGCCTGATGTGCCGGTCATCGGCATTACCGGCTCCAAGGGCAAGAGCACGACCGCCTCACTGCTTGCCCATCTGCTCAAGGCCAACGGCCGGGAGGTCTTGCTGGCCGGCAATATCGGCGTTCCCTTGCTTGATCATCTCAACACCACCGCCGATGTCATCGTTGCCGAACTCTCCAGCTATCAATTGGCCGACCTCCAGGGTCGCCTCGCCCTTGGTCTGATCACGCGCCTGTTTCCGGAACATCTGGACTGGCATGGCAGCGAGCAGCGCTACTACGACTGCAAGCTTCGAATGGCCGATCTGCTGTGCGCCAGCCCGCTGTTGATCAACGCCGCTGATCCCATCCTGCGTGAGGCCACCAGCGCGATCCCGGGGCGGGTACTGGCCAATCAGCCGCCGCGGTATTTCCGCCGTGACGATGATCTGATCCACGGCGACAAGCGGGTCGCGACGCTCAGCGAGCTGCAGCTTATCGGGCGCCACAATCTGGACAATTCGGCGCTGGCGCTGGAAGCCTGCGAGATGCTCGGCTGTGACCCGGCGATCAGCGATCGCGCCCTGCGCGGTTTTCGGCCGCTGATTCATCGACTCGAAGCCTTGGGCGGTGGCCTTGCGCAGCGCTGGATCAATGACTCCATCGCCACCTCCCCACATGCAACGCGGGCTGCGCTGGAGTCGCTGCGCGGTAAGGCGGTCGTGCTGATCGCCGGTGGTCAGGCGCGCCCGGCCGAGTGGTCACCAGTGGTTGACTGGTGTCGGGCCTACCCGCTTTGCGGCCTGATCACCCTGCCTGACAACGGTCCGCAGGTCGCCTCCGCGCTGGTAGCGGGGCAGTCGGTGGACGCCTCCTGCGTGCACCACGCGCAGAGCATCGACGAGGCAGTTGACCTGGCGGCGTCGAACTATCGGTCGGGAGAAACGGTGCTGCTGTCGCCCGGTGCGCCCAGTTTTCCGCGATTCAAGAGCTTCGAGGAGCGCGGCGAACGGTTTCGGGCGGCGGTCGAGTTGCTGCAGACCGAGCCCGAGTCGATTCGGGCCGGTCCGGGTTCACCCTGAACCGGGCTCAGAGTGAGCGGTCCACGGCGTAATCACTGATCACTTCCAGTGCGCTGCGCTCAGGCCCTTCATCAAGGAGGGATAATCGCGTCTTGGCCTCGATGATCAATTCACGGGCCTGGTCCATCGCTGCGTCGAGTGCGCCGACCTGGTCCATCAGCGCGCGAACCCGTCCGTAGTCAGCGCTTCCACCGGCGCTGATCATTTCCACGATATCGGCGCGGGTCGACTCATCCACTCGCTGCAGAACGATGATCAGCGGCAGGGTGACCTTGCCCTCGGCAAGATCGTCGCCGAGGCTCTTGCCCAGATCGCCGTTGTCGGCGCGATAGTCGAGTACGTCATCGGTGATCTGGAAGGCCTGTCCGAGCTTCAGCCCGAAATCAGCCAGTGCGTCATTGACCGATTCACCGCGCCGCGCCAGCACGCCGCCCAGCCGAGCGCTGGCGGCAAACAGGCAGGCGGTCTTGTCCGAGATCACCTGGAAGTAGGCGCTTCGATCGAGCTCGGCGTTGCCCATCTGCATCAATTGCAGCACTTCGCCTTCAGCGATGGTGTTGGTGGTGTCGGCCAGAATCCGCATCACGGCGATCTGGTCGAGTTCGACCATCAGCTGAAAACTGCGTGAGTACAGAAAATCGCCGACCAGAACCGACGCGGCATTGCCCCAGATACGATGGGCGGTTTCCTGGCCGCGGCGGCGACTCGATTCATCCACGACATCGTCATGCAACAGCGTTGCGGTGTGGATGAACTCGATGATCGCCGCCATCTGGATATGCTGGCCGCCATCGTAGCCGGCTGCGCGCGCGGCCAGCAGGTGCAGCAAGGGACGAAGCCGCTTGCCACCGCTGCCAATGATGTACTGACTGATCTGGTTGACCAGTACGATGTCCGAACGCAGGCGATGAGTGATCAGCTTGTCCACGGCCGCTCGATCTGCAGCGGTCAGGGCCAGCACGTCCTCGAGGCTGTTCGGGAGGGACAGGGTGGGGAGCTCGTTCATGGCTTCGCATTATACGAGCCTGGGGTCGGTGTAGACGGTGAATATCACCCGATTGCAGATGACGTGCCGACGTTTCTCTGATGCGCTGAAGGGCCTTTTCCGACAAAGAACGGGTTGATTTCCTGTGCCTGAAGGGTGGATTTTCGCGGCGGAGGCGAGTCGACCCTGTGCTAGACTTCCAGACTGTTTCAACCGCTGATGGAAGGCCCTAGAGACCATGGCCAGAGGAATTAACAAAGTGATCCTGATCGGCAATCTGGGCAACGATCCAGAGACCCGTCATACCGCAGGCGGCAGTGCAGTGACCAACCTGTCACTGGCCACTTCGAGATCCTGGCGTGATCGCCAATCCGGCGACATGCAGGAGAAAACCGAGTGGCATCGCGTCGTGATGTTCAGCAAACTGGCTGAAATCGCTGGCGAATATCTGCGCAAGGGCTCCAAAGTCTACATCGAAGGTCGCCTGCAGACGCGCAAATGGCAAGACCGTGACGGCAACGATCGCTGGACCACCGAAGTGGTGGCCAATGAGATGCAGATGCTTGATGGTCGCGGCGGCAGCGATTCGCTGGAAGACGGCGGTCGGTCCGATTACAGCAGCAATAACGATAATAATGCCCCCGGACCTGCGCCTGCAGGCGGCGCCATATCGAAGACGATATTCCCTTCTGATCGACCATGCGGCGGCCCGGTGCCGCCGCAGGCGTTCGCTTCGACCGTCCAGTAGACAGGATCTTCCAACCGATGACCACGCTTCTCGTCACCGGCGGTGCCGGTTTTATCGGCAGTAATTTCGTGCGCCACGTGCTTGATGATCCGAACGTTCGGGTCGTCAATCTGGATTTGCTGACTTATGCGGGAAACCGTGAATCGCTCGATGACCTGGATACCCGTCGGCATGTCTTTGTCCACGGCGATATCGGGGATTCTGCCCTGGTCAAACGACTGCTGGCCGAGCACAAGCCCGATGGCATCGTCCATTTCGCGGCTGAAAGCCACGTTGATCGCTCGATTGATGATCCCTCGGCCTTCATCCGCACCAACGTGCTCGGAACCCAGGTCATGCTCGACAGCGCGCTGGATTACTGGCGCAACGAGGCCAGTGATGGCTTCCGCTTCGTCCATGTCTCCACCGATGAGGTCTATGGCACGCTGGGCCCTGACGATGCGCCCTTCGATGAACAGCATCGCTATGCGCCGAATTCACCGTATGCGGCCTCCAAGGCAGCGGCCGATCATCTGGCGCGCGCCTGGCATCGAACTTACGGTCTGCCGGTGATGATCACCAATTGCTCGAACAACTACGGGCCCTACCAGTTTCCGGAAAAGTTGATTCCGCTGATGTTGATCAATGCCCTGGAAGGATTGCGTCTGCCGGTATACGGCGATGGCCAGCAGCGCCGCGACTGGCTGTTTGTCGGCGATCACTGCAGCGCCATCGGGCGCGTGCTCGAGGCGGGCAAGCCCGGACGGGTCTACAACGTGGGTGGCAATGCAGAAATGGCCAATCTGGATGTGGTGCATCTGTTGTGTGACCTGCTCGATGCCCGCGTGCCGGGGGACAGACCCCGCCGCGAGCTGATCGATTTCGTCCAGGACCGTCCCGGTCATGACCGGCGCTATGCCGTCAACGCCGGCCGGATTCATGACGAGCTGGGCTGGTCACCGTCGGTGGATTTTGCCGGCGGCCTGGCCCGGACCGTCGATTGGTATCTCGACCAGCGTGACTGGTGGCAGCGGATTCGCGATGGTCGCTACCGCTCCGAGCGCCTGGGCACGGCCAGCGGCCGGGGAGCGGAATCATGAAGCGTCGTGGAATCATTCTGGCCGGCGGCTCGGGCACGCGCTTGTATCCCCTCACCCAGGTCATCAGCAAGCAGCTGCTTCCGGTCTACGACAAGCCGATGATCTACTACCCCCTGAGTACGCTGATGCAGGCCGGGCATCCGCGAGATGCTGCTGATCACCACGCCGCACGAGCAGGCCCTGTTCAAGGGCTTGCTCGGTGACGGAAGCCAGTGGGGTATCGATCTGAGCTACGCCGTGCAGGACGAGCCGCGAGGTCTGGCAGAAGCCTTCATCATCGGGCGGGATTTTGTCGGCGATCAGCCCTCCTGCCTGATTCTGGGAGACAACATCTTTCACGGCGGCGGCATGCGCGAACTGCTCGCCAGTGCCGCTGAGCGCGCGGAAGGTGCGACCGTGTTCGGCTACTGGGTCAGCGACCCCGAGCGCTACGGGGTGGTCGAAATGGATGCCAGCGGCCAGGTGCTGTCGCTGGAAGAAAAGCCGACCCAGCCGCGCTCCAACTATGCCGTCACGGGGCTGTATTTCTACGATCAGCGCGCCTGTGATTTCGCTGCCAGCCTGAGGCCATCGGCGCGCGGTGAGCTCGAAATCACCGATCTCAATCGCTGCTATCTGGAGGCCGGCGATCTGACCGTCGAAACCATGGGCCGAGGCTATGCCTGGCTGGATACCGGCACCCATGCCTCGCTGCAGCAGGCGTCGAGCTATATCGAGACGCTGGAGTCCCGCCAGGGGCTGCGCGTGGCCTGTCCGGAAGAGATTGCCTATCGCCAGGGCTGGATTTCGCGTGATCAGTTGCTGGCCCTGGCCGAGCCGCTGGCCAAGAGCGGATACGGCGACTACCTGCGGCTGGTGGCCAGCGCCGGATTCCAGTCGTGAACGTCGAGCCTACCGAGCTGGCCGGTGTGCTCGAGATTCATCCCCAGGTTTTCGGGGATGAGCGCGGACGCTTCCTTGAGACCTGGCGCCAGGAGCGTTATGCCGATCACGGTATCGGCCCTGCCTTCGTGCAGGCCAACACCTCGCGCTCGGTCAAGGGCGTGCTGCGCGGTTTGCATTACCAGTGGCCGGAGCCCCAGGGCAAACTGGTCTGGGTATCCAGCGGTCGGGTCCTGGATGTGGCGGTCGATATTCGCAGCGACTCGCCGACCTATCGGCAGTGGGTGAGCCGTGAGCTGGATGCCGAGCGCCAGAACCAGCTCTGGGTGCCGGAAGGTTTTGCCCACGGCTTTCTGACCCTGAGCGACGAGGCCACTTTCAATTACCTGTGCACCCGGCCGTATCGCGGCCCGCAGGATCGCTCGGTTGCCTGGAATGATCCGGATATCGGGGTCAACTGGCCGATCGTGACCCCCGAGCTGTCAGCCAAGGACCGCGATGCCCCGAAGCTGGCCGAAATCCAGACCGCTGAATCTGCCTTCATGCGCGTTCTGCTGACCGGGGCGGCGGGCCAGCTGGGCCAGCATCTGGTCCAGTCCTGCCCGCCGCAGCTTGAGCTGATCGCAAGCAGTCGCAGCAGCGAAAACTGGCCCTGTGATCTGAGCCAGCGTGCGGCCGTGATCGAGCTGCTGGAGGCAAGCCGTCCTGACTGCATCATCAACGCGGCCGCGTGGACCGCAGTGGACGCGGCCGAAGACCATGAAGCCGAGGCCAACGGCCTCAATGCGGACTTGCCGTCCTGGTTGGCACAATGGAGTCGGCCTCGCGATGTGGGACTGATAAGCTATTCGACCGACTATGTGTTCGACGGCAAGCCGGGTCGGGGCTGGCGCGAATCCGATCCGGTCCAGCCCGAGAGCGCCTACGGTCGCAGCAAGCGCCGCGGTGAGCAGGCCCTGCTGGAACAGGCAGGCCGATGTCTGATCGTTCGAACGGCCTGGGTCTACAGTGCACTGCCCGGCAATTTCCTGACCGCGATCATGAAGCGTGCAGCACTGGGACAGGACCTTCGCGTGGTCGCCGATCAGATCGGCTCGCCGACCTGGGCCGGCACGCTGGCCATGGCAACATGGACAATGCTGGAGCGGCTCGATGCGCTTGAAGCGCCCGCCCTGATGCACGTGGCCGGGCCGGGTGCGCTGAGCTGGCATGCCTTCGCACAGGCCGCCGTCGAGTATGCGCAGTCGCAGGGCTGGGTGCCTGATTCGGTGCAGGTCGAGCCGATCAGTTCGGCCGACTGGCCGCAGCAGGCCAAGCGTCCGGCCTGGTCGGTGCTGGACTGCTCGCGGTTCGAAGACTGGTCAGGAATGACCCTTCCGTCTGTAGAGGACGCACTTCAGGAGTGTTTGCAACAATGGGCAACCGTTCAGCGCTGATCCCGGTCATTCTCTCCGGTGGTGCCGGCACTCGCCTTTGGCCGGTGTCCAGACGTGCCCACCCCAAGCCCTTCATGCGCCTGGCCAGTGGCCAGACCCTGGCTGAAACCACGGTCGAGCGCGCGGCCCGAGTGGCTACCCAGCCTGAAACCCTGACCGTGACCGGTCGTGACTACTACTTCCTGACCCGCGATCTGTACCTGCAGAGCGAACCTGACACCGAGCACCATTTTCTGCTCGAGCCGGAAGGCCGAAACACCGCACCCGCGATCGCCGCCGCCGCGCTATGGGTCGAGCAACGTTTCGGGGCAGAGGCCTGCCTGCTGGTGCTGCCGGCCGATCATCTGGTGCGCGACATCGAGGCTTTCGAAGACGCGGTGCATGAGGCACACACGCTCGCCAGTCAGGGCTGGCTGACCTGCCTCGGCGTTCAGCCGACCCACGCCGAAACGGGCTTCGGCTACATTCGCGCGGGATCGGCCTTGTCGGATTCCGCACAGGAGATCGAGGCCTTCGTTGAAAAGCCCGATCTGGAAACCGCGCGGCGCTACTACGAGTCCGGCCAGTACCTGTGGAATGGCGGCATGTTCTGCTTCCAGGCCCGGACTATCCTCGACGCGCTCGGTCAGCACGCGCCCGATATTCTCGACGCCGTGCGCGCAACCTGGTCGGCGTCGGCCACGGATCAGGAGCCGCTCGAGCTCGACGCCACGGCATTTGCCCGGGTGCGGCCGGACTCCATCGATTTTGCGGTGATGGAAAAATCCGATCGCCGCGCGGTGGTGCCCGTGGCCTGCGGCTGGAGTGATATCGGTTCCTGGCAGGCGATCAGCGAGCTGTACGAAACCGACGCCTCCGGCAATCGCGTGCAGGGCGAGGGGGTTCTGGTCGATTCCAGAAACACCTTTATTCAGGGCGAGAAGCGACTGGTCGCGGCGGTCGGTGTGGATAATCTGCTTATCGTTGATACAGGTGACGCGGTGCTGGTGGCCAGCCGTGACCGCGCCCAGGAAGTCAAGGCCGTGGTCGATGAGCTGACCCGGCAGGATCATGAATCCGCAGTTTTCCATCGCACCGTCCATCGCCCCTGGGGCAGCTACACGGTGCTGGAAGATGCCGATGACTGCAAGGTCAAGCGCCTCGTCGTGCGCCCCGGTGGGGTCCTTTCACTGCAGCGCCACGAGCAGCGCAGCGAGCACTGGACGGTGGTTGCGGGCACCGCGCGCGTGCGCCTGAACGACGACGAATTCGATCTCAAGACCGGTCAGACCGTGGAAATCCCGGTTGGCAGCCTGCATCGCCTGGAGAACCAGGGCGCCGACCTGTGGAAATCATCGAAGTCCAGACCGGGTGCTATTTCGGCGAAGACGACATCGAGCGACTGGAGGACATCTATGGCCGAACGTGAGCGACTGAACCCCCGCCGTGGAAACATACGACAGATCGTCAGGCTGATCAGCCTGGCCGCATTGCTGGCACTGCTCCTCAGCGCCTGCACCTTCAACGTATCGATGATGGACGACTCGCCGACCGAACCCGAGCTGACCGCCGAGCAGGCGGCCTGGCAGGCCGAATTCGAAGACTGGAAAAGTCGCCGTCTGGCCCGCCTGACCGAGCCCCACGGCTGGCTCAGCCTGGTCGCACTCGAGCCCCTGAAAGTGGGTCGCTGGTCGATCGGATCCGGCCCCGACAATCACTTCGTCGTCTCCTCGGGCCCCGAGCACTGGGGCAATCTGATGGTGCTCGAAGAGCAGGTCTGGTTCGACCCGGCCGCACCGACTCAAGTTCTCATCGACGGCCAGCCGGCCGTGGCCGAGACTCAGCTGGTCGCGATCAGAGAGAACGGCCCGACTGAAATCGAAGCCGGTAGCGTCCAGGCCCACCTGATGCCACGCGCAGGCCAGCTTCTCCTCAGAATCCTGGGGGGGGGGGGGGGGGGGGGGGGGGGGGGGGGGGGGGGGGGGGGGGACAGTCAGTCCCCGGTCCGCACCGGATTCCGCGGCCTGGACTACTTCCCCTTCGATCCTGACTGGCGCATTACCGCGCGTTGGGTCCCCAACCCGCCCGGCCAGACCCTGCTGATCGCCAACGTTCTCGGTGAGTTGAACAACGACCCCAACCCCGGCATGGCCGAATTCGAAGTCGACGGCCAGACCGTTGGACTCCAGGCCGTGCTGAGCGAGGACGGCGATGAGCTGTTCTTCATCCTCGCCGACCGTACCTCCGGTCGCGAGACCTATGGCCTTGGCCGCTTCCTCTACAGCGACCTGCCGGAAAACGGCGAAGTCGTGCTGGACTTCAACCGAAGCTACAACCCGCCCTGCGCTTTCACGGCGTACTCGACCTGTCCGCTGCCGCCGCCAGAGAACCGTCTGGATTTAAGGGTTGAGGCGGGGGAGTTGGCCTACGATTGAGGCGCCCGGCGCGCTCGATTCCTGCAGGCAACCGGGCGCAAGCGATCTTCAATCGCCTACTGCCGCGTATCCGTCTTGCCGCTATCCGCAGGGTCTGGCCTGACTTCGATGGGGGCCATCCTGCGCAATACCCTGAACCGCGTGACGCTTTGAACCGACTGGCCAGATCCGGCGAACTATATGGAAGAATTCCACTTTCCCACAGCTGCAGGAATCGGTTAAGCTCTTGCTCCGAAGGGGAGTCCGGCGTGTTCCAGCGATGGCGAATCAAACGATATGACTTTTTCACAGAGCTCACCCTCCTGAATTTTTCCACATAGTTGTTGTTATACGAATAGGGATAGATAGATGCGGCGAATCCATAGATTTTCAATTGATAATGTGTCCAATGTTGGAGCATCTAGTAGACGGGCAGATCTACCGGAATCATGAAACGAATGAATTCCTGGCTGAGTAGTTCGAGCTAACAGAAGATGAGTTGTCAGAGATGCTACCCAGTGGATACGCTCGACTATCTGACAACCGCAGGCTGGGCTAAAACGCACTTAGAGGGAGCTGGGTTAATTGAATCACCTGCCAGAGCACAGTATCGCATCACTCAGAGAGGTCTTGATGCTCTTTCGCAGGAAGAACTCCCCATTAACCTTGCGTATTTAAAACGGTTCGAAGAGTACAAGGAATTTCAGTCCGGACCCAAGTCCGAAAAAAAGATGAAGAGCAAAGCTCAACTGATGATTTGACGCCAATCGAACATATCGAGGTTGGGTTCAAAAAAATCCGAGAAGAGCTTGAGCTTACGATTAGTTGGTAGTCTTACCGGAGTTATCCTCGCGTGCTCCGATCCTACAGGTTTTCAGATTGATGAAATTCAGCAAGCTGCATCTGGCGGTCATTGTGCTGGCGCTCGTGGAAGCGGAAGTTATTCTGGCGAGTCCGGAGGGTGCGTTGGAGGGGCCGGAGGTTTTGTCCCGGGCCGATGGGGTCGCAACCGAAACGGCTGGTCAATGGGATGTCGACAGTGATTCCGCACAGTCGTCCTTGACCGCGGCTCTGATCGACATGAAGTTGTTGCCGCCAACGGAACAGGCAGCGGAATCCAACGCGCAATATGGATACGCCATTTCCATCAGCAACAACCGAGCTGTTGTCGGCGCACCGTTCGCTGGAGGAAGGGGCTTGGCCTATATCCTCGAAGAAACCGGAGATGGCTGGGAGCTGGAGTCGGAACTTAGTCCTGAGGGTCTGCTCGTCGGCAGCCGGTTCGGGTCTTCGGTCAGCATGGGCAGAAATCAGGTCCTCATTGGTGCCCCCTTTGATGGAGAGGTCGTCGGTGAAAGAACAGGCGCTGCTTATGTGTTCGAATTCGATGGCATCGAGTGGATCGAAGCGGCTCAGCTCCGTGACCCTCTGGCGAACGAAGGCGATCAGTTCGGCAGTGCGGTGGCGATTTCTGATGATTGGCTTTTTATCGGTTCGCCTCGCGATGTCATTTCGCCGTTCAGATCGGGATCCGTCTTGGCTTTCCAGCACGATGGAGGTGTCTGGAGGGCGCCGATCAGGGTCGGTCCAGACGATCCCTCGGCCTCCTCATTTTTCGGATATTCGCTGAGTCTTTCTGGAGACCGGGTCGTAATCGGAGCTCCCCGCTGGAATGGTGTCGCCCTCAATTCAGGGGCTGCCTATATCTTTGAGTATGATGGTGTGGATTGGCGACAGAGCGAACGCCTGAACCCTCCAGACGGTGAAGAAGACGATTTCTTCGGACATTCAGTGAGTCTGCACCTCGAGCGGATCCTGGTGGGTGCTTACGGAAGGAATGTCCACGGGGAGAACTCCGGCGCCGCCTACGTCTTTGATAGAGATGACTCCGGTGTGTGGATCCAATCTGAACTGCCTGCGCCTGCCGAGACTTTTCTGTCAGCGAAGTTCGGTTCTGCGGTGGCCCTGGAAGGGGATCGCGCTGTAATCGGGGCAGCGGGGGGGGGGGAGTATAGGGGTGTCGGAGCGGATTCCGGGGCAGTCTACGTGTATGCATTCGATTCTGGCCAGTGGCAGATGGAGGCTACCCTGGCACCCGACGATGGGGAAGCGCTCGACTATTTTGGCCATGCGGTTGCTTTGGCCGACAACCGTCTGCTGATCGGTTCCCGGGAACATGATGGGCTGGGGGTCAATGCCGGTGCCGTCTATGGCTTTCGATTCAACGACCTGAGCTGGCTGCAAAACTCGAAGATGCAGGCCGTGGGAACGGCGGCGGGCAGTTTGTTCGGGACTGCCGTGGCCGTATTAGGAGATCGTTTGCTGATCGGGGCGCCTGGTTCGAACAGGCTGGGCGAGTCAGCTGGATTGGCTCTGGTGTTCGATTTCAATGGAACCGATTGGACGCTAGCAGCGGAACTGTTTGCCCAGGACGCAGCACCGTTCGATGCGTTCGGCTGTTCGGTCAGCCTTGCCGCAGATCGCGCTCTGATCGGCTCCTGTGGTGACGATGATCAGGGTACAGATTCCGGTGCAGCCTACCTATTCCAGCTCGATAGAGGAGCATGGATTCAAGAGGCAAAGCTGTTGGCAGGTAGCGGCGTGGACGAGGGTGCTGAGTTCGGCAGCGCAGTTAGCTTGTCCGATGAGCGCGCATTGGTTGGTGCACATCTAAGTGATGTCAGCGGCATGGATTCGGGCGCGGCGTATGTTTTTGAACTTGATGGTGGTTCCTGGGTTGAATCCGCAGCGCTGCTGCTGGACTCGCCGGCGCTGTACTCCTTTCTGGGCGCCTCAGTCAGTCTGGAAGGCAATCGTGCCCTGGTTGGCGCCCCCCGCGACATTGCTAGCGGCACGAGTGCTGGCGCCGCCTACCTATGGGAATTCCTGGACGGAGAGTGGTCCAGTACATCGGTGCTGGTGCCCAGCGACGCGTCCTCGCCCGGAGAATTCGGGGATCGGTCTACTTGTCCGGCGACACCGCGCTGATCGGAGCGCCTTCTGATGATGAACTGGAGACAAATGCGGGTGCAGCCTATTTCTTCCAACTCAATGGAGCAAACTGGAGCGAGATGGCCAAAATCAGGCCGAGTGACACAGAGCTCGGTGATCGATTTGGCCATTCGGTCAGCCTGGAGGGAAATCGGGCCGTGATCAGCGCATTACTGGACGACGATGGCGGGCTATTTGCCGGATCAGCTTACCTGTACGTTCGCGAAGAGGCTGAATGGGTGCTTCGGCGCAAGTTGTTGCCCGATGACGTGGGCGTGCGTGAGGCATTTGGTGCGTCGGTCAGCCTGTCCAGAGACCGCCTGCTTATCGGCGCATCGGCCGATAATGATCTGGGGGCTCAGTCCGGATCGGCTTACCTCTATCTAGGAGTCGGTGATCAGGTCTTTCGTGATCGCTTTGCTGTCATCGACGAAAATTGATGCTGCGCTGGACAACATCGCCAGAAAAACCAGCGCCGAAAGACCGGGACACACACTAATTTCGCCTTACCCGGAGGCCAATTAAGGCACAAATTGTTCCGCTCAAATATCGACTTTAGCTCACTCAAGCGCTGAGGCGTTTCTACTGGTCGTCCTTGGGCGAGCTGCTCAAGCAACAGTTAAGGTAAATATCATGCGAATCTATTGGTCATACAGCAGCATTCCAGAACTTGTCGAATTGCCTGCGAATGAGCAGAAGGCGCGCTGGAAGGCTGCCTATTTGCGAATCCGCAGACACTGGCTTACCTGGATTTGCCTTCTTATCTGTGCTCTTGTCGGCGGGTTGGGGACAGTTATCGGGCAACAATTCGGTATGGGTGTCTATGGCGCCTTGTTGGCTGGTGCGGCGGGCGGGCTGCTTTACTGGCAGGCCCTCATCTCTCTGGCAAGATGGAAGTGCCGCGATGTTCTGCTTGGGCGCTATCGTGCAGGGGATCTGCCTCCGAATGCCTGAACCATATTTTTGGGTACTCAAACCCGACCCAATGAACAGACTGCTGGTGGGTTGGCGGTGCAGGTGGCATCCTCGCTTGGTCGATGTCGAGCCTGGGTTGCCGATAAGCACAACAGGCTGGGCTTCCAGCGGCCAAGAGGACTAAGGGCAGTACCCGTGCTCATCTTGGGCTTTGCGGCTGCGACCTGGATTCATCCGCGCGTTGTTTCGAAACTGAAGATCTACCGCTGGTCGCTTTAGCCCAGAGTGTCCCCAGTTCTTGCGCGATCTTAAGTAGCAATGCAGCATTCGACAGGACTGTTTTTTTCGAATCATACGGAGACCGCTGCGGCTGCTCTGGGGCAGGGCGCGGGTCATCCATCGACTGATGAATCCATTCGCCGGCCAGAAACCCCGCGCATCCGGCCGTCGCCAGCCCAGCCGGTGAGACGAATCCGGCACGAATCCGGGATCTGAGCGCTACACCAAGTTGCCTTACGTTTTTCTTGTGTCGATCCAGACGATTTTCGGCCTGGCTGATCCGGTGGTTGAGGGGCTGAGTGTCCATGTCGAGCGGCCTTTTTTGCTTGATTGTCATACTGAGCGTTCCGCATCCTAATCGGAGAATGTTGCCGCCTTGAGCTGTCGCATCGTGGCTGGAAACATATAATATCTGCTGCGCTTGCGAACAGCGGCGAAGAGGAGCATTGCACCCAGGCAGTGGATAGCGAAGACCAGCATCAGGGCGCTACTTGCCGTCATCAGTGAGTGCTGAACCAGGATGATGACCATGGCGCCTATCAGTGCAAGCCAGGCGGTTGACAGCAGGCAGGCCGCGATCAGGCCCATGACAATGATGCTCACCAGGCTTTCTCCTGCTCTGCGAGTTTCGAGCGTTGCGAGGACCAGGTGACCGTGGACTGCCTCACGCAACTCTCGCTGCAGCAAGCTGGCCGTTTCCAGCAGTCCGGGCGCTTGCCCGGACGCTGTGGAAGATGAGCGGGTGTGGTGATCCGACTGATCATTGGAAGAGCTGGACATCCAGGGAAGCGACCTAGCGCGCGCGGAAAATGCTGTTGAGGAGATACCCTCCAAGCAACGCAATACCAACCGAGGTCGCCGGGTTCTCTTGCACGTAGTCACGCGCCATCCCGAGCCACTTCTCCTGCGTTTCCTTCATATCGTGGCCTCTATCGCTCAGGCTATCCGTTGCATGATTGGCTTTATTCGCTGCCCAGTTGACGGCATCGTGGGCGCTGGCTGCTGCGGCGTCTACGGTCTGATGTGCTGCATGGTCGTTGCTGTTTGGTTTCATGATGTTTGCTCCAAAGGTTGACCCAGCCAACCTGATGGTTAGCGGGCACTTTTGTCCGAGGGCGAAATCAACGGCCTCAGTGAAGTGGTGATCAGTGTCTCCGTTCCAGCAGGCCTGGTCTGTACGCTGTGACACGTTGGGCCAGAAGCGACTGAGCTGTGACGTTTTACTGCATCCTGCCTGAAGCAGTCTGCAGGTAAGCGGCAAAAAGCACGCGAGTATGCGTCGGCATGCCGTTCCCCGCGAGCAAGGGGAGGAGATTCAGGGATCTTCTTCTATGGCGCAGGGTTGAAGGGTGTCCAGTCCACCGAAAGCGATGCCGTTGACCTTCGCAGCTGTGGACATAAACCAGCCCATTGCAAGCCACTCCGTGACCTGCATGCCAATCGAAATGCGGGCCACTTTCTAAGGAAAAGGAGAGAACTCCTCAACGCCGTCCCAACCGATTGCCTCGGCAGATAACGCCGTTTCCAGGTTGGTGTCGAAGATGGCGCGGTAGGGGAAGGGCGATCCTTCGGTGCCGGTCTGTGTCATCCGGACCAGTTCAACGTCTAGGGGTGCGAAAAAGCTGTCAGCGAACAGGACAAGCTGATCGTTGACCAGCATGAGATCGGTAGGCACCATGGTATTGGTGTTTCCATTGGAAAGGCGGGCGATCGAAAACGTGCCTGCACTGGGTTGCCCATCCTGCAGTTCGAGGCGCAATAGCACCGTAACACGCGCTCCGCCACCACTGCCGTAGCCGGTCTGCCACCCGCTGGTGGTGAAAGCCTCAATCCCCGAGCCGCCGCCATCCACGGTCATGGCGACATACAGCATTTTGTGCTGATCCCAGAGTATCCCCACCGCGCGACCGTCCGGAAATCCAGTTTCAAAGCTGTTGACGACCCAGTCGAGTGCGCCGTCGGTGAAGCTGGCCACGATGGGGTTCTGGTTGCTTTGTGAGACTTGTTGAGTGCCGATGTAAAAGCTCCGCGATCCGTCGCTGACTCTCGCGGCACCTCTTTCCTGAATCTCGGCTTCGGTCATGGTCGGATCCCACTTGACAACATCGAAGTCGAAATCGACAAGCACCGTTCTGGGCTCGAAGCGGTCGGCAAACGGAAGCTCGGCGATTGCGAACTCGCTCGCCGAAAGTGAAACCAACAGCAGGGTTATGTATCGCATGGGCAAATACCTTCTCAAGTTGCCATCACTTCGAAACACCACGGATAGTACAGGACCAATAAGTCAAGCAAGCTCGTATACTTACCCACGGCCCCTCTGGAAGAACACGCGGAGCCCTGCGGCGCAGGGACACTTCGCCTCGTCGACGCCAGGTTCTTCGGTGCTTGAAACGGAGACGTTGATCGATCGCCCTTGTTTCGGGCTCATTCTGGCAGGCGCAAGGTTTCATAAAGTCAGTAGTCGCTTGCAGCGAGGAGTTGTTCGACTTGCGATTCGATCAACAGCCCCGCAGTCACCCAAGCGCAACTCCAGCTGATCCACCTAGTAGTGACCCTTATCGATGCGGGTTCGGTATCCTCTGCGGATGATTCTATTGAATACGACCTTTCTGAGCCGTTTCCTGCGCCACTGGGCCGCGGTGTTCAAGGCGGCTGGCAAGAACTGGCTGGAGAGCCAGGCGTTCATCTATGCCGCGGCGCTGGCGTTCTTCACAGTTTTTTCGATTGCGCCGGTGGTGATCCTGATCGTCGCGCTGCTCGGGCTCGTACTCGGCGAGGCGGCTGCCCGCGCCGAACTGATGGGGCAGCTTGAAGCCGTGATGGGTTCACAGGCGCTTGGCGTGGTGGAAACCGCCATCCAGAATTCCAGAATCGAAGACAGCGGGATCTGGCCAACGCTGGCCGGGCTGGGGGCCACGGCGATTGGTGCAACCACGGTTTTCGCCCAGATGCAGAAGTCGCTGAATCAGATATGGGACGTCGCGCCCAGGCCCTCACGCAACGGCCTCTGGCTGTTCATCAAGGCGCGACTGCTGTCGCTGACCATGGTGCTGTCGATCGGCTTCATCCTGCTCGTCTCGCTGCTGCTGGGCGTGGTCGTCCGTGCGGTTATCGCGCATGCCGAGCAGTGGTTGCCGGTGCCTGGCTGGTTCATGCTCGGCGTCGAACCGCTGCTGTCGCTGGGCGTTGTCATGCTGCTGTTTGCTGCCATCTTTCGGATTCTTCCCGATGTTGTGCTGCGCTGGTCGGACGTGATTGCCGGGGCCTTCATTACCGCGGTGCTGTTCACGATCGGTCGCACGCTGATTGCCTGGTATCTGGCGAACACAGCGGCCGGATCGGCCTACGGCGCGGCTGGTTCGCTCGTATTGCTGCTGCTGTGGGTCAATTACTCCTCGTTGATTTTGCTGATCGGTGCATCGATCTGCCGCGCCAACCTTGAAGCGCGCGGGCGTCGCATTCGCCCGCGCAACACCGCAGTCCGCGTGCATCGCGAGCTCATAGAAGATAGCTAGCCCGCGCAGCGATGCACGGGATGCCGGATTGGTTCTTGGCTGTAAATGCGTGTATTTTCAGCAGTAGCTGATCCCGCACGTGTTGCGCGCACCATTTCATCCAAGAGGACGCAAGCTCATGCAAAACGGCAAATTGATTTCATTCCTTGCGCTACTGGTTCTGCTCGGCGCCATTGCAGCGGTCAATGCGGCTGAGGACGCTGCTGTGAGCCCACTCCAGGCCTGGGTCGAAGACAATGACCGCAGCGAATGGTCGGGCGCGTCCGAGCTCTGGGTCGATCCTAGCGGCAACGACGCTGAACTCAGCGACGCCACCTTCCTTGTTTTGTCCGACGGGATCGTTTATCGCTGGTCCTACAAGGGTGACCAGCAATCCGGCGAGCTGCGTTGGGGTGACGATGGCCTCCAGTGGAAGGACAGTTGGCACCAGCCCGAATTCGTCCCGCTGCGGCGAGTTCCCGGCCACGGCAGCCTGCTGGCGGCTGAGTATGCGTATCCGGCGGGTTCCGGCCCTGACTGGCACTGGCGCATCAAGTTCGCGCAGCGTCCGGACGAGGCCCTCGTGCTCCAGATGACCAACATCGCCTCTTGGGGCGAAGAGGCCAGGGCTGTTCGCATGGTTGTTCACCGAGCGGAACATCATTAAGCGGGCCAACAGTCCAAAAGGCGATTCAACGGGGCTGGCCGGCTTTCATAGCGAAGCTTGAACCGCCTTGGCCGACAGCCACCGTTTTAGTGCCACGGCGCTTGGCGCCGGACCGGGCGTGAACCTGGCTCCAAGCTTGTTGGTTTCTTTGCTGCCGATCATGGCGCTTGTTACAGTGTGGCGGCGCAAACCTTCGGCTGCCGATGGTGAGCGCAGCAGGGTCACGGAGCAGCAAGCCTGAGGAGAATGACACGATGGGCGAGATAGGCAGGGTCACGAAACAATCCGGTGCCCCGGTGCGGGCAGGCTGAGTCGATGTTGTCCGAGCTGCATCGAGGCGTCCGTTTGCTCTACAACGGACGCAGTCAGAGGGCCCAGCGATTCCGCTATGGGCTGATTGCCTTTGATGCCGCCACGATCATCTATTTCATTCTGACGGCGGCGGTCAGCCAAACGCCGCTGCTCCACAGCATCAACGTGGTGCTGGGTCTGCTCATTCTTGCGGATCTGGCGGCGCGTCTCTGGGTATCGTCCCATCCCTGGCGAGATTTGCGCCGTATCCATACCCTTGCCGATATCATTGTTATCGGCACCCTGCTGCTGGCCCCCTTGTTTACCGAGCAACTGGCTTTTCTACGTATCCTGCGTGGTCTGCGCCTGATCCACTCTTACCACCTGATTCGTGATCTCCGGCGCGAAAGCCGCTTCTTCCGACTGCACGAGGACTCCGTACTGGCAGCAGTGCACCTGTTCGTGTTCATTTTCGTGACCACGTCATTCGTGTTCGTTTTCGCTTTTGACAAAGAGGCCGGGCCGGCCGCCTACATCGATGCGCTCTACTTCACTGTAGCGACACTGACCACGACCGGCTTCGGCGACATCACCATGGAGACGCCGGGCGGCAAGCTGCTGACGGTCTTTATCATGGTGGTTGGAGTGGCGCTGTTCATCCGGCTCGCGCGCACCGTCTTTCAGCCGTCGAAAGTGCACTACAAGTGTCCCGGGTGCGGCCTGCTGCGGCATGATCCCGACGCTGTTCACTGCAAGCACTGCGGGGAGTCGCTGAAGATCGAGACACAGGGCGGCGAAGCATAAGCGATACCGCTGACTGCCGGTCAGTGCTTGTCGACAATCGCTGTGCTTGCTGGATGCGGGCAAGCTACAGACGGATGGCGGCTACCGTCCCTTGAAAACCGCTTCGCGCTTTTCCAGAAACGCGCTCGTGCCTTCCTGCATGTCTTCGGTGGCGCAGCACAGGGCGAAGCGTGCGGTTTCCAGGGCGAGGCCGGCTTCGAGATTGATTTCCCCACCCTGCAGGGTCGCCTGGAGAATGCCTCGAACGGCTTCCGGCGCGGCTTTGACCAGCGGTTCGGCAAAGGCTTTGACAGCGGCTTCGAGTTGATCCTGAGGTACGACCTGATTGACCAATCCCATGTCCAAAGCCTCGCTGGCTTTGATCGGGTTGCCGGTCAGGGTCATCGCCAGTGCGCGGGTGGAGCCGACCAGCCGCACCAGGCGCTGGGTACCGCCGAAGCCGGGCATGATACCCAGTTTGATTTCCGGCAGGCCCAGCCGCGCATTGTCGCTGGCGATACGCAAGTGACAGGCCAGGGCCAGTTCCATGCCGCCGCCAAGCGCAAAACCGTTGATGGCCGCAATCACCGGTTTGTCCAGGCTCTGAATCATGCTCATCAGATTTTGGCCGAACTCTGAAAAGGTGCGCGCCTCGTTGGCGCTCTGCTCGCGGATTTCCGCGATGTCAGCACCGGCCACGAAGGCTTTGTCGCCGGCGCCGGTCAACACGATGACGCGAACTTTGTCATCACCACTGGCGTCGATGATCGCGACGTAGAGTTCCTGCAGGGTCTGTCGGTTCAGCGCGTTGAGCTTGCTGGGGCGTTTGATGGAGATGGTGTGGATGCCACCACGCGTTACGACGGAGAGGTTTTCAAAGGACATAGGGGGTTCCGGGGCCTGATGTGTTCTGGTGTTCGACGACGCCCGGATTTGACGGGCGGCGACGCCGATTCAAGGCCCTGATTGTAAACCACGAACGGCGAGGGCGGCCGCTGCCGCGAGCATGATCAGCCCGATGATGCAGCACAACAATCCTCCGGCCCAGGGTTCGATGCGTTGGTTCAGATCGTCGATTAGGGCGACCAGGCCAGGCAAGCCGTCAACGGCCACCAGGATTTCGTGGAGTCCGGTACTGATTCCGACCAGGCCGGCCGGAATCAGGAATGCGCAGGTCAGGAAATGGCTGATGTTCATTGCGGGAACGTCCTTCGCTGCCGTTGTGCCGAAGATCAGTCGCGCAGTTCGCGATTGATCCGGTACTCGCTCGAGGTCAGCCAGGCTTCCATTTTCTGCAGGCGTCCATCGAGGTCGCGGAATCGACGATTCAGCGAGCTGACCGAGTCGGTCGGTGATTTGCGCACGCCGCGCCAGAAGGCTTCCTCGCCCGAGTCCCTATACAGGTCGACCGGGCGCTTGGGGACCAGAATCCAGAGCACCAGGTAGCCAATCAGGATGACTGGGGTGAACGGGATCGAGAGAATGATCGTGACCACCCGCAGTGCGGTGAGATTGACGCCCATCCAGTCGCTGATTCCGGCGCAGACGCCGCCGATCCAGGCCCGGTCCTTGTTGCGATAGAGGCGATTCCGGTTGTGGGTCTCGTAATAGTCGCGTTGAGCAGTCATGAGTCTGATTTTCTCCATTCAGGGCTGTCGGCATCCAGGATGCGTTCCAGCGTGTGGATTCGTTCTTCCAGTTTGCGGGCGCTCGAGTGCAGGTCTTCCATCAGGGCCTCATCCTTTCCGCTGATGCGTCGGTTGGCCGAGTTGCGTGATCCGTAGTGCAGAAAGAGCCAGATCGGCGCCACGATCAACATGAAGAGGATCAGTGGGACGAAGATGATCTCGTTCATCGCGCTTACTCCGACGCGTTGTTGCGGCGTGACTTGAGCTCCGCGAGCTCGGCTTCGACGCGTTCGTCGCGTTCAAGGCTGCGGAATTCGTCATCCAGGCTGCGCCCGTTGCGCCCCATGTCCAGGGCCTCAGCTTCGGATTCAAGATGCTCGATGCGCTGTTCTGCGCTGTCGAAGCGATCCAGCATTTCGTCCACGCGATCGTTGTAGATGTGCTTGCGCGTCTTGAGCTGATGGGTTGCGCTGCGATGACGCATGACCAGCGCGCGCTGGCGGCCGCGTGCATCATTGAGCTTGGCCTGGAGCTTGCCGATGTCGCTATCGTACTTGTTAAGCTGATCGTCATACTCTTCCAGCTCGCGCTTCAGGTAGTCGATGCGATCGCCCAGCGCGGTCTTTTCAGCCAGCGCGCCGCGGGCCAGATCTTCGCGATCTTTCTCGAGTGCGATTTCGGCTTTGCGTGCCCAGTCGATCTGCTGTGATTCGAGGCGCTTGAGCAAGCGGCTGCGCTCTTTCTTCTCGGCGATGCACTTGGCGGTTGCCGAGCGAACTTCGACCAGGGTGTCTTCCATCTCCTGGATCATCAGGCGAATCATTTTTTCCGGGTCTTCGGCCTTTTCCAGCGCCGCGTTGAGGTTGGCGTTGATGATGTCGCCCATGCGGGAAAAAATACCCATGTCATATACTCCTTCGTAAAATGCTGATGGTCAGCGGTACGGGGGTATAAATGCATTAAACGTGCCAAAAATATAAAACTCTAATAATCAAGAAGTTGAAAAGATATTGGATTTTTTAACGGCAAAATAAACTCTTTAAAGGTAAATATTGCCTGATAGAAAGCCGTGGATGTCGCGGAACAAGCTGCGTCTCTGTCGGTCCATCTCGCAGTCAACTCGATTGCCCGCATGATCATTCGCTGACACCGACCGCTCCTTTGGATTTAATCCATGGCCTGGTCGCCAGGTCTCGGTTAGAATGGCGGGTTGAACAATTCTTCACACCTCTCCCTATGGAGGCAGCATGCAAAAGTATTTTCTGGCCGTCGGCCTGACGTTCTCGGCGATGGTTTCGGCGCCGGCCACCTTGATGGCTCAGGACCTCGAGTCCGAGTCCGGCAAGTTGGGTTACTCGATCGGCTACGAATTCGGGGCCGAACTGCGCAGCTACGACATCGAAATCAATCTCGATTCTGTTTTCCAGGCCGTTCGTGACGCTTACGGTGAGACCGAGCCGCGTCTGGACGTGGCTGAAATGCGCGATCTGATGATCCAGCTTCAGGAAAAGATTCGTCAGGAACGCATGGCGGCCTTCCAGGAACTGGCGGAAGAGAACCAGGTTCGAGCGGAAGAGTTCCTGACCAGCAACCGCGACAAGACCGGCATCATTGCGCTGCCCAGCGGCGTGCAGTACCGGATCATCGAAGAAGGCGAGGGCTCGCGTCCGAATATGGATGACACCGTGACGGTGCATTACCGCGGATCGAAAACCGACGGTCGAGAGTTCGACAGCTCCTTCCGCCGCGGCGTGCCGGCGGTGTTCCAGGTCAACGCGGTGATCGAAGGCTGGCAGGAAGTGCTGCCCTTGATGCGCGAAGGCGCCATGTGGCAAGTGTTCTTGCCGCCTGAGCTGGCCTTTGGCGTTCGCGGTGACCCACCGATGATCGGCCCCAACGAAGCGCTGCAATTTGACCTTCGTCTGGTTCAGATCGGCGTGCCTGAAGGCATGGAAGGTCAGGGCGGCACCCCGCCGGGTAACTGATCTGATGGCCGATCCTGCTCAGCCGATCGAGCTGGTCGAATCGCCCTGCATCGGGACCTGCACGCTGGGTCCCGATGGTTTGTGCATCGGTTGTTTCCGAAGCGCGGACGAGATTGCCTCCTGGCTGAGCCTGAGCGCTGCCCAGCGCAGCGCCGTCATGCAGGTTCTGCCCGAGCGCGGGCAGCAGCTGTTTGATGACGAACCGACCAACCCACGCTGAACTCGAGCGACTGATTCAGTCGCTGCACCCCCTTGACCGTCCCGATCGGGATCTTCCGATCGGCGGCTACCCCGATTCACGAATGCCTGAGGATGCGGATCGAGCCGCCGTATTGGTGCCTATCCTGCAAGGCAGTCAGCCGACAATTCTTCTGACGGTTCGCAATCGCAGCTTGACCAAGCATGCGGGCCAGGTGGCCTTGCCCGGCGGTCGCCGCGATTCCGGCGAAGGCTTTCCGCAGGCCACCGCCTTGCGCGAGGCTTCGGAAGAAGTCGGGATTCCGATCGAACGCGTGCGCACGCTCGGGCTGCTCGATCGGATCAATACCATCAGCGGGTTTCGGATCACCCCCGTGGTCGCTTTGGTAGACGACGACGTCGAGCCCGTGGCCTGTCCCGATGAGGTCAGCCATCTGTTCCACTTGCCGCTGGACTGGGCCCTGGATCTTGATCGCTACCGGGAACACGAGGTGCTGCGTGCCGGACGTCGCTTCAGCGTGATGTCGGTAGCCGCCGGCCACTGGCCGATCTGGGGTGCGACCGCCACCATCCTCTACCAGCTCGCACGCGCGGCGAACAGCGATAGCCTGAAGGCTTCGAACTCGCAGGATCAGACTCCACGGGATCAGAACACCCAGTTGCCCTAGCTGTCTTCGCGCAGTCCGAACATCAGTTCGACGGCGCGTTTGTGTTCGGGGGCGACCATGATGTGGACGTGGTCGTCGGCCTCGAGGATGGTATCCGGGCCGACTGCCAGAGCCTGTTGGCCGCGAACCAGCAGCAGAACGCTGGCCCCCTCGGGCAGCGGCAAGGCCGCCGCGCGGTGACCGGTGACCAGCGCCGCCGGATCCAGCCGGAATGAAATGATCTGAACGGGCAGGGCCTCGATCGCGTTGATTTCCAGTACCGGTGTCGGGCGCGCCAGGCCGGAGCGCTCGACCTGGAACCAGTCCGCGGCAAAACGAACCGTAGCCCCTGGGATCAGCGCATTGACCACGACAACGAAGAACACCAGGTGGAACAGCTCGGACGCGCCCTCCACGCCGGCCAGTACCGGGTAGGTGGCGAGCAGAATCGGTACGGCGCCGCGCAATCCGACCCAGGCGATAAAGCCCGATTCCTTGAGTCGGTAACCGAACGGCGCCAGGCACAGCAGGACCATCAGCGGTCGCGCGACCAGCGCCAGTCCGAGCGCCAGAACCAAGCCGCGCCAACCGGCAGCGGCCAGCAGTTCGGGGACTGCGAGCAGTCCCAGCACCAGGAACATGGTGATCTGCGCCAGCCAGGCCATCGCATCGTGCACGCGCAGGATCCCTGAGCGATACGGCATGCGCTGATTGCCCAGCATCAGCGCGGCAACGTAGACGGCCAGAAATCCGGAACCCATGAACAAGGTGGGCAGGCCGAAAGCGAGCAAGGCCAGGGCCAGGGTGACGGCCGGATACAGTCCGGCGGCGGGCACTCGAATCCGCTTCAACAGCTGGGTGCCGGCCCAGCCGATGAATAGGCCTGCGACCAGGCCGATCGCCAGCTGGGCGATCACCTGGACCAGAAATGACCAGCCATCAAAGGTCGAGCCGCTAGACCAGCTGCGTGGTCAGGGTCAAGGTCAGGATGACCGCCATCGGATCGTTCAGGCCGGATTCAAGCTCCAGCGTTGCCCCGACCCGGCGTCGCAGCTGAACACCCGAGCCGCGCAGCGACGAGAACACTGCGGCGGCGTCGGTGGATGACACGATCGCGCCGATCAACAGCGATTCCGTCCAGCCCAGGCCCAGAGCGTGGGCCAGCAGGGCCACCAGCAGCGCGGTGCCGATGACGGTCAGCGTGGCCAGGATGGAGGCCGGGAACAGATAGGCGCGAACCTGGCGAAACGGGGTATTCAGCCCCCCGTCGAAAAGAATCAATACCAGTCCGACGGTACCGATGCGGAACGCCAGTTCAAAATCGACGAAATGATTCGGTAATTGCGCGCCGACAACCAGTCCGATCAGCAGAAAGACCAGGACCACGGGCACGCCGATGCGTTCGGATGTGCGGCTGAAGAGCACGCTGAGGATCAACAGCACCCCGGCTGCGGTCAGCAATACGGCGGTCGTGGTCGGTTCGGACTCGAACATGCTCAGCCGCAGTAGCGTGGGTTCTGTCTTATCCTACCGGAATGCGCCGAGCTCGAGTGGCCTCAATTCAGCGGAGCCGGATTGATCCTACCAGCCTCCGACCGGGCTTAGCGTTGACCTCGACGTTCGCGGATCTCCAGGGTGACCGGCCAGCGGCGGTCCTGAGCGTCAATCAAATCCAGATCGAACTGCTCGCCAAGCTCGAATCGGCCTTCCGGCTGCATCAGCATCAGGTGTAGACCGCCTGGGCGAAGCTCGACCGATTCGCCGGGTGGAATCTCGAGTTCATCCAGCTTGCGCATCCGCATAACGCCCTCATCCATACGCATGGTATGGATTTCGACGCGCCCGAAGCGATCGCTCTCGCCGCGCACCAGGACTACGGGTTGTTCGCTGTCGTTGTGCAGCTGCATGAAGCCGGCCATCATGCGCCCCGGCGGCGCCTGGGGCGACCAGGCATTGGTGATCGTCAGCTGGGAAACGGCCATGGCCTGGGCAGACAGGCTCAGGAGGCAGACAGCGGTGAGTAGGCGAAAGAACATAGCGTCAAACAATCCATCGATTTCGATGCCCTGATTATCCCAAATCGTTTGCTATGCGTGTGTGAGTCGGGACGCATCCTGCTGTAGTACCCTGTCGCGCACAGCAACCAGATATCACTGGATGACCATGATCGAAACCCGTTCCCATGCCGACGGCATTATCGAGCTGCGCCTTGCGCGCCCTCCGGTCAATGCCCTTAACCCGGCGCTCGTCGACGCCTTGAACAGCGCGCTGGACGAGGCCCAGGCGCAAGGTGCCAGCGGTATCGTGCTGTCCGGTCGACCGGGGCTGTTTTCGGCCGGACTTGACGTGCCGGAACTGCTGACCCTGGATGAGGCGGGCATGCGGGCTTTCTGGACCTCGTTTTTCGGCCTGCTCGAGAGGTTGGCCCGCTCGCCGGTGCTGGTTGTCGCAGCACTGACCGGGCACAGTCCGGCTGGCGGAACGGTGCTGGCGATGTTCTGCGATTACCGGATTCTGGCCAGCGGTGCCTATCGACTGGGCCTGAATGAGGTGCAGGTCGGGCTGGTCGTGCCGCCCGTCATCCACAAGGGACTGGTTCGATTGCTCGGTCCCTATCAGGCTGAACGACATCTGGTTGCGGGCGAAATGATCAGCGCCGAGGATGCGCTGGCCATTGGCCTGGTCGACGGGTTGGTCGACGTTGTGGACGATGGCGATGAGGTTGTTCAATCTGCCGTGACCTGGATCCAGAAGCACCTGGCAATGCCGGCGCATGCCTTGCGCGGCACGCGCGCACTGTGCCGGTCCGACCTGGCTGCGCTGTTCGATGACCCGAAGGCACTGGATATCGACGGCTTTGTTCAGGGCTGGTTCGACGCCGACACACAGGCCAGTCTCAAGCAGCTGGTCGCCCGACTGGCCCGGGACTGAGGTTGTTCCAACGTCGGACTGACGTCTGACTGACTCCAATTCCACGCGAAATCCGGGCAAATTGTGCTTGGCCCCGCACCTTGGGTATGCTGGATGTCAGCGCGCTCGGTCAGGGTCAGGCAAAGCCTGGCGCGGATCTGGCGCGCTGGCAGCGTACCAACGGGTCGCTGCAGGCCTTGAGTCAAGGAGGGTTCTTACATGAGCCAGTCGACTTCCGAACAGCGACGGTACCTGCGCTTCCCGCCCGAGGAGTGGGAGATCGCTTTGATCCAGTGCTCCGATGCCGCCACCGACGAAACCCATTTCCGGCCGGATATTGCCGCGCTGGTCAAGGAAGAGTCCCGAGCGGGCTGCGGTCTGGTGGTGCTGGATCGCCAGCTCGACCAGCGCCTGGCCCCGAATGATCGTTGTCAGGTCAAGGTCGGCAGCCTGGGAATCGTTCTGGCCGAGGTCAAATGGATTCGCGCCATTGACGACGGGGTCTCGCGGGTAGGGCTGGCGTTCATCGAGTAGCGATCGACCTCTCTGCGAGTGACTGCCGTGCTCAGTCGGCGGAGGCCAGGTCGCGGATCGATTTTGGCAAGGGCACCGATTCACCGCTGTGCTTGTCGATCCAGACCAGGGTCACGGTCGCATCGGCATACAGCGCTCCGCTGTCTGGCGTGTCCGTTCGCTCGCGGATCTCGTGCTCCAGTTTGATGCTGGATCGGCCGGGCGAAAGCGGTTTCAGCGTGACTTCGAGCGCGGCCGGCCAGTGGATGGCCTGACGGTAATTGATTGAGATATTGGCGACCACAGGCCCGGTCTCCGAGCCCTGCCAATGACTGGGCACGGAATCCATCCAGCGCACTCGAATTTCTTCGAGATACTGCAGATAGGCGCCGCTGTTGATGTGGTCGAAGGCATCCATGTCGCCCCATCGGACGTCCAAAGGCATGCGAAACTTTGAACTCATGAGCACTCAGCCATCGTGGTTGCAGGGCGCGCAATGATAGCGGATCAGATCACCATGGATCAAAAAGGCCGAGCAATTGATTGAACAGAAAAGTCGACCCGCAGTGAACGGCATGTTGAGTCGAATGCTTGGATTCGAGCTGGCGCTGGGCGTGATCGCCCTGGTGCTGGCCTGGTTGTTCGGGGTTTCCCTGGCAGCGGCGTTCGCCGGCCCCTGGCTGCAGGCCGTCACCTATGGCGTTCTGGCGACCGTGCCCTTGCTGCTGATGATGGTCTGGTTTGACGTCAGTCAGGCCAGCTGGGTGGTTGCGCTGCGGACCTTTGTGGAACAAAAGCTGGTGCCCTTGTTTGATGGCATAGGGGCGGCCGGTATCTTTCTGATTGCCCTGTTTGCCGGCGTCTTCGAAGAACTGTTGTTCCGGGGCGTGATCCAGAATGGCCTGGACGGTGCCATCGGCCTGTGGCCTGCGCTGATGCTGACCTCGCTGCTGTTCGGGCTTGCCCATGCCATGACCTGGTCGTATTTCTTCCTGACCGCGGTCATGGGCCTGTATCTGGGCGGGCTCTACGCCTGGACCGACCAGCTGCTGGTTCCGATCCTGGCGCATTTTCTCTACGACTGGGCGGCGCTGACCTGGTTGTTGCGTAAACCCGTCGGCCCAGCGACTGAGCCGAGCTGAACGGCCGGTCTGGAAGGCCGGATTCAGCCGGCTTTTTTCGCTCGCTTCACGCCCAGGATCGGCGCGAGGTACTGGCCGGTCCACGAGCCCTTGGTCCTGGCGACCTGCTCGGGTGTGCCGGTAGCGATGATCTTGCCGCCGCCGTTGCCGCCTTCGGGGCCCAAGTCGATGATCCAGTCGGCGGTCTTGATCACGTCGAGGTTGTGTTCGATGACCACCACGGTGTTGCCCTCATCGCGCAGGCGGTGGAGGACGGCGAGCAGCTGCTTGATGTCGTGGAAATGCAGGCCGGTGGTCGGTTCGTCAAGAATGTAGAGCGTGTTGCCGGTGTCGCGCTTGGACAGCTCGCGCGCCAGCTTGATGCGCTGGGCTTCACCGCCGGACAGCGTGGTGGCGCTCTGGCCGAGCTGGATGTAGGTCAAGCCCACGTCCATCAGCGTCTGCAGTTTGCGCGCGACCGTCGGCACGGCCTCGAAGAACGGCAGCGCATCTTCAACCGTCATGTTGAGGACTTCGTGGATGGTCTTGCCCTTGTAGTGGACGGTCAGGGTTTCGCGGTTGTAGCGCTTGCCGTGACAGACATCGCAAGGCACGAAGATGTCGGGCAGGAAGTGCATCTCGACCCGGATCATGCCGTCACCCTGACAGGCTTCGCAGCGCCCGCCCTTGACGTTGAACGAGAAGCGTCCGGGCTTGTAACCGCGCGCCCGCGCTTCCTGCAGTGCCCGCAAACAGCTCGCGGATTGGCGTGAACAAGCCGGTGTAGGTGGCCGGGTTGGAGCGCGGCGTGCGGCCGATCGGGCTCTGGTCGATGTCGACCACCTTGTCGAACAGTTCCAGGCCGGATGATGACTTGAACGGCGAGGGGTTGGCCGAGGCTCCGTTGAGCTCGCGCGCCAGCAGGCGATACAAGGTGTCGTTGATCAGGGTGGACTTTCCGGAGCCGGAAACGCCGGTCACGCACACGAAGTGGCTGGCCGGAATCTCCAGTTTGACGTTCTGCAGATTGTTGCCGCTGGCACCCTCGAGTTTCAGCATCCGCTTCTTGTCGACCTTGGCGCGGGTCTTGGGGATCTCGATCGCCTTGCGCCCTGACAGGTAGTCTCCGGTCAGCGATTTCTTGCAGTTGATCAAACCATCGGGTTTGCCGCTGTAGACGATCTGACCGCCGTGGACGCCGGGCCCGGGGCCGATGTCGACAACGAAGTCGGCGGAGCGAATGGCGTCTTCATCGTGTTCGACCACGATGACGGTGTTGCCCAGATCGCGCAGCCGGGTCCGGGTTTCGAGCAAGCGCGTGTTGTCGCGCTGATGCAGGCCGATCGACGGTTCATCAAGCACGTACATCACACCCACCAGGCCGGCGCCGATCTGGCTTGCCAGGCGGATGCGCTGCGCTTCACCGCCCGAGAGCGTGTCGGCCTGGCGGTCAAGGGTCAGATAGTCGAGCCCGACATTGACCAGAAAGCTCAGGCGCTCGCGGACTTCCTTGAGGATCTTGCCGGCGATTTCGCCGCGCCATCCGGGCAGCTCCAGCTGCTCGAAGAAGCGCAGGCAGTGCTCGACTGACCAGCTCGAGATCTCCGGCAGATTGTGCGTGTCGATGAAGACATGACGCGCGGCGACGTTCAGGCGCTGCCCCTTGCAGGTCGGGCAGGGCTGGCTGGAGATGTAGCGCGCCAGCTCTTCGCGCACGATGCGCGAGTCGGTCTCGCGATAGCGGCGCTCAAGGTTCGGAATGATCCCGACAAAGGGGTGCTTGCGCGTCTGGCTGCCGCGTTCGGACAGGTAGCGGAACGCGATCTTGTCCTTGCCCGATCCATGCAGGATGATCTCCTGAATGGCCGCGGGCAGGTCTTCGAACGGCGCTTCGACATCGAAATCGTAGTGCCGGGCCAGCGACTGGATCAGCTGGAAGTAATAGGCATTGCGGCGATCCCAGCCGCGAACCGCACCGCCGGCCAGCGACAGCGAGCGGTTGGCGATAACCCGATCGGGGTCGAAGTACTGGCTGACGCCCAGGCCGTCACAGGCCTCGCAGGCCCCGTTCGGGTTGTTGAACGAGAACATTCTCGGCTCGAGCTCGGACAGGCTGTAGTCACAGACCGGGCAGGCAAAGCGCGACGAGAACAGCATTTCTGCGGGTGGCTTGTCCTTGGACCCGGTGTCGTCCTTGTCGGACATGGGGGCAACCACGGCCACGCCGTCGGCCAGGCCGAGTGCGGTTTCAAAGCTCTCGGCGAGTCGCTGGGCCAGGTCGGCGCGAACCCGGAAGCGATCGACCACCGCCTCGATGGTGTGTTTGCGGCGCAGTTCCAGGGTCGGCAGTTCGTCATCGAGGTCGATGACCTTGCCGTTGACCCGGGCGCGGACAAAGCCCTGGGCGCGCAGATTCTCCAGCAGCTGGACGTGTTCGCCCTTGCGGTTGCGCACCACCGGCGCCAGCAGCATGAGTTTCGAGCCTTCGGGCATCGCCAGCACCGAATCCACCATTTGCGAGACGGTCTGGGCGTCCAGCTCTTCATCGTGTTCCGGGCAGCGCGGCGTGCCTACGCGCGCATACATCAGGCGCAGGTAGTCGTGAATTTCGGTGACCGTGCCCACGGTCGAGCGCGGGTTGTGGCTGGCCGCTTTCTGTTCGATCGAAATCGCCGGTGACAGGCCCTCGATGTGGTCCACGTCCGGCTTTTCCATCATCGACAGGAACTGCCGCGCATAGGCCGACAGCGACTCCACGTAGCGCCGCTGCCCTTCGGCATAGATCGTATCGAAGGCCAGCGAGGATTTGCCCGAGCCGGACAAGCCGGTGAAGACGATCAACTGATCGCGCGGCAGATCCAGATCGATGTTTTTCAGGTTGTGGGTGCGGGCACCGCGTACCGAGATCGATTTCATGTCATCCGGGGCTGACTGCGAACAAGCCGACTACTATAGCCCCGCGCGTGAATGCGGAGCAAAGAAACGCTGAATCATGGTCTCAGACCGGTCTGTTCTTGTGGCCAGCTTCGTTACAATGACTGATGACTGCCATTGACGACCTACAACGCCTATGACTTCCGACACCACTGCGTCGGCCCTGATCCGCGCCCGGGCACTGCTGGCCACCGGTCAGAGCCGCCAGGCCGAAACCCTGCTTCGAGAACAGCTTGGTGATGCCGAGGCGCGTGCCTGTCTGCGCGAATTCCTGATCGCCGAAGCTCGCAACGCCGAGGTCGCCAGGCTGGTTGCGACGTCGGATGAGCCGATCGATCGGGCGGTCGAGGCCTTTCTGCAGGGCAATTACGCAGAGGCCCTGGCCTGGTGTGATGGTCGCTTGAAAGCGGCACCCGACGACGCCCCCGCGGCCCTGCATCGGGCTCGCGCTCTGCACAACCTCGGCCAGCCGGAAGCAGCCCTCAAGGCGTTCCGAGGCCTGGTCAGGGCCAACCCCGAGTACGCCGAAGGCTGGGCCGCCTGCGCCCACGCACTGCGCGCCAGTGGTCAGGAAACCGCGGCCTGTCAGGCGTATGAACGCGCGCTCCGGCTTTCGCCCGGCCTGCGTCTGGCGCGCATGAATCTGGGTGTCACCTTATTGAATCTGGATCGAGCACAAGAGGCTCAGCTGTGCTTCGAGCAGCTGCTCGATCGGCATAGTGACGATGTCGAAGCCATGGTCTACCTGGGGCTGGCGCTGCGCCTGAATGGTCAGGAGGCCATGGCTGCGCGCCGCCTCAAACGCGCCTTGATGCTGGAGCCGAATCATCCGGAGGCGCATCGCTATCTGGCCGGACTCTACAACCAGGCCGGCCAGGTCAAGGACGCCCTGCATCATCTCGAGCGCGCTCAGGTAGCGCGCCCGGACGACCCGGATCTGATCGCGGATCTGGCCGATATCCACGAGCTTTCCAGCCAGGTGGAGCAGGCTGAAGTCGCTGTGCGTAGGGGTCTGGAACTGGCCCCTGAGCATCCGCAGCTCAATCTGATGGCGGCCCGGCTTGCGCGGCGCGCGGGCGACCTGGCCTCTGCCGAGCAGCGCCTGCAGGGCATTTCAGGACAACATCTACCGCCGCGCCTGGCCCTGCAGCATGCGCAGGAATTGGGGCTGGTGCTTGATCGCCTTGGCAAGGCGGATTCAGCCTTTGCCGCCTTTGAACGGGCGAATCAGCTGGCCGCCAACGACGGTCGGGCACAGAGCGTGGACCGCTCGGTTTTCGGTGCGGCGCTGAATCAGATTTCCGACGGATTGAACGAGGCGTCAATCGATCTACCTGTCGAAGAGGACGGCGGCTCGGATCTGATCTTCCTGATCGGCTTTACGCGCTCCGGCACGACCCTGCTCGATACCTTCTTCAAGCCGCGTAACGACGTTGTCACCGTCGAGGAAAAGCCCACGATCGAGCGGGTGATCGACGAGCAGGGCCTGAGTGCTCTGGGTTGCGATGCGGTGGCAGCATGCTCACCCGAACAGCGTGCTGCCCTGCGCCAGCGCTATCGTCAGTATCTGCGCGCGTTCATCCCGGCCGCCTGGCAGGGAAAGATCATCGACCGCATGCCGCTTCGGCTGATCCATGCCGGCCTGATCCACCAGCTGTTCCCCGAGGCACGCTTTCTGCTGGCCGAGCGTCACCCCTGTGACGTGGTTTTGAGCAATTTCATGCAGATCTTCGAGCCGGGCGATGCGCTGGTCCATTGCGACACCCTTGAATCGACGGTCAGGCTCTATGGCCAGGTCATGCAGGTGTGGAACGAGATCGAGCCTCTGCTTGGGGATCGGCTGATCCGCGTTCGCTATGAAGACCTGGTCAGTGACCCGCAAGCGCAGCTGGAGCGCCTCGGTGAAGCGCTGGGTCTGCCGTTCGACCCGATCATGCTTGATCGCGAACAGCGCCTCGCTGCGGCCGGCCGGGTCAGGACGGCCAGCTATCAGCAGGTGCATGAACCGATCTATGACCGAGCTTCCGGGCGCTGGCAGCGCTACGCACGCTACTTCGAGCCGCATCTGGACGCGCTGGACCCGCAGGTGCAGAGGATGGGTTATCCGGCCCTGCGTTTGTCCTGAAATGAGCGCAGTATCGGCTTGACCGCCGCTGCGCGCTCCGGTAGAATTCCCGCTCTTTGCAGCAGCATTTTCTGGAGCAAGCGACATGTACGCGGTTTTTTCCACCGGCGGCAAACAATACCGGGCCAGCGAGGGCGATATCTTCCGAGTTGAAAAGCTCGAGGCTGAAAATGGTTCCACCATCGAGTTGGACCACGTTCTTATGGTTGGCGAAGGCGACGACGTTCGCATTGGTACGCCGACTGTCGATGGCGGCAAGGTCACGGCTGAAGTCGTCGATCATGGCCGCGGCGAGAAAATTCGGATCATCAAGTTCCGACGCCGTAAGCATCACATGAAGCAGATGGGCCACCGCCAGTACTACACTGAACTTAAAATCACCGGAATCGAGGGCTAACCAAGATGGCTCATAAGAAAGCAGGCGGCTCCACACGTAATGGCCGCGATTCGAATCCCAAGTACCTGGGCGTCAAGCGTTTTGGCGGCGAGCAGGTTCTGGCCGGCAACATCCTGGTTCGTCAGCGCGGAACGCGATTCCACGCTGGTGCGAACGTCAAGGTAGGCCGTGACCACACCCTGTTTGCACTGACCGACGGTCAGGTCCAGTTCGAAGAGCGCGGCAAGCCCAAGCGCAAGTTCGTTTCGGTTCAACCGGCAGACTGATTACACGCCTCAAACGCGTGAAAAAGCCCCGCCGGACGCGGGGCTTTTTTGTATCTGCGCCGGCCACGCCCACGTTTTCGATAACGCAACAAGGACCACCTAGCCATGAAGTTTGTCGATGAAGCCCGAATCAACGTCGCCGCTGGAAAGGGTGGACCTGGCGCTGTCAGCTTCAGGCGTGAAAAGTACATACCCAAGGGCGGCCCGGACGGCGGTGATGGCGGCCGCGGCGGCAGTGTCTGGCTGGTCGGTGATTCCGGGCTCAATACGCTGGCCGATTTTCGTCATGCTCGGCACTTCAAGGCGCGCAATGGCGAGTCGGGCGCCGGTCGTGATCGCAGCGGCAAGTCTGCGGCCGATATCGAACTTCGGGTGCCTCTGGGCACTGTGGTCACGGCGACCGAGACCGGTGAACGCATCGGTGAAGTGACCGAGCACGACGAGCGCATGCTGGTGGCTCGCGGCGGGCAGGGCGGCCGCGGAAATGTCCACTTCAAATCTTCGGTCAATCGGGCGCCGCGTCAGTCGACACCGGGCACGCCTGGCGAGGAACGCGAACTGTTCCTCGAGCTGCGCGTGCTCGCAGACGTCGGTCTGCTCGGATTCCCCAACGCCGGCAAGTCCACGCTGATCAGCGCGGTGTCAGCGGCACGGCCCAAAGTCGCCGACTACCCGTTCACGACCCTGCACCCCAACCTCGGGGTGGTCAGCCTGGAGCCCGGACGCAGTTTCGTCATCGCCGATATCCCTGGAATCATCGAAGGCGCGGCAGAAGGCGCGGGCCTGGGCATTCGGTTTCTGAAACACTTGAAACGCACCCGCTTGCTGCTGCATCTGGTCGACATCGCGCCGATCGATGACGCTGATCCGGTCGAGCAGGTTCGGACCCTTGAGAGCGAGCTGGCCAGTTTTGATGCCGAGCTGGCCGAGCGGGAACGCTGGCTGGTGCTGACCAAGACCGATCAGCTTTCCGATGACGACAAGGACGCGCTGTGTGCCGATATCGTCGCGCGCCTGGACTGGGACGGCCCATGGTTCGCGATTTCAGCAGTCGCCCGACAGGGGCTGGAGCCGCTGGTGGGCGCGATAATGGGCCATCTGGAGTCACTGCCAACCCGCGATCAAGCGGTCGCAGATGACGACGATGAGGCCGGCGCGCAGGATCAGAATTCCGAGCCATCGGGATCGATGGAGGAGTCGGATTCGTGAGACAGGCCTGTACGGTTTGGAAGTGCGCGAATGCCTCAAGCCTCTTGTCTAGGACGATGTGCTATTGATCCCTCGCTGCTATGCTTGAGGGCTATGCTGTAGCGCTTTATCGATTTTCACTTTGCGGGAGTAACCCATCATGAATCGTCTGATTTTTCTTGCGCTGGCCATGAGCCTGGTGGCCTGTGGCGGCGCGGCAGACAGCACTGGCAACGACGAGGCGGCTGAGTCGGTCGCAACCAATATGACGTCACCGGCCGTCGTCGCCACGCCTGACCCTGTGCCTGAATCCGAGCCCGAAGCTGCGGTCGGCGAAGAAACGCGCGAGCCTAACGCGCCTCAGCTCGAACCGCTGTTCGATGGCCAGACTCGGGCACCGAAACCGGCAGATACGGAAAGCTGGGCGCTGGAAACGTTAGTCGAAGGCTTTGATCATCCCTGGGCACTGGCCTTTCTTCCCGATGGCAGCCTGTTGATCAGTGAGCGCCCCGGAGCGCTTCGGCACGTGATGCTCGACGGCACCATTTCCGAGCCGATCGCCAACGTTCCCGAGGTTCACTCGCCGGAGCGCTCGCAGGGCGGCCTGCTGGATGTGGCCATCGCTCCGGATTTCAGTGAAAGTCGTCTGGTCTTCATGACTTTTTCCGAGCCTGATGGCGACGCCAGCCGCACGGCTGTGGCGCGCGCGCGCTTGAGTGACGACGCCAGCGCGCTGGAGAACGTCGAGGTCATCTTCCGCCAGACCCCGTCGTATGATTCGCGCGGTCATTTTGGCTCGCGAATTGTCTTTCACCCGGACGGCACGCTGTTCGTCGGCCTGGGTGATCGAATGAACCCGGACATCCGGACCGAGGCGCAGAATCCGGCCAATCACATCGGTGCGGTGGTCAGAATTGCACAGGACGGCTCTGTTCCGGCCGACAATCCCTTTGCTGATGGCGAGGGTGGTGCCCCTGAAATCTGGTCCTATGGGCACCGCAACATACAGGCCGCCGCACTGAACCCGGAAACCGGGCAGGTCTGGACCGTCGAGCACGGCCCGCGCGGCGGCGATGAGCTCAACAACCCTCAGCCTGGCGCCAATTACGGTTGGCCGACCGTGACCCACGGCATCGAGTACCGCGGTGACGAGATCGGCGAAGGCATTGTCGACCAGGATGGCATCACACCGGCGGTCTACTACTGGGATCCGGTGCTTGCCCCCTCGGGCATGATCTTCTACACCGGCGATGCATTTCCGAGCTGGCAGGGTGACGCCTTCATCGGCGGCCTGGCGACCCGTCGGCTGTCGCGCCTAGTTTTCGACGGCGACCAGGTGGTTGGTGAAGAGTGGCTGACGGTGGGTGAGCGCGTCCGCGATGTGGCCCAGGGCCCGGACGGTGCGATCTATGTGGTCACCGACGAAGACAACGGAAAACTGATCCGCCTGGTGCCGTCCGAAGGCTGAATCAGGTCCTTTCGGATCGAGCCGGCGTCAGCGATGGCGCCGGCTTTTTTGTTTTCAGCCTTCGCTGAACGACCATTAACACTCATTAACGATCGGGCGTTTGGATTCCTCGCTGATACCCCTATAATCGGTGGCCATACTTTGCCGTACGGTGCAGCACCTTGAACCAGTCCGAGACCGCGTTTCCTCATATCTTTCAGCCCCTTAATCTGGGTCACGTCACCCTGCCCAATCGCATTCTGATGGGGTCGATGCACACTGGCCTGGAAGATCGGCTGTGGAACTGGCCGCGCTTGACCCAGTATTTTGTCGAACGCGCCAAAGGCGGCGTGGGCTTGATGGTCACCGGCGGGATCGCGCCGAACCGTCGCGGCTCGCTCGCGCCGCTGGCCTCGAAGCTGACCAACCGACTGGAAGCCCGTCGTCATCGACGCATGACCGATGCGGTTCACGCGGCCAACGGCAGGATCTGCATGCAGATCCTGCATGCCGGGCGCTACGGCTATCACCCGTTCTCCGTCGCGCCCTCGGCGATCAAGGCACCAATCAACCCGTTCAAGCCCAGGGCGCTGTCTTCCAGGGGCGTTGAAGCGCAGATCAAGGATTTCGTGCGCTGCGCGACGCTGGCTCAACATGCCGGCTATGACGGCGTTGAAGTCATGGGCTCGGAAGGCTATTTCATCAATCAGTTTCTCGTTCCGCGCACCAATCACCGCACGGACGAATGGGGCGGGTCCTTTGAGAACCGCATGCGCTTGCCGGTCGAGATCGTCAGGCGGGCCCGGGAAGCGGTGGGTCCGGACTTCATCATCATCTACCGCCTCTCCATGCTCGACCTGGTGGACGACGGCAGAAGCTGGGATGAGGTGGTACAGCTCGGCCAGGCGATCGAAGAAGCGGGTGCGACCATCATCAATACCGGCATCGGCTGGCACGAGACGCGCATCCCGACGATCGCTACCTCGGTACCGCGAGCGGCCTTTACCTGGGTCACGCGCAAGTTGCGTGGGTCGGTGTCCATTCCGCTGGTCACCACCAACCGCATCAACATGCCGCGCACGGCCGAAGACGTGCTCGCACGCGGCGACGCCGACATGGTCTCCATGGCGCGTCCCTTTCTGGCCGACAGCGACTGGGTGATCAAGGCCGAGCAGAATCGGGCCGATGAAATCAACACCTGCATCGGCTGCAATCAGGCCTGCCTGGATCACGTGTTTCAGAACAAGGTAGCCAGCTGCCTGGTCAATCCGCGGGCCTGCCCACGAGACCGAGCTGATCATCGAAGCCCACCCAGCCGACAAGAAAACGATCGCCGTCATTGGTGCCGGACCGGCCGGACTTGCCGCCGCCACCGACAACTGCGGCACAGCGCGGACATGCGGTGACCCTCTTCGATAAGGCCGACGAAATTGGCGGCCAGTTCAACATGGCCAAGCGCATACCGGGCAAGGAGGAGTTTGTACGAAACGCTGCGCTATTTCCGGCGGCAAATCGAACTGCCCGGCATCGATCTTCATCTCAGCACGCGCGCTGAGGCACGAGACTGCTGAGCACGGCGGATTCCATGAGGTCATCCTCGCCACCGGGGTGACGCCCCGTCATCCCAAACTCCCCGGTCATCGACCATCCCAAGGTCCTCAGCTACGTCGATGTGCTGCGCCATAATCGTCCGGTGGGCAAGCGCGTGGCCATGATCGGTGCCGGCGGCATCGGGTTCGATGTGGCCGAGTTTCTGGTCCACGGCGACGTCCCGGCTCAGCCCGATCCGGACCAGCCGCAGGCCGATGAATTCTTCCGCCACTGGGGTGTGGATACCGATCTGGATCGCCGCGGTGGGGTCGACGGCCTCAAACCCGACTTTCCGGCCCCGGCGCGTGAGGTCTTCCTGCTTCAGCGCAAGACCACCAAGCCAGGAGCCGGCCTGGGCAAAACCACTGGCTGGATTCATCGAACCTCGCTCAAGCAGTTCGGCGTCAAGATGTTGTCCGGCGTCAGCTATGAGCGCATTGATGATGAGGGTCTGCATATCCGGATCGATGACAAAGCCCAGTGTCTGGATGTCGACAACGTGATCATCTGCGCCGGCCAGATACCGAACCGCGACCTGGCCGAAGCGCTGCAGGCCAAAGGTATCGAGACGCACCTGATCGGTGGCGCCGATGTGGCCGCCGAGCTGGACGCCAAACGCGCGATCGATCAGGGCACGCGACTGGCGGCTGGACTATAGTTGTTACAGACACGTCTATGTCGGTGAATCCCATTGATGGCTTCTATATTCAAAAAGATGCGCCTGAGCAGTCGACTGGGACTGTTGACGCTTATCGCGCTGGCGTTCTCCAGTCCAGTGCTGGCGGAGATTTGCGATGATCCTGCCGGCACCACGATTTATCTGGTGCGTCACGCCGAGAAGCAGGACGGGCCTGATCCGGCCCTGACTGCCGAAGGCCTGGCGCGCGCCGAAGCCCTGCGTAAGCGCATGGCCGAGATTCCCCTGGACGCAATTCATGTCACGCAATGGCAGCGCACGCGCCTGACCGCCGCGCCGCTGGCCGAGGAGCGCGGTATTGAAATGAGGGTCCATTCGACCGCTGTTGGGAGTCTTGCTGAGCACGTGCAGTCCGTGGTCGATACCTTGATGAGCCAACACTGCGGCGAAAACGTTCTGGTCGTTGGGCACAGCAACACCGTGCCGAAAATCATCACGGGGCTGACCGGGCAACACTTCGACGACCTGGATGAGCGGGAATACGACCGGTTCTACCAGGTGGGGATCAGGCCCGAGGGCCCGGCCGAGGTCTTTCGCACGCGCTTCGGTGCAGCCAATCACGTCGTGGTCGAATAGGATGGCCGGCGGTTGGGCAAAAGACGGCGCGGTACAGGAGCAGATCGACGCCACGGTGGAAGACGCGGTCAAGCGCGCGCGTGCAAAACTCGCAGCCGGACCGAGTCGTCGAGAATGCGAAGAATGCGGTGAGCCCATCCCGGAAGCACGGCGCGAGGCCATTCCTGGCGTGCGTTTCTGCGTCAGCTGTCAGGCTGACATGGATGAAGAGGAGCGCGCCAACGCGGGATTCAATCGGCGCGGAAGCAAGGACTCGCAGCTGCGCTGATCCTCTGGCGTCTCCTGCGCCCGATGTCTGACAGCGACGGCACCAGTAGCGGAACCATCGGAGCGCCTCGACAGCAACCGTCATGACCTTTCGGAATTCATTCCTACCGGGGGGCACTGTGCACGCTACGCTCCTGGGATCGATGCCGGTGTCGGCAGCGCCGGTCGTCGTCAGCGGCGCGGGCGGCTTCGATTACCAGGCCGATGCGATCCAGCCCTGGGCGGCGCCATCCGAGCGGGTGGTGGTATTCGAGCGCCTGTCCTCGTTCGTCGGTGATCTGTACCTGACCCGATCGATCGATTCTGGGGCGACCTGGTCAGCGCCGCTTCCCATCGTGACCGGCGCGGCCAATCAGCGCCACGCCGATCTGGTCCAGACCGAAGCGAGCCGCTTCCAGTTGTTCTATCTGTCAAACGCCACCGGCAGTTTCCGCATCCACCGGTCCAGTTCCTCGGACCTGGTGAACTTCACCGATCATGGCGCCCTCGATCTGGGTTGGGTCAGCGGCGGGGAGATCAATCCGCAGGTGATTCGCCGTCCCGATGGTGAGCTGTTCATGGTCTATCACCGCCTGTCGGGAGCGGCCTACATCGCCCAGTCCAGCGACGGGGGCGTGAGCTGGGACCAGCGCCGGCAGCAGATCTCGCCAGCCAACGCGGCGCTGCCCCGGTTGAGCTACCGGCCCGACGATGGACGCTACCTGCTGGTCTATCAGACAAATCCGGGCGACAACCAGCTCCAGCTGTGGTCGCGGACGACACTGGACCCATCGAGCTGGACCGATTCCCCGGTCGAGATCGCCTCGGGAGGGCAATAACCACGATGGGTGGCCGATTCTGCGCTCGGATGGCCGTTTCATGGTGTTCTGGGCCCGGGTGGTCGGCGGCAGTTTCCAGATCTTCTCCAGCGAATCCTCCGACGGCCTGGCCTGGTCGGGTCGAGTCCAGCGCGTCGACCGTCCGGGCCTGGACAACATCCAGCCGCACGTGCTGGATCTGGGCGAGGGGCAGCTGGATCTCTACTGGGAGCGGCGGAAACTTCCAGTGGAACGGATTTCCAGATCCTGCGCGACACGATTGCCCTGGACCCCCTTTTTCAGGATCGATTCCAGCTGCCCTAGGTAGGCCGTCGCGGCAGCTTGTCTTTATCGGGCAGCATGTCGAACCCGGTGGCAGACGATGGGCAGTGCAACCCTTCCCGCAGGCACCACCGCTCCCCGCCGAGCACCCGTTGTCAATAGCGGCACCCGCCGATGCTGGATGCCGCCAAGATTCTCGGCCCGGAAAGGAAACAAGCTGCTGAGGCATCGCATTCAGCTCCGGGCCGTGGTCGCCTTCGGTCCGGAGTCTTCGCTGCTCTGGGTTGCCGGGTAAGACAAGTATGATATATTCAAATCTGGCGGATCGATATGGGGTTTATGAAACAATGACTTATCCACGTTATGCTTGTCGCCGACGCGCGGCTTCAATGATCCTTGTGGTCGGCGTTCTTCTCTCGACTTCGGTCCTTGGTTCGGAGTCTCGACCCGAGCTTCGGGCTCTCTTCGCCGAGTACGGGCGTGAAGCTCGAAGTCTCCACCGCGATGAATTCGCCGTCTACGTGCAGAACGATGTGGATCATGCTGCCGCGATGGAGGCTGGAGAATCCGGGTCGGCCTGGCTTCTGCAGTCCAGGATGTCCGAAACGATGATGGGACAAAACAAGGCCTTCATGGACCGGCGCCTGGAGCTCATGGAGCAGGCGAAACAGCTGATCCGTCAGTCGTCCGATGATGATCTGATCGATCTGCTGCTCTCAGCCGAGGCCCTGCCTGCCGCGCTCTTTCTGTCGAACACGATGATGCCGGGAATAGCCGAATCCCAGCAGCGTCATCCGGAGTTCCAGCGCTTGCGCGATCTGTTCCACGCCAGTCGACCACTGCAACAGCGCGTGATCGATCTCTGGTGGAACGAACGCCCGTACGTTTCGTTTCTGTTTTCGGTGCAGGAACTGAACGAGCATACCGAGCGCCTGCAGTCGAGTCGCGATGAGTTTCTGTCGCCGCCCCTGGGTGCCATCATGGTCGGTGTGGCCTTCAATGCCGTGCCGAAGTCTTCGCTTCTGACCGCATTGGATGAGGCGGTCGCGGCTCGAACGATCAGACCGCTTCCGGAGCACATCGAAGAGCTCATCGAAAACGGGGTCTTGGCCATGTTTCTGGAGCTTCCAGCGGAGGCGCTGGCCGAGCGGGTCGAGCGGGGAGAGCTGATCTGGCTCAAGAGCCTGGTCGAACGGGATCCCGAGGGTCACTTTGCCATCGCAAATGAGCATGTGGACCGTCTGTCGCTGGAGCAACAGCTGCACATTGTCCAGAGTCGTCCCAACGCGGAATCCATCGAGATTCTTCGGGCGGCCTGGTATCAGGCCATGGACGATCTCAGTTGTCAGGGCTGCATGCCTCCGGCCGAAGCGGTCGACCAGATGGAACTGGTCAACGCCCTGGTGGCAATGCCGGGGCAGGAAGTGGCGGACATGCTGGTCGAACTGGTTGAGCTCCAGAAAGCGATCGGTGAGGATCGGGAGCGTGCTGGAGTCATCTTCACCATGTTCTTTTCGAGCAATGAAGCGGTCGTGAGTTCGGGCTTGGAACTGGCACGCCATGACGAGCTCGTGTCATTGCCGCTGTTCGGGCTGAAGCGCCTGCATGCGGCCAATCCCGACGCGTTTCAGGCCCTCGTTGTTCGCAAGCTCGAACGCTTCCAGGCCATGGCTGAGGTCGACCGCGACGAACTTCTGGCCGGCCCCATGGCCTGCCAGTTCTCCGCGCTGTCGCTGTATGCCAAGCTCGCCGGCATGGCATCACCCTGGCCGAGCTGGTTCGAACAGCACAGGGCATCAATGCCGGACCCAAGGGGCTGCGCCTCCGCGTTTACGGAAGTGCTGAGCATCGAGACCATGACCGCGGCGGGTCTGGACCTCGTGCTCGATGCCTATCTGGGAAGTGATTCGCCGGTGGATCCCACGGCCATGTTGGTGGCCAATTTCAGGAATCGGAGAATGGACGATCACGGATTGCTCGCCGAGAGGCTGAGCGATACGCCGGTCTGGGACGCGCTAGATCAGGACGATCGGGACTGGTTGCTCGGAGTCCAGACATCTGAGAAGTCCGGGCTGAGCTGCGAAGGTGAGGTGGCTCTGAGGATCTGATCGAAACCGGTGTTCGGTGCACGAGAAGCCCCGACGGATCTTGATCCGCCGGGCCTTTTTGACGGCTCGGTCGCGGGTGTCCGGTCAGTTGCCGGCGACCTGCTCGCCGCGGCCCATCGGGACGACGTAGCCCTCGAACACGAGATCGATGTCGGTCTGGCCTGGCAGACGGTCTTCATGGTCCTGGTCGGCCAGTTCGAACAGGCCGTCGATGACCGGCATGCCGTCGACGTCGGTGTCAGGATCACGCCACCGGTGTCGAAGTCATCCGCGTCCAGCTGTCCCGGACCTTCGCCCAGTAGGCAGGAGTGTCGTCCCAGTAGTCGTAGGCGGCGCGGAAATCGGTGCGGTCGGTGCGGATGTAGTTGTTGAAGCCGAATTCGCGCACCAGCACCTGCTGCGTTTCGCCGTTCACCCGAACGACTTTGCTGTTGTCCTGTTCATGGGTCCAGCCGGTCGGCGTGATCGTATGCCGGTTCTCGACGTTCAGGGCGGTGTAATCGTCGCGGATCGTGTAGTCGCGGCGCGGCAGCGGGCGCCAGGTGCGATCCGACGTCCAGGTCGCGTTGCCGTAGCGATGGTTCCAGTCGCCGGTGCCGCAGTAGCGCGGCGCGTCGGAAACTTCGTAGACGCATTGCGTCCACTTGCCCTGCGTCTGCTCGGCCGTCAGCGGGACTCGCGTCCAGGTCTGGTCATCGCTGAACTCGAAGCGGTGCTCGGCTTCCCACATCCAGTCCTGGCGCCAGTGCTTGACCACCGAGTCGCCGACCAGCAGCAGGTGCTGAAGCACGATGCGGTCGCCGCTGTCCTCGACGAGCACGACGGTCTCGGCGGCGCCGCTGCGCTTCGGGTCGAAGCGTTCGTAACCGTCGGCCAGGGCCACGGTTTCTTCGAACGCAAAGGTGACGCCGAATTCTCCGACCATCGAAAGAATGGCCTGGCGATCGGCCGTCGGTGGGGTGGTCGCGTCGCCTTCGATCGAAGCCGGGGACGGCGTGTCGACCGCGACGGCCGGAGAGGCTGCACCGGTGCCGGTGGTGGCGCAGCCGGTCGTTGCCAGGGCCGCAGCCATCATCAACAGACCGGCCGGCAGGCGCAGGGGAAGTGCTGTGGTGCTCATCTTTGGTCTCCTTGCTGGGTTCGTTGACACGAAAGAGTGTTCGGCACGGCGCACCGTGCCGGTGCCGGCATCACTTGGTCAGGATCAACTTGCCGTAGCGCGTTTCGCGCAGCTCGTAGGTCTGGCCGCGATGCTGGATCAGGACCCGCCCGGCGGAGCCGAGCAGCAGTCGGCTATCGACTTCGCTCGCTTCGCGCTTCACCTGTTCGCGCTCGGCCTTGTTGCGGTCGTTCATCCGATCGTTGATCCCGATCCGATCGTTCATCCGATCGTTGATCCCTTCGTTCATCCGCTCGTCCATGGAATCAGGGGTCATCGGTCGAGGAACTGGAAGTCCCGAGAGATCGTCAGCCGGACGCTGCGGCCGGGCTGGTCGATGCCGTTCGGGTGGATCCGGTAGTCCTTGTCGAACACGTTGTCCAAGGCCAGCCGGAACTCGAAGCCGCTGAGTGCGCCGGTCGCCGGACTCCAGTTGGCGAAGAGGTCGGTCTTGGCGTAGCCGGGTGTGTTCAAGTGCGCCTTCGGGCAGGTCGTCTCTGGCCCGGGCCGGGATGAGCTCGGCGCCCAGCGACCGAGCTGGCCGTCCAGCATCCGGAACCCGCCGCCGAGGCTCAGTCGGTCCGACTGCATGCTCGCCAGTTCGCCGCCGGCGTTGCGTTGCTCCCCATCCAGCAGGGTCCAGGCGAGGATCAGATAGCCCCTGCGATGCGTCAAACGGGCCGACATTTCCGCGCCTCGAATGCGGGCATCGACGTTGCGATTGGTGGTCATGCCCGGAAAGACCAGGAGGGTCTGGCTGCTCGGGTCGAACTCCGGCTCGCCGGCTGATGAACAGCACGAACTGATCGACGAAGTTGTCGACCTCGCTGCGCTACGCGGTTACGTCGAGATCGAGGCCATCGCCGTCGCCGAGGCGGTCGCTGTGCCAGCGGGCGCCAACCTGGATCTGGCTGGATTGCTCGGATTTCAGAAACGGCGTCGGGACGAACTCGTTGATCACGACCTGGCCAGGTCCCAGGGGGGCGACGAAATGGACACCGTCGGCGTAGAGTTCGGTCAGGCTGGGCGCGCGGAAGGCTTCGGCATACTCGGCCCAGAAGTAGATGGATTCACCCGGCTGCCAGCCCAGGGCCAGGCGAGGGCTGGTTTCGCTCTCAGCCCGTGAATCGAACAGCTCGCCGTCACTCTCGTATTCGAAGCGGTCGTAACGCAGGCCGGGAATCAAGGAAACGCCGGCGCCGAGTTCGATTTCGAGCTGGGCGAACAGCGCCTGGTAGTCGACCTCGGCGTCCGGAAACTGCGGTCGGTCCATGCCGTCGCGGCTGCCGGACTGTTCGTCGGTGTAAAGCTCACCGCCCAGCGTCAGTCGGACCGGCTGGCCCGCGATGCGCCCCAGCGCGAGGGTATTGGCCAGGTCGAGACCGGCGGTCCGGAACGCCGTTCGATCTAATCGTCCGTCACGGAAGCGGGCCTCCAACGTGTCGACTTCGTTGACGTAGGCCGTCGCGGTCAGATCGAGCCAGGATCGACGAGGAGCAGCGTTGCGGTAACGGATGCGATTCTGAACGCGCTCGGTGGTCCGATCGACGAGCGTGCTGGGGGTCGCCACCGCATTCGAATTGGTCGGGTTGACGCCCTCGTTCTCGAAGCGCTCGTGGCTAAATTCCAGGCGCTGATCGGAGTCGAACTGCAGTCCCAGCTTGATCAGACCGCTGCTGATTTCATCTCGGGTGGCGAGGATGCCGTCACCGCCACCGTCCTGCAGGTCCTCACCGACATCGCGACGGCTGAGCGAGGCCAGCCAGTCGAAGCGGCCCTGCTGACCGTAGCCGGTCAGACCAGCACGCCACTGGTCGCCATTGCTGTCGTGGCCGGCGCTGAGCCGGAGGCCTTGGCCGTCCATGCCGTCCAGACGTGACCGGCCCGAACTGGTTTCGATCAGGAAGGCCCCGCCCAGTGCACCGCTGCCGTAAAGAGACGAGCTGGCCCCGCGCAGGACCTCGACAGATTCGATCAGCTCCGGGTCAAGAAGAAATCGCCCGCCATGGGCCTTGTTGAAGTTCTGGCGCGCACCGTCGATGCGGATGGCGATCTGCTCATCGGCGAAGCCGCGAATCGACGGCTCCTCGGCAATCCGTCTGGGTCCGCCAAAGATGTTCACGCCGGGGAGGGTCTCGAAGATATCCTGGTAGCCGTAGGGCTGGATCCGAGCGATGTCCTCGGCGTCCACGCGGGAAATGGCTGCCGGCGTGGAAAACTGGGGCCGCAGTGTCCGAGTGGCCGAAATTACCATCGGCGCAAGCAGCAGGCTGGGAGTCGGGTCGGCCACATCCGTGTCCACGTCAGCTGTCGCAGTCAGGGGCAGGGTGGTGATGGCGGCGGTGAAGGCGAGGCAGAATCTGTTAACGAACATACCAATCCAATCCGAAATGAATACAGTGATTTCGGCCTGGCTGGGCATCGACGAAGGAATGCTGGCTGGGCTACGCAGGCATGATAATACAAATGCGAACGATTATCAAACACATTTACCTAATTCGGATCAGCGAAATCCCCGAACTCCGGCGTTACCGGATCACTCGCTCCAGGGAAAGGGCTGCAGTCCGGAGGGCAGGTAGAGCGGGTGCGCAGGCTCGCCACTTCGATTCAGATTGATTACTTCAAGCCGCTCTGCAAGCCGTCTTCGGAGCAGAGTCGAGCGTCCCAGGAAGGTGCCCTCGTTGCCCCAGACCGCTACGATGGTCGGGCAAAGCCTGGACATACGGCGTATCCACCAGTCGTTTCGCGGGCCGACGGGATCGGCGGCGCTTGAGGTCGGTCGGGTAGGTCGCACGAAAGGCGAAGAGATTGGTCATGATCAGACCACCCGCATCCCAGTCACGGGCAAAGCCGATGCAGCGCCGAATGGTTGGGTCGTTGCTCTGAGCATCAGCGGTAGAGGGGTTAAGGCCGATCATCATGACCGGCTGCTGCTTCGGATCCCAGATCCGCCATAGGGTGTAGCGATAGCGTCTGCAGCGCGAAAAGTTGGCCCCCGACGGCGTCTTGAAATGCATTGAAGCCACTCCTCGAGAATGCCTTGACTCACTGCCAGTGCGCTAAGATACCAGTGGTTCCGAATCCAGAGTATTCCATGTCGATTGCTATCGAGCAGTATCCCGCGTTATTGAGCGAGCTTCGCACAGCCTTCAACGAGGGATTGACGCGTCCGCTGGCGTGGCGGCGCGCGCAGTTGGATGCGCTGGAGGCCCTGATGAAAGACAACGAAGCGGCCATCGAGCAGGCGCTTGCCGAGGATCTGAACAAGCCTCGGCAGGAGGTGCTGCTCGAGATCGGTCTGCTGTATTCGGAAATCAAGCACGCCCGCCATCGCCTGGCCCGCTGGACCCGGCCGCGCCGAGTCAGCACGCCGTTGATTGGTCAGCCCGGCAGCAGCTGGATCCAGCCCGAGCCGCTGGGCGTGGTTCTGATCATGAGCGCCTGGAATTACCCGGTCCAGTTGCTGTTCGGCCCGCTGATTCCCGCCCTGGCCGCCGGCAACGTCGCTGTGCTCAAGCCGTCCGAACTCGCGGCCAGCACGTCCCGGCTGATCGCCGAGCTGGTGCCGAAATATCTGGATGCTCGTGCGGTGCGGGTCGTGGAGGGTGCCGTCGAGGAAACCACGGCCCTGCTCAAGCTGCGCTTCGATCATATCTTCTACACCGGCGGTGCCGTTGTCGGCCGGATCGTGATGCGGGCCGCTGCCGAGCATCTGACGCCGGTCACGCTCGAACTGGGGGGCAAGAGCCCCTGCGTGGTCGACCAGGGCGCCGATCTGAAATCCGCCGCGCGCCGTCTGATCTGGGGCAAGTCACTCAACGCCGGCCAGACCTGCATTGCGCCGGACTACGTTCTGGTCCACCCGGATGAGCGCGAAGCGCTGGTCGAGGCGATTCGCGACGAGCTCCAGGCCATGTACGGGAGCGATCGGCTGGGGAGTGGCGATTACTGCAAGATCATCAACCGTCGTCATTTCGAGCGTTTATCAGCGTATCTTGACAACGGCGAGCAGGCCATCGGCGGCAAGACCGATCCGACCGCAGAACGGATCGAGCCGACGGTGCTGACCGGCGTGCGTGAGGACGATCCGATCATGCAGGAAGAGATCTTCGGCCCGATTCTTCCCGTCCTCGATTCGCCGGGGCTCGACGCTTCCATTGAATTCATCCGACGCGGTGAGAAGCCCCTGGCGGCCTACCTGTTCACGCGCAATCGGCACAGCGAAAAGCGCTTCGTCGATGAGGTCAGCGCGGGCAGCATGCTGATCAACGATGTGATCTTCTTTATGTCGGTCCCGGACCTGCCGTTCGGCGGGGTGGGGGAGTCCGGTATCGGCAGTTATCACGGCCAGACCGGCTTCGACCGACTCAGCCACCTCAAAGCCGTGATGAAGCGGTCGCGCTGGCCCGAGATCAACATCCGCTTCGCGCCCTACACCGACTTCAAACTCAAGGTGCTGAAATGGTTGAGCTGAGCGAACGCGAAAACCGGAACGACGACGCGGCGGCCGGGCAGCATCTGCCGACCTCGCCCTATCCGCGCTTCCATCTGGCTCTGCCGGTGATCGATCTGGACGAGACCCTGGCATTCTATGTCGATCTCCTCGAGTGCCCCACCGGTCGTTCGTCCGCGCACTGGGTGGATCTGGATTTCTACGGCCATCAGCTGGTTCTGCACCGTGTCGACGCCGAGCATCATCCGTCCGTGCAGCGTAACGCCGTCGACGGCCACGACGTGCCGGCCAGTCATTTCGGTCCGATTCTCGACTGGGCGCAGTTCCATGCTCTGGCCGATCGTTTCCGGGGTGCCGGGCTGGACTTCGTGATCGAACCCAACGTGCGCTTCGAGGGTCGCAAGGGCGAGCAGGCCACGATGTTTGTGGCAGACCCCAGCGGCAATCATCTCGAGTTCAAGGCGTTTCGGCAGATCGAAGCGCTGTTTGCTACCGACCTGGATGCTTACTGAGCCCGGCCATTCAGCCTATGGTTTTGCATCGGTCATCGGGTTGAACCGTTCGACCCTACTGCCGTCTCAATCTTCAATCCTTTAGCGGAATCTCTCTCATGCTCAAGTCGCTTTATCAAGGTCGTCGGCCTTATGTTCTGGTTCTGGTCGCCTGCATCGGTCTGCTGGCCTTCGCTTACTACGCCCAATTCGCACTGGAGCTTGCACCCTGTCCGATGTGCATGTTGCAGCGCTTCGGCTTCATGATCATGGCGGTGGCGGCGCTGGGCCTGGCGCTGCATGATCCCAAAGACTGGAAGCGCTGGATCTACGGGCTGCCGTTTCTCGGCGGGGCGATCTGGGGCATGGTGACCGCAACCCAGCACGTTCGTTTGCAGAATGCCCCGGCCGATCCCATGGGCGGCTGCGGTGCGGACTGGCCGACCATGATGGCCTTCGATTTCAGCTGGAGTGAAATCCTGACCGAAGCGTTCACGGCGAGCGGCGACTGCGCCAAAGTCTCATGGACCTTTCTCGGGCTGTCGATGCCGGCCTGGACGCTGATCTGGTATGTTGGCCTGACATTGTTTATGCTTTCAGCATTGCTCAAGCGCAAGCATTGATTACATTCGAAACAATTGAATTTTCTAGGATTTACCCATGACGGAACCACTGAAGACCATCACCCCGGCGAAAGGCTGGAGACCCGACTCCTGGCAGCAGAAGCAAGCCGGGCAACAGGCCACCTATGAAGACCAGAACGAGCTCAGTGCCGTGCTGGCCAAGCTTGCCAGCATGCCGCCTCTGGTGACCTCCTGGGAAATCCTGAACCTCAAGCAGCAGATTGCCGAAGCTCAGGCGGGCAAGCGCTTTTTCCTGCAGGGCGGCGACTGCGCCGAGGTGTTCAACGAGTGCGAGTCCTCGATCGTTGCCAATCGCCTGAAAGTGCTGCTGCAGATGTCGCTGATTCTGCTGCACGGGCTGGAAATGCCGGTGCTGCGGGTGGGTCGATTCGCTGGGCAGTACGCCAAGCCGCGCTCGGCCGACATGGAAACACGCGATGGTGTGAGTCTGCCCAGCTATCGCGGCGACCTGGTCAACTCGCCGGAATTCACGCCCGAATCCCGCCGCCCGGACCCTGCGCGACTGCTGCAGGGCCACGCTAGCTCCGCGATGACGATGAACTTCGTGCGCGGGCTGGTGGACGGAGGATTTGCTGATCTGCATCACCCGGAATACTGGGACTTGGGCTGGGTCGAGCATTCACCGCTGGCCGCTGAATTCCACCGCATCTCCGACAGCATTGGCCAGTCCGTGAGGTTCATGGAAACCATTACCGGCCAGCAGCCGGGCAGCCTGCGTCGTGTCGATTTCTATACCTCGCACGAAGCGCTGCATCTGCCCTATGAACAGGCGCTGACCCGCCAGGTGCCGCGCCAGTGGGGCTGGTTCAACCTGTCCACGCATTTCCCGTGGATCGGTATGCGGACGGCCGAACTTGATGGTGCGCACGTCGAAATGTTTCGCGGCATCCGCAACCCCATGGGTATCAAGGTTGGTCCGGGGATGAGTTCGGACTGGCTCAAGCAGTTGATTCGCACGCTGAACCCCGACAACGAAGCCGGCCGGCTGGTGCTGATTCACCGCATGGGGGCAGGAAAAGTCGGCGACCATCTTCCAGGTTTGCTCGAAGCGGTCAAGGCGACCGGTTCACCGGTGCTTTGGATCTGCGACCCCATGCACGGCAACACCGAGAAGACCAGCAACGGCTACAAGACGCGCAATTTCGATAATATTCGCGCTGAAGTCGAGCAGGCTTTCGAGATTCATGCGGCCTGCGGTTCGCGTCTGGGTGGTGTCCATCTGGAGCTGACTGGAGAAAACGTCACCGAATGTATCGGTGGCGCCCGCGAGCTCAGCGAAACCGATCTGGAGACCTGCTACAAGACCACCGTTGATCCGCGTCTGAACTACGAGCAGGCGCTGGAAATGGCGATGCTGGTGGTCAGGAAACACCGCAGTCTGGCCTAAGCGGGCAAGCACACAGGCTATGGCTACGGGCCTGAATATCTTGTGTAACTGAACGAAAAAAGGCGCTGCAATTGCAGCGCCTTTTTTCAGTCCTGAACCGTGAATCAGAGCAGTGATTCAACGGCTGCGCGTTCTTCGCGCAGTTCCTGATCCGTGGCATCCATACGGGCGCGGGAAAACTCATTGATCTCCAGATTGTGCACGATGGACCACTGGCCGTCTTCGCAGGTGCAAGGGAACGAGTAAATGATCCCCGGCGCAATGCCGTAGCTGCCGTCGGACGGGACGGCCATGGAGACCCAGGTATCACCGTCGGTGCCCAGCGCCCAGTCGCGAATGTGGTCGATGGCCGCTGATGCCGCCGAGGCCGCACTGGAGGCACCGCGCGCCTTGATGATGGCCGCGCCACGCTGCTGGACGGTAGGGATGAAGTCATTTTCGTACCAGTCCTGACTCAGGCCGTCGATTTCCAGCGCCTTGTGGCCATTGACCAGCGTTTCGTGCAGGTCTGGATATTGGGTGGACGAGTGATTGCCCCAGATCGTCACTCGGCGAATATTAGTGTGATGAACGCCGGTTTTCTGGGCCAGCTGGGCCAGCGCCCGATTGTGGTCCAGTCGCGTCATCGCCGTGAAGTTCTCTGCTGGCAGATCCGGCGCGTTGGCCTGAGCGATCAAGGCGTTGGTGTTGGCGGGGTTGCCGACGACCAGAACCTTCACGTCGCGGCTGGCCACGGCATTCAGGGCGCGGCCCTGCGGTCCGAAAATCTTGCCGTTTTCGCTCAGCAGATCAGCGCGTTCCATGCCCGGTCCGCGAGGCCTGGCGCCGACCAGAATGGCGTAGTCTGCATCCTTGAACCCGACATCAAGATCGGCGGTAGCTTCTACGCCAGCCAGCAGCGGGAACGCGGCGTCTTCGAGCTCCATCACCACACCCTTGAGTGCGTCCAGCGCAGGGGCGATCTCGATCAGCTGGAGGATCACGGGTTGATTGGGTCCGAGCAGGTCGCCGGAAGCAATTCGGAAGCAGAGTTGGTAACCAATCTGGCCGGCGGCACCGGTGATTGCAACGCGCTTGGGTTCGTTCATGGTGGAAGACTCCAAAGGGTTGTGACTGAATTATCCCCTTAGTTTAACCGTTGCCAAGCAGTCAGTTCGGTATTCATGGCGGTCTCTTCAATGCATGCGCAACGGCCAGGGCGATGGTATGTTGCAAATCCTGAATTCACGCGAGCAATGCAATGAACCGCCTTTTGATACTCACCAGCTTCCTGGTTTCGACGGCGACTGCGGATGTTGTCCTGGAACAAGACCCCGTGCATGCGTTCTGGGGCAATCTGCAAACCCTGTGTGGACAGGCTTTCGAAGGCGAGTTGATCACCCACCCTGAAGGCGAGACCGGCTTTGTCGATCAACGACTGATCATGCACGTGCGTGATTGCCACGAGGACTGGATCCGAATTCCCTTCATGGTCGGCGATGATCGCTCCAGGACCTGGTTGATCACCCGGGAAGACGGGCGAATCCAGCTCAAGCACGTTCATCGCCATGAGGATGGCAGCCCGGATGAGGTCAGCATGTACGGCGGCAAGGCCTCCAATCGGGGCCAGGCCACGACCCAGTACTTTCCGGCGGATGAACAAACACGGCAGATGATCGACGCTGCGTTTTCCAACGTCTGGGTGATCGAGGTCCAGCCGCAACAGACTTTCACCTACGGCCTCTGGCGACTGGGCACGCCGCGTGTGTTTCAGATCGATTTCGACCTGACCCGCCCGGTTGATCCGCCACCGCCACCCTGGGGATGGATCGACTGAGTCACGATCAAATCAGCGTCAGCCAGTGCATGCTCATGAGTTGATCGCGATCGGTCCAGACCCGAACGGCGCGCAGTCCAGCCGATTCGGCCAATGACTGAAAGCCTTCGATCGAATATTTGTGGCTGTTTTCAGTGTGGATGGACTCGCCCTCGGCCAGCTGGAAGCGCTGGTCCTGAATCGCGATCTCAGTGGGTCGAACGGCGACCAGGTGCATTTCGATTCTGCCCAGTTCGGTATTGAACCGGGCCTGGTGTTCAAACGCGTCCAAATCAATCGTCGCGCCCAGCTCTCGTACCATGCGTTGAAGCAGATTCAAATTGAATGCCGCGGTCACGCCCTCGCTGTCGTCATACGCCTGGATCAGGCGCTCGGCGGGCTTGAGCAGATCCACACCGATCAGGATGCCGCCGGATTCTCCGATGATTCGCGCCATGCGGGTGAGGAACGCACGAGCTTCATCATGCTCGAAGTTGCTGATGGTCGATCCCGGGAAATAGATCACCCGGCGCTGCGCAGGTGGATCAAGCGCGAGTTCCGCATCATCAATGGGCTGGGTGTAGTCGGCACACACGGGTCGAACATCCAGCTCGGGAAAGGCATCCGCCAGATGCGCCGCTGATGCCTGCAGCGCCGACGCCGAGATTTCAATCGGTGTATAGGCGCGCGGTTGATCAAGCGCGGCCAGGAGTTTCTGCGTCTTGATGCCGGCGCCCGAACCAAACTCCAGAATGTGAGCGGCCGGGCCGATCAGTGCACTCATTTCGGCCATATGACCATCGTGCAGAGCAAGATCAGCGCGCGTGACGTAGTAGTCCTCGGTCTGGCAAATGGCTTCGAACAGCTGCGAGCCGCGCTTGTCGTACAGATATTTGCAGGGCAGGCTGCGCGGCGTTTGCGCGAGGCCGTGCAGCGCATCGCTCAGAAAGGTCTGTCTGTCGTTCATGCAAGATCTCGCGCCAGTCGAATGCCGGAAAACTGCCAGCGGTCGGCCGGGTAGAAAAAATTTCGGTAGCTGGCCCGCATATGGCCAGCCGCCGTAGCGCAGCTGCCACCGCGCAGGACCATTTGATTGGCCATGAATTTTCCGTTGTATTCGCCGATCGCGCCGCCGGCGGGTTTGAATCCGGGGTAGGGCGCGTAGCTCGAGGCCGTCCATTCCCAGACATCGCCAAACAGCTGCTGCATGGGCTGGTCTCCGCTGGCGCCGGCAGGGTGGAAAACGCCCTGGTCGCCAAAGTGGCCGTCAACGGGGAAATCCCTGGCGGCTCGCTCCCATTCATGCTCCAGTGGCAAGCGTGCATCGCTCCATTGCGCGAATGCAGCGGCCTCATAGAAACTGATGTGGCAGACCGGGCTATCCGGATCTACTTCCGCCGCGCCGTAGGCGGTGTAGTGCAGCCAGCGGCCGTCTTCCTGCCACCAGTACAGCGGTGCCTTGATCTGATTGTCGCGGCACCAGGCCCAGCCGTCTGACAGCCACAGCTCGGGCCGCGAGTAGCCGCCATCATTCATGAAAGCCATGTAGTCGCCACAGCTCGCAGGGCGATCGGCCAACTGGAAGGGATGAACAAAGACCGGGTGGTGAGGCCGCTCATTGTCAAATGCAAAGCCGTCGCCGGCGTGGCCACAATGGTCCAGGCCCCCGGCAAACTCGATCCAGCCCAAGGGCCGGGTGGTCGCGCTTCGTGTTGCTGCCGTTGCCCAGGCGGGGCGGGCCGGATTGAAGGACAGGCCATGCTTGATGTCGGTCACCATGAGCTCCTGGTGTTGCTGCTCATGATTGAGTCCAAGGATGATCAGCGGGACTATCGTTCTCAGTTGGTCCTCGGTGAGCGTCGACACCAAGGTTTCCATGGACACGTCGACGTGCTCACGGTAACGGCTGACGGCAGCAGCATCCGGACGAGTGATCAGGCTGCGCTGAGATCTCGGATACTGCTTTCCAATACCGTTGTAATAGGAATTGAACAGGTAAGCATAGAGCTCATCAGGGCTTTGATAATCGGCCAGATGTGGCCGCAGCAAGAAGGTTTCAAAGAACCAGCTGGTATGGGCTCGATGCCATTTCAGCGGACTCGCGTCAGCCATTGACTGAATATTCTGGTCTTCCGTGCTGAATCTGGACGCAAAGTGATCGGTCGTCTGCCGAATCATGCGGAAGTCTTCAAGGAGACTGCCTGGCGTCTGTTCTTCGGGTTTGATCGCGTTGTAGTTGATCGGTCGCAGCTTGGCGCGATCCGTAGCAAGAACGCTGCTCATGACTTCAGGGCTGGGATGGTGGATTCGAGGTTCAACTTTACCACCCCATGGTGTCCACGCCGTCATGGATTCGAGGCCGCGGCGGACCATGGATTGCCAGGCGCGGGTTTACGCAGAACTAACGTTCAGTTTCCAGGCCACTAACCGAAGAGCTGTCAGGATTTCCAGCATCCAGCTTGAAGAGATCAGAAATGAAAAGAACACTCGCCTTGATTGCCGGTTTGCTGCTTCCCGCCGGTGCTGCTTTCGCTGAGGTTGCCATTGAGCTCGATGGGCAGACCATCAACGGAATAGAATCGATCGTCTACGATGCTGGAACTGAGCGATTTCGTGTCCAGTTGAGCGGGAGCCGGCCGTGTTTCGGCGCCGTGGTGCCGCCGCCGGTCGGACTAGTCGGTCTCAGTCTGGGGCCGAATGACCACGCGCTGGCGAATGACGTGGTCTATTCAGCCTCCGGTTTGACGCCGGTCCTGAGCCTGACATCGCAGATTGGCAGTCTGAGCTGCTTGTCGGACGCGCTTCTCATAGACCGGTTTGAAGCATCCTAGCCAGGTAATCTCCGCACAGAGTTGTTCAGAGCCTCCCTAGTCGATCTCGTATTTCTTGAGCTTGTAGCGCAGGGACCGGAAGGTGATGCCAAGCTGCCGCGCGGCTTCGGTCTTGTTGTAGCGGGCATCCTTGAGCGCATTCTCCAGAATGCGTTTCTCGATGTCCTCCATGTAGTCATCCAGATTGCGGTCATCCGGGCGCTCGGCCAGGCTGAGGTCTGAATCACTGTTGTCCGCGTCCAGGCTAAGGTCCTCAGGCGTAATGATGTCGCCTTCGCACAGCGTGACGGCACGCTGAAGAATGTTGACCAGCTCGCGGACGTTGCCGGAGAAGGCATGTTGCCGCAGCGCTTTGCGCGCGCTCTCGCCCAGCTCACGAGGCGGTTCTCCCCATTGCTCACCGATTGAGTTCAGAAAGTAGTCGGACAGAATGCCGATGTCTTCACGCCGATCACTGAGTGCGGGCATCTGCAGCTCGATCACGTTCAGGCGGTAGTAGAGATCATTGCGGAAAGCACCGTCATCGACCAGCGGCTTGAGTGGCTTGTGGCTGGCCGACAGGATTCGCGTGTCGATCTTGATTTCCTGGCGCCCACCGATTGGTCGAACGGTTTTTTCCTGGATTACACGCAGCAGCTTGACCTGCATCGCTAGCGGCAGATCAGCCACTTCATCGAGGAAGAGTGTGCCGCCCTGTGCCGCCTGGAACAGGCCCTCCTTGTCGCTGTCGGCGCCGGTGAAACTGCCCTTGATGTGACCGAAAAATTCACTTTCCATCAGCTCGCTGGGAATAGCGCCACAGTTGACGGCGATGAAGGGTTGCTCGGCCCGCGGACCGAGGTCATGAATCAGTCTTGCCGCCAGTTCCTTGCCCGTTCCCGAGTCGCCGCTGATGAGAACGGGCGCCTGGCTTCTCGCCAGTTTGACGATCGTCTGCCGGACCCGGGCGATGGCGTCGGATTTTCCGATCAGACGCTGCAATAGCAATGAGCGATCCTCGTGTGCCGTCTCAGGCGCTGGCGCAGCTGCCATTTCCGCAGCTGGCGCAGAGTCGGTCCTGGGAGGTGGCGCAGGGGTGGCCTGAGCGCTGGTCTTTTCCTCGTCGTCCTGACGCAGTCTCAGTGCGGTGCGCACCAGGTTCCTGAGCACCTCCAGATCGACCGGCTTGGAGACGAAATCGAAGGCGCCGTACTTCAACGCCGTTACCGCATCCTCGACTTTACCGAAGGCCGTGATCATCGCTACCGGGATGTGTTCGTTGTCACGGTTGATTTCCTTGATCAGCGCCAGGCCGTTGCCGTCGGGCAGGCGCATATCGGTCAGACAAAGCGCGTAGTCGTTGCGGCCGGACAGGAAATGACGGGCCTCCGCGAGGTCGGCAGCGGTATCGACCTCCAGGCCCATGCGGCTGAGCGTGATGTCCAGAAGTTCACGCAGATCGGGCTCGTCGTCGACAACTAGCGCGCGCATTTCAGCCATCAAATCACCTTGGGTTGTAGTCGTGAAAAAATCAAAATGGTCAGCCAGGCACTGTTGTGCCCGTGGGCTTGGTGCTCACTCTTTTTTCCGAGGCCTCCGGCCGACGAAGCAGGATTCTGAAGCAGGCGCCCGCATTCGGCACCTGAACATATTCCAGCGACGCCTGATTGGCATCACAGAGCTGTCGGGCCAGGTAGAGCCCGAGCCCCGAGCCCTGCTTGTGCGTTGTGAAGAAGGGCTCGAAGATCTGTGAGCGTTTTTCCATCGGAATGCCGGGCCCGTCGTCGAGGATATCGAGCGCGATCTCCCGGTGGCCGCGAATCGGGCTGGCCCGCAGGGTAATGACCGGGGCCTGACCATTGGCATGACGCGCATGTTTCATCGCATTTTCCATCAGGTTCCAGACGGCCTGGGTCAATTGCCCTGGATCGATCAGCACCATGATGGCCGCCGCCGGCAGCTCCAGTCTGACCTGCTTGTCGACCAGGCGATGATGGCGTCTGAATTCATTGACCAGTTTCCTGGCCCAGCTGACAAGATTGACAGCTTCGACCCGGGCGCGCTCGCGGCGCGAGAGCTTGAGAACGTTTTCGACAATGTCATTCATGCGTGAGGAGTGATTGAGCATCATATTGACCAGTTTCTGGTCGGCCGGGACCAGGTCGTCTGATTCCCGCAAAAGCTGTCCGGCGTGACTGAGCGCCCCGAGCGGATTGCGGATCTCGTGCGCAATGGATGCCGAGAGTCGGGCCAGCGAGGCCTGCGCCAGATCACGGGCCCGGCGACTTACCACCGACGTATCTTCAAGGAAGATCAGCGTGGCTTCCGAATTCAGGCCCGGCATGTTGAGCATGCGCGGCACGACGGCGACCTGGGTGGACTGCAGAAGCAGGCCTTCATCCTCGGTCTTCCCGGTCTGCCGCCAGCGCCGCATTCGATCGAACAGCGCGGGTGCAATGACCTTGAGGTTTCTTTCCTTGACCGGCGGATTGCCGAGCAGGTACCAGGCCGCTTCATTGATCTGACGAATTGTTCCCGTGGAATCGACAACCAGCACGCCGGATCGCATGCGGTGGATGATCAGCTCGTTGACCTGTTCGAGGTTGGCCATGTCCACGCCGCGCCGTTCGGCAAGCAGCTGATATTCACGGCCCCAGCGTCCCAGCAGGGAGCAGGCGAGGGCGGTGACGAATGCTGCGATTCCGTACATGCCGGCTTGTGCGGCCTTGGCTGCCACTGCGCTCTGTTGCGGGGCAAGTGCGGCGTCGATTACCAAGCCGATAGTGACCAGGCTGGCGAACAGCAGCGCGGTTCGCAACGACAGCAACAGGCCTGCGATGCCGATATAGAACAGCAAGAGAATGACCAGGCCGCTTTCGATCCCACCGAAGCAGTGCAGCACGATGCTGATGATGATGAGATCGGTGGCGAGCGAGAAAGACGCCAGTTCAGACGGTGCTGTGGTCTTTCTCAGGTGAACCGTCATGAAGATGACCGCAGCACCCAGGTAGGTGAATGCGGCGGACTGCAGCGAGGAAGAGCTTGTAGGCCGGGCCAGGTCAGCGGCAATGCGACTCAGCGCGATCCCGAGGATGATCGGCGCAAGGCACGATCCGGAACCCGGTGAGATAATTCAGCGCCCGGCGAGTCATGTCGTTGTCGGCAATCAGCGTCGTCTCGAACAGATTTCAAATGCGCCTCCAGTCGGCCCCTGGAATCGGATGAACCTGCGTCCATTTTTCAACTATAGCGGCTTGTGTGCGGTTCTGCACAGTCTAGCGGATCCTTTTTCGCCCAGTCGATAATTGATCGGCATGTGTACGAGAATACGCGGTTGCCGGCGCCTTCCTGCCCAGGGCGCTTCGCATGCGTCGCGGTGCGCGACTCGGGTCGCATTCGATCAAATCTGAACAGGATTCCAGCGAATGAATTTTCATGAGTACCAGGCCAAGGACGCTGTTCGCCGAGTACGGCATTCCGGTGCCCAAGGGCGAATTGGCCACCACGGCCGATGAAGCAGTCCAGGCGGCCAGGAAAAGGTCGGCGGAACGCAGTGGGTGGTCAAGGCCCAGGTCCACGCGGGTGGTCGCGGCAAGGCCGGTGGCGTCAAGTTCGCCAACAGTCTCGACGAAGTGCGCGACCGAAGCCGAGAACATGCTCGGCATGGAGATCGAGACCTATCAGACCGGCTGGCCGTGGCGCTGCCGGTCAACAGGGTGCTGATCGCCGAAGGCCACCGACATCAAGCAGGAACTGTACCTGGGTGCCCTGGTCGACCGCGCCCAGCGCGGCGGTGTCTTCATGGGCTCGGCCGCAGGCGGCGTCGACATCGAGCAGGTCGCGGCAGCGAAACGCCGGAGAAGATCATCACCGCCGTGGTCGATAACGCTGCCGGCTTCATGCCCTACCAGGCGCGCGACATCGGCTTCGGTATGGGACTGAACGCCAAGCAGGTTGGTCAGCTGAGCAAGATCATGGACGGCCTGTACAAGCTGTTCATCGACAAGGACATCGGGCTGATCGAAGTCAACCCGCTGATCATCGACAGCAATGGCGATCTGATCGCACTCGACGCCAAGCTCAATGCCGACGGCAACGCGCTGTTCCGCCATCCCGACCTCGCCGCGATGCGCGACGAGTCGCAGGAAGACCCGACCGAACTGGCCGCCAGCAAGCACGAGCTCAACTACGTCACGCTCGACGGCAACATCGCCTGCATGGTCAACGGCGCCGGTCTGGCGATGGCGACGATGGACGTGATCAAGCTGGCCGGCGGCGAGCCGGCCAACTTCCTCGACGTCGGCGGCGGCGACCAAGGAGCGCGTCACCGAGGCCTTCAAGCTGATCCTGTCGTCCGACAGCGTCGAGGCCATCCTGGTCAACATCTTCGGCGGCATCGTGCGCTGTGACCTGATCGCCGAAGGCATCATCGGCGCGGTCAAGGAAATCGGACGTCAAGGTTCCCGTGGTGGTTCGCCTCGAAGGCACCAACGTGGAGCAGGGCAAGCAGCTGCTGGCCGACAGCGGCATGAAGATCATCACCGCCGACGACCTGAACGACGGCGCCCGGAAGGCCGTGGAAGCGGCGGCCTGAGAACCTGCATACAAGAAGGCGGTTGAAGCAACGGCCTGAAGGAATTCGAAATGAGCGTATTGGTCAACAAGAAAACCCGAGTGATCTGCCAGGGCTTCACCGGCTCGCAGGGCACCTTTCACTCCGAACAAGCCATCGCCTACGGCACCAAGGTCGTCGGCGGCGTGACGCCGGGCAAGGGCGGCCAGGAGCGTGGAGGGCCTGCCGGTCTTCGACACGGTCGAGAACGCCGTCGAGGAAACCGGTGCCGATGCATCGATGATCTTCGTGCCGCCGCCGTTCGCGGCCGACGCGATCCTCGAGGCGGCCGACGCCGGAATCCGCATCATCGTGGCCATCACCGAGGGCATCCCGGTGCTCGACATGATGCGCGTCAAGGCGGCCTTGAAGGACTACGACGACGTGACGCTGATCGGCCCGAACTGCCCGGGCATCATCACGCCCGGAGAGTGCAAGATCGGCATCATGCCGGGCTCCATTCATGAGCCGGGACGGGTCGGCATCGTCTCGCGCTCCGGCACCCTGACCTACGAGGCGGTCTGGCAGACCACCCAGCTCGGCTTCGGCCAGAGCACCTGCATCGGTATCGGCGGCGACCCGATCAACGGCATGAATTTCATCGACTGCCTCGACCTCTTCCAGGAAGATCCGGAAACCGAGGGCATCATCATGGTCGGTGAAATCGGCGGCACGGCCGAAGAAGAAGCGGCCGAGTTCATCGCCGAGAACGTGACCAAGCCGGTCGTCGGCTACATCGCCGGCGTCACCGCACCGCCCGGCAAGCGCATGGGCCATGCCGGCGCCATCATCGCCGGCGGCAAGGGCACGGCCGAGGCCAAGTACGCCGCGCTGGAAGAAGCCGGCGTGACCACCGTGCGTTCGCCGGTGGAACTGGGTACGGCCATTGCCGAGCGCCTGAAGGGCTGAGTGCCCGCGCGCCACTGAACGTCACTCGCGCCGGCCTGCGGCGCGAGTCGTCCCCGGCTCCCGGCCGGGACTCTCCGTCCAACGCGGAATCGACCCGATGCTGAAGATCGCGCTGGCCCAGGACGATTTCCTCGTCGGGCACATCACCGCCAATCGCGACCGCATCCTGGCCGCGATCGAACGCGCCCGGGACGAGCTCGGCGCCGACCTGATCCTGTTTCCCGAACTGGCCCTGACCGGGTATCCGCCGGAAGACCTGGTGCTGCGTCCGGGCTTCATGCGTCGCACCGAGACGACCTTCCACGAGATCGTCGAGGCCGTCCACGGCATCGACGTGGTGCTGACCTATCCGCGTGCCGAGGCAGACAAGCGCTACAACTCGGCGGCCTGGATCCGAGAAGGGATCGTGCTGGGTACCTACGACAAGTGGGATCTGCCGAACTATGCGGTGTTCGACGAGCGGCGCTACTTCGTCCAGGGCGACACGCCGCTGGTCGTCGACGTCAAGGGCGTGCAGGTCGGCGTGCTGATCTGCGAGGACACCTGGTCGCCGGAAGCGGCCCGGGCGGCCCGGGACGCCGGTGCGCAGCTGCTGCTGTCGTCGAACGCTTCGCCCTACTACCGCGACAAGCACATCGACCGCGGCGAGGTGCTGAAGGCACGGCACCGCGAAACCGGACTGCCGATCCTGTACCTGAACTGCGTCGGCGGCCAGGACGAACTGGTCTTCGACGGGCATTCGGTGTGCATCGACGGCAACGGACAGCTGTCGCCGCCGGCCACCTGCTGTGACGAAGTGCTGCTCCACGTGGCCTTCGATCCGGCTTCCGGCGCGCTGGACTACCTGCACTGGCCCGAAGGCGAGACCGACACCCTGCCGGTGACCTGGCAGGTGCTCCAGCGCGGGCTCACCGACTATGTCCGCAAGAACGGCTTCCGCTCCGTGGTGCTCGGCATGTCGGGCGGCATCGATTCGGCGCTGTGCGCGGCCCTGGCTGCCGACGGCCTCGGCGGCGAGAACGTCCACGGCATCCTGATGCCGTCGCGCCACACCAGCGAACTGTCGTTGATCCTGGCGACCGAGCAGGTCGATCTCATGGGCCTGCAGAGCGACACGATCTCGATCGAACCGATGTTCCAGGCGAGCCTGCAGCAGCTCGAGGGCCCGTTCCAGGGGCGTCCGGAGAACATCGCCGAAGAAAACCTCCAGGCCCGCGCCCGAGGCATGCTGCTGATGGGCCTGTCGAACAAGTTCGGTCACCTGGTGCTTGCCACGAGCAACAAGAGCGAACTGGCGGTGGGCTACAGCACGCTCTACGGCGACATGTGCGGCGGCTACAGCCCGATCAAGGACTGCCTGAAAGGCATGGTCTACGAGCTCGCGAACTGGCGCAACGCTCAGTCGCCGGCGATTCCGCAGGGCGTCATCGAGCGGCCGCCGTCGGCCGAGCTGAAGCCGGACCAGCGCGACGACGACAGCCTGCCGCCGTATCCGCTGCTCGACCGCATCATCGAGCTGTACGTGGAGGACGACCTGCCGATTTCCGACATCGTTGCCATGGGCATCGACGAAAAGCAGGTGCGGCGTGTGGCGGGTATGGTGCTGGCGGCCGAATACAAGCGGCGTCAGGGCGCGCCTGGACCCCGCATCACGCGCAAGGCCTTCGGACGTGATCGACGCTACCCCATTACCTCAGGGTGGCGGGATAGCGGCATGGCTGGCTAGACCATCATCCGCTCATCAAGCTTGTTTGGCACGGTGAGGCGCTTGATGGCGTTAAGCCGCGTCCGGTTTGCCCGCATCGCCTCGGAACCTCGACGATTCTCGGCTGTACACGGAACTCCGGCCCTGACAGTCGCCAGGCTGATCAGCTAAAGCACGCTGGCAATGCGGCTTACGGCGTCCTTGAGCGTGTCCAGGCTGCAGGCAAATGACAGCCGCAAATGGCCGGGGGCACCGAAAGCCGTTCCCGGCACCGTCGCCACACCGCTTTTTTCCAGCAGCAGTTCGGCGAACTCGAGATCGTCGGCCAGGCCCAGCGATTCGATGGCTTCGTGACAGTCGGCAAACACGTAGAACGCGCCCTGGCCGGCGCTGCAGCGAATGCCTGGAAGTGCATCTAGCGCGGGCACCAGCCAGTCATGCCGGCGCTTGAACTCCTGGCGCATGGTTTCGACGCAAGCCTGATCCCCGTTCAAGGCGGCCGTGGCCGCAGCCTGCGAGATCGAGCAGGGGTTGGAGGTGCTCTGGCCCTGGATCTTGCGCATCTCCTTGATCAGTCCGGCCGGGCCGGCCGCGTAGCCGATCCGCCAGCCGGTCATGGCATAGGCCTTGGAGACGCCGTTGACGATAATCAGACGATCCTTGAGCGCCGGTGCGATCTGCGCCAGGCTGAGGAACGGTTCATCGGCCCACCAGATGTGTTCATAGATGTCATCCGAACAGATCAGGAGTCTGGGGAAGTCGAGCAGCACTTCGGCCAGCTCGGCGAGCTGCTTGCGGCTGTAGGCGCGACCGGTCGGGTTGCTGGGATAGTTGAAGATCAGCAGCCGGGTCTGTTCGGTAATGGCTGATCGCAGCTGGGCTGCGGTGATGCAGTAGTCCGTCCGCTCATCGGTATTGAGAATGACGGGCGCGGCGCCGGCCAGCCTGACCATGTCCGGGTAGGATACCCAGTAGGGCGCGGGAATCAGCACTTCATCACCTTCCTCCAGAAGCGCCTGCAGCAGATTGTAAATCGACTGTTTGGCGCCGCTTGATACGAGGATCTCGTTGGCGGCGTAATCCAGCTGCTGGTCGCGCTGAAACTTGCCGATGATGGCCTGCTTCAGTTCTGGTGTGCCGTCAACGGCGGTGTAGCGGGTCTTACCGGCATTGATTGCAGCGATCGCGGCATCGCAGACGTGGGCCGGCGTGTCGAAATCCGGTTCGCCCATGCTCAGGGAGAGAATGTCACGACCCTGGGCGCGAAGTTCGGCCGCCTTCATGCTCATGGCGATGGTGGCCGAGGGTTTGACTTGGGCGACGCGCGATGAAAAACGGATACTCACGAATAAACTCCCTGATCGAAGATAGGATGGGCACCACAACTCACGGTACCAGAACGTAGAATTATTGTATGTCGAATCGCTTCCGCATGGCGTCCAGCTACAAACCGGCAGGTGATCAGCCAGCCGCCATCAACGCCCTGGTCGATGGCCTGAATGCCGGGCACGCCCACCAGACGCTGCTGGGGGTGACCGGCTCGGGCAAAACCTTCACCATGGCCAACGTGATCGAGCGCGTTCAGCGCCCGGCCATCGTGATGGCGCCCAACAAGACCCTGGCCGCTCAGTTGTACGGTGAATTCAAGTCGTTCTTTCCGGACAACGCGGTCGAGTATTTCGTGTCCTATTACGACTACTATCAGCCGGAGGCCTATGTGCCATCGACCGATACCTTCATCGAGAAGGATGCCTCGATCAATGAGCATATCGAGCAGATGCGGTTGTCGGCGACCAAGTCCCTGCTGGAGCGCCGGGATTCTCTGATTGTTGCCACGGTATCCGCGATCTACGGTCTGGGCGATCCCAGTTCGTTCCTGAAGATGACCCTGCCACTGAAAGTCGGTGAGCGACTTAATCAGCGCGAAATGCTGAGGCGTCTGGCCGAAATGCAGTACTCGCGGAATGACTTCGAGCTGCGGCGCGGGACCTACCGCGTCCGCGGCGAGCTGATCGATCTGTTTCCCGGGGACTCGGAGATGGAGGCGGTCCGCGTCGAACTGTTCGATGACGAGATCGAGAGGATCAGCCACTTCGACCCCTTGACCGGGGAGATTCACGGCAAGGTCGATGAGATCACGATCTTCCCCAAGACCCACTACGTCACGCCTCGCCAGGTGGTGCTGGATGCAATCGATGCCATCAAGGACGAGCTCAAAGGTCGCCTGGCGCAGCTCGAGGGCAGCGGCAAGCTGCTTGAAGCGCAGCGCATCAAGCAGCGCACCCAGTTCGATATCGAAATGATGATGGAACTGGGCTACTGCCAGGGGATCGAGAACTATTCACGCCATCTGACCGGTCGCCAGCCGGGTGATCCGCCGCCGACGCTGTTCGACTACTTGCCCAAGGATGCGATCCTGATTGCTGACGAATCGCACGTGACCATTCCGCAGATTGGCGGGATGTATCGCGGCGACCGGGCCAGGAAGGAAACGCTGGTGGAGTTCGGTTTCCGGCTGCCGTCGGCGATGGACAATCGCCCGCTCAAGTTCGAGGAATTCGAGGAACGCGCGCCGCAGATGATTCTGGTTTCGGCCACGCCGCGCCCCTGGGAGCTGGAGCGCTCACCGGTGATCGCCGAGCAGGTCGTTCGCCCGACCGGCCTGATCGACCCCGACGTCGAAGTGCGACCGGTCGATACTCAGGTCGATGACCTGCTCTCGGAGATTCGCGAGCGGGTCGGGACCGGCGATCGCGTGCTGGTCACCACGCTGACCAAGCGCATGGCGGAAAATCTGACCGAGTACCTCTCGGAGCACGAGGTCCGGGTGCGCTACCTGCATTCGGATATCGACACCGTGGAACGCGTCGAGATCATTCGCGATCTGCGTCTCGGGGTTTTCGATGTTCTGGTCGGCATCAACCTGTTGCGCGAGGGCCTGGATCTGCCCGAAGTCTCCCTGGTCGCGATCCTGGACGCCGACAAGGAAGGTTTCCTGCGCTCCGAAGGTTCGCTGATCCAGACCATTGGCCGGGCCGCACGAAACGTCAACGGCAAGGCCATTCTGTATGCGGCCAAGCACACCGACTCCATGCGCCGGGCGCTGGAAGAAACCGAGCGCCGACGTTTGAAACAGATCGAGCACAACAAGGCGCACGGCATCACGCCGCAGACCATCCGCAAGAACATTGCCGACATCATGGCGGATGCCCAGCACATTCCGGGCAAGAAGACCTCGAAGCGCAAGGCCGCCGAGAAACGCGGCCGCTACGATGCCGAGCCGCTGTCACCCGACCAGGCCGCAAAATCCATGGCCGAGCTGGAAAAGGCCATGTTCAAGGCCGCCGAAAATCTCGAGTTCGAGGAAGCGGCACGCCTGCGCGATGAAATTCATGATTTGCGCAATGCGAGTCTTGGCGTTGATGCCTGAACTGGTGTTTCCGCAAAGTGGCCGAGGCTTGAACCATTGCTGAACCAGCGCTTGTGAGTCATGCCAGTGCTCGTTTCGATTGCCAGCATTGACTCGCGCTGATCAGTCTGCCGAAAACAGCTGTCTTGCGTGATGATCGAGATGGTCGTCGATGAAGCTGGCAATGAAGAAATAGCTGTGGTCGTAGCCGGCCTGAAAGCGTAGCGTCAAGCCGATCTCGGCCGCCTGGCAGGCCGCTTGCAGGGCCTCGGGCAGAAGCTGGCCCTGATGCAGGAAACCATCGTCCTGACCCTGATCGACCAGCAGTTCGAAATCCATCCCCTTGCGGCCGATCAACTCGACGGCATCCCAGTCTTTCCAGTCCTCCGGTTCCGCTCCAAGGTAGTGACTGAAGGCCTTCTGGCCCCAGGCGCACTGTGTCGGGTTGCAGATCGGGGCGAAGGCGGAAACCGATTGGTAGCGCTCGGGCTTCTTCAGCGCGCAAATCAGAGCGCCATGCCCGCCCATCGAATGACCGGCAATGCCGCGCCGGCCGCTTAGCGGCAAATTGGCCTCGACCAGCTCGGGCAATTCCTCGGTCACATAGTCGAACATCCGGTAGTGCCTGGACCAGGGGGCCTGGCTTGCATTGAGATAGAAGCCAGCGCCGGAACCGAAATCCCAATCGTCGTGTTCGCCAGGCAGGTCCGTGCCGCGCGGGCTGGTGTCGGGGCAGATCAGCGCAAGACCCAGTTCTGCGGCTTTCTTCTGGGCGCCGGCTTTCTGCATGAAGTTCTCGTCGGTGCAGGTCAGGCCGGAAAGCCACCACAGGGCAGGGACCGGGCCCTGTGATGCCTGCGGCGGCAGGTAGACGGCGAATTCCATCGTGCAGTCCAGAACGGTCGACTGATGCCGGTAGCGGCGATGCCAGCCACCGAAGCTGCGATTCGAAGCCAGTGTTTCCATCGTTTGTCTCAAGGTCTCAGGGCGAGGGGAAATTCAGGACGGTCCGGATGCTCTGACCGCTGTGTAGCAGATCGAAGGCGTCGTTGATTCGCTCGAAGTCCATGGTGTGGGTGATGAATTCATCGATCTTGAGTTTCCCGTCCATGTAGCGCTGAACGTAATCGGGCAGCTCGGTGCGTCCCTTGACGCCACCGAAGGCCGAACCACGCCAGACCCGGCCGGTAACCAGCTGAAAGGGCCGCGTGGCAATCTCTTCGCCCGCGCCGGCCACGCCGATGATGACCGACTCGCCCCAGCCTTTATGGCAGCATTCCAGCGCCGAGCGCATGACGTTGACGTTGCCGATGCATTCGAATGAATAATCCACGCCACCGTCGGTGAGATCAACGACCACTTGCTGGATCGGGTCGGAATGATCCTTGGGGTTTACGGTGTCGGTAGCGCCGAACTGGCGCGCCAGCTCGAACTTGTCGGGATTGATGTCGATGGCGATGATGCGCTCGGCACCGGCCATGACCGCGCCATGGATGACGGCCAGTCCTATCGCACCCAGGCCGAATACGGCAACGCTTGAGCCAGGCTCGACCTTGGCGGTATTGAAGACCGCGCCAACGCCGGTCGTGATGCCACAGCCGAGCAGACAGATCTTGTCCAGCGGTGCTGATTTCGACACTTTGGCCAGGGATATTTCCGGCAGTACGGTGTACTGACTGAAGGTCGAGGTGCCCATGTAGTGATGCAGCATCTTGCCGTTGACCGAAAAACGCGAGCTGCCGTCCGGCATCAGGCCCTGTCCCTGCGTGGCGCGAACGGCCTGGCACAGATTGGTCTTGCCGGAAGTGCAGAACTTGCATGTCCCGCACTCGGCCGTGTAGAGCGGAATCACGTGGTCCCCGGGCTGAACGCTGGTCACACCCGCTCCGATCTCGCGCACGATGCCGGCACCTTCATGGCCGAGCACGGCCGGAAACAGGCCCTCGGGGTCGGCGCCGGAGAGGGTGTAGGCATCGGTATGGCAAACGCTGGTCGCCACGATCTCGACCAGCACCTCGCCTGCCTTCGGGCCGGCCACGTCGATTTCGGTCAGTTCCAGCGGTTGCTTGGCCTCGAAGGCCACGGCAGCGATCGATTTCATCTGGGTTGTCTTCTGTTGAATGCAGACTCTGAGTTTAACGCAGGGCAGATGAACTGATACGCGCGTTGGCGGAGCGCATGCTCTGGATGCTGGCCGACAGGGGCGCTTGAGCTGTCCGACTGGAAATCCAGGGGCGGGCTGGCGAGATTGTCAGCGCAATGGCATTCAGGGCACACTGTGGTCCATGACAGACGACCCAGCGTCAGGTGGTTTCCGGTCACGCTGGCTACCCAGCGGTGAGGCCGGGCTGACCGCCATGCAGCGCCTGATCAATCAGGCAGGCTACAACGTTCAGCTGCAGACCTATATCTTCAATGATGACCAGAGCGGCCGCGAAATGCTTGCAGCACTCGAGGCTGCCGCCGCTCGCGGTGTCCGCGTTCGCGTGCTGGTCGATGCGCTGGGCTCGATGCTGCTGCCAAGGACGTTTTTCGACGCCTTCATGACGGCGGGCGGCGAGCTGCGCTGGTTCAATCCGCTGCGCGCTCGTCGCCTGGTCTATCGCAATCATCGCAAGCTGCTGGTGGTCGACCGTCAGCAGGCTGTTATCGGGGGCTTCAATGTCGGTGATGAGTATGCCGGTGACGGCGTCCAGTCGGGCTGGTTCGATCTCGGTATGGTCGTTCGAGGGGTGTTGGTCGATGAGCTGGCGCAGTCCTTTGATCGCCTGTACGGCCTGGCCGGCGAGGGGCCACGCCGCCTGGCCCGCCTACGCGCGGCCAGCGAACGGCGGGTCGAACGCACGGCCGCGGGCCAGCTGCTGCTGAGCGGGCCTGGGCGCGGCCACAATCCGCTGAAGGCCTCACTGCTGCGCGATCTGGCGCGGGCCCGCTCCGTGGTGGTGGTCACGCCGTATTTTCTGCCGACCTGGAGCCTGAGGCGGCGATTGATGAACGTGGTGCGCCGTGGTGGTCGGGTTCAACTGCTGCTGCCCGGGGTCAGCGACGTGGATCTGGCCTTGCGCGCCGGGCAGCACCTCTACAAGCGCCTGTTGCGGGCGGGCGTCGAGATCTTCGAGTATCAGCCGCAGATCCTCCACGCCAAGCTTTTCATCATCGATCAGCAGGTCTACGTTGGATCGGCGAATTTCAATACTCGCAGCCTGCATATCGACTACGAGTTGATGCTGCGCCTCGATGACCCTTTACTGGTCGAGCAGGCGCGCGAGCTGTTCTCGACGGCGCTGACACACGCTCGTCCGATCGAGCCCGCACAGTGGAAGCAGCGCAATGGGTATATCGACCGCCTGCGCCAGCGCCTGAGCTACTGGCTGATGGCGCGGGTCGATCCGCTGGTCGCCCGCTGGCTGTGGGATCGCAGCGATCGCTGAACCATCTGGCCTGCGGACGCCAAACCGCTCAAGCGGCTCGGCAGCCGGTCAATAGAATCGCGCGCGGTCGACCAGCCCCAGCGGGGGCTGTCCAGCCCGCACCCGACGATAGCTTTCGATGATCAGCTCGGCGGCCTCGTCGCTGCGCGTGACGGCCGAGCAATGCGGCGTGATGTGGATCCGGGGATGGGTCCAGAACGGATGGTCCGGCGGCAGCGGTTCGGTTCGGAACACGTCAAGAATGGCCAGCGCCAGCTGCTGCTGATCGAGCGCGGCCAGCAGGTCTGATTCGACCAGGTGCTCGCCGCGGCCGACGTTGATCAGCACGGCATCCGGTTTCATGGTGCTGAACAGCTGGGCATCGAGGATATCGCGGGTGTCGCTGGTCAGCGGCAGCAGACAGATCAGATAGTCGGCGCTGGCCGCCAGCTCGGTCAGGCCGGACTGTCCTGTGTGCATGGCCACGCCCGCGGGTCCGTGACCGCTGCGATTCCATCCGGCGACGGGCAGCTCGAGTGACTGAAATGCGGCTGCAGCGGCACGGCCGAGCTGGCCGGTGCCAAGCAGGCCGATCTGCGGGAGTGATCGGGGAGAGCGGGGCTGCCAGCGCGCGGCGCGCTGATCGCCACTGAAATATTCCAGGCCGCGCCAGTGCCACAAGACCTGGGCGCTGAGATAGGCCGCCATATCGGCAGCCAGCCTTGGGCCGGACAGGCGTCCGACCGGCAGCTCGGCGGGCAGCTCGGGATCGCTGAGCAGTTGCTCCACGCCGGCCCCGAGCGAGCTGATGGCCTTGAGTGCGGGAAGTTGGGCCAGCAGCCCCGGTGGATGACGCCAGACCACGGCAAATTCGATGTCATCCGGACAGCCGATATCGGGCCAGAGGCGAAGTTCGATATCGGCTGCCCGTTCAGCGATCTGCTCAATCAGTCGGGAGCAGTCACGGTCCGTGGCGACGACCAGAAGGGCCATGCCAAAGTGCTCGGATCCGGATCAGCGGCCCTGAACCTCGGCGTTGCGTTCGCGGTAGCGCGGGTAGAGGCTGCGACCGGGGTCGCGGCTGAGGTCGTATTCCTTGCCCTCGATCCAGACCCGTTCGATCCGGGTCATGGGCTCCAGCGCATCGCCGGTGGCGGCGAAAAGACTGGCGCGTTTGCCGACCTCGATCGAGCCGAGTTCGTCACCCACGCCAAGAATCTGTGCGGGCCAGAGCGTGACCGTTTTCAGCGCGTCGGCCTTATCCAGGCCATGCGCTGCGGCGCTGCCGGCCTGGAAGGGCAGATTGCGGGCATTGGCCAGATCGCCGCCGCTGCCGGTATCGGCAATCGCAAAGCGTACGCCTGCCTCGGCCAGTCTGGAGGCCGCGACATAGGCCATGTCGTAGGCTTCCCAGCGTCGCGTCGGCATGGAATAGACGTTGCGCAGGATGACCGCAATATCATCGCGTGCCAGCCGATCGGCAATGTACTGCACGTCGGGGTTGGCCATGAGAACGATGTTTTCGAAGCCCTGATCAGCTGCCCAGTCCAGCGCTTTTTCCATTACGTCATAGCGATTGGCGCGCAAGTACAGGGCTTGTTCCCCGTTCAACAAAGGTGCCAGCGCTTCGAGCTGATTGTTGCGTGCCGGCGCGGGTGCGTCGCCCTGTTCAGCGGCTTGCATCGCGCGCTGGTGGTGACGTGCCAGTTCCAGGATGCGCTCGATCGTTTTCAGATCTTCGTTGTTGTCATCGTCAACGGCGGCAGCGGGAAATTCGATATGCATGCCGACCGGCGAACGGATGACCATTTCTTCCCAGCTCCAGCCGTCAAGATTGACCACTGCCGAGGTGCCCTGGATCAGCCCGCCGTTGGGCATGACATGAGCGGTCAGTACGCCCCCGGCAATGGTCGCCGGCAGCAGCACGGAGTCGTGATTGATGGCCACTTCAGCGCGCACGGCGGCATTGATCGACCCCATTTCGCTGGTGTCTACCGTGCCGGCGACGCTGCTGATCTCGCTCAGGCCCAGCTGCGTGGCAGGATGGACAAAGCCGGGATACAGGTGCAGGCCGTCAAGGTCGATGACTTCGGCATCGGCGGACCACTGAAGGTCGGTTCCGATGGCCGCGATGCGCCCGTCTTCGATGACGACCGAAGCCCCTTCAACGGGCTCACTGCTGACCGGATGCACGGTTGCACCGGTCAGGACGAGGACATCGGCACTTGCCGTGGAAGCGCCGGCGAAGGCCAGCGACAGGGCCAGGGCAGCCGGAGCGAGTGTTTTCACCAAAGAGAAATTCAACATGCGCTTACTCGAAATGGAAGAGGCAGAAGTCATCGTGAGACAGCTCCGATGAGCGGTAGCCGATCAGGTGAGCGGCGAAACCGTGCAGGTGGGTGTGTTGTTGCGCGCCGCTGGTCAGGTGGGCGGCAAAGCTGCGGAATCCGGGGGTGAACTCCTCTTCGGCAGCCGCTTCCGAATCCCCCTCACTCGATTCGCCGCCTTCAGCGATGACCAGGGCCATCAGCTCGGCGCGCTCGGCTTCGAGCTGGTCGCGCATGCGTTGATCGGCTTCTCTGTCGAAGTAGCGATGGCCGTCGACCCAGGTCTGTTCAACGCGTGAGTAGACCGACAGGGGGTGGCCGTTCCAGAACACCAGGTCAGCATCCTTGCCTTCGGTGAGGCTGCCGGTGCGATCGGCAATGCCGAGTTGGGCGGCCGGGTAGACGGTGATCATCTTCAGGGCGTCGTGCTCATCGACCTGGCCGTAGCGCACGGCTTTGGCCGCTTCGAGATTCATCCGCCGGGCCAGCTCCGGGTTATCGGAATGCAAGCCGGTCAGAACGCCGGCTTCATGCATCAGGGCGGGGTTGAAGCCGATCGCATCGCGGGCCTCGTACTTGAAGGCCCACCAGTCGATGAAGGTGGAACCGCCGACGCCGTGTTCCGCCATGCGCGGTGCGATCTTGTAGCCTTCTAATACGTGCTGGAACGTGGCAATGGTGACACCGAAGTCTTCGGCCAGGCGCATCAGGGCGAGCATTTCATCGGCTCGGTAGGCGTGCGAATGTATGTCACGTTCGCCGCTCAGGATCTCGGCGATGGCATCCATCTCGTGATGGGGGCGGGGCGGTACGACGTCCCGGCCGGCGCGACCGCTGGGAACGGCGTCCAGCGCGCGCTGGTAATCAGCCGCCTGCTGAAATTTCTCGAGGATGATCTGATTGACGCCCTGACGCGTGCGCGGATAGCGCGGCGTATCGTTGCTCCAGTTGCTCTGCTTGGGATTTTCGCCAAGCGCAAACTTGATGCCCTCGCGCGCACTGTCGATGACCAGCTCGTCCGGCTCGCTGCCCCAGCGCATCTTGATGACCGACATCTGTCCGCCGATGGCATTGGCTGAACCGTGCAGCAGGTTGATGGCGGTCACCCCGCCGGCCAGCTGACGATAGATGTTGATCGATTCCGGATCGATGACGTCGCGTATGCGCACGTCAGCCGTACTGATCCGCGAGGACTCGTTGACGCCGCCAAGAATTGCGGCATGTGAATGCGCGTCGATGATGCCCGGGGTGATGTGCATGCCGCTGGCGTCGATTTCGATCGCATTGCGTGGCGCGCGCAAGTCGTTCCCGATCGCATCGATCTTTCCGTTCCGGACCAGCACGTCGGTGGCTTCCAGAATGCCGGCTTCGTCTGCGGTCCACACCGTAGCGTTGCGGAACAGGACGCTTTCGAATTGAGTCGGTGCGCTGCTGTTCCAGGCCTCGATGTCCGGTGTCCATTGTGCGTTGGCCAGACCGCTGCTCAGTGCCAGCGCGCCTACCAGGCAGGTAGTCATTAATTTCTTGTACATCACAGCGTCTCCTCGTCTGGGGTGCCGCTACGCTGGCCGCGAACGGTGAACTCACCGTAGGGGCCGTTTCCGGTGCCTCGAGCACGATCGCCATCGATGGTCAGCCGGATAGTGACCGACCCACTGCCGCCAAAGCGCGTCGCGTCCAGGGTTGCGATGACTTCGTCACCGCTGACTCTGACGTCGGAAAACGGTGAATCATTTCCCATCAGGTTGAGCGAGCCGCTCATGCCGGTGGGTGGGCCGCTGAGGGTCATTTCTGCCGCCATATCACCCATGCTGCCGAGCACCAGGGTCAGCGCCCAGCTGCCGGCCGGGTCAACGGTGGGCGGCGCGAACGCGGCCAGCACGTGCTCGAAGCCGTCGATCCAGACCGCATTGATGCTCGGGCTTTCGACCAGCAGGTCGCCTTCGACAACGATCAGATTGGCCATATACCCGTCAGCAATCCGCCCGGCCCGGTCAGAAATTCCCAGCCATTGCGCGGGCTCGGTGGTCAGGGCCGCCAGCGCGCGTTCGGCAGACAGGCCAGCCTCAACGGCGGCGGCCAGGGCCTTGAAATGGTCTTTCGGCGTACTCAGGCCATGGCTGCTGAACAGCACCGAAACGCCGGCATCGACGAGCTGCGCCGGATTGCCTGGTGCGGCGCGCCAGTGGCGGAGTTCTTCCAGCGATACATTGCGGTCATTTTCATCGCGAACGTCGGGTGCCTCGGGGAAACTCAGCGGCAGGATGTGACGGACCTTGCGATCAACCAGTCCGGCCGGACGCTTGTATTCATGACCGTGGCCGACCAGGGTCAGGTCGAGATCGCGACCTTCGGTGAATTCCAGAATGCGAAGGCTATCGGGCATGTCCGCTGCGACAAAGACGGTCGCAGTCTCGCCTGCCAGTGCCGGAGAGAGTGCGTCCAGCCCTTCCAGCCACTCAGGCCGGGGCTGTGCCGGATTGCGCTGCCACGCTGCGCGTGCCTGCATCTGCCATTGCGCGTCATCGAAGGTCTGTCGAACCAGCGCGACGGCACCCATCAGGGAATTCGGGAAGTTTCGACCGCGCAGGCGCTCGGTAAAACTGACGAACTGACCGAATCCGGGGACGATGAGATTGTGGCTGAGCTCGCCGTCGCCGAGATTTGCCACCAGCCCCGATCCCTGCACCAGGCCGCCAGAGGGCGCCAATAGTGCCGTGGTAAAGCCGGCTTCACGCAGCCCGGCCAGTCGATCGCCGGGCCATTCGGATGCCATGATCGTTCGGTCGGGGTGAATCATTGGATGACGTCCGGACGGGGTCGCGGGTGCGTCGTCTTCCGAATCAGCCTCGCTCGCCGGGATGGCCAGATACGGCTCGATCAGGCCCGGGTAGACGGTGATCTGGGGCTGATCCGCATCACGTTCGTAGTCATGGACTCGAGCATCGGCGGGCGGGGTGATTCCGCTACCAACGGCGGTGATCACGCCATCGCGGATCACGATGGTCGCCTTGTCGATCACATTGCCGGGCTCGGTAACCACACGGACCCCGACCAGCGCATGACTGCCGGGGGTCGACTGACGAAGATCATCCGCCAGCGCGGAGCTGCAGATCAGCAGCAGAACAAAAAACAGTCGCAAGTGAAATCTCCAGAAAAAACGGACAAAAAGCCGCGAAACGATACCTGAACCGTGTGAGCGCATCATGGGCCAGAAGTCACACTCCAGGGATGGTGGTGTCAGTCCTGGCTGTCGTTCGTTTCGGGTTGGGCGAAAAAATACCCCTGGAAGAGGCGAATCCCGGCATGCTGAAGCCAGCGAAACTCGTCGGCGGTTTCGACGCCACTGGCCACGGGTTCGATTTCCAGCGCGGTACAGAAGCGAATCAGGCCAAGCGCGATGGCCTGGGCTTTCGGCTTGTCATGAATGCCTTCGACCAGACGGTGATCCAGTTTGACCATGTCGGGCTTGAAAAGCGCCAGCGGCTGGAGGTCTGCATCGAGCTGGCCAAAGTTATCGGCAAGCGTTCGAAAGCCAGCCTGCCGCAATGTTTCGCGTACATGTTTGAGCGGCTCGGCGCCGCCCATCGCGCTCAGATTGTTGAGTTCAAGCACGATCCGCTCGGGCTCGATCTTGTGGCGACGGGCCAGATGTCGAGTAACTTCCACCACGACCGCGACGTTGCTGGCCTTGATGTCGCTGGCGTTCAGGTGCAGATCGGCATCGATTTCGAATTCTGCTGCAGCCTCGATGGCGCGGATGCGGCAGGCCTGATCAAAATCAAAGCGCTGGTCGTGGCTGATCCGGCTCATGACCTGTGAGGCCGGCTCGTTCTTTATGCCGCGAACCAAAGCCTCGAAGCCGACGACCTCGTACTCCGATGCATCCATGATGGTCTGGAAGGCAAAGCTGATGTCGGTGCCGACCAGGCGGTTGTACTGGCGGATATGCTCGTAGACATCAAAACTGGCAGCAGTGGTTGCGGCCTTGTTCATGGTGTACCCTTCGCCCCTGGCGGGTTGCCCGTTCCATCGGACTCAACGGCTCATGGTAGCGCGAAGCACACGCCGATTAAAGTCGGCCCCGAATCCTTCGATTCGAGGCCGAATGGCGAGATCTGGATCTGTTGGCGATCAGTGTTGGCAATCAGTTGTCGGTGGCGCGGCGGCGGAACCAGACCGCTGCCAGCAGAAAGACAGCAGCAATGCCGAGGCCAATCCACATCTCGGGATCCATCAGATGACGGCCCAGGTTGCCAAAGCTCATGAATAGATCTTCGTTGAAGTCGATATCGTTCATGTTGTTGAAGTCGACGCTGATATTGCTTGGCAATACACCGCTGCCCAGGCGCTGCAGGATGATCCAGCCGATATTGGTGCCCGGCAGCGTGAAGCTGGTGGCCAGCGACCAACTGTGCTGGACCAGAGCGATACCCGCCGGTATGCCGAAGGCAATCAGGATGGGAAGGCGCGGTGCCCAGGAGGAGCAGAAGGTGATCCAGGCATAGACCGGCAACAACCACATCGCCTGGACAAGCAAACCCAGCGCCATGATGGTCCACAGGCGCGGCAGGCCGGCTGGGAGCCAGAATGTTGTCAGGGGATTGACCCCTGCAACGAGCCCCATCACTGTTGCAAACAACAGCAGTGCGAGCTGGGTCAGGACAATGGCAAAGAGAAACATGGCCGGCACCAGCAAGCATGCGGTGAGAATCTTCGAGGCGACGGTCATACCATCAGAGACGGGCAGAGATTTCCAGAACAGGATCGAGCGATCGCGACGGTCGTCATACAGACAGCCGGAGAGATAAAACAGAATGACCAGCAGCATGAGCTGGAAGAACAGCGTCGATATGGAAAACAGGGCGGCGGTGACGATCAGGCTGCGTTCTTCATTCGATCGGTCTGCGAACATCCGCAGCGCATCCATGGTGAAGGCCATGTCGGAATCGAAACGCGAGCCGATGATCAGCGTGATGATGGTCAGGAAAATCAGGAAAATACCGATCCCGATCGGGGTCCATTTGAAGGCCACTGGGCTTTCCCAGAGTTCTCGGCGCATCAGCGCCCAGAGGGTTTTGACAGGTCTGGATTTCATGCGGCTTGCTCCCCGATTCCAGCGTCGTCCTGATCGCCCATCAGGGCCACGAACAGATCGGCCACGCTGGGTTTGTGTATTTCTCCCAGCTCGCGCAGCTGGACCGAGTCAGCGCGATCGAACAGCAGAATATGCCGGCCGAACAACACCCGTTCGTGCAGCGGCTTCAGCGCCCGGGCCTCCTCGACCCGATCCGCCTTTACCATGACCTCGGTGTAGCGCTCATGGATGTCGTCCATGCTGTTGTTGAGAATCAGTTTGCCGTCCTTGATAAAGATCAGGTCGGTCAGGATGTGCTCGACTTCTTCGACCTGGTGGGTGGTGATGACGATGGTGCGCTCTTCATCGAAATATTCGTTGAGCAGATTGGAGTAGAAACGCTTGCGAAAGATGATGTCGAGTCCGAGGGTGGGTTCATCGAGAACCAGAAGCTTGGCGTCGATGGCCATCACCAGCGCCAGGTGCAGCTGAACCACCATGCCTTTTGACAAACCCTTGACCTTGGCGTCCATGCGGACTTTGGTGTGCTTCAGATAATGCAGGCACTTGTCGCGACAAAAGCGCGGATGCAGTTCTTCGGTCAGAAGAATGATGTGCTTGACTCTTGCCCAGCGCGGCAGCACCGCGACATCGGCAATGAAGCAGACATCTTCCATCAACTTGTCGCGGGACTTCGACGGGTCAAGCCCCAGAACCTCCAGCTCACCATCGTAACGCCCCAGGCCAAGAATGGCCTTGAGCGCTGTGGTCTTGCCGGCGCCGTTGGGTCCGATCAGGCCAACGATACGGCCCGATGGAATGTCCAGGTCGATGCCATCCAGGGCTCGCGTCTGCCCGAAGCGTCGACTCAGATTTCTTGCTCGAATGGTTGCAGTCATGATCGCTCACTCATCCCTCTTGGTTGAGGTCCGAATCAGCTCCTCCAGATTCAGACCCAGTTGTTCGATACGGGCCGCAAGGCGCGGCCATTCGTCTTGCAGAAACTTTTCGCGTTCGCTGGACAACAACCGTTCCCGCGCCCCGTCGCGAACGAACATGCCGACACCGCGTCGTTTGTCGACCAGTTCGTCGTCAACCAGCGACTGGTAGGCCTTGGAGACCGTCAGCGGGTTGATCTGGAAATCAACGGCGACCTGGCGCACGGAGGGCAGGGGTTCACCCTCTGGCAGGGTGCCATCGAGAATGGCTGCCACGGTTTTTTCCCGGAGCTGCCAGTAGATCGGCTGATTGTCGTCCCAGCGTGTCGTCATACGCACGCCATTAGCGGCGTAACCCGAACCAGGTGATCAGGGTGCTGCCCTGAGTTCCTGCTGCGGATTCGCCCCCCTGTCGACGTGGATGCTCCGACGTTATGGCGTTGTTGTCCGTGCTCGTCTGGGCATGACTCGTGACGAGTTCAGCGGTGTTGTTGCCGTCCAGCTCAACCAGATGCTGGCTGTCGTGATCGGTAAAATCCGTTGCAAATGCCAGAACCAGACAAACTGCTGCAGCAATAGCGGCCAGTCCATGCGGTACTTCCAGGGCCTTGCGTTTGACGATGGGCAACATGATTTGTCTCCTGTTCTGATCGTGTTGGTGTACTACTCTAGTAAAACACCACCACAGAGTCAAGCATTTTTTCGATTTCACGCCTGTTCAGTTTCTGAATGGTCTGATTCGATCTGATACCATGGCGTGCTTTGAACCATTGCCGAGGGGCGATGGTCGTAGATATCGTTAACCAATTATTTCATCGATCCCTCAGGAGAAGATTTTTGATGGCTACCTCCCGTTTGCTCGCCGCCACCCTGGCCGCGACCGTTGTTTCTGCACCTGTACTTGCACAAGAACTCGAGACCGACATGGACCGACTCAGCTACACCGTGGGTATGGACATCGGTAATTCTCTGTCCGAACAGGGCCTGGAACTGGATCTTGACCTGCTGGTTCAGGCCTTGCGCGCCTCCTACAGCGGCGAAGAAACGCTGCTGACCCGCGAAGAAGCCCTGGCCGAGCGCGACAAATTCATGCAGCGTCGCCAGCAAGAGCTGGAAAGCCAGCGTGATGTTGACGCCCAGCGCAATCTGGAAGAAGGTCAGGCATTTCTGGCCCAGAACGCAGAGCGCGAAGAAGTCACGCAGACCGAATCAGGCCTGCAGTATCGCGTGATGACCCAAGGTGACGGCGAAGGCGCCAGCCCCTCAGCAACCGATCAGGTGACCGTTCACTATCGCGGTACCTTGCTTGATGGCACGGAGTTCGACAGCTCTTACTCGCGCGGCGAGCCGGCCACTTTCGCCCTGAATCAGGTGATCCCCGGATGGACCGAGGGTGTGCAGCTGATGCAGGAAGGCGACAAGTACGAATTCTTCATTCCGGCCGATCTGGCCTACGGCGCGCAGGGCCGTCCCGGTCCGATCGGACCGAATTCCACGCTGATCTTCGAAGTCGAGTTGATCGCAGTGGCTGGTTCCGACGACTAAGGATCGATCCAGCATGGGTTCTCTCCAGGATGCCTTGCTGAAAGCAGGGCTGGCAGACGAATCTCAGACCAAGCAGCCGCGCCGGGAACGCCCCGGCGCGGCTCGTTCTGGTCCGGGTAAGGGCAATCCAGGCAAAAGAGCGCGCGGCCGCCAAGGGTCGTCGCAAGCCGCAGGATTCCGGTGCCAAGCGCTCTGAAGCGTCAGATCTGGCGCGCGCTTACAAAGCGCGAGAGCAGGCAGAAAAGCAAGAGCGCGAAGACAAGAAGCGAGCACGGGTTGCTGCTCAGGAAGCCAGACGCAAACGTAACAACGCGCTGGATGAGCTGATCAAGGGCAAGACGCTGAATCAGAAAGACGCGGAAATGCCCCGCTATTTCGAACACATGGGCCGAATTCGTCGTGTCATGTGCACGCCAGAACAGCGTGATCAGCTTAATAAAGAAGAGATCGGGGTGGTCAATCTCAGAGGGTCCTACCTTCTGATCGATCTCCAGACGCTGGCTGCCTACCGTGAAATCGCCGCTGATCTCGTTCCCGATCTCAGTCCTAAAGAACCCGAAGACGATGGCTCACACTACCCACCGGTACCCGACGATCTGATCTGGTAATTCGCGAACGCCGAATCTTTGGAGCTTTTCCGAGGGCTGCAGGAGCGATTGCAATCCTGGTCATGCAGCCACAGGTGTCAGGCCTGTCTCGGCCAGGCCGTGGAACGCTAGCCGACCCTTGACCTCTATCTACCCGGTCCATTCTGACCGTCAATCCGGTCAAATGGTCAGAGCAATTCAATCCGTACTCCAGGCCGCTCTATTTTTCCGGTGATTCGAGCGCCGGGCCTGAGTTCTGTGATCGCGAGCTGTGGGGCTTTGACTACGTGCTGCAAGCCGAGGATTGGTTCTTCAAGCAGGGCGCGCGAGGTAGCGTGATTCTTCGTGATCTTGACCTGGACGACTCGGAGACCACGCCCGCGCCGCCGCTTCAGTAGTCCAGATTTGGCCGCAGGAAGATCTCGGCCTGTTCCATGCTGATTTTCTTGCGTCGGGCATAGTCCTCGACCTGGTCCCGGTCCAGCTTGCCGACGACGAAGTACCTGGAATCGGGATGGGCAAAGTAGTAGCCGCTGACCGCGGCGGCCGGATGCATGGCAAATGATTCGGTCAGGCTCAGGCCGATTCGGTCGGTGACGTCCATCAGGTCGAAGATCTTCTGCTTTTCACTGTGATCCGGACAGGCCGGGTAACCGGGTGCGGGCCGAATGCCACGGTAGCGCTCACGAATCATTCCGTCACTATCCAGATTTTCCTGCGGCGCATAACCCCAGAACTCACGTCGTACCCTGGCATGCAGCGCCTCAGCCAGCGCTTCGGCCAGGCGATCGGCCAGGGCCTGCAGAAGAATGGCCGAATAGTCGTCGTTGTCCGGCAGTCGTTTCAGTGCCTTTTCAAGGCCGCGCCCCGTGGACACCGCGAACAGACCGATGTGATCCGGCTCAGCGCTGTCGAGCGGCGCAATGAAATCCGACAGACACAGATTGGCGCTCGGTTTATCGGCCTGCTGGCGCAGGAAGACCAGACGCTCGCGGACCTTCGTTCGAGACGCGTCCTCGAAGACCAGAACATCGTCGCCGTCGCTGGCAGCGGGCAACAAGGCAAACACGGCCCTGGCGCTCAGCCATTGCTCATCGACCAGGCGCTTCAGCATGAGCTGCGCGTCCTCGTAGAGGCTGCTGGCGGCTTCGCCGACGACCGAGTCGCTCAGAATGTCCGGGAAGCGGCCGGCCAGCTCCCAGGTCTGGAAAAACGGTGTCCAGTCGATGTAGTCGACCAGATCGGCCAGCGGCCAGTCGTCGATAATCGTCAAGCCGGGCTGCTTTGGTGGTTCGGTGGTCCAGCCGACATCGGACAGATCAAGCGCCCTGCCTCGGGCACGATCGATCGAAATCAGTTTCTTCCTGCTTCCGCGCTGTGCATGACGCGTGCGGATCTCTTCATAGTCATCGGCCAGCCCTTTTGAATAAGCAGGTCGATGGCTGCGGCTGGACAACTTGCGAACCACGTCCACGGAGCGTGAGGCGTCCTTGACCCAGCACACCGGGCCATCATAGGCGGGATCAATCCTGAGCGCGGTGTGGGCGCGTGACGTGGTCGCACCACCGATCAGCAGCGGCAGGTCCATGCCGCGCTTCTGCATGGCCGTGGCGACGTTGACCATCTCATCTAGCGATGGCGTGATCAGCCCGGACAGTCCGATCAGGTCTACGTCTTCCTTTACCGCTTCATCGAGAATCTTTTCGGTCGGCACCATCACGCCCAGGTCGTGAACGTCGAAACCATTGCAGGCCAGTACCACCCCGACGATGTTCTTGCCGATATCGTGAACGTCACCCTTGACCGTGGCCATCAGGACCTTGCCCTTCTTCTGCCCGCTTTTTTTCTCCTTTTCCAGGTAGGGCACCAGATGGGCGACAGCCTTTTTCATGACGCGCGCTGATTTGACGACCTGGGGGAGAAACATGCGACCGTCGCCGAACAGGTCACCGACGTAGTTCATCCCGTCCATCAGCGGGCCTTCGATAACCTCCAGGGAACTGGCGTGCTGCTGCCGTGCTTCTTCGGTGTCTTCGATGACGTACTTGTCGATCCCCTTGACCAGGGAGTACTTCAAGCGTTCGGCAACCGATTTCTCGCGCCAGGCCTCGTCTTTTTCCTGCTTGCGGCCATCGCCCTTGAAGCGATCGGCAGCCTCCAGCAGGCGTTCGGTGGAATCGCTGCGTCGATTGAGCACGACATCCTCGACAAGCTCACGCAGCTCCGGGTCAATGTCGTCATAGACCGCCAGCTGGCCCGCGTTGACGATGCCCATGTCCATCCCGGCTCGCGTCGCGTGGTACAGGAAGACCGAATGCATGGCTTCCCGCACGACGTTGTTGCCGCGAAAGGAAAACGACATGTTGGAAACGCCGCCGGAAATATGACAATCCGGAAAGCGCTTCTTGAGAATCTTCGCCGCCTCGATGAACTCCATCGAGTAGTTGTCGTGCTCCGCGATGCCGGTGGCCACCGGGAAGATGTTGGGATCGAAGATGATGTCTTCCGGCGGAAAGCCAGCCTGCTCGGTCAGCAGAGCATGAGCCCGGGACAAGCATTCGACCATGCGCTCAGCGGAGTCGGCCTGACCGGTCTCGTCAAAGGCCATGACCACTACCGCCGCCCCGTAGCGGCGGACGATTCGAGCGTGTTCCAGGAATTCCTGCTCGCCTTCCTTGAGGCTGATCGAATTGACCACGCCCTTGCCCTGAAGGCAGCGCAGCCCGGCCTCGATCACGCTGAATTTGCTTGAATCGACCATGACCGGAACGCGCGCGATTTCCGGCTCGGCGGCAATCAGATTGAGAAAGCGGACCATGGCGGCTTCAGCATCCAGCAGCCCTTCGTCCATGTTGACGTCAATGATCTGTGCGCCGTTCTCGACCTGCTGCTGAGCAACTTCGACCGCCTCGTCGAAGCGGTCTTCCAGGATCAGACGCTTGAAGCGAGCTGATCCCGTGACATTGGTGCGTTCGCCGATATTGACGAAATTGAGCTCTGGGGTGATGACCAGCGGCTCAAGGCCGCTGAGGCGGGTATAGCGCCTGGAGGTTTCCTGTCGCATGGATTCTGGTGTCGTCTAAACGGTTCAGGCCGCGAGCGCGGTGGGAATCTGGCGCGGGCGATGGCCCGCAACGGCGTGGGCAATGGCTTCGAGATGTGCCGGTGTGGTACCGCAACAGCCGCCGACGATGTTGATGATGCCGTCCTTGGCATACTCCCCGATCACAGCTGCCATGTCTTCCGGCGATTCATCGTAGTCGCCGAATTCATTCGGCAGACCGGCATTCGGATGCGCGCTGACCAGGCAGTCGGCCACGCGATCGAGCGCATCGACGTGTGGCTTGAGCTGGTCCGCGCCCAACGCGCAATTGAAGCCGACCGCGAGTGGGTTGGCGTGCGCGACTGAAAAATAAAAGGCTTCAGGTGTCTGGCCGGAAAGGGTCCGCCCGCTGGCGTCGGTGATCGTGCCTGAGATCATCAGTGGCCAGCGTTCGCCGCGCTGCTGTAAGGCTTCCTGGACGGCAAAAATGGCGGCTTTGGCATTCAGGGTGTCGAAGATGGTTTCGATCATGAGCAGATCGACACCGCCGTCCAGCAAGCCATGAGTTGCTTCCAGATAGGCCGTGACCAGTTCGGCGAAGTCCACGTTGCGGTAGCCGGGATTGGCGACATCCGGCGAAATTGACGCGGTTCGGTTGGTGGGGCCGAGCACGCCGACAACGAAGCGCGGCCGATCCGGATTCTTCGCTTCGACCTCGCGGGCGACCCTCGTTGCAATGCGCGCGGCTTCGGTGTTGATTTCAGCAGACAGCGCTTCCAGTGAATAATCGGCCTGGCTGATGCGGTTGGCATTGAAGGTGTTGGTCTCGATCAGATCGCAGCCCGCCTCGAGGAACCTTCGATGAATATCGGCAATGAGATCAGGGCGGGTCAGTACCAGCAGATCGTTGTTGCCTTTCAGATCATGGGCATGGTCGAGCAGGCGGTTCGCGCGGAAGTCGGACTCATCAAGACCGGCATCCTGAATCATGGTGCCCATCGCACCATCAAGAATGAGGATACGTTCGCTCAGTGCTTGGAGCAATCGCTCGTAACGTGCGGGATCGTGCCAGGGCAGTGTGTTCATGGGGTATCGGCGAGGAAAGTCAGGATCTTGAAGTTGGGTGTGCGACGCTCTATCGAGGTCACATCGCAAAAGCGCAGCGCAAGTCCGGCCGCGCTGGCAAACCGTTCGATTTCTTTGGCGGTGAAGCCGTTGTTGACGTGGCCATAGGCCTGGACTTCGTTCTGGTAGCGATGGCGCGCAAGCGTCGCCCCGAGGAGCTGGCCGCCTGAACCGAGGACGCGCGCGGCCTCGACGAATACATCGGCGGGCCGCTCGCTGTAAGTCAGGGCATGAAGCATCAAGACGGTGTCGAAGGTGTCTGACTCGAAGGGTAGGGCATGCATGTCGCCACAATGGAAATGCACATGCTGCAGCGGCGCGACCCGCTTGCGTCCTGCCTCGACCACGCGCTCTGATATGTCAATGCAGTCGATGGATCGGGCGCGAGAGGCAAGAAGTTCACCCATAACGCCGTCACCCGACGCGATATCCAGGACACGACCCGGGCTGAGCAGGTGAACCAGGGCGCGTGTCGTCGCTTCCCAGGTGCGTCCGGGCGAGTAGTGGCGTTCCATGTCGCCGGCCACGGCATCGGGCCAGTTCCGTCCACCGGCGCGCTGAGTCAGCACCTCATCGAGGTGCTCCTGGTCGGCAAGGATCAGCGCGTCATCCAGCTGCCTGGCCAGCGCCTGCCAGAGCACCATCAGCTCGCCATCATCGGCGCCGCTCTGGATCCGGTAATAGACCGAAACCCCTTCGCGTCGATCCACGACCAGGCCGGCTTCGCGCAAGCGCGCCAGATGCGTTGACACGCGCGGTTGCGCCAGGCGAGTGATCTGGGCGAGTTCGGCAACGGTCAACTCCTCGCGGTCCAGCAGGGCAAGCAGGCGCAGCCGCGTCGGGTCGCCCAGCAGGCCGCAATGCCGGCTGATCAGGTCAAGATTGATAGCAATTATCCTTGTATCGCGATCAAGAGATAAATAGTAGCCTAGCGGGACATTGCGTGGCTTTCAAGAACAATCTGAGCCGAGGATGGAACTCGGCGTGCTTTTGCGGCCTCGGACGACGTACAAGCGCCGCGCGGAATTAGAAAAAAGCTGTGTTACGATCTTCATCAGCGTGATTCGCAGACCATCTCGGGGGAGGGCTTGGGTTTGCTACCGGTCAGCGAGCAAGGGCGAGCTTGTGCCTGAACAATTACCTGAAGAGCTGAATCTGGACGGCGTCGATGAAGGGCGTTACGTCACAGGTTTGTTCGCGGCATTGCTTGAGAGCGTTCCCGGAATCTTTTATCTGATTGACGAAGACTTTCGTTTCCGTCGCTGGAACAGCGCGCTTGAGAGCATAACCGGGTACAGCCACGAGGAAATAGAGGCGATGTCCCCGATGTCGCTTTTCCCGGAAGACTTTCACGGTCTTGTCACCGCTGCGATGAACAAGGTTTTCAAGCGCGGTCATGCCGCCCTGGAAGCGCCGTTGATCAGCAAGTCTGGTGAAATCCTTGACTACAGCTATTTTGGCCGTCGTGTCATGGTCGGTGGCGAGCGCATGATTGCCGGCACCGGCGTGGATATTTCCAGACTCAAGAATGCGCAGCGCGATCACGCGCGCCATTCGGAACAGATCCGACACCTCGCAGCCAACGTACCGGGGGTCATCTATCAGCTCCGGCAGGATACTGAAACCGGGCGGTTCAGCATGCCCTACGCCAGCGCCAAGATCTTCGAGGTTCTGGGCGTCCACCACAAGGACGTCGAAGCCGATGCTCAGCCGCTTTTTGATCAGATCGCAGCCGAGGACAAGAAACGGGTGAATCGGGCGGTGGAGGTCAGCGCTCGCCAGCTCTCATCGTTCCAGGAGCAGTTTCGAATCATGCCCAAAGACGGTGATCTGGAACATGCGGAGTGGGTCGAAGTCGAGTCCTCGCCCGAGCGTCAGCCCGATGGCTCGGTGATCTGGCATGGGTTTGCCCGTTTGATCACGGTTCGTCGCAGGATGGAAGACGAACTGACCCGCCTGGCCTACAACGATCCACTGACCGGTCTGCCGAATCGAACCTGGCTGCAACTCCTGCTGGACGAACAGATTTCGGATGCCTCCTTGCTCGGGAATGAAGTGGCCTTGCTCCATCTGGATCTTGATAATTTCAAGGAAATCAACGATATCTGGGGCCATGGAACGGGTGACCGGATGCTTTTGGAGCTGGCAGAGCGTTTGCGCAAGATCCTGAATGATCAGGGTCGCATGGGCCGGCTCGGGGGCGATGAGTTCCTCATCATGATGCAGGCGCCACAGGTCAAGGATGCGGCCTGCCGCATGGCATCAGCGCTGTGCGCCGCGCTAGATGCGCCAGTTGACCTCGAAGGGCATGAAGTCCGGGTCACCTCATCGGTCGGTATCAGCCTGTTTCCAGAGGATGGTGAGACGGCAGAAGATATGCTCCGACATGCGGATGCGGCCTTGCATCATGCCAAGGAGGACAGGCGGGGCAGCTGGGCACTCTACACGCCTGATCTCACCGCAGCGGCCATGGCTCGCCGATATCTGGAAACGGAGCTGCGGGCTGCCGTGGAGCGCAAGGAAATCCAGGTTGCGCTGCAACCTATCGTCGATCTGGATTCCGGCGAGGTCGTGGGTCATGAGGCGCTGGCCCGCTGGCATCACAAGAACGATGGCTGGATTGATCCGGAGCAGTTCATCATGCTCGCCGAGTCACGCGGCCTGGTGTCTCAGCTTGGTGAGCAGGTCTATGCCAAGGCCATGCGAGCCATGGTCAGGGAGAATCGTCCAGGGGTTCTGGCGATCAATGTGGCGCCGATGCAGCTTCGTGATCCGCAATTCGCGCGGCGTTTGTTCCGTTTGGCCAGGGACTGCGGTCTGGCGCCTCGAGCGCATTGAGGTCGAGATCACCGAACGCGCGTTCATGAAGAACCCGGAGAAGCATCATTCGCAGTTGCAGGCCCTCAGAGATCAAGGGATTCGGGTGGTCATTGATGATTTCGGAACGGGATATTCTTCCCTGGCCTACCTGCGCCAGCTGCCGATTCAGGGCCTGAAGATCGATCGAATCTTCGTTCAGGACGTGGGCAGCAATTTCAAGAACGCCGCGATCGTCAAGGCGGTCATTACCCTGGCCAATGAACTGGGAATCTCGGTGATTGCCGAAGGCATACAGACTGATGAGGAGCTGGCAACCGTCCGCGCCTACGGCTGCCATATCGGACAGGGCTGGTACTTTGGCCGCGGCGAGATCGTCAATGACCCCGCCGTCGGCAATTGATCAGCGCCCCGGATCAGTTGTCCTCTTCCCAGTCGCCTTCTTCCAGAAACGCTTCATAGTCCGGCGTTTCAGCCTGCTCGCCATTCAAAAAGAAATTTCGACGCTGCAGCCAGCCGTCGCGGACCAGCGCATACTCGTCGTAGGCCTGAGCCAATTCTGCATCCAGCGGCAGCAATCCGGCGCGGACGTCTGTGATGCGCAAGCCCAGGAGCGCCCAGCGACCTGAATTCAGGCCGCGTTGCCAGACGTTGTCATTGGTTGAATCGACGGCAGTTCCAACACCATCGCGGACGGTTGAAGGACCCAACAGCGGAAGCACGAGGTAGCGGGAATCGTCCCAGCCCCAGGTGGCGAGGGTCTGACCGAAATCGGCGTTGTTGTCTTCGATCTCGGCGCGGTCGGCCAGATCAAAGATTCCGCCGACGCCGTAGACGGTGTTGACGAAGAAGCGCTGGAACTCCTGTTCAAGATCCTGGCCACGGCCCTGCAGCAGCAGATTGACCATGATCACCGGTGACCCCAGGTTGCGGAAGAAGTTACCGATTCCGGTCCGGACCGGTTTTGGTGTCACCGCGTCATAGCCGCGCGCGACCGGACGCAGTACGGCGCGATCGACGCCGCTGTTGAAGGCATAGACCGAGCGGTTGAACGGTTCCCAGGGGTCCACGGCAAGTCGATCTTCGGGAGGGACTGAGGTAGTCGCGCAACCGACCATGAACAGGGCGAGTAAAAGGGTTGGTCAAAGTCTTCATTTTGGTCTCCATCGCGCACGCTGTCCTGCACCTTGTCCCAGCCCAGAAGCGCCGCTGCCTGGCTCAGATTGGCGAGAACGCGAAGGTTCTCCGGGGGCGCATCGAATTCGATCGACTGATCATGCTGTCGTGCCTGGCTTTTCCATTCCAGTAGCAGGGCTAGAACGCTGGAATCGGTTTGTCCTACCTTACCCAGCTCGATCCTGGCCGGCATATTGCCAGACCGACAGGAAGCCCGCGTGCGCTGGTAGATTCTGGCGACATCAGCAGCGTCGAGGTCACCCTCGAGCGTAAAGGCTTTCTGCGATGGCTCCAGCGCTGTGGTCGTCATTCGAGGCTGACCTCGACATCGATTTCCCCGCGCTGAAGCCGCTCCAGCGTGGCATCAAAGCCGTCGCGACGAATTTCTTCGGCGAATTGATTGCGGAACGTTGAGACGTAGGAAATCCCTCGACAATGACATCGAAGATCAACCATTCACCATCACGTTTGCGAACCATGTAATCGACCGGTGCGCGTTCACCGTTGTCAAGATTGACCCGCGTCCGAACTCGCGTCAGGCGATCCGTGTTGTCGCCGGCCAGGGGCAGAACCTCGATCTGATCACGGCTCTTGAATTCGAACACACCATCGCCGAATCGTCGCATCAACACGTCGGCCAAGGCATCGGCGAAGGCTTGCACCTGCTCTGCCTCCAGGCCCCGGCCCTGACGTCCGAGTACCAGCCGGGCGGAGTAAAGCGAATCGCTGCGTTTGCCGAGAATCTCCTTCATTCCGGAATAGAGGCTTTCGCGATCGTCCGGCGCGGCGTTTCGGTGGCTTTCAACCAGGCTGAAAAGCTCGGCGGTTGCCGATTCGATCATTTCGACCGGGTCGTCCTGGGCGACTGCCGATCCGGCAAGCCACAGCCCCAGCAGGGCAGTCAAAAGCTTCGGCATGTCATTCTTCTCCTTCCGAATTGAACAGGTAGCGGCTTATCAGCTGTTCGAGCTGAAGCGCAGAGTTTGTCAGCATCAGTCGATCTCCCGCGACCAGCGGTTCCGGTGATCCACCGGGCTCGATGCCGATGAACTGATCGCCCAGAATCCCCGAGGTCAGGATCGAGGCTGAGGAATCCTCGGGCAGATCGCTATAGTCATCGGCGATCCGCAGCACGACGCGCGCCTCGAAACTGTCCTTATCCAGGGTGATGGACTCGACCTGACCGATGGTCACACCCCCGAGGGCAACCTTGGCGCGCGGCTTGAGACCGCCGACATTGGTGAAGTAAGCGCTGATTTCATAGCCACCGCCGGCGCTGACGCCGCGATCGGTAGCCTGCACAGCCAGAAAAATCAGGGCCGCAATGGCCAGCAGCAGAAACAGGCCGGCGGTCAATTCGATCTGGTGAGAGCTTTTCATAGGTGTTTTGTGTGTAGTTTTCCAGACAGGTTCATTTCCAGGCCATCAAAGCATGAAGGCGGACAGGACAAAATCGAGCATCAGGACCGAGATGGCGGTGGCAATCACCGTCTGGGTGGTTGCCAGCGCCACGCCTTCGCCGGTGGGGCGAGCCGTCCAGCCATAGTAGACTGCGAGCCAGCCTGCCAGCACACCGAAGGCCAGGGATTTCCACATGCCATGCGCGAAATCGCGCCACAGCTCCACCGAGGCCTGCATATTGCCCCAGAAGGAAACCGCGTCATTGCCCATCATGAATACGGCAAAAACGATACCACCCAGGATGGCGCAGACATTGAAGATCAGGGTCAGGGCGGGTACGGCGATGATGCCGGCGATCAATCGCGGCTGGACGATGCGCTCCATCGGGTCGATCGCCATCAGGTCCATGGCGTCGAGCTGCTCGGTCGCGCGCATCAGCCCGATTTCAGCCGTAATGGAGGTGCCGGCGCGCCCGGCAAACAGCAGCGTTGTCAACACCGGGCCCAGTTCTCTGAACAATGACAGTGCCAGCACGGTACTGGCGGCGTCAGCGGCGCCGAAGCGGGTCAGCGTGTCGTAGGTCTGCAGCGTCAGCACCAGGCCGACGAAGAAGCCGCCGGTGACGATGATCACCAGTGAGCGCACGCCCGCAAAATAGACCTGGCGCAGGGTCTCGCCCAGCTGCAGACGGGTCAGACGCATGTGGGCGATCGCGGTGAACAGGAACAGAACCGCTCGACCCATCTCGCGGATCGGCGCCGTCCAGCCGCTGGGCTTGCTGTAAGGGTTCATCGCAATGGGTCCGAGTTCGATAGCATCTGGGATTCCAGCGACGGTGCCGGGTAATGAAACGGGACAGGACCGTCCGGTAAACCGTCTACGAACTGCCGAACCAGCGGATGGTCGCTCTGATTGAGCGCATCCGGTGAGCCGAAAGCGACCAGCTTGCGATCGGCGATGATGCAGACCAGATCAGCCAGTTTTTCGACCTCACCGACATCGTGGGTGATGACGACGCTGCTTGTGCCCAGCGCCTGGTTGACATCACGAATCAGGCGCAGGGAAACGCCGAGTGAGATCGGGTCCAGGCCGGCGAAGGGCTCGTCGTAAAGCATCAGGTCGGGATCCAGCGCCATTGCCCGCGCCATCGCAACCCGGCGGTTCATGCCGCCGGACAACTCTCTCGGATACAGGGCCGCGGCACCGCGCAGCCCGACCGTTTGAAGTTTCAGCAAAACCACGCGCCGGATCAGGCCTTCGGGGAGCCCGCTGTGTTCTCGAAGGGGCAGGGCAACGTTGTCGAAGACGGTCAGGTCGGTAAACAGCGCACCGTTCTGAAGCAGCACGCCGATGTTGCGGCGCAGCTCGTTCAACTGGCGAGGTTTCAGTGTGTCAACGCGGGTTTCCCCCAGCCACACCGAGCCGGAGTCCGGTTTGATCTGACCCGTGATCAAGCGCATGACCGTGGTCTTGCCGGCGCCGCTGGGGCCCATGACCGCGGTTACCTTACCGGCGGGAATTTCCAGGCTGAAGTCTTCAAGAATAACGCGACCGCCGAGCGAAAGCGTCACGTCTTCAAGGCGAATATCCGCGGTTGCGATTTGGGACGACATGTTCAATAGACCGCTGGCTCCTGGAAATGCTTGCGCCGATTTTCTTCGACAAGTTTAATGAATCTGGTAATACGTCAAGTGAGCTCGGAAACGGCCACGGCGCTGAAGGCTACAGGATGTAGCGACTCAGGTCCTCGTTGTCAGCCAGCTCGGCCAGATACTTGTCCACATAGGCCGCGTCGATATGCAGGGTCTCGCCGGAGCGGTCTGGCGCACTGTAGGAGATTTCTTCCAGCAGGTGTTCCATCACCGTATGCAGCCGGCGCGCGCCGATGTTTTCGGTGGATTCATTGACCGCAAACGCGATCTCGGCCAGGCGGGTGATGGCGTCGTCACCAAATTCCAGATGCACGCCTTCAGTTTCCAGCAAAGCCTGATACTGACGGGTCAGGGCGGCATCCGGTTCGGTCAGAATGCGCTTGAAATCATCACTGGACAGGGCTTGCAGTTCCACTCGAATGGGCAGACGGCCCTGCAGTTCGGGCACCAGATCGGAGGGTTTGGCTACGTGAAACGCTCCGGAGGCAATGAACAGGATATGATCGGTACTCAACGTCCGTAGCGCGTGTTCACCGTGCAGCCTTCGACCAGCGGTAGAAGATCGCGTTGAACGCCTTCGCGTGAGACCTCGCCACTGTTGCCGCTGTCGGCGCGACGAGCCACCCTTGTCAATTTGATCGAAGAAAGACAATCCCGTTGTTCTGGCGGCATTCTTCAGCGGCATCTGTTTGACTTCCTCATCGTTGATCAGGCGCGCGGCTTCTTCCTCGATCAGCACGGGAATGGCGTCCTTGACCCCTTCCTCTTGCGCTTCAGCTTCTTGCTGCCGGACAGGTTGGAAAACATTTGCTGCAGCTGATTGGTCATTTCTTCCATGCCGGGCGGTGACATGATCTCGACGCCGACATTCAGAGCCATATCCTACTCGATTTCGCGGTCGTTGAAATCGCCGTTGACCAGCTTGTCGAAGATCTTGCGGCCAGTGTCGGTTTACCGACTGTCTTCAGGCTCGCTTTCGAGCGGTTCTTGGCAAAGCCTGATGAACTTCGCGCTGCGGCAGCATGATCTCGACAACTCGCTCGACGGCGGCATCCTCGGCGCGTGAGCGCACCTTGTCGATGGCGTCCTCGCGCGCGATCTTGACCGCGTTTCGACCAGATCACGAATGATCGATTCGACGTCCTTGCCGACGTAGCCGACTTCGGTGAATTTGGTGGCCTCGATCTTGATGAATGGCGCATTGGCCAGACGGGCCAGACGACGCGCGATCTCGGTCTTACCGACCCCGGTGGGGCCGATCATCAGAATGTTTTTCGGCGTGATCTCCGAGCAGCCCATCGTCATCGACCTGCATCCGTCGCCAGCGGTTGCTCAGAGCAATGGCGACGGCGCGCTTGGCGTTGTACTGTCCGAGGATGTGTCGATCCAGTTCCTGGACGATTTCTGCGATGGTCATTTGAGACTGCCGCCATGGTCCTACTCCGTGCTCAGCGTTTCGACGGTAAAGTTCGGGTTGGTGTAGATGCAGATCTCGCCGGCGACGGTCAGCGCTTCCTCCCGACAGATGGTTTCTGCATCCAGCTCCCTGTGGCGCAGCAGCGCGAGCGGCCGACTGTGCGAAGGGACCCCCCGATCCGATTGCAATGAGATCATCCTCAGGCTCGATGACGTCACCGTTTGCGGTAATGATCAGTGAGGCTCCACTATCGTCCACGCCGAAGCGCTTCGAGCCGTCGCAAGAGCCGATCCGTTCGCCAGTCTTTGGCCAGCTCGACCGCGGCTCGCGTGAGGTGCCCGGAGTGCATCTCCAGCTTGGCCTCGAAGCGCTCGAACAGCGTAAAGGCATCAGCCGTTGCGGCGAAGCCGGCGAGTACGCGATTGTGGTACAGGCGTTCGACCTTGCGCGCGTTGGCTTTCATGACCTGTTGCCGAGGGTGACCTGTCCGTCTCCGGCGATCACCACCTGATCGCCGCGTCGAACCGAAACGATCGTTGTACCGCGATATTGCTCCATGTTGCTTCCATGGGTGCCGTGAACCGGCTACATGGGGGCGTTCACGCTTGGAAATGGGTGTGGATCGAAAGACCAAGCGCAGCCCGTTCCTGAACATCGCCAGTACTAGTGTTCTTTTCTTCCGAGAGCCGGTGCGTCCAGCTGGCATTCTAACCACCGGTCAGGCCTTCGGGCCTTGTTGCGCTTAGTTCGCCTGGCACACGTTGATGTCGCCGGGTATCCTTCCGCGACAGCTCGAGATTCAGCGGGTCTGCCTGGCCGAGGTCAGGTTTTCGACGCGTTCGATTTCTTTGGCCTGTGGGTGGGTCTGGTCGCGGAGACCTTGGCTAGGTGCTGGAAGTCGGGTGGGTGTAGATCTGCGTGGTCGAGAGATTGGCGTGTCCGAGCAGCTCCTGAACTGCGCGCAGATCGCCCGAGGACTCGAGAATGTGCGAGGCGAAGGAATGACGCAGCTGATGGGGATGCACGTTCTGATCCAGTCCTTGCCGTTGCGACCAGTAGGCGACGCGCTTCTGGATGGCGCGCACGCCCAGGGCCTTGCCTTTCAGGCTGGTGAAGATGCGTTGCTCCGCCGGGTTGGGCAGGCTCATGCGCACATGGCGCCACTGGTCCAGTGCCCGCAGCGCGTGCTGGCCGACCGGGACGATGCGCTCCTTGCTGCCTTTGCCAAGCACACGGACCAGTTCTTCTGGCCGATCCAGGCGCTGCCAGGTCAGCTCTGCCAGTTCGCTGACACGCAGGCCGGAGGTGTAGAACAACTCCAGCATGGCGCGGTCGCGGGTGGCCAGTTCTCCTTCTTCGGGAATTGAAAGCAGGGCAATGACCTGATCGATGTCCAGCGGGCGCGGCAATCGTCGCTGGACCTTGGGCGCGCGAACACCCTCGACCGGATTGCCCTTGACCCGTCCCTCGCGTCGCAAGAAACGAAAAAAGCGCCGCAGGGCAGAAAGCTGGCGCTGGATGCTGCGTGGATTCAGGCCCTGGCGATGCCGGCTGGCGGCAAACGAACGAATATCGGCGGACGACAGTGCGGCCGGGTCATCCAGCGTCTGTTTCCGCGCCCAGACGTGAAATTGAGACAGATCGCGCCCGTAGGCATCAAGACTGGCCGGGCTCAGCCCCAATTCGTCCCTGGCGTGGGCCAGGAAATCGTCGATGGCCTGAGCCAGCGGGATCGAGGTCTGCTCAGGCACGTTTGCGCTGAAGCGCAGGTGGGTCGGACAGGCGAGTGATCAGGGTTTCAGCGAGCAGCTCGAGGAACAGCGTGCCCATGCCGGGATGGAAACGTTCGGCCTGTTCTGAGCCGATGGCCAGCAGGCCGATGCCGCTCAGCGGCACTACGGCAAGCGATTTCAAGGATTCGGCGGCAGACTGACCGAAAAGCGCATTGATTTTCTCGCGGGTCAGGCGGCCGCATTCGATGTCGCCTCGTTCGCGCAGCCGCAGCAGGGTTTCAGGCCATTCCTCATGCACCGTGATCTGGTCCATGTCCTCGACGCTGGCCAAGGGGCGATTCAGGTGAAGGGCCACGGCATCGGTCTGAAACCCCTCGTGCAGATGATCGATCAGGGCTGTCAGGCACTGCTCGATCGTCTCCTGTCCCATCAGCGCCAGGGACAGGGTGTGCAGACGACGAATGAGCTGTTCGTTTTCACTGGCAATGCTGGTCAATGCCGCCAGCCGGGTTTCCAGCTTGCGATTGGCTTCGCGCAGGCGCTCGACCTGATGCTCGATCAGCGAGGTCGTTCCCACGTCGTGAGGCAGCTTGAGCTGGTCCAGCAGTTCGGGGTGATTGATAAGCAGATCGGGATGATCAGCCAGCCAGCTCAGAACGTCATTGGTCGTAATCATTGCAGCGATCAGGCGGTCAGGAAAAGGGAATTCGGGTCGAATTTTCCTTCGAAAACTCGGCGCGCCGGACCTGTCATCGTGATGACGTGGCCAGGCCCGGGCCAATGTATCACAAGGCGCCCGCCGGGCTGATCGACATTGACCGTCGACGCGACCTGCTGATGATGGATCAGGCTGACCGCCGTCGCGCAGGCACCGCTGCCGCAGGCCAGCGTGGGTCCGGCGCCGCGCTCGAAGACAGACAGCGTGATGTGGTCACGATCGACGACGTGGGCAAAGCTGACGTTGGCACCGTTTGCCAGGGCCGGGTGCTGGCTCAAGCCGGCCCCTGCGGACAGAAGAAGTTCGTGGCTGACTGGCGCAGGCAGTTGAATGATCAGATGAGGATTGCCCAGGTCGACGAAATCCAGCGCCAGCTCAGCGCCCGCCAGATTTTCGATCCAGGGTTCCCCGTCGACCAGAGGGCTGGAGGGGGGTGGGTTCAGATCGGGTGGCGGCAGTGTGGCGCTGATTCGATCAGGGTTCTCGAAGTGGATCGCAACCTCGCCAGCGGCCGTTTCCAATCGTATATCCGTCTTGAACGCCTGCCGGTCATGCAGGAAGAGGGCAACGGCCCGCATCCCGTTTCCGCACTGCTCTGCCCGACTGCCATCCTGGTTGTGAATATCCACGCAAACGTCGGCTGACTGGCTGTCGCGCAGGATCAACAGCTGGTCGAAGCCGATGCCACTGCGGCGATCGCCCAGTTGCCTGACCTGCCCGGGTGTGGGGTCGAACGGCGCTTGGCGCGCATCGATCAGGACGAAGTCATTGCCCAGGGCTTGTAGTTTGCTGAAGCTCAGCATCGCGTTCAGCGCGCGGTCACGATGCCCTGAACCAGCCAGTGGCGATCGGAAGGCCGGCTGATCTCGAGCTGCCCCAGCCCGCTTTGATCGAGCTGTTCTTCGACCTCGCGGCTGGTATAGGCCGCCAGCAGGCTGTTGTAGAAATCATCGGCCAGCACCTGCGGTGCATCCGCCGCATAGCTGTCCACCAGCGCCTTTGCCTGCTCGCTCGAGTCGGGTCGATGCAGGTCCATGACCTGGATCAGGCAGCCCGCGGGTGCCTGCTGTGCAATCGTGGCCCACAGCGACATCGGGTCGGGCAGGTGATGGAGCAGACTGTTGGAGACAATCGCACGGATCGCGGTGTTCGGTAGCGGGCAGGGCAGATGGGCCAGAACCAGCTCCACGCGCTCGGACAGCTTGCGAGCCTGCACTGCCTCGCGCGCCAGGCTGAGCATATTGGGTCCGGCATCCAGTCCGACCACCTTCCATTCGGGTAATGCTTGCGCCAGGCGTATGCAGATATCGCCAGGCCCGCAGCCCAGATCCATGACCGTTCCACTGCTGCCGTCGACTGCCTGCACCAGTCCGACGAATTGATCGACGAATGCCTGATTGGACGCGCTGAAATCAGCCTCGGCGTAGGCGCGCGCCTGTGCCGGTGCATCCATCAATTCCGGTTCAGGGGTTCTCTGCATCGTCGCCCTCCTCGTCGTTATCGGAAGGGGCGGATGCATCGGCAGCAGCCGGAGGCGGGCGCTCGCTGGTGGACGCGTCGGGGAGATAAAGATCGTCCTTGAGTCCGCAGCCGCTCAGCAGCAGGAGGAGAAGTCCGGGTAGAATCAGGCGCATGAATGAATCCAATAGCCAGCAACTGGAAAGCGTGGTCCAAGGGACTGGCCAAGCTCGAGCATGCCGTAATCTGGCTTCACGGGCTGGGCGCAGACGGTCATGATTTCGCCCCGATTGTACCCCACCTCCGCGCGGCGGCAGCGCGCCCCGTGCGCTTCGTTTTTCCGCATGCGCCGGTCCGCCCCGTGACCGTCAATGGCGGCATGGCGATGCGCGCCTGGTACGACATACTCGGAGTCTCGATCGACCGTGATCAGGATTCGAAAGGCATTCTGGCGTCGGTGCAGTCAGTGAATCGATTGATCAAGGATCAGATCGATGCAGGTATCGCGGCTGATCGCATTGTCCTGGCCGGGTTTTCGCAGGGCGGAGCGATTGCACTGCGTGCCGGGCTGGCTCAGGACCCGCCGCTGGCCGGAGTGATCGCGCTGTCGTGCTACTTGCTGCAGGCTGATGATCTGGACGTCTGGAGCGCAGCAGCTTCGACCAGCGTGCCGATCTTCATGGGCCACGGCAGCCAGGATCCGATCGTGCCCGTGGCGCTGGGCCGTGCGGCGGCCGATCGCTGTCAGCGGCCGGCTACAGCGTGTCCTGGCATACCTATCCCATGCCACACTCGGTGTCGCCTGAAGAAATCCAGGCGATTGATCAATGGCTGGAGCAGCGCTGGTCGTGAGTTCCCGGCTTCGCGTTCTGCTTGTGGATGATGAAGCGCCCGCGCGTGATCGCCTGGCCCGTTTGCTCGATCAGTGCGAAGGCGTCGAACTCGTGGCCCAGTGTCAGGACGGTAGCCAGCTGACTGGATTATGCGCCCGACACCAGCCCGATCTGGTGTTTCTGGATGTCGAAATGCCGGACCAGGACGGTCTGAGCCTGGCGCGTGACCTCAAGCGACTTCCCCAGCCTCCGGCGATCGTATTCGTGACCGCGTTCGAGCGCTATGCGGTCGAGGCCTTCGATGTTCGTGCGGCAGACTATCTGGTCAAGCCGGTTCGTCGCGAACGCCTGGAGTCCGCCCTGGAACGGGTATGGAAGCGCCGGCAGCCGTCGGCTCCGGACGAGCCCATTCTTGTCGCCCGGCTCGCCGAGCGGATTACCCGGATTCCGCTGAATGAAATTCGCGCGCTGATCGCCGAAGACAAGTACGTCAGCGTGCACTATCTGGGCGGTGTGGCGCTGGTCGAGGCTTCACTGGTCCAGCTGGAACAGCGCTTCGGTGACCACTTTCTCAGGATTCATCGCAATGCGCTGGTGGCGAGATCGTTCCTGCGTTCGTTGTTTCGCGACCCGGACGGTGCTGAGCGGGTCGAAATTGATGATGTCGAGGTTCGGCCGGAAGTCAGTCGACGCAATCTGCCTGAAGTTCGACGCGTATTGAAAGGGCAAACATGAGTCTGATTCGAATTGCGACGCGTCAGTCGCGTCTTGCGCTTTGGCAGAGTGAACACGTTGCCGAACTGTTGCACAAGGCTCATCCTGATCTGAGCACGGCGCTGGTGCCACTCAGCACCAAAGGCGATGAGATTCTCGATAGATCGCTGGCTGAAATCGGCGGCAAAGGGTTGTTCCTAAAGGAGCTCGAGCATGCGCTTCTTGATGGGAGAGCGGATATTGCAGTGCATTCGCTCAAGGATGTTCCGGCCCACAGCCCGGCCGGTCTTGAGCTTGCCGTACTGCTGCCGCGGGCCAATTGGGCCGACTGGTGGTTGACCCGCGATGGCCGACGTCCGGAGCAGCTCCCCGCCGGCGCTACGGTCGGGACATCCAGCCTCCGCCGCCAATCACAACTGCTTCGCAGCTACCCGCAGCTTCAGGTCGTTCCGATTCGCGGCAATGTTCAAACTCGATTGGCCAAGATGACCTCCGGCGAGGTCGACGCAGTAATTCTCGCAGCGGCGGGTCTGGAGCGGCTGGGGCTGGCGCTTGCGCACGTTCATCCCTTGACCCCGCCCGAATTCCTGCCGGCGCCAGGCCAGGGGGTGATCGTCATCCAGTGCCGCACGGGTGATCTGCCCGTCATCGAGCGCATCAGATCGCTGGACTGTGCACAAACCCGCATCCAGGTCCAGGCCGAGCGGGCGGTGGTGGCTGAACTGGGTGGAGACTGCCGCATGCCCCTGGCCGTCCACGCTAGGCTGGAGGGTGAGCAAGTTCACCTTCATGCTCGACTCTGCAGTCCCGACGGAACAAGCTGCGTTGAAGCGGAGCAGGCGGGTGACGGCAGTGAGGCGAGCGCGCTGGGACAAGGCGTGGCAAGCGCGCTGCTGGCGCAGGGCGGTGAGAAAATTCTTGCCCTGCTGTGAGCATTTTTGGTGTTTGCACCAGATGGCGCTGGACACCGCCTTCAAACTGTGAGACATTGATTAACAGCAGGACGCGGAAGGGGTTTACGATTTGCTTTCCGGGCGCCATCCACGGTTCAGTCTGTTGAGGTGCGTCCCCCTACTGCCAACGCCAACACGCAAGCCCCCAGCACTTCGAGAGGCTGCATCAGGCGCCCGGATTTTATTTTCGAACGAACCCGCCCATCTGGCGGGTTTTTTCGTTCTGGATAGGACATCAGGCGCGCCCAAGCTTGAACGCTGAATCGACACCAAGAAATGTCCTCGTGACTCGCACCGGACGGGAAGGTGCGCGTTTTGCCGCTCGTCTGGACGCGCTCGGATTCAAGGCGCTGCACTTGCCTCTGGTCCGGCTGGCCGGCGCCGCGGATCCCGACGCAGTGCGTGACCAGTTCGCCGCACTGACTTCAATTGACGGGCTTGTTCTGACCTCGGCCGCGGGGGTTCGTCAATCGGCGGCCCTGGGGCTACTTGAGACGCTGAGCGCGGTGCCGACGATCGTTCCTGGTCCCGGAACGGCCAGGCTGGCCAAGCAGTTGGGCCTGCAGCGCGTCAGTCACCCGTTGCCGGGCGAGGGCAGTAGTGAAGCGATGCTGGCGTTGCAGAAATGCAGGCATGTCGAGGGACAGCGCTGGTTGATCCTGGCTGCCGACGATGGACGACGACTGCTGGATGAAACGCTTCGGGCGCGCGGCGCGACTGTCCATCGATTGATCGTCTATCGTCGTGAAGCCGTTGCGCCGACCGACGCGGAACTCGAGCAATTGCGGGCCCATCCCGATTGGGTGACCCTGCTTGCCAGCGGCAGTGCACTGGATCGTCTGGTGAACGCTCTGCCAGCCGATATCTGGCGCAGCATTCGCGCCGGCGAGATGATCGTTCCATCCGCACGCCTGCACGATCTGGCCCTGGCCCGAGGCGTGTCGCGACTCCGACTTGCTCAGGGCGCAGGTGACGACGCGATGCTCGAAGCCCTGATGCTCGGCCCATCAAGGCGCTGATTTGGGTTAACCTCAGCAGTTGTTGCAAGGATCATCGGGTCGCCGATTGACATGAGCAAAAAAGACGCTCCACACCCACCGACGAAAGACTTCACTGACGTGGACGACGCGGAGCGGTCCGCAACAACGCAAGCTTCATCCGAGCGCGAGGATGAAATCGAGGCGGATTCCAAAGCACGCCCCAGCGCTGGATCAGCGCCGCCGGAAGCCATTCAGGGCCGATCTGTCGAGCGGCCGGCTGACCAATCCGCAGACAGGGAAACGGCCCGTCCCGCAGCAGCCGGGTCTGGCGGTCGCGGTCTGGCGCTACTCGCCTTATTGTTTTCCGCTGCCGCGCTGGCCGGGGTAGGCTGGCTGAATCTGGAAGCCCAGCAACGCGATAGTCGAGTCCAGGATGATGCTGCGTTGAGCTCCGTTCAGCGCGATTTGCAGGCGCTGGGTGAACAGGCCAGCGCCTTCGACGCCGAGCGCCAGGCAGCGGTGGCTCGCCTCGAGGCGTCATTGCAAGCGCAGACAGAGCAGATTGCGGCGCTGGAGCAAAGCCAAAGCGACTTGCAACGCCAGCTGGAGCAGTCCCGAAGCGGACAGGCCAACGGCGACGACCTGGCAGCGCTGCTTGATCAGAAACTCGCGACCGTTGATCAGCGCGTCAGCGATCTCGCCGCCAGCCAGCAGGGTGTCGAATCCCGATTCGAACGATTGACCCAATCTCTGCAGGAACAGCAGGGCGTGCAGCGTGAGGTTGATCGTGACCTGGCCCTCAAGCTGGATTTGCTGGAAAGCGCTGCCGTGCTGGCCATGGGTCAGGCCCGGATCGAGCTGGTCGGCGACAAGGACGCAGCGCTCTCGGCTTATCGGCAAGCCAGTCAGCAGCTTGCAGCAGCCAGTGACGGGCGTTTGACGCAAGCCCGTGAACGTATTGCAGAAGAAATCAGCCTGATCGAATCATTGACCGAGCCGGACTGGACAACGCTGAGTGCGACGCTGGCGCAGTGGGAGCGGCAGGTCGATAGCTGGCCATTGCGCCCGGTGGCGGGTGCGGAGGCCTCAGCGCCGAGTGAAGTTCCCGCTGATGCTGAAGCGTCGGGCTGGCTTTCCGGAATGCGCCAGTCACTGGGCAAGCTGGTCACGGTCGAGCGTCGCGATGGCCTGGGGCCGGATGCCGAGATGGTTGTCGCACTGCGAGAACAGCTGCGCCTCAATCTGGCCGCCTCCGGTCTGGCGCTGGAACGGCGAGACATGGCGGCCCTGAACGTTCGCCTGACGCATATCGCGCGGCTGCTCGACGACTTCTTCGATGTCGAGAACGAGGCCCTGATGTCGATCCGCTCCCAACTTGACGCCATGTCGGAACTTGCCTTGCCGGCTGCCCCGGCCGGCCTGGGTCGGGCGGCGGCAGCCCTAGACCGGGTGATCGAGTCGCTGTGAAACGCCTGATCTTCATTCTGCTCGCGCTGGCCGCGCTGGTCGCCACCGCCTTGCTGGCACCCGGACTGCTGTCTGATCCCGGTCTGGTGTCGATTGATGTCGGTGACTATCGACTGCAGATGTCCCTGCTGACTCTGGTCGGCGCGGTGGTCGCGGTCTGGGTCGTCATAAGCCTGCTGGTCGCATTGTTTCGCCTGCCGGGACGCGTGCTGCGTCGTCAGCGCGAGCACCGCGCTCAACGCCAGCTCGAGAATGGCCTGCTGGCATTGACCGAGGGCGATTGGCAGCGGGCCGAGAAAGCGCTCGGCAAGTCGCTCTCGCATCATGGCACCACGGCGGGCTATCTGGCGGCTGCGCAGGCCGCGCAGGGTCAGTCCGATGTACAGGCCAGGGATCACTGGCTGCAGCTGGCGGATCGGCGCTTCGGGCGCAAGCACTTTGTAACCGACCTGGCCAGGGCGCGCATGCTGGCGGCCGATGGGCGCGTTGAAGAGGCGGTGCCGGTTCTCGAGGCGCTGCATCTGAAAAAACCGAAACATACCGGCGTGTTGCGCCTGCTTCTGCAGGACTATCAGGATCTCGATCGCTGGCGCGACGTGCGCTTGTTGACACCGGCCTTGCGCAAGGCCGGGATCATCGATGAGCAGCGTGAAATCGACCTGGCCACGCTGGCAGCCTGCCGCGAGATGGCTTCGGCGACCGATCTGGAGGCGCTGGATAGCGCCTGGCACGCCCTGAGTCGCAAGCAGCGTGGTCTTCGCGACATCGTGCTGGCGTATGCCCGGCGAGCCGCTGAACTGGGTCACTCCGAAGCCGGTGGCAAGCAGCTTCGGAAGCTGCTGAAGTCGGGGCCGGATCGTGACGCCTTGCGGCTGTACGCTCAAGTCGACGACGGCGGGCGTGCCCAACGTATCAGTGACTGTGAATCCTGGCTGCATCAGCACCCTGGCAGCGACGCCATTCTGCTGGCACTGGGCTTTCTCTATCTGCAGGATCGGCAGTACGACAAAGCCCGTGAATATCTGGAAAAATCACTGGATCAGACGCCGGATGGCGAGGCTTACGCTGCGCTGGGTCGAATCCACGATCGCTCGGGCAGCCTGGAAGCCGCCGCTCAGAGCTATCGGAATGCGCTTCGATTACAGCAAGGGCGGGGCATTCGCGCCCTGCCGCCGCCGAGCAGCGACTGACGGCCCGCGCCAAATCGGCCGCGAAATTCTTATTTGCTATTGATCGCCCGCACGATCGTTTGCGATCGTATAATGTTCGGCTGCCTATCCAACGCGTCGAGCGTCATCCATGAAACTCCGAAATATCGCCATCATCGCCCACGTCGATCATGGCAAGACCACCCTCGTCGATCAACTGCTGCAGCAGTCGGGGACGTTCGGAGCCCACGAGCGCGTCACCGACCGCATCATGGACTCCGAGGACCAGGAGCGCGAGCGCGGCATCACCATTCTGTCGAAGAACACGGCAATCACCTGGCAGGACTGGCGAATCAACATCGTCGATACCCCGGGTCACGCCGATTTCGGTGGTGAGGTCGAGCGTGTGCTGTCCATGGTCGATTCCGTCCTGTTGCTGGTCGATGCCGTCGATGGCCCGATGCCGCAGACCCGATTCGTGACCCAGAAAGCCTTTGCCATGGGCTTTCGGCCGATCGTGGTGATCAACAAGGTCGATCGCCCGGGTGCGCGCCCCGATTGGGTGCTGAACCAGACCTTCGATCTTTTCGACAAGCTGGGCGCTACCGACGAGCAGCTCGATTTTCCGGTGGTCTATGCCTCCGGTCTGAATGGCTATGCCGGCTACGATGAGACGGTTCGGGAGGGTGATCTGACGCCCTTGTTCGAGACCCTGATCAAGCACGTTCCCGCACCCCCGGTGGACCCCGAAGGTCCGTTCCAGATGCAGATCACCAGTCTGTCCTATTCGACCTATGTCGGATTGATCGGCATCGGTCGCATCCGCCGCGGAACGGTCAAGACCAATCAGTCGGTTGCGATCATCGATCGCGAAGGCAAGAAGCGGTCCGGCCGCGTGCTCCAGGTGCTCGGATTCAGCGGGCTCAAGCGCGAAGAAATTCCGGAGGCCAGCGCCGGTGATATCGTGGCCATTTCCGGTATCGAAAACATCAGTATTTCCGATACCTTGTGCGATCCAGCGAATGTCGAAGCGCTGCCGCCGCTGTCGGTGGACGAACCTACGATCCACATGACCTTTCAGGTCAACGACTCGCCGTTTGCCGGCCTCGAGGGCAAATACCTGACCTCGCGCCAGCTGCGTGCCCGCTTGTTCCAGGAAGCGACCCATAACGTCGCGCTGCAAATTTCCGATACCGCTGATCCGGACCAGTTCGAAGTCGCTGGCCGCGGTGAGCTTCACCTGTCTGTGCTGATCGAGACCATGCGCCGTGAAGGATTCGAGCTTGCGGTTTCGCGCCCGCGCGTCCGCAAGCGGGAAATCGACGGTGAGATGATGGAGCCGTGGGAAAGCGTTGTGCTCGATATGGAGGAAGATTACCAGGGCTCGGTCATGCAGGCCATGGGCGAGCGCAAGGCGCAGCTCAAGGACATGGTTCCCGATGGCAAGGGCCGGGTGCGCCTGGACTACCTGGCACCGGCTCGTGGCTTGATCGGTTTCCAATCCAGCTATCGAACCATGACTGCGGGCACCGGCCTGTTTTTCCGGGTCTTCGACCACTGGGGTCCGGCGACCGACAAGATCGCGGCACGTATCAACGGCACCATGATCAGCATGGACAAGGGCACGACCGTGACCTACTCCCTGTTCAATCTGCAGGACCGCGGCAAGCTGTTCGTCGGCGCGGGTGAAGATGTCTATGAGGGCATGATCATCGGGCTGCACAGTCGCGAGAACGATCTGGTGGTCAATCCGCTGAAGAAGAAACAGCTCAGCAACGTTCGTGCTGCAGGCAAGGACGATGCGCTGCTTCTGACGCCGCCGATTCGTATGAGCCTGGAGCAGGCACTGGAATTTCTGGCCGATGATGAATTGCTGGAAGTCACTCCTGAAAAGATTCGCCTGCGCAAGAAATTGCTCAAGGAACACGAGCGCAAGCGCGCCGATCGCGGCACCAGCTGACGGGCGTATCTACACACTAGCCAGAGGCAATTGTTCTCTGGCTTTTCATCTCAGCACAGGCTTCAGGATTGCGGGCGGGCTCGGCTTGTTCAGCCACGCTCGCCAGGCGGGCTCCAGGGCCGGATAACGCCTTCCTGGGCAACTGAAGCGACCAATACGCCACTTCGGGTGTAGATCTCACCACGCGAGAACCCGCGGCCAGCATGGCTGGACGGGCTGTCGAAGGCGTACAGCAGCCACTCGTCAACGCGGAAGGGGCGATGGAACCACAGCGCGTGGTCGATGCTTGCCATCTGCACGGCCTTGGCCTTGAAGTCCAGCGCATGCGGCAGCGTTGAGGTGCCCAGCAGCTCATAGTCGGAGACATAGGCCAGCAGCGTGCGATGCAGGTCATCGTCGTCGGGCAAAGGGTCCCAGGCCCGCATCCAGATGTGCTTGCGTGGCGGGCGGGGGCCAGGCTCGATGAATTTCGGCGCTTCAACCGGCCGGAATTCAAACGGCGGTCGATGCGCGAGCAGTCGGCGCATCTTCTCGGGCACGCGGTCGATCATCGATGCGTTGATCTCGATGCTTCGAGCCAGTCCCTCCGGGCCGGCCACTTCGGGCATGCTGCTGTGATGATCGAAACCCGTTTCGGACTGGTGGAAGGATGCAGCCAGGTTGAGGATCGGTCGCCCGTGCTGAATCGCGACCACGCGCCGATTGCTGTAGCTGCGCCCGTCGCGTGATCGCTCGACCTGGTAGACCACCGCTTGATTGAAGTCACCCGGACGAAGGAAGTAGGCGTGCAGCGAGTGAGCTGCGCCGCGCTCGACCGTGAGGCTGGCCGCGCGCAGCGCCTGCCCGAGAATCTGCCCGCCGAAGACCTGCGGCGAGCCGATGTCGTGGCTCTGGCCGCGAAAGATGAGGTCCTCGAGGCGTTCGAGCTCGAGCAGGTTGATGACGGCCTTGAGATCGGGGTTCATGAGCGCCGGATTTTCATGTCGTGAGCAGCGGGACGGGCCAGGCCGCTATTATAGGCCGAGCCTCATCCTTTCCTTGCCGAGAAACCGACCTTGATCAAGCTCGCCCTGGTGGATCGAATCAAGTTCATGATCGAACGTCAGTTCGTCAAAGGGGCGGGGTTCCAGCTGCTGGTGGTGGGCGCCGGCATCGGCCTGATTACCCTGATTGGCGGGATTGCCGTTGCCCTTTCGGGGTTCGAAGGCAGCTTGCTGGACGCCTTTTGGTGGGCTTTTCTTCGTCTGACCGACCCCGGTTATCTGGGTGATGATGACGGCGGCTGGAAGCGTCTGGTGTCAACCCTCCTGACGGTCAGCGGCTACGTCGTCTTTCTGGGCGCGCTGGTCGCGATCATGACGCAGTGGCTGATCGCACGGATGCGCGATTTCGAGCGCGGTCTGACTCCGGTTTCCATGAAGCAGCATGTGGTGATTGTCGGTTGGAGCAACCGGACGATTCCACTGCTGCGTGAGCTGCTCGGAACCGAGCGCTCGAGGAAGCAGTTCCAGGCCGCCTTTGGCACGCGACGCCTGCGTGTCGTCGTGCTTTCTGAGGGCGTGTCGGCCGCACAGGCCCAGGCATTGCGCGTGGACGCGACGATCGGCAGGAATGCCCGAGATGTCATCCTCAGAGATGGCTCGCCGCTGGAAGATGAAGCCATCCATCGAGCCGGTTGTCTGAATGCGGCGCTGGTGATCATGCCGACCGACTTTGCCAGGCTGAATCGGCGAGTCAGTCTGGACGTTGAAATGATCCGCTCCCTGCTGTCGATCGATTCGCGTGCCGAGCAGTCCGGGCAGCGCCCGCCATTGATTGTTGCCGAGCTCAAGGACGTGCGCCGCGCCGAAATGGCGCGCAACGCCTACCGCGGCTCACTGGAACTGGTACCGTCTGACGACACGCTGTCGAAACTGCTGACGCAGAATATCCTGCATCCGGGCTTGTCCAACTTCTATCGTGAGGTGCTGACTGCCCAGGACGGCAACGAAGTGCTGTTCAGGAAGGCCAGGGATCTGGTCGGGGCCAGCCTGCGCGATATTGCCGTTCGATGTCCAAAAGCGATCGTTCTTGGGCTGATTCGGGATCCCGGTCGGGGACGTGCCGCACATCTGAACGTGAGCTCGGAAATGCGCGTGGAAGCGAACGACTCGATTGTCTTCCTGGCCCGCGAATTGAGCGATATCGAGCCGTCCACGCAGCGTTCGGTGCAAACGCCCAGTCCGGCCCGCCGAGCCAGTCGACCGCCACTGATGGCCAAAGCGCGCCGCCACAGGATTCTGCTGCTGGGTTGGAGTCGGCGCTTGCCGAATCTGCTGTCAGAGATGAGCTCCTACACCGATCAGCACTTCGATCTCGACCTGGTGTCGACGGCATCCATTGCTGAGCGGGAGTCTGCGATCGACGACTATCGGCTCAATCTCCATAACGTCGAGATCCGTCATCACGAGGCCGATTTTCTGCTTGAAGGGGTCATGGATCGATTCGATCTGTCGTCCTATCAGTCGATCTTTTTTGTTTCCAGTGATCTGTTGGCCAGCGAGGAAGAGGCCGATGCCCGGGCGATCGTTGGTCATCGCCTGGTCGAGGGCATGCTGAAAACCGCGCCCAAGCGTCCCCAGATTCTGCTCGAACTTGCCGATGCGGCAAACGAGGGGCTGATCCGTTTGCCGGGCGCCGAGACCGTGATCAGTCCGCTGGTGATCAGTCACCTGCTGGCCCGGACCGCACTGCAGCCGGACAGCCGTCTGGTGTTCGATGAACTGTTCGGGCCGGGCGGCGCTGAAATCGAATTTCGCCGCGGCATTCATTACGGGCTGCAGGGTGAAGTCTCGATCGAGCAGATCGAAGGCGCGGTGGCCGCCTATGGGGAAACCCTGCTTGGCGTCGAACATCTCAAGCCGGGGCGCTCGCACGAGCTCGAACTGAACCCGCCCAGATCAAAGCGCGTTGAACTCGGCGATTCCGACCGCCTGTGTATCCTGGTGCGCGACCCCGAGTCCTGAACCGCTAATCCAAGACCAATTCTTCAAAGGACGAACTATGGATCTCACACCTTCGAAACGAGGCCTGGAGCTGGCCCAGCAACTGCGCCATTTCATGCGCGATCACGTCGTTCCTGCCGAGCAGCAGTGGCATGAGGACATGGCGCGCCTGGACGATCCGTGGGTGGTTTTGCCGGTGATCACGGCACTCAAGACCAAAGCGCGCGATGCCGGCCTGTGGAATCTGTTTCTTCCGGATGAGGAGCGCGGTCAGGGCCTGAGCAACCTGGACTATGCGCCGCTGGCCGAGCAGATGGGGCGTTCGTTCATTGCGCCCGAGATTTTCAACTGCAATGCGCCCGACACCGGCAACATGGAAGTGCTGTATCACTATGGCAGCGAGGCCCAGAAAGCACGCTGGCTCGAGCCGCTGCTGCGGGGCGAGATTCGATCGGCCTTCTGCATGACCGAACCGGAGGTCGCTTCATCGGATGCGACCAATATGGCCGCGACGGCGAACGTGGAGGGCAACGACATCGTGCTCAATGGCCGCAAGTGGTGGTCTACCGGTATTGGTCATCCGGATTGTCAGGTGGTCATCTTCATGGGCCTGACCGATCCCGAAGCCGATCGCCATCAGCGCCATTCCATGGTGCTCGTCCCGCTGGATACACCGGGCGTCAAGGTCGAGCGCATGCTCACCGCCATGGGCATGCTGGACGCGCCATACGGTCACGGCGAGGTCAGTTTCACCGACGTGCGTCTGCCGCTGGATGCCGTAATCGCCGGCCCCGGACGCGGTTTTGAAATTGCTCAGGGGCGCCTGGGTCCGGGCCGGATTCACCACTGCATGCGTCTGATCGGGCTGGCGGAAATGGCGCTCGAGCTGGCCTGCAAGCGCTCGCTCTCACGCCAGGCCTTCGGTCGGCCGTTGGCGAAGCTGGGCGGCAACGGTGAGCGCATTGCCGAGGCGCGCATCGCGATCGAGCAAGCCCGCTTGCTGGTGCTCAAGGCGGCCTGGTGTCTCGATCACAAAGGCATTGTTCGCTCGATGAGCGAGGTTTCCCAGATCAAGGTCGCGGTGCCGACCATGGCGCAGAAGGTCGTTGATATGGCGATGCAGCTGCATGGTGGGGCAGGGGTTTCCGGTGATCTGCCGCTGGCCGCTGCCTGGACGGCTGCGCGTTCACTGCGCCTGGCTGATGGGCCGGATGAGGTGCATCGGGGTCTGGTGGCTAGGATGGAGTTGAAGAAATACCGCTAATGGGCTTCAAGCCCGAGCGGCTGGGGCAATCTCAGTCGCCTGAGGCGGTAGCAGCGGCAAGCGGCGCGCTCCGCCGGACGGGTGCTTTGTAGCTGAACTGGCCGATAACAGGGTCGATTTCGAAGCGACTGCGGAACAGGGGCTGCTCTTCACTGATCGTGATCTGAAGCTCGAGGTCGCGGGACCAGCTTTTGCTGCCGTCGTGAATGGTCAGCGAGACCACAATCGTCTGGACGCTCGATATCAGTTCGGCGGGCGGGTTCATGACCAGCTCGATGCTGGCGGTTCCGGTGTTGCTGAGCTCGCCAGCCGGTGGGGCGACTTCGATCCAGCTGATCGGGCGCTGCGCCAGATCGCGTATATCGACGTGATAGATCGAGTCGGCGAAGGCGCTTTGCTGAAGGTCGATGGACAGCGCCGTCGCCACCCCGAGCTCTGCCGTGAGGTTTACCCGATCAACGCTACCGGACGAACAAACGATTTGCAGGGCACTGCGTTCGGAGCTCTGTAATGCACTGATGCCCAGGGGGCGCGACTGCTCACCGCCACAGGCGCTCTGGGCCTGATTCTGCGCCAGCACGGCACCGTGCAACAGGCCCAGCAAGCAGGCCACGGCCCCGACGAGTCGGTAGCGGCGACGCGGCAGCGCAAGGGCGAAATCTAGTCGCACCGGCGAACGTCCTGCTGTTTGAAGGCATACATGTCCTAAGTGTAGCGCCAGTTAGCGCAGAATGGAAATGACAATCCGGTGTCAATCCTGCCTCCCCGGACGCAGTAGAATCATCATTCCGACGACTGGTGCCCCAGAACCCGAAGAGACGTCCAGTATTCATGAATTCCGACAAGATCAGCGACGTCACCGACCTGCTCAAGCGCTACAGCGATCAGGGCGATGAAGACAGCCTGTATCAGATGCTTCCCATGGTGTACCAGGAGCTTCGGGCGCTGGCCGGGCGGCAGCTGGCCAGCCAGGGCCGCGACCACACCCTGCAGGCCACGGCATTGATCAATGAAGCTTATCTGCGGCTGGCCGATCAGGAATACCACAACTGGGAAAGCCGACGTCATTTTCTGCTGATCGCCTCGACCGTGATGCGCCGGGTGCTGGTCGACTACGCGCGCCGCCGCTCGGCGGGCAAGCGTCCGGACGGTCAGCAGCGCGTGAATCTCGACAGTGATCATCTCGGCGAAGAGTTCGGTTCCGATCTGATTGCGCTGGATCAGGTGCTCGAGCAGCTCTACGAGCTCGATGAACGTCAGGCACGCATCGTCGAGCTGCGCTATTTTGCTGGCTTGAGTGTGCCCGATACCGCCGAGACGCTTGAGGTTTCCGAAAGCACGGTGATTCGTGAGTGGCGGATGGCCCGGGCCTGGCTCAAGCGCAAGCTGACGGAGTAGAGGCTGGTCAACGATTTCGGGATGCAAATTCTGCAACTGAATTTGATTACATCGTTGACTGATCAGCTGCCGATTCGGCGTTCCACCTCCGCAAGACGTTCGCGAATGGATGCACGCAGGGCATCGCGTGTACCCGCCGCATCGGGCAGCAGCGCATTCATGGCCTGTCGATAGACACTCGCCGCCTCGGGGTAGCGCTGCTGAAGGCTGAGTGAGGTTGCGAGAATATCGAGTGCCGAGGCGTAGTAGGTGATTTCCACGCCGCCCTCGCTTGCAGCGCGCTGCTCAAGATCTTCGAGAATGCCCCGAATCAGGGTTTCGGCCTGTTCCGGCTCGTCGTCTCTGAGATGAAGCGCGGCCAGGTTGGAGATCGAGAGGCGGTAGAGATAGTGATCACGATCTGCCACCGATTCGATCATTTCAGCGGCCCGTTCGAACGCCGTCATGCTCTCGCGGGTTCGGCCTACGCGAGACAATGCGACCCCGAGGTTTCCGATCGTATTGGCAAGACGTTGACCGGGTCCGATCAGTCGCTTATGGTCGGCGACCAGGCTTTGGTAGACCTTGACCGCGGCTTCGGGGTCATCGAGCATCAGGGCGGTGGCGTAGACAAAGCGACCCCGCAGTTCGCGCGGATCGTCAGCGTCCCACAGCCGGGTCGAGAGATCACGGGCTGCCGTTGCCGTTTCGATGGCCTGATCTGCGCTGCCCTGGATGACATAGGCGCCGACCAGTGCGGCCTGCGCCTCGAACAATAGCTCACCTCGATCAACGGGCCGGGCCTGAAGCTCGTCGACAATCGCGATCAGATCGGCAATCGTTTGATTCAACGGGATATCGAGCGCATTGGCGTGGTTGCGGAGTTGACGAATACGCAGACGAAGGATGGCCGCCTGATGCTCCCCTTCAGCCTGCTGATAAAGCTCGATGGCGCGTTGATCGGCGTCGATCGCGTCGATCGCGCGTCCGGCGGAATCCAGTGCTGAGGCCAGCTGACCCTGAATGACGGCCAGCTCGAGCGTGCTCGCGGCTGATGACAGGCTCTGATCGGCCTGGGTCAGCAAGGGCAGGGCCTGTTCGCCAAGACCCAGGGCGTTGTAAGCGCTGCCCAGTGCCAGATGAATAGAGCCGGTAAAGGCCGGATTGACAGACCCGTCGCCTTCCAGCTGATTGGCGCCCAGATCGAGAATTTCGCGCACCGTGACTTCGTTGCCGCGCGAGGGCAGGGAGTCGGCACCCGCGAACAATTCATTCATGAACTCGGTGACCGCTTCTGCCCGATCGCGCTCCCAGGCAATCCGTTTGAGCTGGGCTTCCCGATCGAGCATGAAAGTGGCAATCAGGGCCAGACCAGCGACCGCGATGGTCAGACCGAGTCGGTGTCGACGCGCGAAACGCTGGGAGCGATACAGCAGATGCCCGCGTCGCGCGGTAATCGGTTCGTGGGCCAGCAGGCGATCCAGATCGGCACTGAGCTCGCGAATCGAGGGGTAGCGTTGCGTCGGCTCGCGGCGCAGGGCCTTGAGCACGATGGCATCGAGATCAGCCCGCAGCGCTGCCGGAATCGACAGGCTTGCCAGGCGTGAAGGCGGCTTGATATCGCCAGCCAGGATGGCCTGGGGCAGCAAATGCGCCGATTCCACGTCGTCGAAGGGCCGATGGCCGGTGATCAGCTCGTACAGCACCACGCCGAGGGAGTAGACATCGGTCGCCGCGGTAAGGCCATCGCCTTCGATCTGCTCAGGGCTGGCGTAGGTCAGCGTCATCGCCGGCTCGGCCGTGGTGGTCGAGACCGACCGAGCTTCGGGATCATCCAGAAGACGGGCAATGCCGAAGTCCAGCAGTTTGGCTTCGCCTTCGCGACTGATCAGGATGTTGCCGGGCTTCAGGTCGCGGTGGATCACCATATGGCGATGGGCGTAGTCGACGGCCGAGAGCACGTTCTGAAACAGCTTGATGCGGGCTCGTACGTCGAGGGTCTGTTCACGGCACCAGTCATCGATCGGCTGGCCATCGACATATTCGGTGGCCAGGAATGGCCGGCCTTCCGAGGTCAGGCCACCATCTATCAAACGGGCGATGTTGGGGTGGCTGAGGCGCGAGAGAATCTGGCGTTCAGTGGCGAATCGGCGCGCCAGCGTTTCATCGGGTTCAGAGGTCAATTGCAGCAGCTTGAGCGCCACCGGCTGGCGCAGGTCGCCATCGATGCGCTCGGCCAGATATACCGTGCCGCTGCCGCCATCATCCAGGCGCTGTATCAGACGATAGTCGCGCGGCAGGGGGATCTTCAGCGACACCTCGCGAACCACCTCGCGCGCGGCCGCCTGAAACTGTTCGGGCATGTCGTCTTCCGAACTGTCTTCAGCGGCCTCCAGCAGCCATTCGACCTCTGACCAGAGCTGCGGGTCGTCGGCACAGCGTTCGCGTGCCCAGGCCTGGCGCTCGCCCGCTGGATGGTCCAGCGCCTCAAGCGCGATCGCCTTGGCGCGACGATAACGCGACTCCGACGAATCCGGTGCGGTGGACTTGGTATGCTCGCTACTCATGTTCTGCAAAGTTTACCAACAATGTCTGCCAAGTCGTTGATTGACCAACCGCGCGCCTGGCGCGTCGAAGATCGATTCGATGTTGACGCTGTCGATGCCTGGCTCAAGACCCGCGTCCAGGGGCTTGAAGGTCGGCCGGAAGTGGAACAGTTTTCCAAAGGCGCGTCCAATCTCACCTATCGGCTGCGCTATACCAATCGCGATCTGATTCTGCGTCGGCCGCCGCCCGGCACCAAGGCCCGGTCGGCCCACAACATGGTCCGCGAACATGACGTTCAGAAGGCCCTCAAGCCGGTCTACCCCAAAGTACCCGAGATGGTGGCGCTGTGCATCGATGAGTCGGTCATCGGCTGCGACTTCTACGTCATGGAACGTATCGAAGGGATCATCCTGCGCGCTAATCTGCCGGCGGGTCTTTCGTTCAGCCCCGAACAAGCCGCCACGCTGTGCCAACGCGCCATCGACGGTCTGATTGAACTCCACAGCGTGGATGTCGACGCCGCCGGCCTGCAGTCGCTGGGCAAGGGTGAAGGCTACAATCGCCGGCAGATCGACGGCTGGTCCGAGCGCTTTCGCCGGGCGCGGACGTGGAATGTGCTCAAGGGCGAAAAGGTCATGCGCTGGCTGGACGCCAACGTGCCCGATGAAATCGGCATTCGAGTCATACACGGCGATTACCGTTTCGACAACATCGTGCTGTCTGCCGATGATCCACTGACCATTATCGGGGTGCTGGACTGGGAACTGGCAACCCTGGGTGATCCCTTGATGGATCTCGGGAATTCGCTGGCCTACTGGGTCCAGGCCGATGATGATCGTTTTCTCAAGGGGTTTCGTCGCCAGCCGACGCATATCCCCGGCATGATGACTCGTCGTCAGGTCATTGATTACTATTGTGAAAAGATGAACCTTTCGCCAGACAACTGGGCCTTTTACGAGGTCTATGGCCTGTTCCGCCTGGCCGCCATCGTGCAGCAGATCTACTATCGCTATCACCATGGTCAGACCCGAAATCCGGCCTTCAAGGGCTTCTGGAAAGCGGCCAATTATCTGCTCTGGCGCTGCGGTCGCATCATCAAGCGCCAGTGACCAACGACACTGGCTGGCTGAAGTATCGGCCGCTATCCTTTTTCAATCATCAGCCCGCATCGAGAGGATGTCCGAATGAATGAATCTGTCGAGACCTTCAGCAACGAGCCGGTGACGCCGGCAAGTCTGCCGGACTATCGCGACGCCGAACTGAATCCGGTCGTTGCAGCGTATCTGCGCCACAAGGTCACGACCACCATTGCTTTCTGGAGCATCTTTATTGTGGTCTCGCTGGCCTCGCCCTTGCTCCCGTTTCTGGATTTCGACATGAGCAGGTACCCGGCCGCGATTGCCGCGGTGATCATGCTCTGCTCGCTGCTGTATGCGCGCTTGGATGCCCGGCATCGTGGCTGGGCGCTGCGTGAGCATGATCTGGTCTATCAGTCGGGGGTCATCTGGCGCCGGCAGGTGATCCTTCCATTTGCCCGCATTCAGCACGTGGAGACCCTCTCCGGACCGATCGAGCGCTATTTCGACATCATGCGGGTCAAGTGCTTCACCGCCGGTGGGCAGTCGGCCGATCTGGTTGTCGAAGGCCTGGATGACGCGACGGCAGTTCAGGTGCGGCAGTATCTGCTCGAGCAGATCAGAGACGATGAACCTGAGTCCTCACAACCCCAGGTCAGCCCCGAGCAGCCCGAGCATTCCGAGCATTCCGAGGACGCCAGGCGCGATGACTGATCTCCCTTCACGGTCCGAGGTGAGAAACGTGGCCGATACAGGCTGGAACCGCCTCGCGCCGATGGCGCTGGTCTTCCTGCTGCTGAGCGCCACCCAGAAGTTCGTGCGCGAGAATCTGTTCATCTTCGCCGGCGCTGGATTCGGCGTGGCGGTGTTCGATTTCCTTGACGCCTGGAAGCTTGGCCTGCTGGCCATTGCCCTGTTTCTGATGGGCCTGGTCGGCACCATGATCTATCACCGGCGCTTTCGGTTCCGGATCGAGGACGATGCCGTTCGCGTTCGCCGTGGCCTGCTGGAAAAGAAGGAGCTCCGGGTCCGGTTCGCGCGGGTCCAATCGGTCCAGATCGGCCAGCCCTTCTACTTCAAGCCGTTCGGACTGGTGCGTTTTACCCTGGAAACACCGGGTGGCCAGGAATCCGAAGTCGAGTTGCCTGGCATCCCGCGCAAGCTGGCCGAGGACATGCGTGATCGCATCGTTGGCCTGCAGAACGCGTCGTCGGTGGCGCTTGATCCGGAATCGCCGGAACCCAGCGAATCCATTCGCGCCAGCGGGGCGCCCGGCCCGGCCCTGTATGAAGCATCGACCTGGCGTCTGTTTCGTCACGGGCTGAGCAGCAATCAGATCTGGCTGCTGGCCGGCCTGGCGGCCTGGTTCTTCGGCAGCTTTTCAGAGCGTTTTGGCGAATGGGCTGATGCCAAGGGTTGGTTTGTCGGCATTGATCCGATCGCCTACGAATTCCTCTGGCTTTTCATCATTGGCCTGGTGATTGCCGGCCTTGGATTCCTTCTGCTGCTCTCGGGCCTGCTGTCCATCATCCGCTTTTACGGCTTCCGCCTGAGTGACCGCGGTGATCGTCTGGTCGGCATCGGCGGCCTGCTTGATCAGCGCGAGCAGACCGTCAAGCGCGAAAAGATCACCGGTCTCACCGTCAAACAGTCGGGTCTCGGCCGCCTGCTGCGCTGCTGGCAGATCGTCGTCCGGCAAACCAGCAGCGTGGCAGAGGAAATGCCAGGGCAGAAGAAGGCCTTCATCATCCCCGGACTCAATCGGGGCGATCTCTCATTGGCGAACGATCTGGTGCCGGGCTGGTGCTTTCCGGAAAACTTTCAGGGCATTGAGCCTGGTTTCCGTCGCGTTTTCTGGAAGCGAATCACGGCCATAGGCTTGCTTCTGACCGGCCTGTGGCTATGGAAAAGCGGTAATCCCCTGATGCATGCCGTGCTGCCCCTGACGGCGCTGCTGGTGGTGCTGGGTGGGGTTCATCTGCGCTGGCGGCACTGGGGCTGGTCGCTGCGAGACCGCCAGCTCTGGGTGCGTCAGGGGTTTTTCGGGCAGAGTTATGACGTGTTCGATCTGGATCGGGTGCAGCAAGCCCAGATCCGCTCCAGCGGTTATCAGCGCCGAAACGGCCTCGCCAATCTGGTTCTGGTGTTGCCTCAGGGCGTGGTCACCGTGCCGTACCTCACGCTGGACGATGCCGCCCGACTTGCCAACCAGGCGATCCATGCGGCCGAGACTGCCAGCATGCATCGGGTCTGAGGGCTGAAATTCAGAAATTCCGAGATTCTGAACTAAAAAAAACGGCGAACCAGCAGTTCGATTGCCGGTTCGCCGTTGCATGCAGCACGACGCGCTTCAGGCGCTAACGATCAGACCCGCTCGAAGATCCCGGCCGCGCCCATGCCGGTGCCGATACACATGGTGACCATGCCGTACTTCTGATCGCGCCGGTGCAGGCCGTGAATCAGCTTGGCGGCCAGGATGGCGCCGGTCGCACCCAGCGGGTGGCCCAGCGCGATGGCACCGCCCAGTGGATTGACCTTTTCAGGATCCAGGCCGACGGTCCGCATCACGGCCAGCGCTTGCGCGGCGAAGGCTTCATTGAGTTCGATCCAGTCGAGGTCTGCTTGCGCGATGCCGGTCTGCTTGAGCACTTTCGGAATCGCCTCGATCGGGCCGATGCCCATGATTTCCGGGCGCACGCCTGCCACGGAGAAACCGCGGAAGACGGCCAGGGGCTTCAAGTTCAATTCCTTGACCACCTGCTCGGAGACCATCACCAACGCACCGGCGCCGTCGGACATCTGCGAGCTGGTGCCGGCGGTGACCGTGCCCTTGGCGTCGAAGACCGTGCGCAGCTTGCCCAGGGCTTCGGGCGTGGTGTCGCGGCGCGGGCCTTCGTCCGTGTCGACGGTGTACTGGCGCTCCTGAATGGTGCCGCCGGGGCCGGGCATGCGGCTGGTGACGGTGACCGGGCGAACTTCGGTGAACTCGCCCCCGTCGATGGCCGCGATCGCTTTCTGGTGCGACCGATAGGCAAATTGGTCCTGGTCTTCGCGGCTGACCTTCCACTCCTGCGCGACCTTCTCGGCGGTGATACCCATGCCGTAGGCGATGGCGACGTTGTCGTCGTCGAAGACCTTGCGGGTTCATCGCGACCTTGTGGCCCATCATCGGAACCATGCGTCATCGATTCGGTGCCGCCGGCGATCATGACGTCGGCTTCGCCCAGTCGAATGCGGTCGGCGGCCATGGCGATGGTCTGCAGGCCGGACGAGCAGAAGCGGTTGACGGTCACACCCGGTACGGAGTCGGGCAGGCCGGCGAGGAGGGCGCCGATGCGGGCCACGTTCATGCCCTGTTCGGCTTCCGGCATGGCGCAGCCGACGATGACATCCTCGACCCGGCCGGGGTCGAGATCAGGGACTTCGGCCAGCGCGGCCTTGAGGGCATCGGCCAGCAGGTCGTCGGGGCGGTGTTGCGGAAGCCGCCCTTGAAGGCGCGGGCGACCGGGGTGCGGACGGCGGAGACGATATAAGCGTCGCTCATGTTTGAATTCCTCGATCGTGAATGCTTGAGGATCAATGGATAGGGAAAACGGTGCATTCGGGCTCGGTCCGCCGATCAGTTCGGGACGCGGATTTCGCCGCGTCCTTCATTCGGATCAGTTTGCAGCGGATGCGCTCCATGGGTCGTTCCTGGTTCTCGTAGCCATCACAGCTCGACGAAAATGCTTGCGCTCCAGGGCGTGCATCCACTCCTCGTTGACCGGCGTGCCGCGATCGATGTCGCCGCCGCAGATGACCGTCGCGATCCGGCTGCCGATCTCGTAGTCGTGCTCGCTGATGAAGTGGCCTTCGAGCATGTTGACCAGCATCATCTTCAGGCGTGGCCACGCCGACGTCGCCGGCGGCCGTGATCGGCGCGGCCGGGCAGCGCCGGACGGTAGCCGGCGGCGTTCAGGGCGCGAACCTGGCCGTGCGCGGCGTGCAGCAGTTCGTGCTCGTGCAAGACGATGGTGTCGGTCCGGACGCAGGTAGCCCATTTCGCCGCGCTTCCATGGCCGCTGCCGGAGACCTTGGCCCATGGCGATCTGCTTGTAGCGTTTCTCGAGCAGCGCGTAGCTGTCACCGGCCCGGGTCTGATCGTGGACGCGGAAGGCCAGCGTGCCGAGACCGCCCCCGGCCGGCAGCAGGCCGACGCCGGCCTCGACCAGGCCCATGTAGCTCTCCAGATGGGCGACACGACGGGCCGCGTGCATGGCCAGCTCCAGGCCACCACCCAGGGCCAGGCCGCGAACGGCCGCCACGGTCGGAACGGCGGCATAGCGCAGGCGCAGGTTGACGGCCTGAAAGCCGGCGACCAGGGCGCGAACGCTGTCGAGGTCACCGCGCTGAATCGCCTCGGCGGCGGCCTTCAGATTGGCGCCGGCCGAGAACGGCTCGTCCGGCTGCCAGATCACCAGGCCAGCGAACTCGTTTTCGGCGGTTCGATAGCCGCATTCAGGCCCTCGAGCACGCCGTCGTCGATGACGTTCATCTTGGTCTTGAGCGCTGGCGATCAGCCGACGTCGTCGCTGAGTGTCCAGAGGCGCACCGTCGATGTTCGACGGTGGTGCCGCGGTTCTGGGGTTCGCCGAGCAGGCGCTCGGGGAGCATCTGACGCTGGTAGACGGGCAGGTCCGGACGCGGCTCGTGCTGGCCGTGTCGGCAGAATACGAGCCGTCGGCCGAGTGCACGCCCGCCTCGCACCGGCCATCGGACACCCAGCCGGGCAGCGCCGCGTCGACAGCGGTCTTGCCGGCGTCGATATCCTCCGGCGATCCAGGCTCGGCGATCTGCGACCAGCCGGCGGCCTGCCAGACTGCTCGAAGGGGCCGAGCTTCCAGCCGTAGCCCCAGCGCATGGCCAGGTCGATCTCGCGTGCGGAGTCGGCGATCGTCGGCCAGGTGGAAGGCGCAGTAGTGGAACAGACGTCGCGATGAATCGCCCAGAGGAACTCGGCCCTCGGCGATCCTCGTCGCGCAGCAGCTTCGGCCGCTTCGCGCCGGGTCCTTGATCGCCAGGATCGGACGTGATCGTCAGGCCTGTAGTCGGTGGCGCGGTAGTCGCCCGTCTCGGATCGAAAACCTTGATCTCGCGTCCCATTTTGCGGAACACGCCGGCACCGGCCTTCTGGCCCAGCGCGCCGGCCTCGATCAGCGCCGCCAGCCACTCGGGGCCTGGTAGTAGCGTGTGCCAGGGGTCGTCGGCGAGCTTGGCGTCCATGGTCTTGATCACGTTCGCCATCGTGTCCAGACCGACGACGTCAGCGAGTACGGAAGGTCGCGCTCTTGGGGCGGCCGATGGCCGGGCCGGTCAGGGCATCGACGGTGTCGAAGCCGAGTCCCAGACGCTGCGCATGATGCATGGTCGACCACATGGTGAACACGCCGACCCGGTTGGCGATGAAGTTGGCGGTGTCGCGGGCGCGGACCACGCCCTTGCCGAGGTTGCGGGTCAGGAAGTCTTCGAGCAGGTCCAGGGTCTCGCTGCGCGTGCCCGGATGCGGAATCAGCTCGACCAGATGCATGTAGCGCGGCGGGTTGAAGAAATGCACGCCGCAGAAGCGGTCTTTCAGCGCCTCCGGTACCACGCCGGCCAGCTCGGTGATCGAGAGCCCGGAGGTGTTGGTGACGAAGAAGGCATCGTCATGGATATGCGGGCCGATCTTCTCATACAGGGACTTCTTGATGTCCATCCGCTCGACGATGGCTTCGATGATGAAGTCGCAGTGTCCGAGTTGATCCAGATCGTCGTCGAAGTTGCGCGGCGTGATGAACGATGCAAGTGATTGCGAAGCGAAGGGCGCGGGCTTCAGCTTGAGCAGGGCCTGGCGGCCCTTCTCGGCGATCTCGCTCGGATTCTTGCTGTCGGAGGGCAGGTCGTACAGGTCCACGGGGATACCGGCGGCGGTCAGGTGAGCGGCGATCTGCGCGCCCATGACGCCGGAGCCCAGAACGGCCGCTCTGCGCACGCGAAGCTTGTGGTCGGTCATGATTGTGTTTCCTTGGGGATTTTGGTAGTGATCGGTTATTCAGAGGCCCTTCGTCGAACCGCCCGGGTGGACGGAACGACGATGGACCCGCAGTGTTTCGGTTCTGTCGAGCCCGGGTCTCAGCTGGCCTCGGCGAGTGCCGGGCGCTTCTGCTCCACCTGCGTGCCCAGCTCGGCCGGCGTGAACTCGTCGACGGCGATGACGCGCGCGCGCTGAGTTCCTGAGCCCGCTTCAGGTCCGCGGCCTGCTCCTCGGTGATGACACCTGCAGCAACGGCCTTCTTGCAAAGCGCATCGACGTTGACCGAGCGAGCGCACTTGCTTCAGCGCATTGTGCACGGCGTGTTCGGCGGGCTCGGCTTTGAGCACCGGGCCTCAAGGCCTGGAGCACGATGCCTGTGCCATCGTCGACCTGCGACTTGAAGGCGCCAGCGATCAAGCGTTCGCGACTGGCCGAATTCGTCAGCAGCAGACGCGCGATCTTGTGGCCGGTCCGGTCATCGGATTTGGCGTGACGCCGCCCGGTCGGGAAGCACAGCCATTTCAGCACCGTGCCGAGACCAGCGACCGGGAAGTTGCGATAAACCCCGTGCAGGGCTTCTTCAACCTGATGCAGGCTGTCGTCGACGGCGAAGCGCAGCAAGGGCAGATCCTCGCTCTGGCGACCCTCATCTTCGAAGCGGCGCAGGGTGGCCGAGGCCATGTAGAGATGGGCCAGGGCGTCGGCGAAGCGGCCTGAAAGCTTTTCGGCAAACTTGAACTTGCCGCCCAGAATCAGCAGGCAAAGATCGGCGGTCAGGGTAAAGGCGGCGACCAGGCGATTGATGCGGCGGTAGTCCTGAGCGGTCGGGCCCGAGACAGGACTTGCGCTGAGTCGGCCTCCGGTCAGGCCGAGAACCGGCGCGCGAACGGCATTGGAAATCAGATAGCCGACGTGACGCCACAGGGCGTCGTCAAAGGCGTTCAGGTCATTGTCGGCCGCTGCCAGCATTTCCTTGAGCAGGTAGGGGTGGCAACGGATCGCGCCCTGACCGAAGACAATCATCGAGCGGGTCAGGATGTTGGCGCCTTCCACCGTGATCGACACCGGCAGGGCCTGATAGCCGAGCGAGAGATAATTGTTGGGACCTTCGACCACGGCCTTGCCGCCATGGACGTCCATGGCGTCGTTGACGACGCGTCGGTTGGCTTCGGTCAGGTAGGCCTTGAGGATGGCCGAAAGCACGACTGGCTTGTCGCCGCGGTCCAGAGCTGCCAGGGTCAGCTTGTGGGCCGCTTCCATCCGATAAGCCTCGGCACCGATTCTCGCCAACGGCTCTTCGATACCCTCGAAGTAGCCGATCGGCTGCTTGAACTGATAGCGGATGCGGGCATAGGCGCCGGTCATCATGCTGGCCAGCTTGCCGCCAGCCACGCCCTGGGCCGGCAGGGAAATGGCGCGACCGGCCGCCAGGCAATGCATCAGCATGCTCCAGCCCTGACCGATCCGTTCCTGGCCGCCGATCACCCAGTCCATCGGGACGAAGACGTTCTCGCCTCGAGTTGGGCCGTTCATGAACAAGCTGCCGCCGGGCAGATGACGATTGACCTATCTCGACGCCCTGGTGTGGCGGTCGGAATCAGCGGCACGGTGATGCCCAGATGTTCCTTGCCGCCCAGCAGGTCTTCTGGATCGCGCGTCTTGAATGCCAGGCCGAGCACGGTCGCGACCAGTGCCAGGGTGATGTAGCGCTTGTCCCAGGTCACGCTCATGCCCAGCATTTCCTTGCCGTCGTATTCGCCCTTGCAGACGATGCCGTCGTCCGGCATCGAGGCCGCATCCGAGCCCGCGTGCGGCGAGGTCAGGGCAAAGCAGGGTACTTCTTCGCCGCGCGGCAAGTCGGGGCAGGTAGTGTTTCTTCTGTTCGTCGGTGCCGAAATGCATCAACAGCTCGCCCGGTCCAAGCGAGTTCGGCACCATGATGCTGACTGCCGCGGTCAGGCTGCGGGTCGAGATCTTGGTCACGATGGCCGCATTGCCCTGGGCAGAGAAGTCCAGGCCGCCATATTCCTTGGGAATGATCATGCTCAGGAAGCGCTGGTCCTTGATGTACTGCCAGACTTCCGGCGGCAGATCCTTGAGTTCGCGGTTGATCTTCCAATCGTCGAGCATCTTGCAGAGCTCTTCGGTCGGCCCGTCCAGAAAGGCCTGTTCCTCGGTGCTCAGATGCGGTTTGGGTAGATCGAACAAGGTGTCCCAGTTGGGCTTGCCCGAAAACAGCTCGGCATCCCACCAGACCGTGCCGGCATCAAGGGCCTCTTTCTCGGTGCTCGACATCGCTGGCAGTACGGTCTTGAACCAGCTGAAATGCGGGCGCGAGACCAGGGCGCGGCGGACCGGCTTGATCGCCATGAAGCACAGGACGACCGCGATGGCCATAAAGATCACCAGTGCCGGCAGCGCCAGCGTCGAATAGGCGGCGACCCTGCCGCAGCAAGGCAGTGCCCAGCGCGGCAATCCAGAGCGGCAGTCGCAAGTAGGCGATCAGGCCCAGAGCGGCCAGAAGCAGAACAACGGAGAGAATACTCATCGAACGATCTCCATGGTGCGTTTCGCACCCGCAGTAGATGTGGAAGTTGAGGTCGAATGAACGGTGCCGCGCAAGCCTGCGGCGGCAAACAGAACGAGGTCAGCGGCGATCGCGGGACCGTCACTGAGGTGGGACTCCGACATGGTGTGAGTCAGCGCGCCGACGATGAAATCCAGCTGGCGGCGAATGGTGTCGCGTGACGCTTCGGGCAGTGCTTGAGCGATGGCGTCGGCGAAGCGCCGCATCACGTGCGCATATTCGGCACTCAGATCTCGCCGCAGCTGTTCATCCTGGTCAGCGAAGGCCCGAAGCAGAATGCGCATGAAGCGATGGCCTTCGTCGGCCTTGCTGTGGGTGAGCGCGATCGCGGGACTGACGAAGGCATCAAGCACCTGTTCAAGCTGCGGTTCGCCGCCGCTGTCCAGCGCCTGATCCAATCTGGCCAGTCGGGCCTGGTTCAGCGCGTCGAGCCGCCGCCTGAAGACCGCGACGATCAGCGCCTGCTTCGAACCGAAATGGTAGTTGACGGCCGCAAGATTGGTGCCAGCGGCTTGAGTGATCTGACGCATGGAGGTCGCATGAAAGCCGTCTTCGGCGAACAGGCGTTCGGCCGCATCCAGTAAACGATCACAGGTTGATAGGTCAGATTTCACTCAAACGTCGGTTTCAAACGAGTGTTTGAATCCTAGCGCCATACGCTGCCGTATGCAAGTTTTCATGACGTGCAATTCGCGTGGGCGAGACGTCGCTGCATTCTGACTCGACCCGGATTCGAAACGATGACCGCGCGTCCATCCCGATCGGAGCGCGAATCGCAGACGCGGATGGTCAGATTGCTGCCATAGGCGCCGCCGCTGGCCTGGAAGCGCACGCGCAGGCGGCCGCCAGAGCTGATCTGGGCCCGCGGGTCCTGGCCTACAACCCGCAGGATGTCGTCAAAACGATCGACCTGGCCGTCGCGGTCCGGGTCGACGAAGATGATCCAGCCCGCATCCCAGCGATTGCCCTCGCAGCTGTTCTGATCCAGGCTGGGGCAGGCGATGACGTGCTGGTGTCGGGTAATGGCCTCCATCCGGGCGTACTGGAGGTGGGCAATCAGTTGATTGGTGGCTGCAGTGATGCGTTGATTGGCGATGAAGTCGCTCATCGTAGGCACGGCGAAGCCGAGCATCAGAGCGGTCAGGCTGAGCGTGATGATCAGTTCCAGGAGGGTCATTCCTGCGTGTTTTCCATTCATGGCGGGCGGCGCTCTCGATCTGATGGTGGGTGGAAAAGCCAGTCTGATCGGAGGGAGCGAGAGATGAATCGGTCAGATACCGACCCGTGGCCTAGGAAATTGACCCACCATCGCGCAGGAAAAACCGCGACAATAGGCGTCATCTGCATTTCACCCCTGATTCACCCTCAGGACGTGTAATGTCGCTGGTCGCCGTAGGAACGCATTTGAATGTCTTTAAAACGAAGCCTTGCCGCGTGGTTCAATTCTGAAGCCGCCGACGCTGACCCGGCTGATGAAAGAATCGACTGGGCTCGCATCCTGCCCTTCATCGGCCTGCACCTGGCCTGCCTGGGTGTGATCTGGGTGGGCGTCTCCGTGGATTGCCGTGGCGGTGTCCGTGGCCAGCTACCTGGTCACGGATGTTCGCCATAACGGCCTTCTACCACCGCTACTTCTCGCATCGCACGTTCCGCACATCGCGACCGGTGCAGTTCCTGTTCGCGCTGATCGGCGCCAGTTCCACCCAGCGCGGCCCCCTGTGGTGGGCGGCCCATCATCGCCGCCACCACAAGCATTCGGACCGGGCCGGCGACCCGCATACCCCGCGCAAGGGGCTGTACTGGTCGCACATGGGCTGGTTCGTGAGCCGGAAGCATTTCGCGACCGAGTGGGAGCAGATTCCCGACCTGGCGAAATTTCCCGAGCTGCGCTGGCTGGACCGCTTCGACCTGGTCGTGCCGGTGCTCTTCGCCGCCGGTCTGTTCGGCCTTGGCGCCTGGCTGGAGCGGGCGGCGCCCGGCCTGGGGACCAGCGGCGGCCAGATGCTGGTCTGGGGCTACTTCATCTCCACCGTCGTTCTGATCCACGTCACCCTGACCATCAATTCGCTGGCCCACATCTGGGGCCGCCGTCGCTACGCGACGTCCGACGACAGCCGCAACAACTGGTTGCTGGCGCTGCTGACGCTGGGCGAGGGCTGGCACAACAACCACCACCACTATCCGGGCTCGGCGCCAGGGCTTCTACTGGTGGGAGCTGGACATCAGTTATCTGACGCTGAAGGCGATGTCGTGGGTCGGCCTGGTGTCGGATCTCAAGCCCGTTCCGGCGCGAATCCGCGAAACGCGCCGACTGCGTCGATGAGTCGCATCGCGGTCGTCGGCGGCGGCGTCGCCGGCTTGTACGCGGCCTGGCACCTGGCCGAGGATCACGGCCACGACGTGACCCTGTTCGAAGCCCATGGACGCGCCGGTGGTCATGCCGACACGCACCGCGTCCAGCCGGCAGGCCTGGCGAAGCCGATCGATGTCGACTCGGGCTTCATCGTGTTCAATCGGCGTCACTACCCGCATTTCAGCGCCTGGCTGGATCGCCTGGGCGTCAAGAGCCACCCCAGCGACATGAGCTTCGGCGTGGCCTGCGAGATCAGCGGCCTGGAATACAACGCGACCTCGCTGGACACGCTGTTCTGTCAGCGACGCAATCTGGTGTCGCCGCGGTTTCTCGGCATGGTCGTCGACATTCTGCGTTTCTATCGTCGCGCGCCCGGCCTGCTCGAGACCCTCGATGAAACGGTCACGCTGGGCGAGTGGCTGGACGGTCCCGACGCTCCGGGGCGCGCCTTCGCCGAAGATCACCTGGTGCCGATGGCCTCGGCGCTGTGGTCGTCGCCGTCGTCACGGGTCCGCCAGTTTCCGATGCGCTACCTGCTGGAGTTCATGCGCAACCACGACATGCTGCAGGTCGAGGGCCGGCCGCAGTGGCGGACGGTCACCGGCGGCAGCCAGCGCTACGTCGATGCCGCAGTGCCAGAGCTTCAGGGCGAGCTGCAGGTTTCCGCGCCGGCCCGCTCGGTCGAGCGATTGACGGGCAGGGCGTGCTGATCCCGCTCGATCGAGGACGAGTTCGAGGCCGACCACCTGATCCTGGCCTGCCACTCGGATCAGGCGCTGGGGCTGCTCGGCGATGCGAGACGCCGAAGGAACGCGAAGTCCTGGGTGCGTTCGCTTTCAGGACAACGACACCGTGCTGCATACGGATACGCCGGTCGGATGCCGAAGCACCCGAAAGCCTGAGTCAGCGTGGACCGTGCGGCGCGATGCTCACGGCTCGAATGCCTCCGAGCACGCTGCGATTTCCTACTGGATGAACCGCCTGCAGGGGCTGCCGGACGAGGTCCCGCTGATCGTTTCGCTGAACCAGACCGAGCTGATCGATCCCGAGCGCGTCCTGGCCGACGCGCCTACCAGCATCCGGTGTTCACGCCGGAAGCGGTCATGGCGCAGACGCGGCTCGAGCGACATCAATCGCCAGGTCGCACCGGGTGTCCTTGGTCGGTGCCTGGTGGGGCTGGGGTTTCCACGAAGACGGCACGCGGTGCGTTCCACAGTCCGGGTGATCGAGCACCTGACCATGCAGCACGGCATGAGTAACGGCCTGAAGACCAGTACGGCACCGGCACGATCTGGCACCGACGCGAGCGGTCCGAAGACCCACGATTTCCGCTACCGCCTGTGGTTCAGCCTGATCGACGTCGATCAACTGGAGTAGAGCGTTTCGCGCAGTCGCGATTATGGGTCTGCTGTGGCGCTTCGGCCAGTCCGGTTTCGCCGGCCGATTATTTTCACGACCTGCACGCGCCCGACGCGCCGCTGGGCGATGCGGTTCGCGATCGGATCGAGCGAGCTCGGCGTGCGTCCCAGGGTCCGATCCGGATACTGACCCACCTGCGTCAGTGGGGTCTTGTGCTTCAACCCGGTCACCTTCTACTTCGCCTACCAGGGACGATGGAACGCTGATCGCGATCGTGGCCGAAGTCCACAACACGCCCTGGAGCGAGCGCCACGCCTACGTGCTCGATGCGCGTGAGCAGCCGGCCTGGATTACCGTTTTCGACTTCGACAAGGACTTCCATGTCTCGCCGTTCCTGCCCATGGACATGGCCTACGACTGGCGTTTCGTGCTCGAGCCGGATGCGTTTTCCGTTCACATGCGGGTCACCCAGGACGGCACAGAATGCTTTCGCGCCGGGATGACCCTGGCGCTCGGCCCCATGACGCGGCGCAGCATGCGCTGGATGCCGCTCAAGTTTCCGCTGGTCACGCTCAAGGTGATGGCCGGCATTTACTGGCAAGCGTTTCGTTTATGGACAAAAGGAATACCATTTCATCACCATCCGGAAACTCGAGAGAAGACGTCGATGACGGACGCTGAGCCCGACAACGACACCGACTCCGACCGCCGATCAAGCCGGCTCCGGCCGCTCGATCACGCGCTGTCGATCGCTGGTGCCAGGCCCGGGTGCAGCACCGGCATGGCCAGCTTGTGGTTCACGACGCGCTCGGCAAGACCGTCTTTGGCGAGTCAGGTGAGCTGCAGGCTGAAGTACAAGTTCACGATCTGGGATTCTGGCGTTTGATGGCAACCGGCGGCAGCGTTGGCGCGGCCGAGGCCTACATGGCGGCCTGGTGGGATAGCCCGGAGCTGGTCGCTGTGGTTCAGGTGCTGGCGCGTAATCGCGATGCCTTGAATGCGGTTGACGAAGGTGGTGCGCGGCTTGGCGGTGCCTTGCTGGCGATCTGGCATCGATTCAACCGCAACAGCCTCAAGGGCAGCCGTCGAAATATCGCCGCGCATTACGACCTGGGCAACGATTTTTTCGCCGCCTGGCTTGACCCGACCATGATGTATTCCAGCGGCCTGTATCTGAACGACGACGACACGCTGGAACAGGCCCAGATCAACAAGCTGGATCGAATCTGTCAGCGCCTGCAGCTGTCGCCCAGCGATCATCTGGTCGAAATCGGCACAGGCTGGGGCGGGCTGGCGATTCATGCCGCCAGAAACTACGGGCTGCAAGGTCACCACGACGACCATTTCTCGCGAACAGCACGACCATGCCGCAGCGGCGATCGAGGCGGCCGGTCTGAGTGACCGTATCGAACTGCGCCTCGACGACTATCGGGACTTGAGCGGCAAGTACGACAAACTGGTCTCGATCGAAATGATCGAGGCGGTGGGTCACGACTACCTCGACACTTACCTCGGCAAGATCGATCAGCTGCTCAAGCCGAACGGACTGGCGCTGATTCAAGCCATCACGATTGAAGATTTCCGCTACGCCAAGGCGCTCAAGAGCGTGGACTTCATCAAGCGCTATGTGTTTCCCGGGCAGTTTCATCCCCTCGGTCATCGGCTATCACCGCGTCGATGGCGCGGGCCACGCGTCTCGGCCTGATCGAGCTGGCCGATTTCGGTGCCAGCTACGCACGCACCCTGAAAACCTGGCGCGAGCGCTTCGACGCCGCCTGGGATTCGATCGAGCCCATGGGCTTCGATGACACCTTCCGCCGCCGCTGGCGTTTCTATCTGGCCTACTGCGAGGGTGGGTTCATGGAGCGTGCCATCAGCGACGCCCATCTGTTGATGGCTGGACCCGACTTTCGGCCCGCGAACAGCACCGGCCTGACCGCGCAGTCTTCATGAAGCGCGATTTCTGGATCAACCAGGGCTTTTTTCAGGCCGCCTGGCCGGCGTGCGTGATCGGAGCCGCCTACGGCAAGGTCTGGATCGGCCTGCTGGTGGTCGGCGCCATGCTGGCCTGGCAGCTGCACAACGCTCGCCGGCACCCCACTGATCTGCGCTTGCTGCTGATCTGCCTGATGTTCGGGTTCATTCTCGATTCCCTGTTTGTTCAGTTCGGCATTCTGGACTACGCCACGCCGTGGCCATCCTCGGGCTTTGCCCCGCTCTGGATCCTGTTGCTGTGGGTTGCCCTGGCGCTGGTCATCAATCACTCCATGAGTGCGTTCAAGAATCGACTGATACTGCTCGGCGTGCTGGGTGGAGTCGGATCACCCATGTCCTACTACGCCGGATCACGTTTTGGTGCAGTGGAGTGGCTGCTGCCAACCTGGCAGGTCGTCCTTGCGACCGGCCTGACCTGGGCGGTGCTTCTACCGCTGCTGTTCTGGTATGCGCGAGAGACCCATGAGGCGCCGCCTGAAACGCATGAACCGTCAGCACCCCAGACACCGCCAGAAACCCTATCGACTACACGAGGAGCCGAAATCAAATGACCCCCATTGAGCTGGCCGAGAAGGGCTGGGCCCCCGACTGGCTGATCCGCCGAGGCATTCGCCGTCTTCTGGCGCAGCGTCTGCAGGATGAAATGGATCGCAATCCGGAGGAGCGGGCGCGCAGAACGCAGGCCTTGATGGATGAACTGGCGGCCTCCGACATCGCGATCGAAACCGACGCCGCCAACGAACAGCACTACGAAGTCCCCGCGGCGTTCTATCAGCTGGCGCTGGGCGCACGACTGAAGTATTCCAGCGCTTACTACCCGCCGGGCGTTGATACGCTGGATCAGGCTGAAGAAGCCATGCTCAAGGCCAGCTGCGATCAGGCCGAGCTGGAGGACGGTCAGCGCATTCTGGAGCTGGGCTGCGGCTGGGGCTCACTGACCCTGTGGATGGCCGGGCAGTACCCGAACAGCCAGATCACGGCGGTCAGCAATTCAGGTTCGCAGCGCAAGTTCATCGAGCAGCGTGCGCTGGATCTTGGTCTGCACAACGTCAAGATCGTGACCTGTGATGTCAACCAGCTCGAACTCGACGAGCGCTTTGATCGCGTGGTGTCGGTCGAAATGTTCGAGCACGTTCGCAACTATCGCGAGCTGCTCAAGCGGGTCGCAGGCTGGTTGCGTCCGGACGGGAAACTGTTCGTTCATATCTTCTGCCATCGCTATCTCGCTTATCCCTTCGAAACCGAGGGCGATGAAAACTGGATGGGCCGCTACTTCTTTACCGGTGGCCTGATGCCGGCGGCCGATACGCTGCTGCATTTCCAGGACGATCTCGTGCTCGAGAACCGGCGACTCTACTCAGGCATGCACTATTCCAGGACCTCGCGCGCCTGGCTGGACAATATGGACGCGCGCAAGGCCCAGGTTCGGCAGGCGATGGAAGCCATCTACGGCGACGATGCAGCGGTCTGGCAACAACGCTGGCGCATGTTCTTCATGGCATGTGAAGAACTGTTCGGCTACGATGAGGGAAATACCTGGCTGGTGGCCCACTATCGTTTCCGACGTCGATAAATCGTTTTGCTCATGAAGCGCGCTCTCCAAGGAGGCCTGAACACCAAGCTGGTGCGGGTCTTCGTTCTCCAGGTGCTGGCGATCAGTGTCGCCACCATCATGGGCGTATTTGGCGCAGCGCTCGTGGTCGAGAACGTGCTGGTCAAGGAAGCGCTGAACGGCGAAGCCGAGCACTTCTGGGAAAATTACAAGAACGATCCGTCCTTCCCCTTGCCCAACACCAACAATCTTCACGGCTACATGGCGCAGCAGAGCAGCTATGGGTCGGTTCCCGAATGGTTGCGCGATATCCCTCTGGGATTCCATCGCGGGCAACAACAGGACTCGGACCGGAATCCGGTGGTCTTTGTCAGCGACCATGGGGCTGACCGCCTGTTTCTGGTATTCGATGAAGTGCAGGTTTCATCGCTGGCTTTCTACTTCGGTATCGCCCCGCTGACCGCCGTTCTGCTGCTGATCTATCTGTTGACCTGGATCGGTTATGTGCTGTCGCGTCGTGCCGTCTCCACCGTGGTTCAGTTGTCTGAAGCGGTCCGAAACTACGATTTCAATTCTCCCGAATTCGAGAAATTCCGCCCGGAGTCTTTCGGTGACACCACCGACTCGGAAGTGGCGACGCTGGTCAATGCCTTCAATCAGTTCATCCTGCGCATGGAAGCCTTCATCCAGCGCGAGCGCAATTTCACGCGCAATGCCAGCCATGAATTGAGAACGCCGCTTGCCGTGCTCAAGGCCAATCTGGAGCTGCTGCAACGTTTCGATGATCCGGAAAAACGCGAGCGCACGGTCGAGCGCATGGCGCGAACGGTCAAGGACATGGAAGCGCTGGTCGAGACCTTGCTGATCCTGGCCCGCGAGACCGAATCGAAGCTATCCTGGTCATCGGTAGTACTCAACGATCTGCTGCCGGAAATCCTGGATCAGGTCGTCCGGGCCTTGCCCAACGACAAAATCCAGACCGCGACGAGCGGCAAGGGCCTGCTGGAGATCGAAGCCCCGGAGCGTGTTCTGGCCATCGTGTTCACCAATCTGATCCGCAATGCCATGACCTACACCGAAGCAGGCTCGGTAACGGTGTTGATCGACCACCGCGGCGTCTCGATCAAGGACACCGGCTGCGGAATGAGTGAATCCGAGCTCGATCGCATGTTCGAGCCGTTCTACCGCGGTCACGATCGCAGTAATGAGGGCTATGGCCTGGGTCTGGCCATTGTGCGCCGGCTGTGCGATCGCTTCGGCTGGCAGCTGCATGCCGATTCCGAGTTGGGCGCGGGCACGGAAATCCGGGTCGAATTCCCGCGCGCGACCTTCAAGCGCTTCGCTGAACCAAGCAACTGACGCCTTCGGACCCGTCCGCCGAATCTGGCGGTATCATTCCGGGTTGACCCCTTAACGGAGCCGTTCGATCATGAGCTCGAATCAAGCCAGCGCTCGAGCCGGTTCGAATATTGCCCTGGTGAAGTACTGGGGTAAACGCGACGCCGCGCTGAATCTCCCCGCCACCGGTTCGATCTCGGTCACCCTGGATACCTTGTACACCGAAACCTCGGTCGCGCTTGCAGATCGCTCGAGCGGCGATCAGCTGATTCTCAATGGCGAGGTCGCTGATCCGGGGCGCATCGTCAAATTCCTCGATCTGTTCAGAGCGCTGGCCAATACCGAGAGCCGCTTTCTGGTCAACAGCCGCAATACCTTTCCGACCGCAGCGGGGCTGGCCTCGTCGGCCTCGGCGTTTGCAGCACTGGCCCTTGCCGCCGATGCCGTGCTCGATCTGCAGCTTTCATCCGACCGATTGTCGGAACTGGCGCGCCGCGGCTCGGGTTCGGCGGCGCGCTCCATCTTCGGCGGCTTCGTTGAAATGCAGCGCGGCGATCGAGCGGACGGCGTCGACGCGATTGCGCAGCCGTTGGCCGAACCCGAACACTGGCCCCTGCGCGTCGTGGTCGCCGTGACCAGTGAGGCCGCAAAGGACGTGTCCTCGACCCGCGGAATGAACCACACGGTGGCGACCTCGTCCTACTACCCGGCCTGGCTGAGCCAGGTCAGTCAGGATCTGGCGCTGGCACGTTCGGCGATTGCGCGCCGCGACTTCGATGCCTTGTGCGAGGTTACCGAAGCCAGCGCCCTGGCCATGCATGCCTCGGCGCTGGCGGCACGACCCGGCGTGATCTATTTCAACCCAGCCACCCTGGCCTGTATCGACGCCGTTCGCCGGCTGCGCGATCAAGGCGTGTCGGTGTGTTTCACCATCGATGCGGGTCCACAGCTCAAGGCGATCTGCCTGCCCGAGGATGAGGCGCGCGTCGTCCAGCGGCTTGAACAGGTTCCGGGTGTCAAGCGCATTGTGCGGGCGGGTCTGGGCTCGGGCGCGGCACGCATCTGATGCACTGGCAGGCCCAGGTTCCCGGAAAAGCGGTGCTGATCGGCGAGTACGCGGTCACCGACGGCCTGCCTGCATTCTCGATGGCGGTGGATCGTCTTGCCGAAGTCCGGATCGAGCCGTGTGAGCCCGATGCCTGTGAGGTTCGCGCCCCCCAGCTGTTTGCTGGGCCGCTGGCGTTCCGGATCGAGGTTGGCAATACCGTGCGCTGGGACACCGGGCATTCGGCGTGGCCCCGGTTTGCATGGACAGCGGGTCTGATCGATCGTCTGATTCAGTCGATCGCTGCCGACGCGCTGCCGCCGTTCCGATTGCATATCGATACCGCCGCCTTGTTCCTGGACCACAACGGCCAGCGCATCAAGCTCGGGCTGGGATCGAGTTCCGCCGTCGCCGTCGGCCTGTATCAGACCCTGATCGGTTTTCTTGGCGGGCCCGGTCTTGCATCTGCGGATGAGCTGCTGGCGCGACTTCTGCCGATCTACCGCGAGGCACAAGGCGGGCAGGGCAGTGGCATTGATCTGGCGACCTCCATCCACGGCGGCCTGATCGAATATCAGCCGGGCGCTGCACAGAACCGGGTCCGACAGGCGCGCTTGCCGGACGGGCTGCTTCTGGATTTCGCCTGGACAGGTCGTCCCGCCTCCACGCCGACGCTGCTGGCTCACTATCGGCGATGGCAGCAGGCCCGGCCCGAGCAGGCGTCCGAGTGGCATGGCGAGGCTGAATCGATGCTCAAGAAAACGGCGCTGGCGCTGGCCCGCGCGCAGGCCGACTCGGTGGTCGAGCTGTTGGCTGAATACGGAAGCAGAATGAGTACAATAGGTCGTTTGATGGGAGTCGATCTGACCCCCTCGGTACATCTGGCGATCATGCAGCAGGCCAGAACATTCGGCCTGGCGGCCAAACCCAGCGGTGCCGGGGTCGGGGATCTGTCGCTTATTGCCGGTACCAATCCTGACGCCATGGAACGCATGCGTGGGTGGTTGCGGGCGCAGGGTTTTCCCCGCGTTGCAATGAATCTGGCACCCGATGGCGCACGATTGACTCGCCTGGACTGATACAAGCAGGCCGTGCTTGATGACGGCCTCAACCCGAAAGACATTGCATTAAGGCACGTTGGAGTAGGCAAGACATGGATCGATCACGAATTCCCCAGTTCTACAAGATGACCGTGCCCGAGCGCGTGCGCACGGTCCGTGATCGCGGCATTCTTGATGCCGAGGACTATCAGATTCTCCAGTCCGGGCGGCACACGCTCTCGGTCCAGCTCGCCGACAAGATGATCGAGAACGTGGTCGGGGTCATGGGCCTGCCCGTTGGTCTCGGCCTGAATTTTCTGATCAACGGCAAGGACTACGTGATCCCGCTGGTCGTTGAAGAGCCCTCGATTGTCGCGGCCCTCAGTTCAGCCGCCAAGCTGGCGCGTCAGGCCGGCGGCTTCAAGGTTGAATCGCAGGAGCCGCAGTTGATCGGCCAGGTCCAGGTGATCGACGTGCCGGATACCGCCCGTGCCCGTTCGGCGCTGCTGCAGCGCAAGGATGAAATCATCAACCTCGCCAACAGCCTGCATCCGAACATGATGGCGCGCGGTGGCGGTGCCAAGGACATGGAAGTGTTCATTCATCCCAGCCAGGGGCCGGGCGGCGACATGGTGGTGGTTCACCTGCTGGTCGATACCTGCGATGCGATGGGCGCCAACCTGGTCAACACCATGTGCGAAGGGGTGGCTTCACTGGTTGAAACCATAGCCGATGGCCGGGTTTTCCTGCGTATCCTCTCGAACCTGGCCGACCGTGCGCTGGTGCGTTCAAGCGTTCGCATTCCGACCGAGCTGCTGACCGGCAAGGGCTTTGACGGCGAGCAGGTCCGCGACGGCATCATCGTCGCCAATGACTTTGCCCGTGTCGATCCCTACCGCGCGGCGACCCACAACAAGGGCATCATGAACGGCATTGATGCCGTGGCGCTGGCCACCGGCAACGACTGGCGCGCATTGGAAGCCGGTGCGCATGCCTATGCTGCACGCGGTGGGCGCTACACCTCGCTGACCCAGTGGTCGAAGGCCGAAAACGGCGACCTGATCGGCGAGCTGGAAGTGCCGATCAAGGTCGGCACGGTCGGCGGGCCGCTGCAGACCAACCCGACGGTGGCGCTCAATCTGCGCATGCTCAAGGTTGGCTCTGCGCGCGAGCTGGCTGAAGTCATGGGTGCGGTCGGGCTGGCACAGACCTTCTCTGCGCTGCGCGCGCTGGTCACCGAGGGAATTCAGCAGGGCCACATGACGCTGCACGCGCGCAGCGTGGCGACCGCAGCAGGTGTCCCGCCAGAGTTGTTCGATACCGTGGTCGAGCGCCTGATCGCTTCAGGCGAGATCAAGATATGGAAAGCCGAAGAACTCATGGCGCAGGTGCGCGAGCAGGCCGCGCCGAAAGTCCATGGCGCGCTTCCGGACGTGCTCGAGGGTGATGATCTGGGTGCAGGTCACGGCAAGATCATTCTGCTTGGCGAGCACTCGGTGGTCTACGGGCGGCGCGCAATTGCCGCTCCCATTCCGCTTGCGATTCAAGCCCGCATCGAAGAAAAACGTGAAGGCATCGAGCTGATCATTCCGCGCTGGGGCGTCGAACAGCGGCTGGACTTCAATGCCAAACGGCCGCCATCGTTCATTCGCTCAATGGCCAGTCTGCTCAATTCACTGGGGCTGGCCGATCGCGGCATGCGAATCGAAATCTTCCCCAACGTGCCGCGCGCGATGGGCCTGGGCGGCTCGGCCGCCATGGCAGTGGCGGTGATTAGGGCAATGAACATCCACTATGAACTGGGCCTGAGCGACGAGCGGGTCAATGCGCTGGCGTTTGAATGCGAAAAATTCGCGCACGGCACGCCATCGGGCCTCGACAACACCCTGGCCACCTACGGCGACTTCACGCTGTTCCGGGCCGGTGAATCGCCGCTGCGTGAGGTGATCGAGATCAGCGAACCGCTGCCGATCGTCATCGGCATGAGCGGTGTTGAAGGCCTGACCGCCAAGACCGTGACTCGGGTCCGTGAAGCCTGGACCAGGAACCCTCGTCGGTATGAACGCATCTTCGACGAGATCGATGGACTGGTCGGCGAGGGACTCGAGGCGCTGCAGCGCGCAGACTACCAGGAGTTGGGCGAAATGATGAACGTCTGTCAGGGCTTGCTCAACGCCATGCAGGTGTCGAGCTGGGAACTGGAAGAGCTCATCCAGATCGCCCGCAACCACGGTGCGCTGGGCGCCAAGCTGACTGGCGGTGGCGGCGGTGGTTCGGTCATCGCACTGTGCCCCGAAAATAGCGCCGGCGTGGCCAGTGCTATTCGTGCTGCCGGTTACCAGGCGCTGGAGGTCACCATTGGCGGCGTTTGAACAGGCCGGCCCGGCGCGCGTCGTCTCGTCGGAATCCGAGGCGCTGATTCTGGTCGATCAGGATGATCAGCAGATCGGCACGCTGTCCAAGGGTGATGCGCATGACGGCGAGGGCATCCTGCATCGCGCGTTCTCGGTGTTTCTGTTCGACCAGAATGGACGCCTGCTGATCCAGCAGCGATCGGAACAAAAGCGCCTCTGGCCGCTGTACTGGGCCAACAGCTGCTGCTCGCATCCGCGGGTTGGTGAGAGCATGGCGATCGCAACGCGGCGCAGAATGCAGGAAGAGCTGGGGGTGAGCGCCGAGCTGAAATTCATCTACAAATTCCGTTATCAGGCCCACTATCTCGATATGGGCAGCGAGCATGAGCTGTGCTCGGTGTTCGTCGGTAGCATCGATCCCGACCAGGTCCAGCCCAACCCCAGTGAAGTGGCCAGCTGGCGTTTCGTGACCCAGTCCGAGGCCGATGAACTCGTCACCGATCCCGATTCCAAAGCGGCGCCCTGGTTCAGGTTGGAATGGACGCGCTTGCGCGCCGATTTCGCAGCTCAGTTAAGACTGGAGCGATAGGCAGTCCTCAGCGCTCGTCCTGTTCTGGATTGCTCATCGTCTGACTGGTTTTCCCTCGCTGGCTCTCCTAGTTGGGACTAAGTCCTGGGTGTCTCACACCTGGTGCCCATGGCCTTAAGTGGGAATATTCTTTCGCCTGGGTTAGACTCTGCAAGCGTTTGAAATTCTGGCGGTAATTCTGCGAAATCAGCCTGAGGTCAGATTTTTGCGCGTGAAAGGCCCTTCGGCCTAAGGGGTTCAAGGATTTTTCGATTTCTGCTTCGGCGGAAGCATAGGCCTTGATCAATCCATCCGTTTGCGATGAAGGAACACAGATCGATGTCGATTACGTCGAAGACCATTCGTTATCTTGCTGGCGCCCTGGCGCTCTCTTGTGCAAGTCTTGCCGCTGCCCAGACCATAATCGACGTCAATCCTGACCGGCCGGACGGTCAGAACTTCGCCCCCATCACCCAGCTGGTGCTCAACGACACGCTGAACAACAATCAGGTTGTGCAGAATGCGGAGATCGCCGGTACTGGCATCGCGTTCTCCAGAAATACGCCGTTCAACCTTGAATCGGTGACCGTCGACGACGGTGGGCCAGTCGAGCTCGGGTTTACGACCATCGTCAACACCATTGTGTTGCAGGGGTTCGGGATCGACGGCCAAACGCCGAGCAATGGCGGCGTCAGCGTGTTCAGCGCCGACGGCTCTGAAGTCGTTCTTGCCCCCAACGCTGCTGCCCGGGCAGCCTGGCGAGAGGCTGCGGCGCGCGGGCTCGAGAGTGACGATCTGTTGAACTACATCCTGTATGACGGTGGACCCAGTCCCTTACCACCAGGCAGCACGCCTGACTGGGACGTGGTCTACAGCTACGCGCTGGAACCACAGAACTACCTGATGGTGATGGAGCGTGACGGCAATACGTTCTTTGAAGTCCTGCCACTTGATGCCGCAGGCAATCCGATTCCCGGGGCCAATCTGCTCCGTTTCGGGGATTGCGATGGTGCACCCAACGGCGGCTGCGGCGGGAGTCTGCAGGTCTATGACTGGAACGTGGGGCTGGCTCATAGCACCTATCAATCAGGTCAGCCCATGGCGCTGTCGGTAGCGCCAATCACCAAGTTCTTCGAAGGCACATCGGTGCCTTTGGCCGATCAACTCGTGTTTGGTCTGCGCGTTGACAACGACGGCGGCGCCGACGTCAAGTTCTTTGGTCTGTCGAATGAGCCGATCATCTTCAACGAGCCGCTGCCGGGCGTAAGCGGCAATTTCGTCTGGTTCGATGAAGACGAAGACGGCATTCAGGACCCTCTGGAGCCCGGCATCAACGGCGTGACGGTCCGTCTGCTGGATGGTCTGGGTAATCCCGTCAACGATATTTTCGGAAATCCGCTTATCGCGGTCACTCAGAATGACGAGAACGGTAATGCCGGCTGGTATCGCTTCGTCGGTTTGCCGGCAGGCGACTACCAGATCGAGTTCGAGCTGCCTTCGGGTTTCATATTCACAGGCCAGGACAGCGACGCCGCGGGAGTATCCGGGCCCGATAACTCAGATGCTTCTCCGGTCGATGGGCGGACCAATGTCATCACTCTGCCGGTTCAGGGTGAGAACCTGGCGCTCGATGCCGGCCTGCTACCGCCTGAATTCGGCAGCCTGCCGGTCGCGTCTTATCCTACCTTGCTCGCCGACGACGGGCCGCGACATCAGCTGAGCGCTGGCGATGCCTTTCTTGGCGCAATCTTTCCCGATCGTGAGCTTGATGCCTCGGCGGGCGGTGATAATTCCACCGGCACGGCTGACGAGGACGGTATCTTGCTGCTGGAGAACTGGGTTTCTGGAAATCCAGCGCCGCAAGAGGCCTTTTTCCGCGTCACCATCGGCGAGCCCGGGTTTTTGAGCTTATACCTGGATGACGATGCGACCAATCCGGGAGCACTGCAGCGGGCAACCCTGGATGCGGTTATCACCGGGCCGGGGGCGGTTTCGGTACCTGCTGGCACCGGGAACTTTGGTGATCTGTTTTTTCCGGTCGCTGGTGACTACACGCTTCGCGTGATTCTGCCGGCCAACGTGGGCGAGGAGATTGCCACCCGATGGCGCATTACCAGCGGTGCCGGCGAGGGTGGTGATTCAGCTACGGGATTTGCGGCCTCCGGTGAAGTGGAAGACTACATCTTCGACTCCGGCGGCGGTGTGCCCGTGGTCCTGGCCTGGATCAGTAGCGCTAGCGCCGCCAGCGGTTTGACCGTTGAATGGTCGACTGCCAGTGAGGTCGCCAACCTCGGGTTCCGGCTGATCGCCAGCGATGGCCTCACGCCGCTGCATGAAGGCCTTATTGCTTCAGAGGTGATCGACAGCACGGATCCAAGTTTCTACGCGGTAAGCCTGGCATCACCTGGACGATCATTCTTTATTGAAGACATCGATCGCGAGGGTCAGGTCGTTCGGCGCGGCCCCTATCAGGTCGGCGAAAGCTATGGACGCAAACCCGTGCCGCAGCGTATTGACTGGGGCGGCATTCGGCAGGCCCAGGCGGCGCTCAGCTCGGTCAACGACTGGGTCGCCGGGCGTGGTCAAGCGGTTCACCTGATGACCTCATCGGAAGGCATCTATCGTGTGCATCACAGCGATCTGATCGCCAATGGAATAGATCTTCGAGGTCAGTCGGTCAATGCCATGGCATTGACGCTGCGTGGTGCTCCGATACCGTTCCACACCTCGGCCGGCTCGAGATTCGGCGAGACAGACTGGCTCGAATTCTATGCTGAAGCCGGAACCAGCTTGTATACGGCTGACAATGTCTATCAGCTCTGGGTCGACCGTGCAGAAATGCATCGCAAGGTTGCGCTCGAGCAGACCAGTCTGATTCAGGCGCCGGCGCAGAATGCGCACGTCGACTCGGTGGTTGTTGGCGCCCGCAAGCGCTACAGCTTCACTGCGCCGATCGCTGATCCCTGGTTCGACCTGCACATGGTTGTCACTACGTCTGCGAAAAGCTGGGACTATCGCTTTGAAGTTGATCAGCTGCGCGCGTCCGAAGACAGTAGCCAGCTGCAGCTCGTGGCTTGGGGGGTGACCCGTTACGACGAGGTGGCGCAGGACCATCACCTGGTCGCCGCCATCAATGGCGTGCCGGTGGCCGATGTCTGGTTTGACGGCGGTGAACTGGTCGACCTGGTGCTCGATTTTGATTCGAGTCTTCTGACTGACGGTGAGAACATCCGACTCTCACGCTGCCGGCTGGATACCGGTGTTGCTGCAGAAGCGGTCGCGTTCCGCGAAGCCATAATCAGCTACCCGCGCCGATTAGTGCTGCGCGCTGGCGAACTGAACTTCACGGCCAGCGGACAGCGCATCGAACTTCAGGGTGCGGCACCGGTTTCGCCGGTGGTTTATCGAGTTCTCGGCGACCAGGTCACCCGGATAGTGCCGCGTTCTGGTGCTGCGGTTTCTACCCTTTTCCAGAGTCGATTTGAACGTGATGATCGATCCGGGATGCCGGTCAGCCTCGTCATTGCCGGAACGCTTGAAGACGCCGATTATCTGGTCCGCAACGAGGCAAGCTTGCCGGTACCATCGATTGTGGCCGGCCAAATCCCGTCCGACTTCCGGGCTCGAGCCAGCGATTATCTGATGATCAGTCATCCAGGCTTCATTGATGCGTTGGCCCCGCTGGTCGATTTTCACGAAAAGCAGGGTCGTACCGTTGACGTCATCGATGTGCGCGACATATTCAGCATCTACTCGGACGGATTCCCCGAAGCCTCTGCGATTCAGGCGTTCCTGCGCGAGGCCAATGAGCGTTCGGCGTTCCAGTTTGTCCTGCTCGTGGGCGGCGATACCTATGACTACAAAGGCTATCTCAACAGCGGCTCGATGAGCTTCGTTCCGACGATCTATGCCAGCGCCAGTGACCTGGTTCGTCACTTGCCGGCCGATGCCTTGCTGGTTGATCTGGATGGCGATGACCGGCCTGATCGGGCAATTGGACGGCTTCCTGTCCGAACCGTGGCAGAGCTTCAGACCGTGATCGACAAGACGCTGACCTATCACGCGCGTGACTATCGTCGCCGTGCAGCGCTGGCCGCCGATGAAAGCGACGGCGGGCAGTCGTTCACGCTTCAAAGTGAATCCTTGGCCAGCGCACTGAGCAGCTGGACGCTGGAGCGTAGCTACCTCGACCAGATGCCGCTTGAGCAAGCCCGTCAATCCATCATCGATGCGTTTGATGCTGGTCAGTCCCTGGTCACCTTTGCCGGCCACTCCGCGCCGTCGGTCTGGACCTTCAAGGGCCTGTTCACGGCCCAGGATGTCGAGGCACTGGCCCCGTTGGATCGACCAAGCGTGGTTGCCCAATGGGGTTGCTGGAATACCTACCACGTCAGCCCGAACTACAACACCATGGGCCATCGCCTGATGTTGACGGAAGGTCGCGGCGCGGCGGCCGTGATGGGGTCAGCCACGTTCACCGAAACCTGGAGCTCAGCAGCGATGAGCGATGCCTTGGGGCCATATTTCCAGAATGCCCAGCTGGGCATTGGTGAAATGCTGCTTGAGGCCAAGCGTGAGCTTGATCCGATCACCGCCCGGGACGTGATTCTTGGCTGGACCCTGCTGGGTGACCCGGCCCTGAAAGTCGCCGACTGATCCAGCGCGCCTCAATCGCCGGGGCTGGTCTCAGCCCCGGTGGTCGTCTAGGCTGAAGCGCTGTGTTCACGAGGTTGAATAAGGGTTTGACAGCCAGTTCTGCTTGAAGCGATCTGCTGCTAAGGGACCGTGACGTGCTGGCCTGGCTCGTTAAACGAACCGGCCTTGCCTCAGGGATTGATCCGTTTCAGGTGTTGATTGACGACCAGCCAGGAACCCAATATTCCGAACAGTCCTGATCCGGCGATCAGAAGGGCGATTACCTCTACGCTGGGCGGTCGAAGACTGAAGTTGGCGTCATAGCTGCCGCTGAGATCGCCAATCGGCCCGCCCAGCGCGATCAGCCCGAAACGAACGATCAGCCAGGCCAGCGTGCCGCCGAGCAGTCCGTACCAGAGGCCGGTGTAGAGAAACGGGCGGCGGATGAACGCTGGCGTGGCACCAACCAGGGCCATCACTTCGATCTCCTCGCGTCGATTCTGTATATCCATTCGGATCGTGTTGGCGATGATGAAGGCCACGCCGACCGCAAACAGCGCGGCCAGCAGCAACACCAGCTGACCCATCACGGCAATCATGGCGTCGAGCCGCTCCAGCCACTTGAGGTCGACAACCACGGACGACACGCCCGATTCGCGCTCCAGTCGATTGACCAGTGCGGCAATGTTGGTTTCATCCTCCGGGGTGATCTCGAGGACCCAGGGCAGGGGGTTCTCGGGCAGGGCAGATGCCAGTTCTTCGGCGACGCTGCTGAGATCGAGTTGTCCGGTCACATCGGCCAGCCCCTGCTCAGGGCTGATCGGATCGACCGCGGCGATGTCGTCCCATACGGTCAGCCTGGCGCCGAGCCGGCGCGCTTCGTTTTCGTCGACGGCGGGGGTGAGAAATACCGAAAGCGTATCCAGTCGCTCCCAGCTCTGGCTGATGGCCCGCACGTTGTCGAGGGTGACGTGCAGCGCGGCCGGCAGGGTCAGGGCCACCGCCAGAACGATCAGGGTCATGGCCGAGGCAATCGGTTGGCGAGTCAAGGCACCGAGCGAGGAGAGAAAGGAAAAGGCATGGCGCCGCGACCAGGCGCGAACGCCGGCCGCGCCGGGCAGGGCCTCAATGCCGCCGTGGCGGCTAGCCCTGGCCATGTTCATCTCCGCTAAGGGTCCGGCGTGACGGCAGGTCGTCGACCATGCAGCCTTCTTTCAGTACCAGCACGCGTCGCCCCAGCCGACGGATCAGGTCGAGGTCATGACTGGCGATCAGAATGGTGACGCCGACCTCGTTGAGCTGCAGAAAATAGTTCATCAGCTCGGCCGACATCTCGGGGTCCAGGTTGCCGGTGGGTTCATCGGCCAGCAGCAGCGGCGGTTTGCCGATGATGGCGCGCGCGATGCCCACGCGCTGCTGCTGCCCGCCCGAGAGCATGGGCGGGTACATGTTTTCCTTGTCCAGCAGGCCGACCTTGTCCAGGGCGGCGCGCACGCGGCGCTTGATCTCGCCATAGGAGACCCCGGCGATCATCAGGGGCAGGGCGACGTTATCGAACACCTTCTTGTCCGACAGCAGGCGATGGTCCTGAAAGATGACGCCGATTCTGCGCCGCAGGTAGGGGATGTGGCGATAGGCCAGCTTGCCCACGTTGCGACCATCGAACAGCACCTGGCCGCGGCTGGGGCGCTCGAGCAGCGCGATCAGGCGCAGCAGGGTCGACTTGCCGGCGCCCGAATGGCCGGTCAAGAACGCCAGTTCGCCGGTGCGCAGCTCGAAGTTGACGTCACTCAATGCCTGAATGCCGCCGGGATAGCGCTTGGCCACGTGCTCGAATCGAATCATCGAGATCCGGCCCGGCAGCAGCGCTTGGTCGATCCTGCAATCATCACTCGATGATAAGCCACAAAGCGGAGCGGGCTGGCCCCGGTTCTGCGCGCTGTTTCACGGAGGTCTGAGGTCACGGGCGAATCAATTCAGCAGCTGGCTCATATTGAGTATCGGCAGCATGATGGCCAGCACGATGTAGAGCACCAGGCCGCCAACCAGCAGAATCAGGGCCGGCTGAAGGACCGCCAGCATCACCGTGGTCGCCGAGTTGAGCTCGCGCTCCTGAATGTCGGCGGCGTGCTCGAGCATCGGCGCCAGCTCGCCGCTGCGTTCGCCCCCGGCAATCAGGCGGCGCGCCATCGGCGGCAGCCACTGCGCATCGTGCAGGGCAGCAGTCAGCGCCTGACCCTCGCGAACCTGAGCCGCGGCGCGCTCGATATCGGCGCGCACCTGCAGATTGCTGACCACCCGCGAGGCGACGCTCAGCGCCTCGACCAGGGGCACCGCGCTGTTGCTGAGAATCGCCAGCGTTCGGGTAAAGGTCGCGGTCTGGCTGGCTTTGACCAGACGCCCCAGAATCGGTGCTGACAACAGCGCGCGATCTATGCTCAGTCTTGGGCCGGGTGCGCGCCAGGCGACCCCTGCGGCAATGACCAGGCCGAGCAGTCCGAGTAGCAGCCACAGGCCCTGCTGTGAGACCAGGTCGGAGATTGCCAGCAGGCTCAGGGTCAGGCCCGGCAGTTCCTGGCCGGCAGTTTCGAACACGCCGACGACGCGCGGCACGACGAACCCGATCAGCCCCCAGACCACGGCGATGGCAATGATCGCCAGCAGGGCCGGGTAGACCAGGGCCAGACCGACGCTGCGCGAGGTCTCTTCGCGCTGCTCGGCGTAGTCGGCCAGACGGGCCAGCACCGTATCGATCTGGCCGGCTCGCTCACCGGCGGCCACCGAGGCGCTGTAGAGCGCCGGAAACAGCGCCGGGTGATCTCCCATCGCGGCCGACAGGCTCTGGCCCTCCATCACGCGTGAGCGGATCGAGGCCGAGCTGGCGTCGCTGCTGGCTGGAATCGGTCTGCTCGACGAGCACGCTCAGCACCTCTTCCAGGGTCAGGCCGGCGCGCAGCAGCGTGGCCAGCTGGCGCAGTATCAGGGCCCGTTCGCGCCCCTGAGAACGGAATGAGAATTCACGTTTTGATTGTGACTCAACTTCATGAATTTCAAGCGGAATAAGACCGCGTTCCCGAAGCTGTGCACGGGCTGAGCGGGCGGTGTCGGCCTGAATGACGCCGCGGGTATTCTGCTTGCCGTCGACCAGCGCCTGATATTCGAAGGCGGCCATGGATCAGTTCGCCCGGGTCACTCGAAGGACTTCCTCCAGCGAGGTCACGCCGGCCCGGGCCTTGTTCCAGCCGTCATCGAGCATGGAGGGCGCCATCTTGCGGGCCAGATCGTTGAGGGCCCGTTCCGAGGCGCCGTCGTGGATGCTCTGGCGCAGGGCTTCGCTGATCGTGACCAGCTCGTAGATGCCGGTGCGGCCGCGATACGCGGCCTGACCCTCGGCCAGATCCGCGCGCGGGCGATACAGCGTGGTGGCGCCGTGCTGTCCCAGTCCGAGGCGTTCAAGTTCGTCCTGGCTGATCGAATAGGGCTCGCTGGCCTCCTCGTTCAGTACGCGCACCAGCCGCTGCGCCAGGACGCCGATCAGGCTTGAGGCGAGCAGGAAGGGCTCGATGCCCATATCGACCAGGCGGGTAATCGCGCCGACGGCGGTGTTGGTGTGCAGCGTCGATAAGACCAGGTGGCCGGTGAGGCTGGCCTGGACCGCGATGCGAGCCGTTTCCAGGTCGCGGATCTCGCCGACCATGACCACGTCCGGGTCCTGGCGCAGAATGGCGCGCAGGCCGCGGGCAAAGGTCAGATCGACCTTGGGATTGACCTGGGTCTGACCAATGCCGTCGAGATCGTATTCGATCGGGTCTTCCACGGTCATGATGTTGCGGCTGCGGTCGTTGAGCCGCAGCAGCGCGGAATACAGCGTGGTCGACTTGCCCGAGCCGGTCGGGCCGGTGACCAGCAGAATGCCGTGCGGCCGGGTGATCAGCTCAGCCATCCGGTTTTCGGTCTCGATGTCCATGCCCAGCTCGGCCAGGTCGAGTCGCCCGGCCTGCTTGTCGAGCAAGCGCAGGACCACCCGCTCGACGTGGTTCGAGGGCAGTGTCGAGACCCGGACGTCGACCGGTCGCCCGGCGATCTTCAGGCCGATGCGGCCGTCCTGAGGCACCCGCTTCTCGGCGATATCCAGCCGCGACATGACCTGGATTCGGGAGGTGATCAGCCCGGCCAGCCCGCGCGCTGGCGCCATGACTTCGCGCAGTACCCCGTCCACGCGGAATCGGATCGAGAGGCGGTCCTCGAACGGCTCGAGGTGGATATCCGATGCGTTTTCACGGATGGCCTGGGTCAGCACGCCATTGATCAGGCGAATGATCGGCGCATCGTCTTCGCTTTCCAGCAGGTCAGCGGGCTCGGGCAGGTCTTCGGCCAGGCGAGCCAGGTCCAGGTCATCGCCCATGTCTTCGGCGACCTGACGCGCGGCGTCATCGCCGGATTCGTACAGGCGGCTGACCAGTTTTTCGAAATCAGCGGCTGCCAGGCGCTCGATATGTACCGGGCCCTTGATGCGCCGCCGCACTTCCTGCAGCGCAGCGAGGTCGACCGGCTCGCGCACCGCCAGGCGGGTCTGGCCGTCGCCGCTCTCGCCGGCAACGGCAATGCCGCGCTTGCGGGCAAAGCCGTAGGCGGGGCGAAACTCAGCGTCCATCCGGCTCGGTCTGGAGGAAGGCTTCGAGTTCCGGCAGCAGCGGCATGTCATCCGGACGTGTGATCGATGAAGGGCGATCGCGCTGCATCAGCTGCTGGGCGCGGATGCTGCTGTACTTGCTGCGCGTGATGTCGTTCATCAGCGCCTCGTCGTGCAGGATGCGCGGACGGATGAACACCATCAGATTGCGCTTGACGTTGCTGTTGGAGCGGTACTTGAACAGCTCGCCGAGTACTGGAATCCGGCTCAGGCCAGGCACGGCTTCGACGGATTCCTGCAGGTCTTCGCTGATCAGGCCGCCGAGCACCAGCATCGACCCGTCCGGCACCATCACGCGGGTGGTGATGGTGCGCTTGTTGGTGATCAGGTCAACCGCGCCGGCCGACGGTGCCAGGGTCGAGACTTCCTGGCTCAGGTCCAGAATGATGGTGTCGCCTTCGTTGATGTACGGGGTGACGTTGAGCTTGATCCCGATTTCTTCGCGGTTGATGGTCTGGAAGGGATTGACCTGACCGTCGCCGTTGGTGATGCCCTGGGTCGAGAAGCTGCCCGACAGGAACGGTACTTCCTGGCCGACGTTGATGCTGGCTTCCTGATTCTCCAGGGTCACGATGGATGGCGTTGACAGCACGTTGGTGTTGGCGTCGTTGGCCAGGGCGCGGGCCAGCGCACCGATTTCGAGAATTTCCACGCCGAGCAGGCTGGTGGTGCCGCTGACGTAGCCAAGATTGAAGCCACGGCCGGGCAGGGCGAGGCCGTTTTCGGTCGCCGAACCCGCCGACACGCCCAGGTTCAGCAGGTTATTTCCGCCGCTGCTGAAGTTGGTGCCGCCGAACAGGCCGCTGTCGCCTTCCGAGAAGAACTGCCACTGAATGCCGAGTTCGCGGCTGGTGTCGAGCGCGATTTCGGCAATGATCGCTTCCACATGCACCTGGGCCCGGCGAATGTCGAGCTGGTTGATCACGGACTGAATGCCGCGGAACGCCGAAGGTGGTGCGGTAATGACCAGCGCGTTGGTTTCCTCATGGGCCTGAATGAACACACTCTGTGCTTCGCCGTCGCCGGTCTGGACCAGGCCTTCGAGCACCGGCAGCAGGCTTTCTGCCGTCGAGTAGCGCAGGTAGATGACCTGAGTCGAGCCTTCGGCCTCAAGCGGGGTATCGAGGTGGCTGATCAGCGTGCGCAGGCGCAGCCGCTTGCTCGGGTCGCCACCGAGAATGATCGAGTTGGTGCGCTCGTCAGCGACCGCCGATTCCTGTCCGTTGTCGGCATAGATCCGATTGATCAGGCCGACCACTTCGGCGGCGTCAGCGTGACTGAGCGCGATCAGCTCGACGTCCTGATCGGTCACCGCATCCAGGCGCTGAAGAATGCTTTCGATGCGTCGCACGTTCGAGGCGCGATCGGAAATGATCAGGCTGTTCGAGCCTTCGTGATGGGTCATGAAGGCCGACTGCGGCAGCAGGTTACGCAGCAGCTGGGAGATTTCTGCGGCCTTGACGTGCTCCAGGCCGATGATCCGGGTCACCGGCTGATCGCCGCGTGCGCTGCCGTCATCGACCGGGACGCGGCCGTCCTGACGCGCGCTCGCATCGGGCAGGATGCGCACCACGTTGCCTTCCGCCACCGCGGTGTAGCCGTGAACCCGCAGAATCGACAGGAACATCTCATAGACCTCGTCGGTATCCAGCGGCTGGGTGGAAATCACCGTTACCTTTCCGCTGACCTGCGGGTCGACGATCATGTTCTTGCCGGTCATGTCAGCGACGGCCGAGATCAATGATCGAATATCGGCATCATTGAAGTTGAGCACGTGACCGTTGTCCGCGGTGTCCGGTTCTTGAGCGAGCACGGTCAGGGCAAACGACAGCGAAATCAGCGAAAGGATGAGGCGAGAGATCATGGGTTTTGCAGGCTCCGAAGAATCTGGTCGAGGTCAGGACGCAGGACGACGTCACGGCCCTGGCGGTTGACGGTAATGGCGACTTCGCCACGTGAGAGGACGTCGCCAAACAGGCTCTGAAGCTGTGCTTCGGACTCCAGCGGCTGGCCGTTGATGGCAGTGACAACGTCGTTGATTTGCAGGCCCAGCTGGGCAAAAAGCTGCGAATTGCGGCCGGGACGAACCCGGAACCCGCCGCCATTGACCGGCATGACCGAGATGCTGCTGGCCATGCCGCTCAGGTCGATGCCGCTGCTGCGAGCCAGCTCCGGCATCGAGCCGATGCTGATGCCCGTTGGCGCTTGAAAACCGCGAAAGCCGGGCAGCGGATTGCCGACCACCGGGTTGGCGGTGGCGCGCGCTGTGCTGTTGGGCAATGAGGTGCTGCGGGCCTGACTCGGGTCGAGCGCCAGTATTTCATTCTGCCCGTTGACCGACAGGATGACCTGGCTGGCTTCGATCGCCGCCAGACGGCTGCCGTCGGGCAATTCGTCGTCGACCCGGTAGACCCGCTCGCCGTTGCTGTTGTCGGCAATCATTGCGTAGCCATCGCTGCCGCTGACCACGCCCATCAGGCGCAGGCGGGTCCGGCTGACGGCGGTCACCTGGCGCACCGGTGTGGCCAGGCTCTGCGACTGGCCGAACAGCTGCCAGCGGAATTCGCCATTAGGGCTGGTGCTCTGGGTCATTCTGGGAATCGGTGGAACCGGTGCCGAAGCGACACTCGGGCCACTGGCAATCAACCACACCATGCGCAGCAACAGCCACAGCGCAAGCAGCACCAGCAGGCCCGTGCTGAACAGCGCGAGCCGGGCCGAAACTGCAGGTTGGAAATACGGGCTCAAGGGTCTTGGAAATCCGCGCTCAAAGCTCTCGCGAGGTTAGCACAACCGCAGCCCTTGATCGGCTGGTTTCAAGCCTGGGAGCCGGAGCCACCGCTGCGACGGCCATGACCGCGACCGCGTCCGCCGCCCGAGCCGCGGCCGGACTGCGGCTTCTTCTTGCGCGGCGGCGGTGATTCAAGCTTTGGCAGGCTGTCGGGGTCGTGCTGAATCACCGGCAGGGTGATATCGATGTACTCCTCGATCTCAGGCAGGTGAAAGGCGTAGTCCTCGCAGGCGAAGCTGATCGCATCGCCGGTCGCACCCAGCGCGCGCCGTGCGGCCGATGCGGTGCACGTAGTCCTCCGCATCCTGGGGCAGGTCGTAGTTGAAGACGTGGCTGACGTCGGGAATGTGCAGGCCGCGCGCTGCGACGTCGGTGCCGACCAGGATCGGCAGCTCGCCGTCGTGGAAATCGCTTGCAGCATGCGCAGGCGCTTGTTCTGCGGCACGTCGCCGGACAGCATGGCGCGCATTGAAGCCGTTGGCCTTGAGTACAGGCGCTCGACCCGCTCGGCCGCGCGCTTGGTGTTGACGAAGACCATGGTGCGTGGCGGTCCATCTTGTCGCAGCAGGCCGACCAGCAGCGGCAGTCTTCTCGCCGTTCGACGGGTAGTAGATCACCTGGCGCACCTGGTCGGCGGTCATCTTGTCCGGCTCGATGCGCACCAGCGTCGGGTCGTTCATGTGCTCGTAAGCGAGCTCCAGGACCCGTTGCGACAGCGTGGCGGAGAACAGCATGTTGAGACGCTGCTCCGGCGAGGGCAGGCGCCGCAGGATCCAGCGGATGTCGCTGATGAAGCCGAGGTCGAACATGCGGTCGGCCTCGTCGAGCACCATGACCTCGCAAGCATGCCAGGGACACGAAGACGTGCTGGCTTGACGAAGTCGATGATGCGCCCCGGCGTGCCGATCAGGACGTCGACGCCTTCCTGCAACAGCGAACGCTGCTTGTCGTAGTCGACGCCGCCGTAGATCAGCGCGGACTTCAGGCCCGTGCCGGCGCCGACCGTTCGGAAATCCTTGTCGATCTGGATCGCCAGCTCGCGCGTCGGCGCGATGATCAGCGCGCGCGGCGCGTTGGTGCCTTGCGCGCCCTGCGGCGGTCCGATGCGCAGCAGCTGTTGAACATCGCGAGCAGGAATGCGGCGGTCTTGCCGGTGCCGGTCTGCGCCTGGCCAGCGATGTCGCTGCCCTGGAGGGCGATCGGCAGGGTCTGCGCCTGGATCGGGGTGCAGCGCTCGAAGCCGGCGTCGGCGACGCCGCGCGCGAACGGTCGGGCAAGGTCGAGATTGGTGAAGCGAACGTCGGAGAGATGTGTCTGTCATCAATGGAACGGATTGCATGACGGCCTTGCAAATGTCACCGAGTATTGAATCCAAAAATCGCTAAGCGGTGCTGATCCATGAGACCATGAGCGTTCGCCGGCCGATCGCAGATCCGGATTCCTCCGGCGTGATCGTCGAGACAACGCAGAAGCCTTATTGACGTCGTGAGCTGCAATCTCGATAGTTTGCCCGAAACGGCACGCACGCCACCCGTCATCGAGCCGATCCTCAGGCCATCATTTACAACCCGCCAAAAGCCCCATTCCACACCCCTGTTTTCCCGCGGAGGAAATCTCCGAGTGAGCGAGCAAGATCGTTCATGTCACCGATGCCGACGTTCGAAGCAGGACGTCCTCAAGTCCGAACAAGCCCCGTGCTGCTCGATTTCTGGGCCGAGTGGTGCGGCCCGTGCAAGATGATCGCGCCAGCACTGGAAGAGATCGCCAAGGAGCTCAACGGCAAGGTGCGCATCACCAAGCTGAATATCGACGAGAACCCGCAGACGCCGCCCTTCTACAATGTGCGGGCGATCCCGACGCTGATCCTGTTCAAGAACGGCAGGCGTCGAGGCGACCAAGGTCGGCGCGGTCTGTCCAAGTCCCAGCTCAAGTCCTTTCCTGGACAGCAACCTATGAGAGGCTATCCTCGGCAATCCAGGCACCGTCAGGCGGCCCAAGAAAGCGCTGGACCGCAGGCGGTGGTGGTGGCATCGCCAACGATCCAATCACGGCGGCCCGCCGCGGAACAACGGCCCGTTGCCAGGCCGACGATTACATGGATGGCGAGGATCTCGACGTCATCAGCCCGGCCGAGCTCGAAGCCAGCCGGAAATCGATGAACCTGACCGAGCTCAAGAACCAAGCCGTCTCCGACCTGCTCGAAATGGCCGAAGCAACTGGGCTCGAGAATCTCGGCCCGCTCGCGCAAGCAGGACATCATCTTTTCGATCCTCAAGGCGCATGCGCGCAACGGCGAGGACATCTACGGCGACGGCGTGCTCGAGATCCTGCAGGACGGCTTCGGCTTCCTGCGTTCTCCCGACGGCAACTATCTCGCGGGTCCGGACGACATCTACGTGTCGCCGAGCCAGATCCGCCGCTTCAACCTGCGCACCGGCGACACGATCTCCGGCCTGATCCGCCCGCCGAAGGACGGCGAGCGCTACTTCGCGCTGCTCAAGGTCGGCGAGATCAATTTCGATTCGCCCGAAGGCGCGCGGCACAAGGTTCTGTTCGAGAACCTGACGCCGCTGCATCCGACCAAGCGGCTCAAGCTCGAGCGCGGCAACGGATCGACCGAAGACCTGACGGCGCGGATGATCGACCTGATCGCGCCGATCGGCAAGGGCCAGCGCGGCCTGATCGTCAGCCCGCCGAAGGCCGGCAAGACGATGCTGCTGCAGAACATCGCCAATTCGATCACGCGCCAACCATCCCGAGGTCCTACCTGATCGTGCTGCTGATCGACGAGCGGCCCGAGGAAGTCACCGAGATGGCGCGCTCCGTGCGCGGCGAGGTCATGTCCTCGACGTTCGACGAGCCGGCCAGCCGCCACGTGCAGGTCGACCGAGATGGTCATCGAGAAGGCCAAGCGCCTGGTCGAGCACAAGCGCGACGTCGTGATCCTGCTCGACTCGATCACCCGCCTGGCGCGCGCCTACAACACCGTGGTGCCGTCGTCCGGCAAGGTGCTGACCGGCGGTGTCGACGCCAACGCGCTGCAGCGGCCGAAGCGCTTCTTCGGCGCGGCGCGCAACATCGAGGAAGGCGGCTCGCTGACGATCATCGCCACCGCGCTGATCGACACCGGCTCGCGCATGGACGACGTGATCTACGAGGAGTTCAAGGGCACCGGCAACATGGAAATCCACCTGGATCGCCGGATTGCCGAGAAGCGGCTCTTCCCGGCGATCAACATCAACCGCTCCGGCACGCGCCGCGAAGAACTGATCACGCGACCGACGAGCTGCAGAAGATCTGGATCCTGCGCAAGCTCCTGCATCCGATGGACGAAACCGTGGCGATCGAGTTCCTGCTCGACAAGCTCAAGGACACCAAGACCAACGACGAGTTCTTCGACTCGATGAAGCGCTAAGGTTGTGTCGATCACTCGACCAACCAACGAATAAATTGCTCCTGTAGGAGCTTGCTTGCAAGCGAAGTGGGCGGCCTCGGTGCCCGAAGCCCAGCAAACAGGTTCTTCCGACACTGACTCGTTTCCGCCACCTGGATCTGATAAAAACACCTCATAGCTCCGGTAGGAGCTTGCTTACTCAAGCGAACGATTCAGCCCCGGTGTCCGAAGCCTAGCCAATGGGGTATTTTCTCAGCACCGAATTCGCCGCAAGCAGCCTCAAAAAGAGAAAAGCCCAGAATTTCCCCTGTAGGAGCTTGTTTACAGCGAAGCCGGCCCGGTGCCCGAGAGAAGCAACACCAGAATTCGCCTGCAAGCAGGCTCCTACAAAACCAGCGAAGGCCCCAGAATTTCTCGTGTAGGAGCTTGCTTGCAAGCGAAAAAGGCTATAGTCTCAAAATCTGATTCCAAAAAAACCCCACCATGGCCCTGGCAAAACAACATCGCCTGCGCGCCGGCCGCTTCAGCGAGGTTGGGCGCCCATACCTGATCACCGTAAGCTGTCACCAACGACAAAGGGTTTTCGATTCCTTCCAGGCCGGCCGGTGTTTTGCCCAAGCCATCGCTGATCTGAATCACGACGCCGACCCCTGGTGCTGGGTGGCCATGCCCGATCACGTGCATTGGCGAGGGGGTGATGGGGGTGGGGGGGGTGTTGGTAGGAGCTTGCTTGCAAGCGAACGATGCAGCCCCGGTGCCCGAAGCCTAGCCAATAGGGTTCTTCCAGCACCGAATTCGCCTGCAAGCAGGCTCCTACAAAAACAGCGAAAGCCCGGTCCGAGCCAATTCTCCCGTAGGAGCTTGCTCGCAAGCGAACGATCCAGCCCCGGTGCCCGAAGCCCAGCCAATACGCACCTTCCCAGCACCGAATTCGCCTGCAAGCAGTCGCCTACGAGAATTCTTATGCAATTCCCGCCAACCATTCATTTCCCATTGACGGGGCTCACCTAAACTCCATCACAAATGTGAAGAGTCTCAACTCTACTAGGTGCAGGACTATGAGTGAATCAGAAGGTAACGCCACCATTTTGCTGGTTGAAGATCATGATGATCTGGCCGCCAGTATTGGTGATTACATGGAATCCCTGGGTTTTGCCATGGATTTCGCAGCCGACGGCGCCATCGCGCTGAATCTGCTGGAAGAAAACCCCTACGACACCATCATCCTGGATCTGATGCTGCCGAAGATCGACGGCATTCGCGTCTGCGAGCGGCTGCGGGAGCGCGGTGACGGCACGCCCATTCTGATGTTGACGGCCCGGGACCACCTCGATGACAAGGTCGCAGGCTTCGATGCCGGTGCCGACGACTACCTGGTCAAGCCCTTCGAGATGGAAGAGCTGGCGGCCAGAATCCGGGCCCTGATTCGTCGCGCGCGCGGCGAAATGTCCGACGGCGCGATGCGAGTGGGCGATCTGGTGTTCGATCCGCGGACGATGCGCGTCGAGCGCGATGGCCAGCGGGTCAACCTGTCGCCCACCTCGGTGCGGATTCTCAAGGTGCTGATGCGCGAATCACCACGTCTGGTCAGCCGCGAGCAGCTTGAAAACGAGCTGTGGGGCGACCTGCTGCCGGATTCCGACACCCTGCGCTCGCACATGTACAACCTGCGCAAGGGCATCGATCGTCCGTTCGAAACCAAGCTGCTGCATACGGTACAGGGAATGGGCTTCAAGATCGCCACGCCGGACGACGCCTGAGTCAGCTAGGCTGGCAAACCAGATACGAAAAACGCCCCGAACCATCGGGGCGTTTTTTATTCCAGACCAGCATGATTTCAACGCGGGCTACGGAAATGGAAACAAGCCCGAAAGTTGTTCGCCATAGACGAGCATCAGGAAGCCTGCAGCGGCCAGATACGGTCCGAACGCGATCGGTACATCCTTGCCGTGCCGAGCGGCGATCATCATTATGATGCCGATCGTGGCACCGAGCACTGAAGCTATCAGGATGATCATCGGCAGCACGGCCCAGCCCATCCAGGCGCCCAGGGCACCCAACAGCTTGAAATCTCCAAAGCCCATGCCTTCCTTGCCGGTCAGCAGCTTGAACAGCTGAAACACGCTCCATAGGACGCCATAACCGGCCACAGCGCCGATTACCGCATCCTCGATGGAGGCGAACAGGCCCAGCCACAGGTTCAGAATCAAACCCAGCCAGAGCAAGGGCAGGGTGATCTGATCGGGCAGCAGCTGATGGTCAAAATCGATGCCGGTCAGCGCGACCAGCGTCCAGGTCAAGGCGAGCGCGGCCAGGCCTTCGGGGGAGGCCCCGAACTTGACGATCACCAGCACCGACAGCAGCGCCGTGGCGAATTCCACCAGCGGGTAGCGAAACGAGATCGGCTCAGCGCAGTGGCGACAGCGCGCTCTGAGCAGCAGCCAGCTGAACAGAGGGATGTTGTCGTACCAGGCAATCTTGCCCTTGCACTTCGGGCAGTGCGAGCGCTCAAGCACCAGGCCCGGCGGTGAAGCGCTCGTATCGTCCGCGGATTCCATTTCCAGCAGCTCGCGGCACTGACAACGCCAGTCGTGCATCAAGCGCTGCGGATAGCGCAGGATGACGACGTTCAGAAACGAGCCCACCATCAGCCCAAAAACAAAAACGGCGGTTGCCAGAACCGCCGGATGCAGTGTGTTCAGAAAATCGAAGTAATTCAAGCGCTAACCTTTGGAAAAAATCGCATCGCTGAGACTGAACAAGCGACGCGGCCGTTTCGGGAATCCGCGTCGCTTATCGGTAGCGGAGGCCTACATCACCGCCGCCATCTGGAAGATCGGCAGGTACATGCCGACAACCATGCCGCCGACGACGACACCAATGAAGATCATGATCATCGGTTCCATCAGGCTGGAGAGCGCATCAACGGTGTTGTTGACCTCTTCTTCATAGAAACGTAGCAACTTTTTAGCAGCATGGCATCAAGCGAACCGGCTTCCTCACCAATTGCCGTCATCTGGATCAGCATCGGTGGAAACAGGCCGGTCTGCTGCATCGCAAGCTGCATCTGGTGGCCGGTGGCTACGTCATCGCGAATCTTGAGTACGGCTTCTTCGTACACGACATTACCGCAGGCACCCGCAACCGTCTTGAGCGCATCCACCAGCGGCACGCCGGCCGCAAAGGTGGTTGCCAGCGTGCTGGCGAAGCGCGCCAGTGCCGATTTCTCGAGTACGGGCCCGATGATGGGGATCTTGAGTGACCCTCGATCCAGAAGATGTGCGAAGGGTTTGCTGCGTTTCTTCAGCTGAATCAGTCCGTAAATACCACCGCCTACCACCAGAGCAACAACCACAAAGTAGGCCTGGAGAAATTCCGACGCGCTGATGATCATTCGGGTGAATGCAGGTAAGTCAGCACCGAAGTTCTGGAAGATGGACTCGAACTGCGGGATGACCACCAGCAGGAGGAGAGCAGAAACGGCAATGGCAACGGCCATGACCGTGGCCGGATAGAACATGGCCTTCTTGACCTTGCCCTTGATCGACTCGATGCGCTCCTTGTAGCTGGCGATCGAGTCCAGGACCTGATCGAGCACCCCTGCGCTCTCGCCGGATTCGACCAGGTTGACGTAGAGCTCGTCGAAGTAAGCCGGGTGCTTCGCGACGGCTTCGGCCAGCGTGGAGCCGGATTCGACGTCGTTCTGAATGTCCTTGATCAGCTTTTTCAGGCGCGGGTTTTCCGCCGCCTGTCCAATAATCGTGAACGACTGGACCAGCGGGATACCGGACGTCAGCATCGTGGCCAGCTGGCGGGTGAAGATGGCGATATCTCTGGCAGAAATTCGCTTGCCAGCCGATCCGAACAATGCCTTTGGCTTTTTGCGGACGCGCGAGGGCAGAGATGCCCTGCTGTCGCAGCTCGGCCTTGATCAGGGATTCGTTGCGACCGGTTTTCTCGCCCTTGAGCTTCTTGCCGCGCTTGTCCTTTCCTTCCCAGAGAAAGGTTTCGATTTCCTGCTTGGTCGTTGCCATTAACGCGCCGCTCCTGCTGAATTTTAAAGCCCCCGATCGGTGGATTCTACTTCGAAAAGGTGCTACAAGACTGTGATTTTGTGCGCAAACCGCACGGATTGCAAGTTGCCGTCCGCGGCAGCGCTGATCGGTTTCTTTGGTCCGGCTGCAAGCCGAGGCTCAGTCTTTGGTGACCCGGTTCATTTCGATCAGGCTGAGCATGCCGTTTTTGACCTTGTTCAGCGCGGCGCGGCGCAGGTCGATGATGCCTTCCTTTTCGGCCTGCCGCCCCAGCTCAAGCGCATTGCCGCCTTCAGGATGATCTCCTCCATCGGTTCGGAGATCGGCATCACCTGGAACACGCCAGAGCGGCCCTTGTAGCCGGCGTTGCACTGGTCGCAGCCGTTGGCCTGATAGATACGAATGCCTTCTTCGACTTCATCTTCGCGGAACCCGACCTTTAGCAGGGCTTCATCGGGCACTTCCTCGATCTTTTTGCACTTGTGCAGGGTCCGGCCCAGGCGCTGGGCCAGCACCAGGTGGACGGTCGAGGCGATGTTGTAGGTCGGCACGCCCATATTGGCGAGTCGGGCAACCGATTGCGGCGCATCGTTGGTGTGCAGCGTGGAGAGCACCAGGTGACCGGTCTGGGCGGCCTTGATCGCGATTTCAGCGGTCTCCAGGTCGCGGATCTCGCCGACCATGATGATGTCGGGATCCTGACGCAGGAAGGAGCGCAGCGCGGCGGCAAAGGTCAGGCCCTGCTTGGTGTTCTGCTGGACCTGGTTGACGCCCATCATGCGGATTTCGACCGGGTCCTCCACGGTGGAGATATTGGTGCCCTCGGTGTTGAGCAGGCCGAGTGCGGTGTACAGCGATACGGTCTTGCCCGATCCCGTGGGGCCGGTGACCAGCACCATGCCGTAGGGCTTGTTGATGGCGGCCATGTAGGCGTCTTTCTGCTCGGGCTCGAAGCCCAGCTTCTCCGGGCCGAGAAACGCACCGGAAGAATCCAGAATACGCATCACGATCTTCTCGCCCCAGAGCGTGGGGCAGGTCGAGACACGGAAATCGAAGGCCTGACCCTTGGACAGGTTCAGCTTGATGCGGCCGTCCTGCGGCACGCGGCGCTCGGCGATATCCAGGCTGGACATGACCTTGATTCGCGCAGACAGTCGGGGCGCCATTTTTTTCGGTGGCTTGACCTGGGTCGCGAGCACGCCGTCGATTCTGAACCGCACTCGATACTGGTCTTCATACGGCTCGAAGTGGATATCGGAGGCACCGCGGCGGATAGCATCAACCAGAATCTTGTTCACGAAGCGCACCACCGGCGCGTCATCGGCCCCGCTGACGTCGTTTCCAGACTTGTCGTCCTCATCTTCGCTGGCATCGAAGTTGAGGTTTTCGAGTTCATCATCCCCTTCGGTGAGTTCACTGAAGGCCTGGGATGAGCCGGCAACGGCGCGATCGATCGCGCCTTCAATGGCGTTGTAGGGGGCGAGAATGGCATCCACGCTGAGGCCGGTCGAGAAGGCGATTTCGTCCATGCCGGATTTGTTGCCCGGGTCGGCAACCGCGACATACAGCCGCTTGCCCTTCCGGGTCAGTGGCAGAATCAGATGTTTACGGAGCAGGTCTTCTTTGACCACGTCGATCGGCGCGTGCTTCAGATCAACGGCGGCCAGGTCGATCAGCGGCAGGCCGAAGTCTTCCGCCGCGACGTGCGGCAAAGCCCACGGCGTCAATCAGCTTTTCGCGCACCAGATGGCTGGTAAAGGTGCGGCCTTTCTCAGCCGCTTTGGCTAGGGCTTCGATGGCCTGATCTTCAGACATCAAGCCATTTTCGACCAGCTTTCGGCCAATGTTTGACAGTCTGAGTGTGGGTGAGGATTGTGCGTACATTTGCGATCAACGACCTTGCAGAGTGTCGTGATAGGTTGATGCTAGGTCGCTATCGGGCAGATGCTATTCAACTCTTAAAGTTTACTATTCTTCTAAGCGATCATAAAAAAAGCCCCCGCAGTGCGAGGCTTTTTCGTGAACAAGACCTTCTACGGTTCTCTATGTTCTGCTCACGGACGGCATTCTGCAGGCACGTGCTTGGCTTCACCAGCGGTCGCAGGCGCAATCCCATTAATTGGAGACTCAAGGTTAGTCTGAGTCGGGGTGAACTTCAGAACCGGCTGGGCAGTCGCACCGGTAGCCTGCGTGGTCGCTTTGATTACGCCAGTTCCATCAGTAATCGCGATAGCGGCGCAGTATTCGGTTGCAGCCGGAAGCGAGTAGCCGGTGTTGGCCGCGGATACATTGGGCAATCCACCAAGAGACTGGCGGTTTCAGATACAGCCAGCTTGGCCGAAGCGACAAGGTTTACGCACTCGGACACTTTCGAGCGGATACTGTAGTCCTGGTACGCAGGAATAGCGATAGCCATCAGGATGGCAGAGACTAGCGATCACGATCATCAGTTCGATCAGCGTGAAACCAGATTGCTTGCGGATGTTCTTCATTTTAGAGCTCCATATGGTGTGGAATTTACGTGCAGAAGTATCTGCGTCGAGGAATCTACCCTCTCAGAGGGTTACATGCAAATGTTGTGCCAGTTTACCTTGCTTTGTTCACTGCGTCCCCAGTCTTCCGAGCTCAGAGAGTGCTAAGACTCAAGAGTCTGGTGCCGAAGAGTCTACAGCCTGTTTACCTCTCTTGCTCACGATGCTCAATGTGACAATTATTGTCAGCAATGGACGAACTCAGACCTAGTTTCTGCACTCGGCCGGAACGTGCTTGGCCTCCGCCGGCCACCGTTGAGCATACCGAGGTTGTTGAGGCGCCAAGCACCAGGCTGGGCGTCAGCCGCAGGTCGACATCAGTTGTTGCCCCGGTGTTGCGCGTAATTCGATGTCGATCGCGCCCGAACCGTCGCCCGCGATCGCAACACTGTCTACATAATCCGTTGTTCGGACTGGCGTACCCCGTTGCTGCCTGATCGGACACGCTGCCTCTTGAATGAAACGTCTCGATAACTGCGATTTTGGCTGATGCGGCTACGTTGAGGCCTTCCGATACCTTCGACCGGATAGCGTAATCCTGATAAGCAGGAATGGCAATCGCCTTGAGAATCGCCAAAATCGCGATGACGATCATCAGCTCGATCAGCGTGAAACCAGACTCCTGACGTCGCATGCGTTTGCTCCCTAGTCTGTTGACTATTTCCAATCTATGCAATGCAATTGACGTGCCTGTTTGGGATAGAGTGTGATGCGATTCCTCAGACGCTGTAGGATCAGTAAGCGATTCTTTTGTCCTCTATGATTGCGCGACCCATCCAATGGTGTTGGCCGTTGCCGTACTCATGATGGTTTCGCTTAGCGATCCCGCTTGACGGGATTGCCCCTCACGAACGGGAATCCGGCCGCCCATGATTTCTGCGCTGGTCTGCGGATAGCGGGGAATCAGGTTGGGTTCTGCGTAACCGTCTGGCCAGTGGGGATAGCCCGTGGATTGCACGTAGTGATCATTGGCACCGACGGTGTGAAGAATTTCATGCGCCAGCACGAACTGGTTGCGGCTTGTTGCACCGGGCTCGGTTGCCAGGTTGACGATGGCCAGGCGCGGGCTGGGCATGCCGATCGAGTGCAGGCGAGTCAGCGGGTTGGCGCTGGATTGATAGCGCGCCGCGACCACGATGTCAGGTTGCTGGTCGGTTTTATCCAGCCGCCAGTGCCACCAGCGCAGCCGGAGCGCCCAGCCCAACTGACCCAGCCAGCTCGCGCGCTGGCTCGGCAGCGGCGGAGCGTTTTCGATCACCGGTCCGAGCACGACTCGGAAGGGTTGAGTGATTTGCAGCTCGTGGCGCGGCTTCGCGCACAAAAAACGCCCGAAGTTCAGTGAAGCTTCCATCATCCAGGGCCTGAATATGGGTCTGGGTGCGGGCACTGCCGTCGGCGTTGTACGGCAGGACCACGATATTCAGCGTTCGATCCCAGTCCGGCGCGGGGTCGGCGGGCAGGCGGAAGGCGTAGACCAGCGGGACGAGGATCAGCAGCAGCAGGAGGATTCGCAGGTTTTTCGATACGCGGGCATGGTGGGGTGGCCCGGAATGCTCTCAATTGGGAGACAGTTTACCTCGCCAGTTTGCAGCGAACTGCCTTTCGGTGCTGTGAAAACGTGCGATAAATCACAGGAATTCAGTGGCTTGTCGTTGCTGTGAAGCCGGCGTAGACTGAGCTTAATCCCGTTGTCAGAGTAGATCCCATGCCCCGATTCCTGCTGTTCATCGCGACTGCGCTGCTGTTTTGCGCTTCGATTACACCCTTGCGAGCCGCCACGCCGGATCTGGAACACCTATTGGCCACGACGGCGGTGGGGGAGTCGATCGAGCTTGCGTCGATGCCGATCGGGCAGGGCCGGCTTGCTGACGTGCGTTTCGAGCGCGTCGAGCTGTATGCACCGGGTGCGGAGGTCCGCGTGGTCGAAAACGGGCAGCCCCGTCAGCTGTCGCGCTCGGATCGGGTCTTTCTGATCGGGCGAACCGTGAGCGACGCGAGCGCGCGCGTCGTGCTGCTGGGTCAGGCGGGTGATCCGTCGTCCTGGCGCGGCGGTGTGTATTCATCGGCGGGCTTCGAGGAGATTCGCAGCTATCGTGACGCCGACGGCCTGCGCTTGCGCGCGTATGCGGCCGAGACCCTGCTGCCCGAGGGCGTTTCAATCGACTCGGCTTGCGGTAATGATGAGGTGGAAGCCCTTCGCGGTGCCGGTACTCAGGCGCTGCCATCGGCCATGGACCTGCGCCCGCGCGGCGGCGCGCTGCGCTTCGGTCGCCTGGCGATCGACACCGACAAGGAGTGGCTGAACCTTCGCTTTGGAAACAACACCACGGCTGCCGCGGACTGGATCGAACAGCTGGTCATGCTGACCAACGGGCTGTTCGAATCGCAGCTCGACCTTCGCCTGGAGCTGGGTGATGTGTTTCTGCGCGTGGGCAGCGACCCGTATGAGCTGGCTGATTCGGGTGCAGGTGCGGCCGAGCTCAACGAATTCGGCAGCCACTGGGAGGCGACGTATTCCGGGATCAGTCGCTCGCACGCGGCGATGATTTCCGGGCGATCGTCATCGGGCAATTCAGCGTCGGGTATTGCCTGGGTCAATTCCTATTGTCGAACCCAGAACACCGGCGGCAGCTACAGCTACAACCAGTTGTTTCGCAATCCGAGCATTTCGGTCGCGCTCAGCGCCAATCTGTTCGGCCACGAGCTGGGCCACAACCTCGGTTCACCGCACACCCACTGCTACAGCCCGCCGATCGATCAGTGCTACGCCTCGGAGCCGGGCTGCTATTCCGGCCCGACCAGCTGCCCGGCAGCCGGCCAGGGCACCTTGATGAGTTACTGCAACTTTGGATCAGGCTGCGGCAATCAGAATGCCTTCACCCTGGCCGGCCCGGTCAATGCCCTGATTGCCGAGCGAATCAACGCCAATACCCCATCGTGCCTGACCGACGGCGCCGGGATTGTTTTTGCCGACCGATTTGAAGATTGAACCGCCGGCGGTGAGCAAGGCCGTGTAGGAGCCTGCTTGCAGGCGAATTCGGTGTGGGAAGAGCCCTATTTGCTAGGCTTCGGGCACCGGGGCCGGATCTTCGCTTGCGAGCAAGCTCCTACAGGATCGGGGGTTAGCGGTTTTTGTAGGAGGCTGCTTGCAGGCGAATTCGGTGGTGGGTTGGCCTCGGGGGGTGGCTTTGGGTGCCGGAGTATTAGCCATCGCTTGCGAGCAAGCTCCTACAGGATCGGGGGTTAGCGGTTTTTGTAGGAGGCTGCTTGCAGGCGAATTCGGTGGTGGGTTGGCCACGGAGGTCGGGTTCGGGCACCGGGGAAATAGCCTTCGCTTGCGAGCAAGCTCCTACAGGGTCGGGGGGTGGTGGTTTTTGTAGGAGGCTGCTTGCAGGCGAATTCGGTGGTGGGTTGGCCTCGGGGGTTGGGTTCGGGCACCGGGGTAATTAGCGTTCGCTTGCGAGCAAGCTCCTACAGGGTCGGGGGGTGGTGGTTTTTGTAGGAGGCTGCTTGCAGGCGAATTCGGTGGTGGGTTGGCCTCGGGGGTTGGGTTTGGGCACCGGGGTAATAGCGTTCGCTTGCGAGCAAGCTTCCCACAGGGTCGGGGGGTGGTGGTTTTTGTAGGAGGCTGCTTGCAGGCGAATTCGGTGGTGGGTTGGCCCCAGGGGTTGGGTTCGGGCACCGGAGTATTAGCCTTCGCTTGCGAGCAAGCTCCTACAGGATCGGGGGCTACGGTTTTTGTAGGAGGCTGTTTGCAGGCGAATTCGGTGGTGGGTTGGCCTCGGGGGTTGGCTTTGGGTGCCGGAGTATTAGCCTTCGCTTGCGAGCAAGCTCCTACAGGGTCGGGGGGTGGTGGTTTTTGTAGGAGGCTGCTTGCAGGCGAATTCGGTGGTGGGTTGAGGCACGGAGTTTAGATTTTGGCGCCGGGGTAATAGCCTTCGCTTGCAAGCAAGCTCCTACAGGATCGGGGTGTGTTTTGGTTTTCAGCCCCTGGTCTTTCCAGCGGCGGAGGGTGGCGAAGACTTCGTGGGGTTGGGTTCCGCTGCTTGGGGTGTGGCGCTGGGCGGATTCGATCACGGTGGGTTCGCGGACTCGCAGGAATGGATTGAATTCCAGCTCGTCCTTGATCGTCGAGGGCAGGGTGATGCGGCCCTGGTTGCGCAGCATTCGGGCCTGGTTCAGGCGCTCGATCAGCTGCGGGTTTTCGGGTTCGACCTGCAGGGCGAAGCGGCAGTTGTCCAGGGTGTATTCGTGGGTGCAGAACACGCGGGTTGTGCCGGGCAGGGCGGCAAGTTTGTCTAGAGAATTCTGCATCTGCTCGGCCGTGCCTTCGAACAGGCGGCCGCAGCCGGCTGAGAACAGGGCATCCCCACACAGCACGAAGTCCGCGCCGACGAAGGCCAGGTGAATGCTGGTGTGGCCGGGCACGCTGAGTACGTCGAGCCGGATATCGGGCTGGGCAATGACGATGCTGTCGCCTTCGGCCACCGGCCGGTCGACTTGTGGAATGCGCGCGTCCTCGGGGCCGTACACCGGTACGCGATGGACGGCCAGAATGTCGTCGATGCCGTCGGTGTGGTCCCAGTGGTGATGGGTGATCAGCAGAGCAATACGTA
>CALNZT010000009.1:0-21205 GCA_942491245.1 uncultured Pseudomonadota bacterium
CCAGGTGCAGCGGCACGGTCACAGGTCAGCACCCGATAGTAGCGATCATTCTGAAGTTCGGTGATGGCGGACTCGGGAGGATTGCTGGCGTCCTCGCCCAGCCAGGCATCCAGCGCCGGCACCATTCCGTAGGTGAACAGAACCGGCAGCAGCAGCCAGAATTCCTGACCGCTCCACCCGTGCAGCGCCACGGCGCTAGAGTGGAAACAAGGGGTAGACCACGGACAACAGCCAGGCATAGCGTTTGCCGTCGCTTACCTTCATCCCATCCCGCGAGGCCGCGCGCCACTGCAATGCTGAAAGACTCATGTCTGATCGACGCCATTAAACGAAACAGACTGCAGTGTGAGCTTGCCGAGGCCTCGAACATAGGGTAAAACTGGCCCGGCAATGGTCATTTCTCGCCAAATCGAATCGCAGGCCACCGATCTCACGCTACCCAGCGGCTATCTCAAGCTGTTTCTTGAGCGCCTGATCCAGCGGCACGAGGATCAACTGAGTCTGTTCGAGGCGGCGGGCCTGGAGCTGGCATGTCTGGATCAGGCCACTCTGCCCCTGGACCAGGTCGGCGCACTGGCCATGGCTCTTGATCAGCGCCTTCCACCAGGCTGGCACATCCAGCCCTGTCTGCAGCTTGAGGCAGCGCAACACGGGCCGGTCGGGCTGGCAGCCATCAGCGCAGCAACTGTCGGCACCGCCCTGTCGACGCTTGAGCGTTTCGAACGCCTGCGCGCGCCCTGGGCCACGGCTCGGATGTATCGGGAAGGACAGGACCAGGTGCTGGAAATACGCCAGCGACTGCCGCTCCCTGAGCCTGCCTCGCTGTTGATGGAAATGAATCTGCTGGCGCTGGCTGGCCTGATCGCACAGCTGCTTGGCTCGCAGCGATCGGAGCTGTGGCTGGAGATTCCCGAGCCTGAAGCAGCTCGGTACGATGCGCTGCGCGCGGAATTCCCTGGCGCGCTCAAGAACGGCTCCAATCGATTTGCCATCGGCATGCCGACAACGCGATTGGCGCAACCCTGTCTCCTGGCCGATCCGGAACTGCATGAATTGATGATCCATCGCTGCCAACGACTGCTTCGAGACCCGCTTGAGCGACGAGTGTCAGCCCGGGTTCGTTCGGCATTGATCAACCGGGCCGGCGTCAATCCCGGCCTGGGCCACACAGCGAGGCAGCTGGGCCTATCGGCGCGCAGTCTCAGCCGGCATCTCGCTGACGAAAACACCTCCTACCGACGCCTGGTGGATGAAACCCGCCTCCATATTGCTCAGGAGTTGTTGAACCATTCGCAGCTGCCGATCGCTGACATTGCCCATCGACTCGGATATTCCGATCCGGCCAATTTCAACCGGGCCTATCGACGCTGGACCGGGCGCAGTCCGGGGGCAGACCGCCGAGCGCCGCACTCACGAACCTGATCTCTGGCTTGCATGTCCCAGAGTCGCAACCCATAATTGAGCCCGAATCGATGCCATTGTCTGATTGTTCTTTGGCGTCGTTCGATTTCAAGGGGTCAGATTGACGGAACAACGTTCGAGCTGCTTGCCATCTGGCTGCCGTCGAACTGATGCAAGACGATCGCCCTGAAACGCTTCAGTTCGTCGCCAGGAGAGCGAATTCGATGACCGGAACCCTATCCAGAGCCGCTGTATTCTTGACCTTGATCGTGCTGGCAACGCCCGCCGCACTGGCGTTTGACCGACACTGCCAGGGTGGAACCGGTGAAGACGAGCCGACAACGCCGGACACCGACTTCGAACTACCTCGAGACGGCACGGTCATCCACGACAGCACCAATCTGCAGTGGGCACAGTGCGCCCTGGGGCAGAGATGGAGCCGTGACTTCTGCACCGGCCAGGCCACATCCATGAGCTGGGACGAAGCCAACATGGCCGTCGATGAACTCAACCAGAACGGTGATCTGGCCGGCTACACCGACTGGCGCCTGCCGAGCCGGGAGGAGCTGGAAACCATCGTCGAGCTTTGCCGGGAAGCGCCGGCGATCAACGAGAACATCTTTCCCAACACCCCCTGGGCTGGATTCTGGTCAAGCAGCCTGGATACCGAAGAAGAAGATCATGCCTGGTTCGTGGGCTTCTACTACGGACTGGCATTCGAGTACTCCCGCGAATCCAGCTATCGGGTTCGCCCGGTGCGGTCTCGGTAAGGGCAAGGCCCGCTCGGCTCGCATTGACAAGACCTTCGTATTGCCACCGGGCGACGTTCACAGGCACAATGTTCAACTGTTGAACACCACGCCCATCCGGCCGCCCGCGGCATGAGAATCACGACCATAGAAGACATAGCCGCTCCAGAAACCGCCCGCCACTGGCATGCGGTCTTCTGCAAGCCGCGCCAGGATGCGCGAGCCGAGGAGCATCTGCGCAACCAGGGCTTCGAGCTTTTTCGCCCCAAGGTCTCTGCTCGTCAGGTGCGGCAGGGACGTCGTGAAATCCGGACCGAATCCATGTTTCCCCGCTACCTGTTCGTGCGTCTAGGGCACGGCGTGGATGACTGGAGCACGATTCGCTCGACTCGAGGCACGGTTGGCCTGGTTCGCCTGGGTCGTGAAGCGCCGATCGTTCCCGACCCGGTGATCGACAAGCTGCGACAGCGCTGCAATGCACAGGGCGTCGTCAACCTGGCCGGCGCCATCGATTACCAGGCGGATGATCGGGTGGAAATCATTGAAGGCCCGTGTTCCGGTTATCAGGCCTTGTTCAAGGCTCGAACCGGCGATGAACGTGTGATTGTCCTGCTGCAGTTACTCCAGCAGGAACGCGCGATCGAACTCGATGAAAACAGTATTCGCCGCGCCTGAATCACCCAAACTCTGGAATCCAAGCATGAGCACTCTCGCCCACTCGCCGTTCAAGGCCTATGACCTTCGAGGTCGCGTTCCCGAATCGCTGAACGCGGAGCGGGCTTACGGAATTGGCCGCGGCTATGTCGAAGTCGTTCGGCCTAAAGGACCGGTGGTGGTCGGCCGCGACATGCGCTTGTCCAGCCCGGAACTTGCCGAAGGCCTGATGGCAGGGCTGCATTCCGCTGGATGCGACACCATTGACATCGGTCTGGTCGGCACCGAAATGGTCTACCACGCCGCGTCACGCGCCGGTATGGGCGGTGGCATCATGGTCACGGCCAGCCACAATCCGGCCGACTACAACGGGATGAAAATGGTCCGTGAACAGGCCATCCCGATCAGTGCCGATACCGGACTCAAGGACATCGAAGGCATCGTTGCAGACGAAAAAGGCCGCACGCCAGGCGTGCAGCCTGGCCAGAATCGGGATGAAGACGTTCTCGATGAATACGTCCAGCGCATGCTGGAAACCATCGAGATCGATGAGCTGCGATCGATGAAACTGATTGTCAATGCCGGCAATGGCTGCGCAGGCCCGGCCTTCGATGCGCTGGCCAAAAGGCTGCCATTGGATGCAGTTCGCCTGCATCACCAGCCCGACGGGCATTTCCCGAATGGCGTACCCAATCCGCTGCTGCCTGAGAATCGTCTGGAAACATCTCAGGCGGTCCGCGACCAGGGCGCGGATTTCGGAATCGCATGGGACGGCGACTATGACCGCTGCTTCTTTTTCGACGAAGACGGCCGATTCATCGAAGGTTATGACCTCGTCGGTCTGTTCGCCAAGACCTTGCTCGAGCAGCATCCGGGCGAAAAGATCATTCTTGATCCGCGCCTGACCTGGAACACCCTGGACCAGGTCGCACAGGCTGGCGGCACGGCGCTGATCAACAAGAGTGGCCACGCCTTCATCAAGGAACGCATGCGCCGAGAAAATGCGCTCTATGGCGGTGAAATGTCGGCTCACCACTACTTTCGCGACTTTGCCTTTTGCGACAGCGGCATGCTGCCCTGGCTGCTGCTGGCTCAGACCTTGTCGCAACATGACCAGACACTCGGTGAAATGCTTGATGCCCGGATTCAAGCCTACCCCTGCAGCGGCGAAATCAATTTTTCGGTCGACGATACCGAGAACACCATTGCTCGGGTATTCAAACACTTCCAGCCAGACAATCCCGACATTGATCGAACCGATGGCATCAGCCTCGAATTCATGGAATGGCGGTTCAATTTGCGCGCCTCGAACACCGAGCCGGTGATTCGCCTGAATGTCGAAACCCGCGCCAATTCCGACTTGCTTGCCGACAAGGTCGGGGAGCTGAGCGCGCTGATTCAGGCGCCCTGAAACCAGACCCGGACAACAATAAAATGGTCATCCAGCACTGTCACACTTTGCGGCTGGTCCCGACCCCACTCACAGAGGCCCCCTGACATCATGCGCATCACGATAATCGGAACCGGCTATGTCGGCCTGGTCACCGGCACCTGCCTCGCACAGGTCGGAAATGACGTTGTCTGCCTTGACACCGACCAAGCCAAGATCGAACTACTGAATTCAGGCGGCATCCCCATCCATGAGCCCGGCCTCGATGCCCTGGTGCAGGTCAACCGCGCCGCCGGACGACTGAGGTTCACGACGGATATAAGCGAAGCTACCGCACACGGTCAGATTCAATTCATCGCCGTCGGTACGCCACCCGGGGAGGACGGCTCGGCTGACTTGAGCTACGCCCTGGATGCGGCTCGCAACATTGCCCGCCACATGAATGAATACAAAGTCATTGTGGACAAATCCACGGTTCCCGTCGGAACCGCCGACCGGGTCGAGGCAGCCGTTCGGGAAGAATTGAAATCACGTGGGGTGGATCATGAATTTTCCGTCATTTCAAACCCGGAATTCCTGAAAGAAGGGGCTGCAATCGCCGACTTCCAAAAACCGGATCGCGTAATTATCGGGGGCCGCTGCGAGCGCGCGCAGGCGATGTTGCGGCGCCTTTATGCGCCTTTCAATCGCAACCATGATCGTATTCTGTGCATGGACACACGCTCTGCCGAATTGACCAAGTATGCCGCCAACGCCATGCTGGCCACGCGTATCAGCTTCATGAATGAACTAGCCAACCTGGCCGAACATCTTGGCGCCGATATCGAGCAGGTGCGTAAAGGCATTGGCGCTGATCCCCGGATCGGATTTGACTTCCTCTATCCAGGCTGCGGCTACGGTGGCTCCTGCTTTCCTAAGGACGTCAACGCACTGATCCACACCGCCCGTTCAACGCCGAGCAATGGACTACAGATTCTCGAAGCGGTTGAATCCGTGAATCAGGCGCAAAAGCGACGCTTGGCAGAGAAGGTTCGGGCACGCTTTGGCAATGACTTGAGCGGTCGTCACTTTGCCCTCTGGGGACTGGCCTTCAAGCCGCGTACGGATGACATGCGCGAGGCTTCCAGTCGTGTGGTGATCGATGATCTGATCGCTAGTGGTGCTACTCTGACGGCCTTCGACCCTGCTGCCATGGATACGGCCAGACGTGAAATCGGAGAGCGGCCCGAAGTGCGCTACGCAGAAAGCGCACTGGATGCCTTGAACGAGGCTGATGCCTTGATCATCGTCACTGAATGGAACGAGTTCCGCAGCCCGGATTTTGACGAAATTCATCGCCGGCTGCGCACGCCGACCATCTTCGATGGACGAAACCTGTTCGAGCCCGACGACATGCAACATCTGGGCTTCGAATATGAAACCTTCGGTAGGACACCAGCTGCTGAGCTCCACTGATGCATACCTTCAAGCAATGACTGAACACCAAGCACGCAATCCGATTCTGGTGACCGGGTCTGCCGGCTTTATCGGCTCACACGTTGCAACCGCCCTGCTTGCTCGCGGCGAGCGTGTCGTTGGCCTGGACAACTTGAGTGACTACTACGACGTCCACCTCAAGCAGGCAAGGCTCGAACGCTTGATGACTGACCCGGGCTACGAGCATGTCCACGCCGACCTGATTGATCGCAGCGCGGTTGAGCAGTTGTTCGAGAACCACAAGCCACGGCGCGTGGTTCATCTGGCGGCACAAGCCGGCGTTCGCTATGCCGCCGTCAATCCGCATGCCTATACCGACAGCAACATCACCGGGTTTCTGCACATTCTCGAAGGGTGCCGACACCACGCTATCGAGCATCTGGTCTTTGCGTCGACCAGCTCGGTCTATGGTGCCAACACCACGATGCCGTTCTCCGAGCACCAGCCCACCGAGCACCCCTTGACGCTGTACGCAGCGACCAAGAAAGCCAATGAAATGATGGCCCACAGCTACGCCCATCTTTACGGCATTGCCTGCACTGGCCTGCGATTCTTTACCGTCTATGGCCCCTGGGGCAGGCCGGATATGGCGCTGTTCCTGTTCACTCGCGCCATACTGAATGATGAGCCGATTCAGGTCTTCAACCACGGCCGGCACAAGCGCAGTTTCACCTACATCGATGACATCGTCGAAGGCGTGGTGAGGGTACTCGATCAAGCGGCCAGCGCGGATCCCAACTGGTCCAGTCAGGCACCGGACCCGGCACGCAGCACCGCGCCCTATCGGCTGTTCAATATAGGCAATGAACAGCCCGTGGAATTGCTGCGCTATATCGAAGTACTGGAAGACTGCCTCGGCAAGACGGCGCGCATGGAGATGCTGCCGCTGCAGCCTGGCGACGTTCCTGACACCGAAGCCGATGTCAGCGAGCTGATCGATGCCGTCGACTATCGTCCCAAGGTGGCCGTCGAAGTGGGCGTCGCGCGCTTCGTCGAATGGTATCGTCAGTATTACAAGTGCTGAGGGCCCGCCTGACATGCTCGACCAACTGATCAACGATCTCGACCAGGGAAACGCGTCCATCGCGGTAATCGGCCTGGGGTATGTCGGACTGCCGCTTGCGGTCAATTTCGGCCAGCATTTCAAGACCACGGGTTTTGACATCAAGGCCGATCGAATCAGGGAACTGCAAGCCGGGGTCGATCACACGCGCGAGGTTCTCGAGGACGAACTCGCAGCTGCAAGCAAGCTCGAATTCAGCAACCAGGCCCAGAGCATCGCCGAGGCCCGGGTCTTCATCATCACCGTTCCCACCCCGATCGACGCCTCCAAGCGACCTGACCTCGGCCCGCTGCATGCGGCGAGCACGCTGGTCGGCTCGGTGCTCAAACCCGGTGATCTGGTGATCTATGAATCGACCGTCTATCCCGGTGCAACGGAAGAGGACTGCGTGCCTATCCTGGAACGCCAGTCGGGACTGAGCTATATCCAGGGCGAAGATGCGGATCATGAAGCCCAATCAGCAAACGGTTTTTACTGTGGCTACAGCCCGGAACGCATCAATCCGGGTGACCGACAGCATCGTCTGCCGGATATCGTGAAGGTCACTTCCGGCTCCACGCCTACCACCGCAAAGACCGTCGATGCCTTGTATCGCCGGATCATTCGGGCCGGCACGTTTCCGGCCCAGAGTATTCGCGTGGCAGAAGCGGCCAAGGTCATCGAAAACACCCAGCGCGATCTGAATATTGCGCTGGTCAACGAACTCGCCATTCTGTTCTCGCGACTCGGCCTGGACACTGAAAGCGTGCTCGCGGCGGCCGGCAGCAAGTGGAACTTTCTACCGTTTCGCCCCGGCCTGGTCGGTGGCCATTGCATCAGCGTGGATCCCTACTACCTGACCCACAAGGCACAAAGCGTTGGCCACCACCCGGAAGTCATCCTCGCGGGGCGGCGGGTCAACGATGCCATGGGCGAATTCGTCGCCAACGAAGTTCTGCAGCTGATGGCGCGCAAGCGCGTCTACCAGCCCGGCGCGCGCGTCCTGATTCTGGGCTTGAGCTTCAAGGAGAACTGTCCGGACCTGCGCAACACGCGAGTGATCGACCTGATCAAGGCACTCGAAGACTATCAGCTGAGCGTTGAGGTCCAAGACCCCTGGGTCGACAAGACCGAAGCGCAGCAGACCTACGGCATCGATCTGATAGATGAAGCGGCCTCAGGGCAATACGCCGCCGTTGTCCATGCGGTGGCGCATCAGCAGTTTGCGCAGCGGCAGGCTGATCTGCGAGGCTACCTGAGCGTGGGCGGGGTTCTCTATGACGTTCGGTCCACGCTGGATCACTCGCTTGTTGACGGCCGGCTTTGAACAGCTCGCCCACCACCAAGTGTCTGGAGCCTGCTGGGCTTCTGATACGCTGGCCGAAACCTGACGGTCTTGATTGCCGTGTACGCTGATCTCCATTGCCATCTACTGCCAGGCATCGACGACGGTGCCAGGGATCTTGAGCAATCGCTGGCCATGGCCAGGCTGGCTGTGGCTGATGGCATTCGCACCGTGGTGGTCACGCCGCATCATCTCAACGGCGTTTATTCCAATCCTGCCAGTGCGGTACTGAGCGCTGTCGCCGAGCTTCGCGAAGCGCTGCTTGCTGCAGGCATCCCCTTGAAGATCCTGCCCGGCACCGAGCTGCACCTGGTGCCGGAGCTGCCCGAAGAACTGGGTGCCGGACGCGCCATGACCGTGGCCAATCAGAAAAAAGCCGTGCTGGTCGAGCTGCCCGTTCATACCGTGCCGCTGGGCTCGGATCAGCTGCTGGAACAGATCATCTGTCAGGGCCTCCAGCCGATCATCGCCCACCCCGAGCGCAACAGCCAGCTCAGAGAACATCCTGAAATGCTCGAAGACTGGATCGAGATGGGCTGCCTGGGACAGGTCACCGCTCAATCCTTGACGGGTCAGTTCGGGCCACAGATTCAGGACGCCGCCAGGGCCATGCTCCAGCGCGGTCTGATTCATGTAGTAGCCTCGGATGCGCATCGAGACCGTCGTCGCATTCCACGCATCTCGGAGGCCCAGGCGCTGATCGAGCGCTGGACCAATCCCACGCTGGCCCGCCTGATCTGCATCGAATTCCCGCATCAGCTGATCGACGGTAAAGCACCCAACATCGATCGTCTCGCCGAGGTCCTGCCGCCACCGCAAAAACCGTGGTGGCGTCGATTATTGGGTTGAGTGTGATCTCTGAGTAACTTTCCACGTATTCAGCCAGGCAAGCGATCGTCGCCCTGATGGGCATCGAGCATCGGCGGGTGCCGTTGGCAGAGTGATCAGCGGGGAGGAGTGTTGCCTGCGGGCACGCCTTGGGTCGCGACAGCAAACACATTGTCTGCAGCTTCTGCAATCTGGCACCCACCCTGACCAAGGGCTCTTGGTCGTTCACGGCACGAAGCTACGAAGGAAGCAACCCAAGCTCCACTGAACCAAACGCTGAAGACGCTGGACCTGTCTACCACCCATGACATTGCCGAATACTCACCCGCGATGGCTCGGTTAGATCGAGAGACCCAGAAAGACCATGCGTTTTTGAATTCAACGACCGAGACCCGCTGCGCGCTGAACATTCAGCCTAGCAGGGGATCTCAGCCATCGAGCCATCGAGCCAGCCGTCGAGCCAAGTCCCTATCGAGTTCCAGACGCGGTCATCAGGTCGGCAATCACCGCCACCGGTGCAGACCCATAGCTCAGAAATTCATTGTGAAAGGCTTCGAGATCGAACGCCTCACCCAGCGCGGCTTTTTGACGCTCGCGAAAATCGTAGATTTCGGCATAACCCGAGAAATACGAGGTCAGCTGGACCTGGGAGAGGGTCAGACGACGCCATTTCTGAGTGGCCTCGCTTTCTTCCTGAAATGCCTCTTCGCGCATCAGCCGGATGGCTTCGTCGCGCTCCATGCCCTCGACGTGCACAGCGTAGTCAAGAATCGCGTTATGAACCACGCGCAGGGCCCACTTGCCGTACATCAGCCACATTTCAGGTTCCTGATCACCCCAGCCGGCTTCCAGCATCATGCGCTCGGCGTACACCGCCCAACCCTCGACCATCGCACCGTTGCCAAACAGGCTCTTGACCAGACTCGGCGAAAGGTTGGCGTGCAACAGTTGGGTGTAGTGACCGGGAATCGCCTCATGGATGTTCAGAATCTGCAGTATCCAGTGGTTATATTCGCGCAGATAGCTGGCGGCCTGCGCTTCACCGTAGGTCTCCAGAGGCGTGACGTTGTAGTAGGTTTCTGCGCCCGGATTGAACGGCCCGGGGGCGCTGACCGATGCAATCGCACCGCCACCACGCATGTATTCTGGCGTTTCGCGCACGATCAGGGGCTTGTCCGGGTCCTGATCCAGCAAGCGATTTTCGCGCACGAACTCGGCCAGCTCGGGAATCTGGCGGCGAATTTCTGGAATGAACTCCTCCAGCGTGCTGTGCTGGTCTGAAAGATGATCAATCAACTGTCCGATCCGAACCACGGGCTCGGCCGGGAGTTCCTGATCCGAAAAATATTCTGGCCACAGCGCCACGGTAATCGAATCCATGTCGGCCAAGAGCCGCTCCTTTTCAGCCAGAGCGCGCTCATACAATTGCCGCGCGGTAAAACCGGCCTGGATGTCGTAGCTGAATTTCTGTTCGTACAGCGCACCGCCCAGCCGGAATGGCCTCACCTCGCCTGAAACCTCCAAATCGCGCTTCATGGTTTCAAGAAACTCGATCCAGTCTTCGATTGCGCTGCGCGCAGGATCCAGCGCCGCCATGAATTCCGACTGCTGCTGATCACTCAAATTGGCGGTTGCCAGGCGGGCCTCCAGCGCCTCACCGAGGCTGTTCAAGCCCCCTCGGTTCTGCACGATCGCAAGCTCCAGGTGTTCCATCGTCGGGCGTTCGATATTCGCTCGCGCCGCCGCGTAGTAGGCCGGAACCTGGTCCAGTCGAGATCGAACGATATCGATCCGCTCTTCCAGCGGCGCAAACTCGGTATTGAGCACAATGTTGATGACACCGGCCACGTTGTAGCTGGCCGGATTCCACTGCCAGCTGCGCAATTCTTCCTGGTACCAACGCAAGGCTTTGAGACGATTCTCAAGCAGAGCGTAGTCGGCACGCTCGGACGGCGATAGCGCGCTGTCTGCATAGCTCTCGAGCTCGCTCAGCGCCGCATTGATCATTTGCAGTGTCCGAGCGCGTTGCTCGGCCGAAGGAACAGTGACTTCATCCGCCTGTTCATACCGCCCTTGATAGACGGCCCATTCGGGACTGTGGGCGAGCATCCGCTCGATCAACTGCTCGGTGAACTCGGAAAACGGAAGCTGCTCGACCACCACCGGCTCGACTGGTCTTGTGGTTTCGGCTTCTGCAGTCTGCTGAACGCTGGTCGACGGCGGGGATTCAGTACAGGCGGCCATCATCAGAGCTACGGTCAGCGCCAGGATCAATCGCATGTTCATTGCTTCGTCCTTTCAGGAATTCTCGAGTCCAGCGAGCATGCTAACTGAAAAGGATCAGCCCAGCTCATGTCATTGAAAGCGGGGTTGGAAATGCTATGCTCGGCGCCATGTCGAGAATTCAGAGCCCTCGAGAGGAAATCGCCAATGCCCTGACTCACGGCGTGGGCGTCATTCTGTCGATTGGCGGCGGTGTTGCACTGATTACCCTGGCCAAGCTTCACGCAGGCGCCCGAGAGGTGGTGAGCGTGGCCGTTTTCGCCGCCGCATTGGTCCTGCTCTATACCGCATCAACGCTCTATCACGTTGCACAGCGCCCAAAGCTCAAATTCAGGCTCAAGGTGCTCGACCACTGCGCCATTTTTCTGATGATCGCAGCGACCTATACACCGTTCACCATTGCTGCCATTGGTGGGCGCTGGGGCTGGTCCTTGTTCGGCGTGGTCTGGGGCCTGGCCGTAGTCGGCATCATCTTCAAGCTGTTTTTCACTGGCCGCTTCAAAGCCCTGTCCACCCTGATCTACATTGGCATGGGCTGGCTGGTCGTCGTGGCATTTGCGCCGCTCAGTCAAGCGGTAACTCCGACGACGCTGCTGCTACTGATTCTTGGCGGTGTTTGCTTTACCGCTGGAACGCTGTTCTATCACTTCGATCGCCTGCCGTTCAATCATGCCATCTGGCATCTGTTTGTTCTGGCCGGCAGCATTTCCCACTTTGCCGCCGTGACCGCTCAGATCATGAGCACTGCGGCCTGAACCATGACCTGCACCGGCTGGTCTATTCCATTGAGTTTCATTGCTTTCTTTAGGAGCTGACATGACCCATCGCGCCGCGTTTTCTATCGCCATTGTCTCCATTCTGCTGCTGGCCGGCTGTGCTTCGACGCCCTCGGACTCGAGCCTGATTCGGGAATCGCGGACAGCACTGGATAGTTTTGTCGACCGGGACCCCGAGCTTCAGCGCTGGATCGATCACGCCCAGGGCTACGCCATTTTTCCGGATATCGGCAAAGCCGGTCTTTGGGTCGGCGGCGGCTTTGGCCGCGGCATCGTTTTCGAACAAGGGCGCGCTGTCGGCAGAACCTCGGTGTCTCAGGCCACCATCGGGGCCCAGATTGGCGCTCAGGCCTATTCTCAGGTCATCTTTTTCGAGGATTCCGCCGCGCTGACCTCGTTCAAGCGGGAGAACTTCGAGTTCTCGGCCCAGGCCACAGCGGTCGCAGCAACCGCAGGCGCGGCCGCAACCACCAGCTACGAGCGCGGTGTGGCGGTCTTCATCCTGGTCCGCGGCGGACTGATGGCCGAAGCCACCGTGGGCGGCCAGAAGTTCACTTACGATCCACTATGAGCAACAGCTGAACCCAGATCGCAGGCTACGTGGGGGTGACGCCGTGTTACCGGCACTCGGCACTGGGGAGCCCCCGCAAAGCTCCCCTTGCCTTGTATCACTCCAGAAACTGCAGGCGGGCCAGACGCGCATAAAGCTCGCTGTCTTGCATCAGTTCATCATGCCGTCCCTGAGCGACCAGTCGACCCGCCTCAAGAACCAGAATTCTATCGGCACGTCGGACCGTGGCCAGTCGATGCGCAATGACCAGCACGGTGCGGTCTCGGCTGATTGCGTCCAGCGCATCCTGGACCCAGCGTTCGCTTTCAGCATCCAGACTCGCCGTCGCCTCATCCAGAAGCAGAATCGGCGGATCCTTCGCCAGCGCTCTGGCGATGGCGAGACGCTGGCGCTGACCGCCTGAAAGACTCAGCCCACGCTCACCCAGAAAGGTGTCATAGCCTTTTGGCAATCGATCAATGAATTCGCTGGCGTTGGCTGCTTCAGCAACCCGCTCAAGCAGGGCCGGGTTCGAATCATCGATCCCGTAAGCGATATTGTCCGCAGCCGTGCCGGAAAACAGAACGACATGCTGTGGAACCAGCCCGATTGCTCGTCTCAGATCGGCCAGATCGAGGTCGCGAAGGTCAACGCCGCCAACAAGAATGCGACCCGCATCGGGATCATGAAATCTGAGCAAGAGCTGGAAAAGCGTAGACTTTCCGGCGCCTGAGGGACCAACGACGGCCACCGTCTCCCCAGCAGGAACCTCGAAACTCAGATCATCCAGCACCTGATTCTCCGGTCGGTCGGGATAGGCGAAACAGAGCTTCTCGACCGAGAGACCATACGGCGCCTTGGGCAGCGGCACGGGTTCGGAAGGACTGCGAATGGCCGGACGCAGGTCCAGCAACTCCGACAAGCGTTCCATCGCCCCGGCTGCACGCTGCAGCTGCCCCCAGATTTCCGAAAGGCTGGCGGTGGACCCTGCGGCAATGACTGCATAAAGGACGAACTGACTCAGTTGGCCAGGCGACATGGTCTCGCTCAGCACAGCGCGGGCGCCCAACCACAGAACGAAGGTAATCGATGAGAACGTTAGCAGAACCACAGTCACGATCAAGACCGTGCTCGCTGCAATCCGATTCTGATTGGCCGAAAACGCGCCTTCGACCGTCGCCGTGAACCGTTCGATTTCCTTGGGCTCTCTGGCAAACGCCTGCACCGTCTGAACCGCATTGATCGCTTCATCACCACGGGCACAGATATCCGCGATGCGATCCTGCGCATCGCGAGAAAGACTGCGCACCCAGCGACCGATGAAGAGTACCGGCAGAATGATCAGAACAATCAGCAGGCCGATGATCCCGGCCAGACCCGGCGCCGTCAGAACGAGCGCGATCGAGCTTGCAACCAGCATCAACAGATTTCTCAAACCCAGAGAGACGGTTGAACCGACCAGCGTCTCGATCAGCGTCGTATCAGTGTTGATGCGCGACAGGATTTCACCTGTTCGAGTGCGCGCAAAGAACGCCGGGTCCATAACCAGCACCCGTCCAAAAACAGCAGAGCGAACATCAGAGACTACGCGCTGGCCGAGCCAGCTGACCCAATAGAAGCGCAAACCACCGCCAATCGCCATGACTGCCGCCGCGCCGAACAGCAACCAGAACCAGCGATCGATACGACTGATATCTTCTGCCACAAAACCGCGATCAATGACCTGCCCGACTGCAGCCGGAATCGCGAGCGCACCGGCAGCCGAGATCAGCAGAAAGAGCAGAGCCAGAGCAATCTTGATCCGATAGCGCAGCACGAAAGGCTTGAGCGAACCTAGAGAAGCCATTCGTTTGCCCGCAGGGCGTTGTCGTTCTTCAGCTGTCATTTCGAGGTGCCTTACAGTGGCAAACGCGGTCTACGGCGCTGCTGGATGCTGGAATAGGTGTACAGGACCAGCGCCAACCAGATGCATCCAAACGTGATGGCGTGATCACGCGTAAAGGTTTCGTTGTAAACAAACACGGCGAGGATGAAGGTCATGCTGGGTGCAAGATACTGGATCACGCCCATGGTACTCAGTGGAAGTCGACGCACAGCTGCCGCAAAAAGCAGCAGCGGGATGACGGTTACCAGCCCGGTACCGATCAGAAGCAGTGCGGATGCGGGTTCAGCTGGATCAAACATGATCAGGTCAGCAGATCGCAGCCACATCAGCCACGCCAGAGCAAGGGGAACCGCGAGCAGGGTTTCCCAGAACAGCCCGACCATGGGCCCGACATCGGTCAGTTTTCGAACCACCGAATACATGGCAAAGGAAAACGCCAGCCCTAACGCCATCCATGGGATCACGCCAACCTGAATAGCCATATACAGGGTGCCGACAGCGGCAATAACAACGGCAATGACCTGCAGAGCACTCAAGCGTTCACGAAAGATCAGCATTCCGAGTACGACATTGACCAAAGGATTGATGAAGTAACCCAGACTGGTAGAAAGCACGCGATCAGAATTGACTGCATATACGAAGATCAGCCAATTGGCGAGAATCAGCGCGCTAGACAGGGCCAGCGTGGCCAGGATGCGCGGCGATACCTTGAGCCGCAACAGCACCTTTGATTTGTGTCGAACAAGCAGGACCAGCGCGAGGAAGAAAACCGACCAGAGAATTCGATGAGCAATGATCTCATCTGCACGAACATGTCCCAGCCATTTGAAATAGATCGGCGCCAGGCCCCAGAAGAGAAATGCAGAAAGAGCGGCAATCAATCCAATCCGATTTTCACGCTCGTCAATCAAGGATCAACTCCTGCTGCCGGTAGAAGCGTTTCCAACTCGGGCTGATCCATGCTGCCACTGATCTGAACACGCTGATAGCCTTGCTGGCGAGTCAAATCCAGAACGCCAAGCAGCGGGCCTGGCGGCCATTCAAAAGTCAGCTGACCCTGTGCAACCAGCTGTTCGTTGACCATCTGGAATTCAGACAGGCTGATCGCGCCTGCACTGATATCGATGGGTGAGCTCAGAAATTCGAAATTTTCCGACGCGCTCTCGGCCCAGACCGGATAAACCAGGCGTTGCAACAGCGGCCAGCGACCATTCCAGACTTCAATTGCGCCTTGACCACTCATATCCAGGCCTGATTCGCCTGAATTCAGCACCAGCGCCAGTGACAAGGCACCAGCGCCGCCGGGAAACCAATCGACTGGAACAGCCTGGGCCAACTGCGTAAAGTCATCAGCATCGACTCTCAGACCCAGCTGGGAAGACCAACCGGAAGGGGACATGTCGACGACCCCAAGCGCGCTGAGATAGGCGCCGGGAAGACTGGCGACCAGGCGATCGATAGCCAGACGGCGATTGCGAGATTGAGCAAGCAGCTCGAAATCATTCATCACCAATCCTTCTCTGGCCACCTGATCAATCTTGACATCAAGGTCAAAATCCATCGCCTGAAAGCCCGACACCACGCGAGAATCACTATCGGCGCCAAGATGCTCACGAAGTAGCGAGGGCAAGGCCGCAACGTTAATATCGATGACCTCGGATTCCAGCTGAAGATTGATATAGGGGCGATCAAACGCGGTATACGTCAATTGCGGAAGGAAGGAATGCTCATTGACCGAAGCTGACCTGCATCAAGAGAAACAGTCAAAGGAGGACCGGGCATCACGTCAAGATTGCCCAGTAGTTCGACATCAAAGTGCCCGTCTTCCATGGTCCCAAACATGCGCATGTTTGCAAGACGGAACTGCCCTGCGGCTTTAGGAACCATCAAGGCGTCAATCTCCAGCCAGTCAAAGACTGCAGGATCTCCGACATTACCTCGAAAGCGAAACTGAAGAGGTTCACCGACCGCAAAACCATCAAGCCTGATCTGCTCAACCGAAAACTGTTCTTCGGTGAGCCCGACGCTATTGCTGAGGTTGATGAGAACATCATCGATCTGCACAGGCCCATCCAGCCACCCGCCCCCGCCATTGCCTGAAACTTCAGACGGCAATAACCCTTCAAGGCTACTGACCCCATCAGAATCTGAATACAGATTCAGGGAGGCGCCGCGGAGCCGAACCTGACTGGCCTGCATTTCACCACGGATCATCGGCAAAAGACGCAGATTCATTTCCAGATACTCGGCCTGAAGCAGTGCGGGACCAGCGTTTTCGCGCGGACCAGAGATCTCTACCTGCTCGGCCTCAAGACGAAGACCAGGAAACAAGCGCACTCTGAGCTGGCCCTTGATCTCGATCCGTCGACCGGAATCTCGCGCAACATGCTCGGCGAGCAGACCCTTGAGGCGTTCTTCGTTCAGCAGCAGAACCATGCTGCCATATAGGCCCAGCAGCATAATCAGCAATGAGGCCGAAATCATGATCCAGTTGCGCATCGTGCCGCTCTTCAAGCCTGGTGAAGTACTGGCAGTCATTCTAAGCGTTGGTGCTTGAACAGGTCGAGTTGCGATAAAAAGAAAAAGCCCGGCGCGAAGGCCGGGCTTATCTCAACATTCGGATCGAAGACGATCAAAAATCAATCCGCGCTGTCCATTCCCGGTGCATCCGGTCGATCCACCAGTTCCACATAGGCCATGGGCGCGTTGTCGCCCGCGCGGTAGCCGCACTTCAAAATTCGCAGGTAACCCCCAGGGCGCTGCGCATAACGAGGCGCCAATTCACTGAACAGCTTGCCAACCGCTTCCTTGTCACGCAGGCGATTGAACGCCAGACGTCGTTTGGCAACGGTATCTTCCTTGGCAAGGGTAATCAGCGGCTCGGCGACCCGACGCAGCTCCTTGGCTTTTGGAAGCGTGGTCTTGATCAACTCATGATTGATCAGGCTGTTGGTCATGTTTCTGAACATCGCACGACGATGCGAAGAGTTGCGATTGAGCTTACGCCCGGCTTTGCGATGACGCATGGTTGTTCTCCTTAACGCTCGGTACGGGCCAGGCTAGCAGGCGGCCAGTTTTCCAGACGGGTGCCCAGAGTCAGGTCGTGCGAGGCCAGTACCGTCTTGATTTCAGTCAATGATTTTTTGCCCAGATTAGGGGTCTTCAGCAGCTCGGTTTCCGTGCGCTGAACGAGATCGCCCACGTACTGGATATGTTCGGCTTTCAGGCAGTTCGCTGAGCGAACCGTCAATTCCAGATCATCAATCGGCCGCATCAGCACTGGATCGAAAGTCTCGGTTGATGTTTCCGTCTGATCCTTCTCACGCGCGACAAAATCGACGAAAACCGACATCTGGTTGACAAGAATGCCGGCCGCCAGCTTTACCGCAGCTTCGCAGCTCATCGTTCCGTTGGTATCAATATCCAGAACCAGCTTGTCGAGATCCGTGCGCTGAGCAACACGAGCGCTCTCTACGCTGTATGCCACGCGATGAACAGGACAGTACGAGGCATCGAGCTGGAGGCGACCAATAGAACGCGTTTCCTCTTCATTGAACTTGTGCACCGAGGCCGGCTGATAGCCAACGCCTCGAGTCACTTTCAGCTGCATGTTGAGCTTGCTGTTCTTGGTCAGATTACAGATCACGTGTTCCGGGTTGACGATTTCAACGTCATGAACAAGCTGAATGTCGCCGGCAGTTACCGGCCCGGCCTTGTCCTTGGACAGGGTCAGAACCGCTTCTTCACGTGAATGCATGAGGACGGCAACGTCCTTAAGATTCAGCAGAACCTCTACGATATCTTCCTGCAGGCCATCGACCGCCGTATATTCGTGCAGAACGCCGTCGATTTCGACTTCCGTGATGGCACTCCCTGGAATCGAAGACAACAGGACGCGGCGCAGGGCGTTGCCCAACGTATGACCGAAACCACGCTCCAGCGGCTCGAGCGTAATGCGAGCACGGCGGGGGGTGATTTCATCGACCAAAAGGCCTTTCGGCTTGAGCATATTGCCGATGAGTTCGCTGATCTGGCCTGACATGGTGTACCTCTGAGAGAATTCGCTTGATTCAAGAAGCCGGCTGACGCCGGCTTCAATCGATTACTTGGAGTAGAGCTCGACAATCAGGTTTTCGTTGATGTCGGGTGGCAGATCACCGCGATCCGGCGTACTCTTGAAAACACCTTCCATTTTTTCAAAATCAACGTCGATCCAATCCGGAATTGTGTCCAACTCACGAGAAATGTTGATCGCCTCCTGGATGCGGAGCTGCTTCTTGGACTTCTCGCGAATTGCCACCTTGTCGTCCGGCTTGATCTGGGCAGACGGAATGTTCAAGATGCTGCCGTTGACCTCGATTGACCGGTGGCTCACCAACTGACGAGCCTGGGCGCGTGTGACCGCGAAGCCCATCCGATAAACGACGTTATCAAGTCGACCTTCGAGCAACTGCAACAGGTTCTCACCGGTCGCACCCTTCTGGCGAGCGGCGTCCTTGTAGTAGTTACGAAACTGCTTTTCGAGCACGCCATACATACGGCGAACTTTCTGCTTTTCACGCAGCTGCAGCGCATAATCCGACAAACGCTGACGACGGCTGTCGCCATGCTGGCCCGGCGGCTGGTTAAGCTTGCACTTGGAGTCCAGGCCACGGGCCGGGCTCTTCAGATTCAAGTCCATACCCTCGCGACGAGCGAGTTTACAGGTTGGTCCGGTATATCTAGCCATAATCTTTTGCTATTCCACTTAAGACGTCAAACGCGACGCTTTTTCGGTGAACGACAGCCGTTATGCGGAATCGGCGTCACATCGATGATGTTGGTGATCTTGAAGCCAACGGCGTTCAAGGATCGGACTGACGATTCGCGACCAGGACCTGGGCCATTGACGCGAACTTCCAGATTTTTCAAACCGTATTCCTGAGCTGCTCGTCCTGCGTTCTCCGCCGCAACCTGTGCAGCAAACGGCGTGGACTTGCGAGAGCCACGGAAACCTGATCCGCCGCTCGTTGCCCAGGACAGAGCGTTGCCCTGTCGATCGGTAATGGTAATGATGGTGTTGTTGAAAGACGCATGCACGTGTGCGATGCCGTCAACAACCACCTTCTTGACCTTTTTCTTGCCTTTTGACGCCTGCTTGGCCATGGATTACAACCTCAACGAATCGGACGACGCGGGCCCTTGCGGGTGCGTGCGTTGGTGCGGGTACGCTGACCGCGAACGGGCAGTCCTCGACGATGACGAAGGCCCCGGAAACATCCGAGATCCATCAGCCGCTTGATATTCATACCTACTTCGCGACGCAGATCACCCTCAACGGTGAACTTGCCAACCTCATGGCGCAGCTTTTCCTGCTCGCCTTCGGTCAGGTCACGCACCTTGGTATCCGGAGCCACACCCGTGGCCTCGCAGATCTGATAGGAACGGGTACGACCAATTCCATAAATATGTGTCAGTGCCACCCAAGTGTGTTTCTGCACCGGCAGGTTGACGCCTGCAATACGAGCCATGTGTTTTCTCCGTAAACCTTGTAACGTCTAATCAGCGCAACCTGCAGCAAGAGCGCGAGTTTAGCGCTTCATGATCAAGGCTGATAGTTCAGCCTCTTAACCCTGTCGCTGTTTATGCTTGGGATCCGTGCAAATCACGAACACCACGCCCTGACGGCGGACAACCTGCAGTTGCGGCAGATCTTCTTGACTGATGCCTGAACTTTCATATCCTTTTCTCCGAGTCCGGTATTAAGCTTTGAACAATCGACCATCGAAGGCCGGACTACGCCAGAACGACCGTAATTCTTGAGATTCGACTTTTTCAACAAACTGTCATACTGATGCGACATCAGATGCGCCTGGAGCTGGGCCATGAAATCCATCGTGACCACAACAATGATCAGTAGCGAAGTTCCGCCCAGATAGAAGGGCACGTTCCACTGCATGATCAGCAATTCAGGCATCAAACAGACACCAAGCAAATAGATTGCTCCGACCGTGGTCAGACGGGTGAGCACGAAATCAATGTACTCGGAAGTCTGACGGCCTGGTCGAATCCCGGGAATGAAAGCGCCGGATTTCTTAAGGTTATCTGCCGTCTCACGCGAATTGAACACGATCGCGGTGTAGAAGAAGCAGAAAAACACGATCAAGGCACCAAACAGACTGATATACAGCGGCTGACCGGGACGCAGCTGTTCCGAAATGGTCTGCAGCCAGGTTACTCCGCCATCCCCAGACTGACCGAACCAAGTCGAGATGGTGGCCGGGAAGAGCACGAGGCTGGAGGCAAAAATAGCCGGAATCACACCCGCCATATTGACTTTCAGCGGCAGATGACTGGACTGCGCCTGATATGCCTTGCGACCTTGCCGTTGGGCATAATTAACCGTAATTCGGCGCTGACCACGTTCGACAAACACAACAAAGGCCGTCACAGCCAGGGCCATCAGCAACAGGAAGAGTGCCGTTGGAACACCGAGCTGTCCGGTATTGACCAGTTCCAGCGTCGAACCAATGGCCCGCGGCAACTCAGCGACAATGCCGGCAAAAATCAAAATGGAGATACCGTTGCCGATTCCTCGCTCTGTAATCTGCTCGCCCAGCCACATCAGGAACACGGTACCTGCCGTCAACGTGACAACCGCGGAAAGCAGGAATCCAGGGCCTGGGTTGATAACAACTGGCAACTCAACGCCGGCACTCTGAGACTGCAGTGCCATGGCCACCCCGAAAGACTGGAATGCTGCCAGTACAACCGTGAAGTAACGGGTGTACTGAGTGATCTTGCGCCGACCTGACTCGCCTTCCTTACGCAACGCCTGAAGCTGGGG
>CALNZT010000010.1:0-104528 GCA_942491245.1 uncultured Pseudomonadota bacterium
ATCGCTGGAGAACCCCATGCGCGGGTAGAGGAATCCGCTCTTGCGTCGATCATCAAGGGGGAAGCTCAGCCAGGGCGAGTAAAAGATCGGCACGCCCTTGAAGTCCAGACGCGCATTACGCGCAACGCCGCGCCCGGCCTCCATGTCCAGCTCCACGCTGGAGGCCTTCAGCTCCCAGTCCGGATCGTCCGGATCGCAGGTGGTGAAATCAAAGCCCTCGACTTCAGCGCGAGTGTCACTGACCAGCTCGACAACCCCGGCCGAGCCGCTGCCCTCGCCGCGCTGGAAGCGGTAGCGAACGTCTTCGAATCGGCCCCGATTATCGCCGGTCACCACCCAGCCTGACGTGGCCTGCAGGTCGATCAGGGCATCCGAATACGTCAACCAGCCAGGCAGATCGATGCGTCCGGTGGTTCGGTTGTAGATCAGCTCGCCGGTGTTCAGTTCCTGATCACCCTGCTGGACTAGAACGTCCTGATAGAAGCGGATCGGCTGCTCGGGTGGTGCCTCGAAATGCTCGGAGAAGATCCGCAGCGGTGAGGTCCCGTCGCGCTGGAGTTCGCGCGGCGGTGATTCGGGGCTCATCGGCGCGCAGCTCATGGCCGAGCGCTCGCTGTCGCTGCCGGGACTTTGAGCCAGAGCCGGCAGCTGCAGACCGAAGCTCAAGACCAGGCAGGGAAGGACGTAGCGGGTCAAAAGTAATTCCGAAACAAGATCAGCCGCCAAAGGTCGCACAAGCGGCCAGAGAGTGCAATCATCAAGTGTCTGCCAGGTTTAAAAAATCTGATCGTTTTGCAGGCGATTCCTCGGCCAATCTGCGCACACGCTCATGGAAGCACGCCAGATCTTGTTCACAATCGGCAAGCAGCTGATCAAACGCCGCAATGCCCCGGCGATAGGTGGCAAGCAGGGCCAGATCAGCGTTATTCAATGGCCGCTCCGACCAGCGCCGCAGCCAATCGGCAGCGTAGGTGTCGGCCAGCGCGGCCAGATCAGCGCTCAAGCTGGCAAAGACCGCCGCCTTGAAGTCGGCCAGCGCCGCCTCATCACTTGCGTCGGCATAGCCCGATTGCAGCTGTTCACGGGTGCTCAGCAGCAGCGCGCTCCAGTCGGCTATGGCCCGATTCCTCGAGCGCCAGGCCTCGAGCGCGGCGGAATCGGACCTGGACTGCAGCCAGCGCTCGACGCCGGAACGCTCGACCACCGTGGCATAGGCTTCGTTGAAGGCCGAATCGCCGGCCACATAAACCGCTTCATGCGCCAGCTCGTGAAACAGGAAACCGGCCAGCTCGGCGTCGTCCCAGGCCAGCATGGTGTTGAGCACCGGATCATCGAACCAGCCCAGCGTGGAGTAGGCCACGGCGGGCGAGACGATCACATCCAGCCCCTGCCCATTCAGCCCCTGAGCGCCAAGTTTTCGGGCTTCGGCGAGGGCATCTTCTCGATCGAAGTAGCCGCGATAAGCGACACAGCCCGCGATCGGATAGCACCAGGTGACAGGTTCGACCGAATAGCGCCCGGTTGCAATCACGTTCCAGACCGCGGCCGATCGCTCCAGATCGGCGTAGTGTCGATACGAGCGACTTTCGGGCAGGCTCAGTTCAGCGGCAGCGAACTCGCGGATCGCCAGCACGTGGCGCAAGCGTCGCGCCAGTTCCGGGTCAGTCGACGGATCAGCCAGCAAATCTGCGATATGCTCGCGTCTGGACAGCAGATCGAGCTGGCCGCTGACCGCCTGCCCGTACCAGCTCAGCGTCGCGCAGCCGCTCAGACTCAACAATCACATTGGACAACAGGAAGCTCATCTTGACCCAGGCCCTGCAAAACGTATCGATGACGCCGGTTTCGAAGACTGGTATCTGAAGGATGATTTCTGGCGTAACTTCGGTTCGCTGATGTTCAATGAAGACCCGTTTTCCGAGGCCGCGGAACAGGTCGAGGCCCTGCTGGGTCAATTGGGCGGCAGCGTCGGCCGGATCCTGGATCTGGGCTGCGGCCCGGGGCGGCATGCGATTCCGCTTGCCGCTCAAGGGTATCCGGTGACTGCCGTCGATACCAGCCCGTCACTGCTCGACGAACTCAATGCGCGGCGCGGCGACCTCGACATCGAGACCGTCCTGGCCGACATGCGCGAATTCCAGCGCCCCGGTGAGTTCGATCTGGTGCTGGTGATGTGGACCAGCTTCGGCTATTTCGAACGCGAGACCGATCATGATCGCGTTCTCGAGTGTGTACACGCCAACCTCGGCGAGGACGGTCGACTGGTGCTCGACCTGGTGGGTGTCGAGTACCTGGCGCGCCATCTGCAGCCCGTGCATCTGACCGAATACGATGATGGGCGACTGCTGATCGAGCGACCGATGCTGGTCGATGATCTGCGCCGACTGGAGAACGACTGGATTCTGATTGACGGCGACCGGGCCCACCGCACGCAGATTTCGCACCGGGTCTGGTCCGCCGGCGAAATCCAGGCGCTGCTCGCGCGTCACGGTCTGGAGATCGAGTCGATCCACGGCGGCTACTACGGCGAGCCCTACGACCTGGACGCGGAGCGACTGATCGTGATCGCGCGCAAGACCGACAAGCCGGAGAACCGCTGATGAACGCCCTGCCCTTGAGCCCCGATCAGGCCCAGCTGATCGTTGTCGATGTCCAGGGCCGACTGGCTCGCATGATGCACGAATCAGACGCGGTGATCGGCCAGGTTCAGGCGCCTGATTCAAGCGGCTACGACAGCTGGACATGCCGATTGTCTGGGCCGAACAACTGCCGGAAAAACTCGGCCCGACGGTGCCCGAGCTGATTGAAGCCCTCGATGGTTTGACGCCAATGACCAAGTCCAGCTTTGGCTGCTGCGGCGATGCGGCCATGATGAGTGCGATTGAATCGTCCGGACGTCGTCAGGTCCTGCTGTGCGGCATCGAAACCCATGTCTGCGTGTGGCAGACCGCCTCCGAACTCAGAGCGCGTGACTTCTACGTTCATCTGATCGCTGATGCGGTATCGTCCCGATCGGCCTTCAACCGTGACATCGCCTGGCGCCGCATGGAAGCCATCGGCGTGCAGCTGAGCACGGTGGAGATGGTCCTGTTCGAGCTGATGAAAGACGCGTCTCACCCGCGCTTCAGAGCGATCAGTCAGCTGTTGAAATAGCAAGCCTGACTCGCGACGGGCTGCCGCCAAATCAGTCGGCAGCTACATGTTCAGCGTGCGGCCACCGTCCACCACCAGAATCTGACCGGTGATGTAGGGCGCATCCAGGGCCAGAAAACAGACCGCGCCGGCGATATCATCAGGCCGGCCCAGATGGCCGAGCGGGACCTTGGCCAGGGTGGCCTCGGCGGCCTGCGCCGAGTCTTCGTTCTCGGGCCACAGAATCGCGCCGGGGGCGACCGCGTTGACCCGGATCGACGGCGCAAGGTCCTTGGCCATGGCCCGCGTCTGCATGATCAGCCCGGCCTTGGCCTGGCAATAGATGGTGTGCTCGGCCAGCGGCACCAGCGCGTGGATATCGACCAGATTGACGATCGCCCCACCCCGACGTGCCAGATGCGGCCGGGCGGCCTTCGACAGGAAAAAAGGCGCGCGCAGATTGCTCGCCATCAGCTCATCCCACTGCGCCTGGGTCGCAGTATCCACATCGGTGGGATAGAAGGCTGAGGCATTGTTGATCAGCAGATCGATGCGACCAAAGTGCTCGAGGGCCGCATCAACCAGACGCTTCGGCGCATCGACATCCGACAGGTCGGCCTGCAGCGTATGGACGGAGTCCGCCCGCTCCGCGTTGAGCCGGGCGGCCATCGATTCGGCTTCACCTTGTGACCCCCGGTAGTGAATCAGAACATCAAGACCGCGTGCGTGCAGCTGCGCCACAATCGTTGCGCCAATCCGCTTGGCCGCACCCGTTACAATCGCGACCTTGCCAGACTGAGCTGTGTTGTTCGATGTCATCGCGTGATCCTTCGCTTAATCTGCCGGAACCGCCTGCACCACTGCTGGCGTTGAGCGCGCAATTGTGCACGAGGATCGTCAAGGCGATCGATTCGGACGGGCCGATGCCCTTCGAGCGCTACATGGACAGCTGGCGCTGTACGAGCCCGGCCTGGGCTACTACGTCAACGGCCTGCACAAGTTTGGCGCTAAGGGCGATTTCGTCACCGCGCCGGAACAAGGTCGCCTGTTTGCCGGCTGTATCGCACGCCAGATCGATCAACTGCCAGCGGCGATCGGCGGCGGCACGGTGCTCGAGCTGGGCGCCGGCTCCGGCACCCTGGCCTTCGAGCTGCTCAAGGCGCTGCGCCGGCAGCCCGAGCGTTACCTGATCCTTGAACCCAGCGCTGCACTGCGCGAGGTCCAGCGCGAGCGGCTGTCCGAACTACCACCGGCGCTGGCCGGCTGCGTGGAGTGGATTGCCACGCCGCCGACAAGCCCGTTCAAGGGCGTGATTCTGGCCAATGAGGTCCTCGATGCCTTGCCGGTCAGCGCTTTTCAGATCGACGAACACGGCGTCCAGGAACGCCGGGTGACGATTGATAAGGATCGATTGGTCTGGACGCATTGCCCGGCAGATGAGCGATTGGAGCAAGCCGTGAAACGCCTGGAATCCAGCCTCGGCCGCGACCTGCCCTCGGGCTATGCCAGTGAAGTGAATCTGAATCTTTCTGCGTGGCTTGCGAGCGTGACCGAAGCGCTGGAATCGGGCCTGGTGCTGCTGATCGACTACGGTTACCCGCGCCAGGAGTATTACCATCCGGACCGAAGCGAAGGCACCCTGGTCTGCCACTATCGGCACCGCGCCCATTTCGACCCCTTCGTCTGGCCGGGCCTGACCGATCTGTCGACCTTCGTCGACTTCACCGCCGTGGCCGAGGCCGGCTCCGACATCGGCCTGGACGTGCTCGGCTTCAGCTCGCAGGCCGGCTTCCTGCTTTCTTTAGGTATCCACGAAAGGCTGGATCAGTGCACGGATGACCGGGAAAGGCTGCGCCTGGCCGGCGAGATCAAACGGCTCACCCTGCCCTCGGAAATGGGCGAAAAATTCAAGGTCATCGCCCTTGGCCGCGGCCCGCTGCCGCGGCTCGATGGCTTCAAGCTGATGGACCAGCTCGCTCGGCTTTAGGCTTCAGCCGAGCCATCAGCATGCGCAGGGCGCTACTGATCCTCGAAACGATCCTCGTAGACGTCATCGCTCAATTCACCCACCTGTGCTGACCAGAACCCGCCGGTCAGTCGCCATTGACCGCTGGTCAAGGCAAAAGCTGCGCTAGCATCGACCTGAGCGATCGATGCCGAAAAGTGACCTGTATTGATTGTCTGCTGAACTTGACTCGATCACGCCACCATTGTCGATTGTCGACCAGTCCAGACAATATTCCTGGCCGCAGTCGGCAAGCGCCACCCCAGTCCCACACATGAACGTGGAAACCAGAACAATCTGGATCATCCGTTGTTTCATCACTTGCCTCCTTCATTTGACTGTCCAAGTGGTGCCGAATCGTTCCGCAAGGATATTCAGCATGTCTTTCAGCCGAGCTGGCGCTTGGCGGGTCAGTCGACCAAGAACCCGAATCGCCGTTTTCTCGAATTCCGTTCTGAATCCTAAACCGCTTCGTAGTGACTATCGTACCCGGATCGCGGGCGCTCGTTGCAAACTCATCAAGAACACTCGAACTGCGGTCTTGTCGTGCTCGCTCAAGACGGCAAAGCGTTCTGCCGAGCTTCGCGCCGCACTGCCGGTCCCGCCGTGCAAGGCGACCGCTGCATCAATGGTCGGTGCTCGTCCGTCATGCATCCAGGGACCTGTGGATGCCATTCCCCACAGTGGGCGCGTCAGGTAGACGTCTGATCGACGCTGGGTCACCGGGTCAAGCTGTTCCAGATGCTCACCCATGGCATGCCGACGGAAGTCACTGAAGACCGGCACCGCAAATCGGCCGGCTTTGGCCTGGGGCTGGGGGGCAGCGCCTTCCGCGGCCAGATCAATGGTCACGCCGGACGACCCCGGTCCGGACGACCATATTGATTGATCGACCTCAAGATAGGGCCGATGGCAGTCAGCACAGCCGATCTGTTCGAATCGACGCGCTCCGGCACCCCAGCGATGCATCCATTCAGCCGTGGGCGCCAGGCCAAGCTCGGCCGTCATGCAGGTGCACCCCGCCCGCTGCTGCTTCGAGTCCTTGTGTCTGCAGGGTAGCCAGGGTCGCCAGATTACGCTCAGTGCCGTGACTTGCCCTCTTCTGTGATTTCATCAGCGACGCCATCGCCGTCAGATCAGGTCAGCTCTGCGAACCGCTCTCCAACCAGCTCAGCGCAGAATCGTTCTCGTAGTTGTCATTGTCATCGTTTTCGTCTTTGATGATCAGCTCACTGGCCTGAAGCCCCAGATGTAAATGCAGTTGGGCGGTGACCGCTTGACGCAAGCGACTGTAGCGTCCGCGCCAGCCAAACGGCCTGACCACCAGATCGGGACTGACGCCGTAGAGTCTCTGATAATCAATTTCAACCGTCAATCCAGTCTCGCGCTGGACCGGCCGGATGTCCAGAACGCCAAAGTCCACGCCTTTGCTGTATGAGTCCGAGACGACTGGGCTTCCGGGTCGCGTGGACCTCGTGGATTACCTCGTCGCCGTTGCTGAATCAGATGGCGATCATCGCTGCGGCAATCTGCTCAGCCAGGCCGAACCCACCAGGGCAGGCGCCTGGCTCTCGTGGCTGGCCAGCGTATTTCCGTCGCACCAAGATACACGTTATCCGGCTCGATCACCGGCGCCCGCCATACCGCCGCGCCAGTGGCAATCCTTGCATGACAGCGCTTCAGGGCCACCGAACGTACCGGCACCCAAGCGTCGGCGATTGGGTCGCGGGCTGTTTCCTGCTTGGGGGTGCCGCCCGGCAAGATCGTTGCCCAGGCCTTCGAGCGGCGAAAACGATCTGAGGAACAGGGCTCGACCGACATCAACCAGCACCTCAGTCGAGACACAGCCGGCCTCGATCCGGCCCTGATCAATGACGCGATACCTGGCATGCACCTGCGCCGGATCCAGGGCTTCGAGAAATCGCTCCTGCTCGCGCGCCTGACGGTAGCGCTTCCAGCGTACGGCCTGCTCGATACCGATCCCCGGCACCGCCACGCCGCCCAAACCAGCGGGCAAGCTCGCCGGATCCAGCGGTGGGCAGTCCGCGCTGAGATTTGTCGCGAAGCAGAACAACAGGGCAAGCGCCGTCACTGACGGCTTCATGTCCCTCATTCCACCAGAATCACAGGTGCACGAGTGAGGCTGTTGAGAAAGACCAGCAGCTCAGCCTGCCCTTGCTCGCCCAGGGCACGAAACGCGGCGGCCGAGCCGGCAGCATCCCCGCCATGCCAGAGAATGGCCTCGCTCAGCGTCGTTGCCCGCCCGTCGTGCAGGTAGGGCGCGGTGTCGGCCACGCCCCAAAGCGGACGCGTCAGCCACTCGCTGGCTGCGACCTGGATTACGTTCGTGGTCGAACTTGAAGGCGGCAGGTACTCTGCTCCCGGATCGGCCAGAGCCGGCCCAAGATCATGGCGCTTGAGGTCGGTGTAGGCGTAGAGCGGAATACCGTCCGGAATGGAACCGTCCGGATCGGGGCTTAAATCGGTGCGGCGCGGACGCGGTTCGAGTCCATGCTCGGCCAGATTCAACGCCACCGGAATCTCATCAGCGATCACGGTATTTACGAAGTCGTCGAGCATCGAAGCCAGGGCGGTGACAGCCGGCACAGCTGATAGCGTCGAAATGCTCTGCCCACGGACCCAGGCCAGCTGGGAGCCTGGGATCGGTTGCGCGCTGGGACCTGTGGCAGCGGCAATACGGCCATGTAGACGGCCAGCAACAACGCATGCTCACGTGGGACCTCGTGTTCAAACCCATCATTATCCGGATCGTAGGCCGGGCCATCGCCCAGATGCGTCGGGGCCGACCGCGCCATGCGCTCGACGCGACCTGGCGCCTGAATGCCGAAATGATTGTGCAGACTGTCTTCGCTCAAGGCGATCAGATCGCCATATCGACCCTTGTGTCCGAATGGACGCACACGCAGATCCGGCGACACCCCGCGAAGCTCCGAGGTTTCCAGACTACCGTCAGGCAGCGCCGTGATTTGTCCAAATGACACGCCGTCCACGATAAGGGCGCGGGTGACCGGCTGGGCTTCGGACTGAGCGGCCTGGCGGGCGCGATCGGCAGTGGCCTGAAGCCGCCGCTCGAACTGGCGAGCCGCGATCTGCAGGTAGCCCAGGCCCATTACGTGCGGAGGATCACGCGGCGTGGCCGTGGCGAGACCTTGTCCGTCGCCTCTGAAAAAGGTGATCTGAGTCGCTGTACCGCCACCATCCGGCCCACCACCAAAATGACAGGAGCGGCATGACCCGGCGTCCAGCCCGCCGAGGTCTCCCAGCTGTATTCTTCGCGACGCCGGTGCCAGACCATCGGCGTCAAGCCATTGCCCTGAGCCAGCGCCCAGATTGGGGTTGGCCTCTTGTTCGAATGCCGCATCACCGAGGAGGAACAGATCCTCATAACGCCCGGCTTCCAGCAGGTGCTGAAACAAAGGCGCACTGCCGACGGTTCGCTCTTTGGGATCGGTTGCGGCAATCAATCGCTCGGCCGCGACTCGATCAGCCAGACGAACAGCATCATCAAGTTCGGGCTGGAGCGCGGTCGCCTCATCGGAGGCCTCCGCGCCCGGGAATTCGCCTCCGGAGCTACCGCAAGCGCTCAAACCCATGAGCAATAGCGCAGCCAGAATGGCCGGGCGAATCAAGCCGGTAGCCCGGCCCAACACTGAAATCAAGAGCAGCAAAGTACCGGCAGGTTTGTGCCGCAAGCAATATCGTTTTGCAGATCGACCACATCGCCTGTTACCCCACCCCCATTGCCAGGACTGGTATACCCCAATCGAACCCTTACACGGGTGCCGCGAGAAGCGTCGGCAGAGTTATACATCAGGCCCTGGCAAGTGTTGGGGACCATTCCTGAAAATTGCGCCCCATCGGTCACAGGTGCCACCAACCAGGCGAACACATCGCTGACCGATACTGCAACGTTGCCGCTGGCGACCGCTCGCTGGATTTCATCCAGAGTGCAGACATGCGCTGAGGTCTCGTTCGGGAACGAAGTCTGGCACATGGCATTGGCTGCGCGCACTCCGTTAAAGCCTCCGAACGAAAACCGACCGTTGGAGGTCTGGCTGGAACGCCCGAGTACCGCCGGATTTTCCAGCGCATCGATCCGGCTCTGCAGGGCTGCGATCTGATTCAGCAATGCATCCAGATCAGCCGAGCTGACAAAGGTATCGGCATTCATTCCACCCAGCGTTGAGGCGTCCAGCGCCATTGGGCTTGGCGTAATCGGCTGGCGCGGTGTCAACGTGGCAAAAGCGCCGGAAGATGCGCCCGGCCTGACGCTGACTTCAAGCCATACTGGCGTGCCATCGAAGGCCGCGCCGAAGTCGATCTGGGTGCTGAACAGACCGTTACTGACCATGACGTCTTCAACGACTACGACGCCGGACTGGGAAGCGCCATCGCTGGCCTGGTCGAACAGCTCGAAACGAAGATCATGCACACCCTCGGCAGGGACGCCCTGATTGACCAACTGCCCCTGATAAGTGAACGCGGTCTGTGCCTGAACCGAATTGAAAGCAAGTGACGCAAGGACCACGATCAGAGCAGTCCAATATTTACGGCTAGTGATTGATGACATCAGTTTTCCCTTTGTTTTTTTAAGTTTTTATCTGGCAATCGACTCGCCAATAGCGGATCTGCGTTGACCAAGCGCTCGACTCATTGACGCGCAAGCGCCTGATTATAGACTCAAACCACAGCGGGATATCTCTGGCCCAAAGCGTGGGGGCCCGGAAGCGGACCAACAGGGTCATCCAACGCTGCCGTGATCTCTCACTATCGCCACCACGCACACTTCGATCCATTCGTCTGGCCAGGGCTGACCGACTTGTCGACCTTCGTCACTGTAGCGCCGTGGCCGGAGCATTCAGCGACATCGGTATGGATATCAGCGTCTGCGCCTGGCCGGCGAGATTAACCTTCTGATCCTGCCATCCAAAATGGGTGAGAAGTGCAAGGTGGTTTCTCTGGGCCGCGGCCTTGCCGAACCAGTGCAACACTTTGCCTTCATAGTACAACTGAGTCGGCTCTGATCCCGAGCCTTGCAGGCAACCTACAGCCATTGCTTTACGGCTCGCGGCTCGCATCAACGACTCAAGCCTGGGAAAAGTCCATCGATCATGCGTGCATCAGAAGATCCATGGTGGTGCGCATTCTTTTTCGGAGCTTCCAGACGTTGTGCAGGCCTTACCGATTCGACTATGCGACCGACTGCCCCCGCTGTTCTCGTCTGTTTGTCGTGACTTGAACGTTCAACCCAGGCAAGCTCAAGAAATCACAGACGGTTAGGCGGGATACTCGGATGCGACAAGTGCAAAAATCGTGCATCCGAAGGACAATGGCGGCCTACAGAGCTAGTCGTGGTGGCCGCCGTTGCTGCCTGCTCGAAGCGGTCATTGAAGATGCGGTCGGGTTCGGCATACAGCCAGACCGTGCCGCGGGGAGCACCAGGAAAGGGAAGCGACGACCATCGAGGTGCGCCCACGGCCAGCCAGCGCTGCCCACCGAAGGCGAGGCTGGTGCCGAACTGACTGTCGTCATAGTTCAGCGGTAGGGACAAGTTTTCAGGACGAAACTCATCCTGCGTATCACCCCAGTTGGTGCCCCAGTCGCCGTTGCTGTCGCGGCGCAGCTCGACCAGACCGAGCCCTTCGACCGTGTTACCGAAGGCGTCTTCCCCTCCATCGGTCAGTGGGGCTGCGATGGCAATCCAGTTGTCGAAGCCCAGCGCGACCGCACGGCTGAAGCGCATGCCCACCTGCTCACCCGGCGGCGTGCCGCCGGCATTGATGGCTCCACCGCCGATTCGAGAACTCCAGGTGCTACCCTCGCGCTCCCAGCGAAAGACGCGCCCGCAGCGCGGCGCATTCGGACAATTACTAGTGAAGGCCTGGGATGAACCGACCAATAGCTGTGATGAGTTGATGTCGACCGAGATCCCGAACAGGGTGGCCCCGAAGGTGCTGGGAGACTCGTGGGTGAAGATATCGGTTTCGTTCCAGTCGCTACCCGCATAGACATAGGCTGCCCCGCCGAGGATGGCGCTGCCGTGCGACTTGGTCGGTGCCCCGACGGCCAGCCGAGGCTGGCAGAGGATTCCCGTGGGGGAGGGACGTGGTCACAGGACACCGTCAGCGCGACAGCAGCGCCAAAAGTATCCCCGCTGGCACCATCGCTGGCGTTGAGGTCCGGGACCAGGCTCCAGTTATTGCCATCAAAACCGAAGACGCGAACGGAACCTTTAGCCGAATCGAATCCTGGGCAACCGGTCACAGCAATGGTGGAGGAAACCACCGACCGGCACAAAACTGGTGACGATGTCGACCGAAGATCCACATCGAGCGCCGTCAGCGATCTCAACAGGCAAAGAGGGGAATAAAGTCTCGCCCACCCACTCTTGGTCGTTGTTTCTCCTGTATATCCGGGTGGACCCCGCTTCATTATCGGAGAACTCAGAGTTGCTGCCGCGGCCGGGACACCCGAAAATCAGGTAGCTCCCACTCAGTGCCACGCTGTGACCGCAGCGACGATCCTGTCCGGCGCCGGTAATCATGATTCGTTGCGTCAGTTCCCACTCGTCGCCCTGATTGCGGAACATGAAGACGGCACCCCATCCGACAGTACCGGCAATGGTCCCCGGCGCACCGACAGCCATCCACTCTCCGCTGATAGCCACGCTGAAGCCGAATTCCGGTCCGTTGGCCGCAGTCTGAGCCGAGAGACCGGAGTAATCGCCAGAGACAACATCCAGCAGCCGGAAGGGGCTTTGGGCGACGACACTGGTTGAAGTCAGGAGGCCAAGGACAAGCCACAGCGCGCCGACGCAAATAGGGCAACGCCCCAGGCGCGGGGCTTGCGCATGCGGGCTGGCTTCCATGCCCTTCTCGACACGGCCTCTGCCGAACGGGTCAGAAGCGGCAGTCACGCAGGTAACGACAAACGATTTCATGACAGAGATTCCTGTTTTGGATTGGTGTGCTTGGGCGCGGAATAGATAAGATTCAGCGCACTCCTCTCTGTCAATGCCAGGGCCTGCAGAGACCGCACACGATCATCGCAACGGCGTACTGGCTGTTCCTCACAGCAGCTCTCCCAATCGCCATGAAGCAGCCGCTTAAATCGGCCGCTGCCCAGCTCATATCAGGACGGCTTCACCGATTCTTACGCAGAGCCGACCAAGGCCGATGTGCGATTGCTCAAGCGTCCGGCATTGTTTACTGCAAGCTGACCTGAAGATTCTCATTCAGGTGCTCCACGATTTCAGGGAGACTCGGATGGACCAATACAAGACGCTTTTCCTGTGGATGCTGCTGCCCATGCTGCTGATGCAGCTGGGCATCGGCATGGACTACTGGGGGGACTTCAGCGACAACACCTGGGCTGTGCACGTCCACTACTGGTGCGCCACGCTCTGGTACGGCTTCTTGATCCTCCAGCCCTGGCTGGCCACGCACGGACGAATGGATCAACACCGGACCCTTGGCATGATCGGTTTCTTTGTCGCTGGCGGCGTCGGACTCGGCGCCCTGGGCATGATGCATCGCGACCTTGTCTACGTGCAGATGGCCACTGACGATCCAATCCGTTTCGGACCCTTCAAGCCGGAGCTCTTCTACGGCATCGCGGTGGTCGAGATTCTTATGGTGGTGCTGTTCAGCCTGGCCGTAATCATGGCCATCGTCCGCCGCAAGCAACTGGAAGAGCACGTCTGGTGGCTGGTCTCGACCGTCTTCATCATCATGATGCCGGCGGTCGGGCGCGGCGTTCAGAACGTCTTCATCATGGCTCAGGCCGATCAGTGGCCAGATATCGACCTCGGCCCTGCGCTCTGGGTCAGTCAGGGATTGATCATGGTAGTCACCCTGACGACCGCCTGGCGATACGGCCGGCTTCTGCATCCCGGCACCTTGTGCGCACTGGCCATCAATGCGCTGGCCATATTCGTGGTCCAGATCGGCAGCCTGCCGTGGATTCAGACGCTTCTGACCTCTGCGATCAAGGGTTGAGAAGGTGAATGCTGGATCTACCTTGTGCGCAATCCATCCACCGGGGCATTAAACGCTCTGAAGCCCTCTAACCCCCCAAGGAATCAACACCCTGATGTGCAGAAACGAGACGGCCAGATCGTGGATCGCGCTGGCATTCGTGCTGGTGACGACAGCGGCATTGGATAGCCCACCGCTGGCAGCCGCCAGCTTTTGCGTCGGTAACTCGACCGAACTCAATCAGGCGCTGAATGCCGCTGAGTTCAACGGCGAAGACGACGATATCAGGATCCGCGTCGGCGACTACCCGACGAACAATCCGAGCTCGCAAACCGATGGGGAATTCACCCACAATATGGAGGGCGGATTCGACCTCACCATTTCCGGAGGCTGGTCAGACTTCAATGGAATCCCCTGTCTGATCAACCTGGCTGATCCAGATGAGACCACTCTGGATGGGCTAGGCACGAACGGCGTGCTCGAAGTTCGCGGATCGGCCGATGACAGCGGACGAGTCACGATCCGCAATCTGTCCATCGTTCGTGCGCAGGTCGACCAATTCTCGAGCGGGCTGTATCTGTCCATGCCCGCGCCGGAATTCAGTGGTGAGGTCTTGATTGATCGCGTTCAGTTCAGCGGAAACCAGGGCCAGCAAGGCTCGGCCTTGCGCATCATCGGCGGAGACAAGGTCACGGTGCGCAATTCAGTCTTTGTCTTCAATCGATCCGAAAACGGCCAGGGCGTGGCGAGCATTGCCGGCGGCGACATGCGCCTGTACTTCGTCAACAACACCTTCATGTTCAATTTCCATGACCTGCCGTCTCCCGGCGCCTCGAATGCCTCGGCGCTATCCTTCGCTTTCAGCCAGTCAGGTACGCCACCGCAGATTCTGGTGGCCAACAACCTGTTCTGGGCCAATGACACACCGGACCTGTTCACCTCGGTAACCGGCATCTTCCATGTCTACAACAACAACTTCCTGCAGCGTGTGGGCCAGGCCGACTTCGAGGCAGGCAACCTGTCGGTTGATCCGATGCTGGTCAATGCGCCGCTGGACTTCACCCCAGCGCTGGGCTCACCCATGATCGATGGGGGCTATGCCGAGCCGACACCACCGATTCCCTTTCCGCCACCGTTTCTCAGCAATTGGTCGCATGGCAGCGCTGACCACTACAATAGCTTCGTTGGCCGCGTCCACGGCAATGGCGTGGACATCGGCGCCGTCGAATCACCGTTTCTGGATTTGATCTTCGGCGACCGTTTCCAATCACCCTGACAGGCGTCCGGACTAGCGTCAGTTCAATCCGTCCAGCAGGGCTAGGGCCTTTCGGGTCTCTGGGTGGTCTGCGACTGGTCTGATCAATATGGGTATCGACCAGCACCTGAACTTCCATTCTCGAGACCGAGGCCGGATCCAGTCGTTTGAGGCTCTCCAGAGCCTGGCGGCGCGCTGTCAGGCTGAACTGATGATCAAGGCCCATCGACTCGGTCAAGGCGGCACTCGCCGTCTCATGCAGGGCCAGCGCCTCCTCACCTTGTCCTAGACCAGCGAGGCTCTGGGCCCGGTTCGATTCGCTCAACCAGACAAAGGGATGATCCTCGCCGAGCACCTCGCGCATGACGGCTGTCGTCCGCTCGGCCAAGGGCAGGGCCTCATCGAAGTGTTCGCGGATATTGAGCAGCTCGGTCAGGTTGTAGCTGAGCAACAGATAGAGCTGGTCCTGCTCGCCGAATCCTTCCTGACCTCCGTCATCAATCGACGCATCAATGCCTCACCCTGGTCGTACTGCTGATTGGCGGTCAGGAGATTGGCGCGGTTGGCCTGCAGAGAAAGGCGATCCCGAAGCGGCACCAGCTCCGGATCCCGCTCGATCATGGCAAGGGCCTGATCGGCGCTTGCGAGCGCCGCCTCGAGGTCCCCCAGTTCGTACTGGATGGCGCCGCGATTGATCAGGGTTGAAATCTGCTGTGGCGATCCTTCGCCGTGCAGGCGAGCCTGCAATTCGAACAGTGGCTCCAGAACCTCGAGCGCCTCCAATTTCCGATTGGCCAGGTTCAAGGCCAGGGCCAGCTTGATCAGCGTGTTGGCACGATTGTTCGGCCGCTCCCTGGGGTAGCGATCCAGCCAATCCAAGGCTGCCTGCGAGGCCGCTATGGCCTCGTTGAACCGTCCCCGCTCGCGATGGAGGTTGGCCTGAGCGGCCAGGAGGGTAAAGCCAAGGTTGTTGGATGCCTGCTCGGGGCCGGGCAAGCGGGCCATCAATCGATCCAGCAGCTGCTCGGCCTCATCCAGACGATTGAGGGCGAGCAGGTTGGTGACCTGATACTTCCGGGCAATCAGGAACCAGTCGCTTTCGGCGGGCAATCGACCGCGAAAGCTGACTTCGAAGCTCTCCGCACGAGCCAGGCTCTGCTCGTGCTCGCCGGCGGTCTCCAGCGCGGCCACGGCTTCGAGCTCCAACGCCGGATGCAGGGTTGGATTGAGCGGCTCGATCCGCCCAAGCTGATCGAGACCCAGCCTCACCTGCTCCAGCGCCTGCTCGGGAAGGCTCAGAGCCTCGTAGGATTCCGCCAGCGCCAGATGCACGGCGGCCTGCGCTTCGGGCTGACCCTCGAGCTGTTTCTGGACGTCTCGGGCCGCAAAGTCGAGCATTTCTTCCACCGTCATATCGCGCACCCGGCCGCTCTCATCGGGTGCACTCAGCAGGCGCTGCAGAAAGTCATTGACGGCGGCGGTATTGCGCTGCTCCTGTTCGGCGACCGCGCGAGCCTGATTGGCCTCGATCAATCCCCAGCTGGTCAAGGCCAGGCCGAACGCCAGGGACCCGGTTACCGCGGCGATGGCCAGACGCCGGAAGCGGCGTTGCGGTGCCGTACGAATGGACTGGATGGTCGCCAGCAGCGCGGCCGGGTCAGGCCGATCCTCAGGCGACCGCGCAAGCAGTGAACGGACCAGTTCCGACACCCGCCGGTCGACCCGCTGGTCGAGCGGACCGAAGTCGATTGCATCGGCGCGCTTGTGGAGTGCAGCCAGTGAGTCCCAGTCGTCGGCTGCATGAACGGGCTGGCCGCTGATGGCGCGGTACAAGGTCGCGCCCAGGGCATACAGATCGGCCGCCGTCGTGGGCGGCTGGCCGAGGACCGCCTCGGGCGCCATGTACAGTGGCGTCCCGGAGGTCATGGCTGGACCGCCCTGATCCGGTTTGCGATCCAGACTGGCGCCAAAGTCCATCAGCACCCAGACACCGTGGCGATCGCGCATGATATTCGAGGGCTTCACATCACCATGCAGCAAGCCGGCCTCGTGCACGGCCTGCAGGCCCGAACACAGCGATTCGATCAGCTCCAGCCAGTCGTCCTGAACGAAGTTGCCAAGCAGCGCTTCGCTGTCCGAGAGCGTGGCGCCCTCGATCAGATCACTCCAAAGCCCTGGACGACCGTCATGAACGGCCGCGCCGTGCACCGCCAGGACATTCGGGTGGCGCACCATTGCCAGCTGACGGGCCTCGTGCAGGAAGAGCTGCGACTGGAACGGACGCTGCAATCCGGTCTTGAGCAGCTTGAGCGCGACGTCACGATCGAGAATGCCATCGTAGGCTCGAAAGACTTCGCCGAAGCTGCCTTCCCCGATCTTCTCCAGCACTCGAAGATGGCCCCAGCTGAAGAGCTTGGGGCGCTGGGCCTTATCGGCGCTTGGCCCTCGCTCGCCGCCGTGAAGTACAAACAGCTGCTCGATTTCCTTGAGCCGTTCGGCCAACGATTCGGAGTCGTCGGCGAGCTCTTCCAGAGCGTCTGACGAGCCCGCAAGGCGTTCGAGAATGCTCCTGGCGCGCAGATCCGGCGGGCCTTTGCGACGACTCATTTCATGGCCTCGGCCAGCTGGACCAGCGAGCGCGATACCAGCATCCGCGCGCTGTTGGCCGAGGGTTTCCGTGGCCGCGGCAATCTCGGGAAAGGAATAACCGAATTCAACTCTCAACATCACTGCCTCTCGGGCTTTGTCCGTCAGAGTCATTAATGCCGCCTCATACCGTTCCAGCACATCCAGACCGATCGCCTCGCTCAGAACCGAGGCTTCCGGATCGGTCGGCTCGAGTTCGGAATCGGCAAAACCGTGGCGATTACGCCGCGTAACGCGGCGAATCTCCATCCGAATGTGGTTGAGCAGAGTCGTTCGGAGGTAAGCCAGAAAAGCACCTTCGCGCAGCGACTCGAAACTGTCGACCTGATCGAGCGCGCGGATCGGGGCGGTCTGCACGAGGTCCTGTGTGTCGGAGAGATCACGCGCGTAGTTGGGCAGCCGACCATGCGCCCAGCGGGTCAGAATCGGCAGGAAATGCTGACAAAGCCGCTCTCGCGCCTGATCGCTGCCATCAACGACCTGCTGCAGCAGGGTGGCGGTCGATTCCAGCGACTGACTCATGGCGAGGTGGCCCGAGGTTTGGACCGAAGGCCCCGAGTATAGAAGCTGATCACGCCGGCAACAAACGCCCAGCCCATGAAAAAGGCCCCGAGCCGGAGCTCGAGGCCTTCTGGATCACCCTTTACGAAGGAATGATCAGGCAGCCCGCTTGTCGTAAGTACGGCCCAGAAGTACGCGCGCCAGGGCCGGCAACAGGATCATGGCGCCAATCATGTTGAAGATGAACATGAAGCCGAGCAGCACGCCCATATCGGCCTGGAACTGGAGCGCGGAGAACAGCCAGGTGCCCACACCCACGGCCAGCGTGACAGCGGTGAAGAAGACCGCCTTGCCGGTCAGTCTCAAGGTCCTGAGATAGGCCTCGTCCAGACTCATTCCATCTTCGAGGAAACTGCGCATGCGGCTGAAGATGTAGATGCCGTAGTCGACGCCGATTCCGACACCCAAAGCAACGACTGGCAGCGTATTGACCTTCAGCCCGATACCCATGTAGGCCATCAGGCTGTAGGCCAGGTAACTGACCAGAACCAGTGGCAACACGATGCAGAGGGTGCCGCGCCCGCCGCGCGTGAACAGCAGCAACAAACCAGTCAACGCCGCCAGGCCGATCAAGGTGTAAGGCTGGGCCCAGATCGCGGGTGCAAACAGATATGTCGCCACCCCGGCGACGGTCAACGGGAGCACGAAGAGCGTAGTGACGCGCGACGACCCGAAGGTGATCAGGCACAAAAGAATGATGGCGCCGTACACGTAGATCAGCATCGGCGTTTGAGCCGCCGCCACTTCCTCATTGGTTGCCGCCATCACGCCCACGTTACCGGTCGCCAGTCGGAAGCGAAGGCAATCTTCACAAATGCCCTCTTCATTCGCGGCGAACTCGCCCTCAACGCTTGATGCGGGCTGGAAGCCCAGACCATCGACAAAGATTTCAGCGCGCAATTCCTGAACGCGCGCGACCACTCGATTGATGGTTGCAGCCTTGTGATCTTCGAGGAAGACCATGATCGGCATCGCGCTACAGTCTTCGTTCAACAGACCCGTCCCGGTTTCGATGCCGGAGAGGTTCTGACGCATGATGAACTGATTGCGAGGCAGAACACGCCAGCGTAGGTTGCCTTCGTTCCAGCCTGCGTTGACGATCTTCGCGATCGCCGGCAGTGTCACGACCTGCTGCACGCCCTCGACGTTCGACATCTGCCAGGCGAAACGGTCAATCGCTTCCATGACCCCATAAGATTCAGTACAGGCCGAAGGAGCGGTTTCTGTAATGATAGAAATCAGATCCGTACCAAGCGAAAAGCGATCTGCAATCAATCGTGCGTCCTGGTTGTATCGTGCGTCTGAACGCAATTCAGGCACACCCGGCTGGGAATCACCGATCTGCATGTCCTGCGACTTGATCCAGGCAAAGGCAAACAGCCCCACGCCCACAAGCACTGCCAGAACGGCCACGCCGGGGCGAGTGAAGCTTCCGATAAAGTTCCAGATCGCGCTGGGGCGCTGGCCTTTTTCAAACTGGCGCTGCCGAAATTTCTCTTCGTTGCGCAGACGAACGTAGGACAGCAGCACGGGCAGCAGAACGAGGTTGGTGAAGATGATCACCGCGACCCCGATACTGGCCGTCAGGGCGAGCTCCTGAATGATCCGGATATTGATCAGAAGAATGGTCAGGAAGCCGATGGTGTCCGAAATCAGCGCGATCGATCCTGGCGCCAGCAGTCTAGCGAAGGTCGCCTTGGAGGCCTCCAGGCTGGAGACGATCGGGACACTATCCAGTTTGGCTCCATCATGGGCCAGGCCCACGGGTGAATGACCGCCGAACAACTTCTCGGCATTCCAGCCACTGATCATCTGAACGCCATGACTGACCCCGATCGCGAAAACCAGGAAGGGGGTCAGAATGTTCATCGGATCAATTCCGAAGCCCAGGACGCTGAGCAGACCCAGCTGCCAGATCACCGCTGTGACCGAGCAGACCAGCGGCAATACGGTCAACCAGATCGAGCCGGAATAGAGCAGAAGCAGGATTGCAGTTATCGCAAACGCGACACCGAAGTAGGTCACCACTCCGCGCGCGCCGTCGGCGATATCGCCGACGATTTTTGCGAATCCGACAATATGGACCGTGTGCGAGCCATTCTCGAATTCGGAACGGATATCCTCGAGCTGCGCTGCAACGTCCTGATAGTCCAGCGCTTCACCGGTCGATGGATCCTCTTCCAGCAGGTTGGCCCAGACCATGGCGCCCGAGAAATCCTGCGCCACCAGGCGGCCCACCTCTCCCGACTTGACGATGTTCGAGCGAACCCGTTCGAACATCTCGGGCGATGGTGCAAAGTCTGCCGGGATCACATTCCCGCCGGCGAACCCATCCTCCACAATCTCGACGAATCGAACATTCGGCGTGAAAATCGAGCGCACACTGGCCCGGTCAACGCCCGGAATGAAGAACACCTGATTGCTGATGCGCTCGAATTTCTCGAAGAACTCGGGCGTGAACATGTCGCCATCTTCAGACATCAACGCCACCATGACTCGGTTGGCGCCTCCAAATTCTCTTTCGTACTCCATGAAGGTCTGCATGTACTCGTGTTCGAGCGGCAGCTGCTTCTTGAAGCCGGCATCCACGCGCAGCTGCAAACTGAAATACACCGCGGCCACGGTGCCTGCAACGAAAAGCAGCAGAATCAGCGGGCGAACGGCAAATACGGCATTGGCGATGCGACGCGCCATCGTTGGACGATCAGTCATGGCTCACTCCATCCTCACCCACCAGGATCTTCCGGCCGTCATCTGTGAACAGAACGGCAGCATAAGTACTGCCGAGACGGTCTTCCTGTAATTCAAAGGCCCGCGAATCGGGGTCATATATCAACTGTGCAGCGCCAGCTCCTACCATGTAGGCACGGCCCTGCGGATCAATAGCACCGCCTAGCAGGGAGGACTGAAGCGACGTTTCCAGCTCGGCCCAGCTGCGGCCGGCGTTGGTTGATAACTGAACGTGTCCTCTCAGGCCATAAGCGATGAGGTTTCGGCCGATCTCAAGCAATCCGAACATCGATCCCGGATACGGAAACCGGAAGCTTTGCCAGTTCTCGCCCTGATCCGATGATCGAAAGCCATACCCACGCTCGGCTGCGATCAGCCAATCGCCGCTGCCGGCTTCAAGAAAGGCATTCAAATGGCACTCCATGAACTCATAGCATCCCCGATCAACCTCTTGCAGATCGTCAATGGATTCATCCTCGAGTAGCGCCTCCATATCCATGGCCATATCTTCGGCCTGAGCTTCCGCCACCGCATCCCAATCAATGTCCTCGGACGTCACCAGATCGGCAAAGTCAAGCGTGACCCAATCGTCGCCGGCATTCTCCGTGCGCATGAACAGCCCATAGGCACCGATTGCGATGCCACGATTTGCATCGAAGAAATACACGTCAAGCAGAGGCTTCTGGGCTTCCGGGTCAAAGTGCTGAAGCGTCCAGGTCCGGCCAAGATCACGGCTGTGGATGATCGCTGAATCATGCCCGACTGCCCACAAACGCCCGCCGGCAAATGCAACCCGAGTCAAGGTCGAGCTTACGGGAACCGTCTCGGCCTGCTCCCAGTTATCGCCATCAGCAGACAGCAACACATGGCCGCGTTCTCCAACCGCAACAAGGCGTTGTCCAGCTCGCTCGATATCGAGCAGCAGACTTTGGGGTGCCAGCCGAGCTGGCTGCGCAGGTCTCGAATCGACACCTTGGGCAAAAGCGTGTGCTGACCAAGCCAGCGCTATCAAGGTCAGAATGACCAATCGTGGATTCATGCGGTAATTCTCCTGGTTCTCAGACCACCGTCAGTATCAGGGACAAAACAAACGCTGATCTCGCTGGGACGTGCTTGCTCTAGAGGAGGTTGACGGGGAAGATCTTCAATTTCCACAGAAAAGGCACCCTGAATCGGATGCTCTGCCTTGCAAACGGCCATGTTTGCCGGCAGTCGTTTCCGTCCAACGCCACGCGTCAAGGTAAGTAGGGTCTGGTCGTGAAGCACATCGATTGATCCGGTCGATCAGGAGGAAAACGCCAGCAGGTATCGCTTGCAGCTTGCACATCAGGCGAACCTCAGAAAAGCGGCTTTGGTGCCTGACCGGATTCAAGAATGTATCCATGACACTCCGTTATCACTACAAAGGGCGTTGGGCGCCGCAGGCGTTCAACGCGGGTAACAAAAAGGCCGACCGGTAGCCGGTCGGCCTTTTCAAGCCTTGCAAATCGGCTTAACGCCGGCCGCGCGTACGCAGTGCCTGCGGCGTGTAGCTGCTGATGCTCAACGGAACGTTGAAGGTATTGACCGGATCCTGATTATCGATACCCGTTGCAACATAGCGTCCTGACTGCAGATCCATGTGGCTCTCGATCGATGACCAGTAGGTCGGTACATCGTAATAGCTGATGGTGTGGGCTTCAGATGCTCGCCACAGTTCGCCACGCTGATCATAGTGATCGATCAGGGCGATCTGGTAAGTATCTTCATCCATGTAGAAGGTACGACGCGAGTTGATGTGACGAGTTCCTTCCTTCAATCGTGCATCGACGATCCAGACCCGATGCAGCTCGTAGCGCGGCAGGTCAGAATTCAGATGGCCGGGGCGAACGATGTCTTCAGGCGTCAGGTCACCACTGTGAATGTCGTATGAGTTGTAGGGAATATACATTTCCTTCTTGCCTACGATTTCCCAGTCGAACCGATCCATGGCACCGTTGAACATGTCGGTCATGTCATTGGTGCGCAGACCATCCGACGCGGTGCCCGGATTGTCATAGGCAACGTTCGGTGCGCGACGAACACGACGCTGACCCGGGTTGTAGATCCAGGCCTGACGTGGCTGCTCGAGCTGGTTCAGGGTTTCGTGAACCAGAAGGATGTTACCGGCAAGACGCGCGGGAGACTCCACTTCCTGGAAGAAGTACAGGAGGATGTTATTGGTCTCTTCGATTGATGAGCCCTCTGCGTAATACAGACCCAACAGTTCCTCGCGCAGACGAACCAGCTGGAAACTACCGCTTGCGGTCGGCGCAACCTGATTGTTGTACCGAACCCCGCCGGTGCCCTTGTACTTCAATTTATGGTTCCACATCAGCTCGTAAGCGTTCTGCGGCAGCGGGAAGGGGAACCCTTCCGAGACGTCTGCCACCCCTTCGCCCTCGGCAATCAGGCGTCCGGTCGATGCATTACGAATCGACGCATCGTAAATAAACTGAGGAAAGGCCGCGCTGCGTCGCGTCGGATAAACCTTCATCTTGTAGGTGTCAGGGTAGCGCGCAAACGTCGCCATCTGACCAACCGAAAGACGATCAGCATATTCCTGATAGTTCTCCCCAGTGATGACGAACAAGGGTTCATCATTCGGGTACGGGTTCAGGTGACGGTCGCCCGGCGCGTAGCCCGCAGGCCAGTCGTTGAGCCCGATTCCGCCAGTCCAGGCCGGAATGGTGCCATCTGCATTACCGGCGCGAATGGAGCCCATTGGCGTCAGGTCGTTGCCCAGCCGGGCAATGTTTTCCGGTGTGCGAGCGAGAATGAAGTCCCCGCTGTCCGACGGAACAACCGGCGCTGCATTCGCAGCGGCGGCTGCAGCAGCAACGCGTGCAGCCTGTGCTTCGGCTTGAGCGGCTACGCGAGCAGCTTCTGCCTCAGCCTCGGCGGCAACACGCTCTGCTTCAGCCGCGGCTTCAGCGGCAACGCGAGCGGCCTCGGTTTCGGCAGCCGCGGCAGCTGCAGCAGCTTCACGTTCTGCGGCTTCTCGTTCTACCGCGATACGACCGGCCTCTGCCTCAGCCATGCGTTCTGCTTCAGCGGCGGCTGCAGCAGCAACGCGCTCCGCCTCGGCCGCTGCCTCGGCAGCCATACGCTCAGCTTCGGCGGCGGCTTCGGCAGCCATACGCTCAGCTTCAGCTTCAGCTCGGGCCGCTTCCTCCTGAGCTCGACGCTCAGCCTCGGCTTCGGCCATTCTTCGAGCTTCTGCAGCTTCGCGTTCAGCCACAGCTTCGCGTTCAGCCTGTTCGGCTTCAAAGCGATCTGCCATTTCTTCCTGTGCGGCATCCGTCTGATCATCCTGAACATCGGATGTGCTGCTGCATGCGACCAGGCCCAGGCTGAAAATCAGCGCTGAAGCCAGGGTCAGCAGGGTTTTGGTTTGAATCGATTTCATATCGGATCTCCACTTAGAACGAGTAGCTGACAGAGGCCGAGACAAAGTCGCGGTCGCTCAGCAGATTATTGATACCAGCACCAAAGAAATTGGTGTACGAAAAGCCGACCCGCCAGGTCGAGAGATAATCGAAGTTGACCCCAACGGTGGCCTGCATGCGATCCTCGACGAAGGCACCACCCGGTCCCGGGGTCACGCCCTGGACGTCATGGTTGAAGGCCAGGCGTGGCGACATGTTCCAAGGCGTTCCAAAGACCGAGTTGTAGGTCGGTGCGATGACCAGTCGATAGCCCCAGCTGAACGGCGTGGCAAATCCATCCGTCGTCGTAGTCGGGTTTCTACCGGCACCATTGAATCGATTCGGGCCGCCACCGGTGTCGGTGCCCGGCCCTTCAAAGCGCAGTTCGTTCTGGCTCGGCAGATCCCAGTAATGGGTTGCACCGAATTCACCGACCAGGGCGATCTGATCTGCAGCGATCCAATTGGTTGGTCCAACCAGCTTGGTGAAGGTGAACTGCAGCTGAGAAGACTTGCGACGCTCGAAGCCCGGGATGTACTCACCGGCTGCGTAGGAACCGAGCTGACTGCGGAACCGGTTGTATTCCGCCGGCAAGGCTGCATTCAGTGGTGAAAGACCCGAGAACAACAGCTCGACGTCATCGATCTGAATCGGCACGTTGTCGCGATAGCTCACCTCACCGGACCAGGACCATCCGCCTGGAATGGTGGTGTTGAAACTCAGGCCGAACATATCGATGTCTTCGGGATATTCGACGATGACCGCGCCGGTGGACACATCACTGCTGGTAACCGCGCGACCCGACAGGACCGGCAGGCGGCTGTGATAACGCAGGTAGTAGAGGGCAAATTCCGTGTCATTGAGCTGGTCGGCAAAGTAGCGCAGGGCCAGACCGTACTGACCGTACTTGCTAGCGCGATTGTCTTCGGCCCGAGGGAAAGCGGCCGAGCAGCCGACCGCGACCAGTTCCGGCGACAGATCGGTTCGGTCACTAGCGCCGAAGTTGCCCGCGCCACAGACCGAATCGAACAGATCCGAGTTGATGATCGGCTGCGGCACCAGGCCAAAGTTCAGCATGGCGTAGCGTCCGCCTGCGGTCGCGAAGTCATTGGTCGAGAAGAAGGTTCCGACGGGTTCGGCTTCGATCGAGTCCCAGTCGAACATCACCAGACCTTCCACCGACAGGTTCGAGGTCAGATCCATGGAGCCCCAGAGCATGTTGAGCGGAAGAAACGCGTCTCTCAGCTCCGCACCTGCGGTGCGCAGGGCGGTGATATCAACCGGGTTGATCACATTGATGCCGCCCGGGATGAAGGTGGACTCACCCCAGCTGACGACCTGGCGCCCGGCGCGCACTGACAGCAGACGATCGCCAATCTCGAAATCCGAGTAGGCATAAGCATCCAGCAAGCGCGCGCGCTCCCCGGCCCGCTCCTTGGCCCGCTCGGTCAGTTCATCGAGATCGTTGAGCGTGAAGTCATAGAAGTAGTTGCCACGCACGAAGAAGCCGTAGTTCTTGTAGCTGACCGAAAGTTCGGACGTGACACGGGCAACGTTGAAGATGAAGTCATTCTTGTCGAAGTTGCTGTTGCCGTCGTCGGAATTTACCGAGAAACGACCGGTAGCGGCTTCCTGAGCCGCCGGCGGAGCGGCGAAGATGACTGGGTTGAAGCGAGACTTGCCCACCAGATCATCGTCGCGACCGCTGACTCGCATGCCGGAGCCATAGCTGATTGTCGTGTCCAGGTTGATGCTGACCTCATCGGTGCTGAGGTCGATTGCCTGGGAAGGATTGGCCACCAGCGCCAGGCCGATTGCGCTTGCCAACAGGCAGGGACGCATCAGGCCGGCTTGGCGACGTGCTTTGTTCTTTAGCCGATTCATTGAAATTCTCCCTGTCAGTCGGTCTGGATCAGTGACGTGTCGCCGATCACTACTGCAGCGCCACCAGACGCCACCATACTGGCGGCCTGGCCTTGCATCTCAGCGGTTACAGCGGGCGACGCTGAAGGATCAAGCAGGGAACCATGCCCCCCCTGTATCAGACGAACGGCGCCTCGAATACCCATCGGGTCCTGGGTGGTGCCGGTAATCGCATCCAGCCCCATCACCCTGATCAGCGGTTCGGTGCCGGACAGCGGTGCACCCGGCACTGCGTTCGGGATCACGGCGTCACCGGCAACCTGCTGAAGCAGAATGGTGTTGTTGATGGAGGCCGTTGCCCCCCAGTTGATCGGGTCAGCGGAATCCAGAATCGTCTGGGCGACCAGCAGGAACTGGAAGAAGTCCGGTGAATTGGGTTCGATTCCGGCCGACTGCAGTGCACCGCGGATAACCGGACCAAAGGTCTGCGATCCGTTCAGCAGGTTGGCAATGCCGCCACCCGGCACGGACAGCACAGCGTTGCTGACGGTCGGCTCGACGGCCAGGAACGGTATACCGTTGATGGACCCCAGCGACAGACCGGTGAAGTTGATGTTCGAACCATCAATATCGCCCAGGCCATCACCATCCAGATCAATGAACGGAATGTTGAGGGCAAGAATGCTGAGATCAGCCTGGGCCTGACGGTTGTTGTCGCGCGCCGTCAACAAGGACGGAAGGTTGATGAACCAGGCGCCGGAGGAATCGATGTTCATGTCCGGGCCCGGTGCGCCGGTTTCGTTGTTCTGGAGGTCCAGATCGAAGGTGCGCTCGCGAGCCACCTGGCCAAATGGCGTATTTCCGATGTAGAAGGGATTGGTCACATCGGTCAGGCCGTGGAGCGGCTGGTCAATAGCGATCGTTGCGAATCCCTGCGAGGCAAAGGTATCAGCAATCGCCAGCATCTGCGTGCGGTTGCCGGTGATGCCGTGCTGGAAGATGACAACTGGCCAACCTGAATCCGGACGCGGTTACCCGGAATTCGCATTCGGAACGGTCATGATCACCGGAATGAACTCGGTCGAGGTCTGAACCGGAATCGGATTGGCTACCGTCACGTTGGTCGAGGTCGGATCCAGGCCCAGCGTATTGAACGGCGGGATGTAGGCACCTGGTGCCGCGGTCCAGAAATCGGTCAGCGGAGCAGTCGGGTTGTCCGCCGTCGGCACACCCAGGTAGTAGGGGATTGCCGTGGTGCCGATATAAACGTCGGCAAAGCCCGGTGAAGCACCTGGCGGCAGCACATCGGCCGTGGTCAGGCAGACGTCCGGTGCGGGACAGGCCTGGGCCATGGTGATCGACGTCGCTTCAGCCTGCGAGCGAATGACGCTCAGAACCGGCGTGATCGACTGTGTGGTGCCGGTAAACGACAGCACGATGTCAGCTCGATCGATGCCGACTGACGATGCCGCAAACTCCTGCGCATTGGTCAGTTGACGCAGCGGCTCGAGGGCCTGCGCGGTTGCATTGTCAAACAACGTGTCGGTGCTGTTGCCGCCGCCATCAACCAGCGGAGCAGTCCGCTTGCTGATGAAGTAGGTCTGCGAAGGCGTCGCTGCTGTACCCACGGTATCGAGAATGCCGTTGGTGGCGACCACCATGTAGCCGGTCATTTCCTGGAGCGGACGAAGCGGCACGACCGCGACGGTGCGCCCACTCGGGTCAACGGTCGCGACATAATCCTGCCCGGGCACCAGTTCACGATTGATACCGGCTACTGCGATGGTGCCGAACACGAACTCGACCTCGAAGAAGCGGACGGTGCTGCCCGGAATGACCGAGCTCGGATCGATATCCTGCGAGAACGAGAACGTCCACGGCGTGATGGTGCTGAAGCCGTCCATCGCCGACAGGGCCACGGAGGGATCACCAAAATTCGTCGGATCTGCAACGGGAATGTTCAGCGTAAGATCTGACGATCCAGACAACAGCAGATTGCTCGGAAACGGCAACACGCCGGTTGCAGGGCTGAACAAGGTCTCCATGACCTGTGTCGTCGGATTGCCATCCGGGTTGGTCGCCGGATTCTGAGGCGTGGCTCGGTCAACACTGGAGGAACCGCCACAGCCAACGGAGCTACAGCAGCGCCAATCCAGGAGGCCAGGAGCGGGCGTACCTTCATCGTGCTTTCTCCCTGAAGCTTGAATGCTTTTTAGGTTTTTAGGTTTACTGAACGAACCCGCCTGAGCCGGACTCAAATCTGCCGGTATGATATGAACAATATCTTAATATTTGCAAGCCAGACCGGCCGCTTATTCAAGAAACTTTTAGGGTAAGCAACCTAATATTTCGCGGGGCCGTGATCGAAGTCACACCAAACTTAATCGCGCTCAAGCGCGAGCAATGCCCCTGGGGGGCAGGCCCTTGATTTCAGCCAAACTAGAGCTGTCTTGACCCGGCCTCAAACCTTGCATACCTTGGCTCCGCTCCCAGCCCTGAAGGAATCCTGAATTCATGACGTCTTTCGTTGCCAAACGCCGCGCACTGGCGAGTTTTGGACCGGGCCTGCTGATGGCGGGCGCCGCCATCGGCGTATCGCACCTGGTCCAGTCCACTCGAGCCGGGGCCGAATACGGCCTGAGCCTGCTGGGCCTGGTCCTGTTGGCCTGCATTCTGAAATATCCGTTCCTCGAATTCGGCCCGCGCTATGCCGCTGCAACCGGCGAGAGCATGATTGCCGGCTACAAGCGCATGGGCCAATGGGCGCTGGGGCTTTTTGCGCTGATCACCTTGTCGACTGCATTCATCATCCTGGCTGGCGTCACCCTGGTCACGGCTGGATTGACCGGCGTCCTGTTCGGGCTCGACTATTCGATCAGCCTGCTTTCGGCGCTGGTGCTCGAGCTGTGCACTGCTGCTTGCCATCGGCCACTACCGTGGACTGGATCTGATCATGAAAATGATCATGGTCGTGCTGTCCTTGTCGACCGTGGCCGCGGTGGCTTTCGCGCTGGGCGCGCAACCCGATTGGTCAGCGATTCAAAGCGCCGGCAATCTGGACGCGCTCTGGAGCGCGGCAGGTATCGCCTTCATCCTCGCCCTGCTCGGCTGGATGCCGATTCCGCTGGATGCGGCCGCCTGGCACTCGCTATGGACGCTGGAGCGTGCTCGCCAGACCGGCCATCATCCCAGCGTCAGGGCCGCCATCATCGATTTCAGAATCGGTTTCATCGGCGCGACGGTGCTGGCCGCCCTGTTCCTGTTGCTGGGCGCCCTGGTCATGGCCGGACAGGGATCGGTGATCCCGGATTCATCGGTCGGATTTGCCGCGCTGTTGATCGAGCTCTACACCGAGAGCCTGGGTGAGTGGTCGCGGCCGCTGATCACGATCGCGGCCTGGACGACAATGTTCTCGACCACCCTGGCCGTGGCCGACGCCTACCCGCGCGCACTCAAGGCACTGATTGAAATCAGCGGCGCAGCCGACGAGGCCGACAACACCGCAAATCTTCCGCGCGCCCGCTATCTGAGCGCCTTGATCCTGCTGGCCGTTGGCGCGCTGATCATCATTAATTTCTTCGGTGATCAGTTCACCGGCCTGATCGACTTCGCGACCACCGTCTCGTTCCTGGCCGCGCCGGTGCTGGCATGGCTCAGCCTGAAACTGGTCACCGGCCCGCACATGCCCGAGACCCACCGACCCGGCAAGCACCTGCTCGCTCTGGCCTGGGCCGGCCAGATTTTTCTGATCGTATTCTGTCTTATCTGGGCGGCCTGGCGCTTGGTCTAGAACACCAGCAGCAAAGGGGCAGACTGGCGCACTCCGTCACTAGCGGTCGTCTGACAAGACACCAAAGATCGGATGGGCACGCCCAAAGGGTTGTGCCGCTGGCTGCCCTTCGCGGTAGCGCGTCATGTCCGCGCTCAGATCACTGCGCGCCTCCAGACCACCGGCCTTGAGCGCTTCGAACATGGCCTGGGCCTGCAGATCGATCGCATCATCGAACAGACCCATTGCGGCATAAACCATCGCCAGGGTGGCAGCCGTTTCCATGCCCGGTGAGTCCTGGTAAACCAGCTCGGCCCAGGAGAAAGCTTCGCTCAATGATGCCTCATCAGCCGCCAGACAGCTGCTGCGCGCGCGAGCGAGCGCGGCCATGACCTGTGGGTCAAATTCTTCCGCCCCGGCCCTCAGTGCCTCGAGACGCTGGACGCCATCAGCGCATTGACCCGCACCGAGAAAGGCCAGCGCTTCCCAGTAGCGCAAACGCTGGGCATCGGCAGCCGAGGCCGCATCAGCGAGCCGCGCGAATTCGGCAGCGGCCTGACTGAATTCTCTTCGCGCCAGGGTAACGAAGGCCAGGGCTTCGCCGACCCCGGCAAAATCCGGATCCAGCGCAAGCGCGCGTCGATAGCCCTGTTCCGCGTCATCCAGCGCGCCGCTGAGCTCCTTGACCTGGGCGAGCCGAAACACCGCCATCGCGTTATCGGGACGCAGTTCGACCAGCGCCTGGAACGCCGCCAATGCCTCGCCAAAGGCGCCGAGACGCGCGCTCACATCACCGTAATTTTCAATAATCAAGGGATCGTCAGGGGACAGCGACAAGGCCGTGGCCAGCAATTGCTGCGCACCGGCCAGCTCACCCCGCTCAGCCTGCGACAGGGCCAGCTCCAGGTAGAACTGCGGGCTGCGCGATCGCCCGCGCACGCGTTCGATCAGGGGGTCAGAAAACGGCGGGTCGATTTCGCCGGCCTGGGCCAGCGCAGCGCGAGCGGATTCTGCGTTGCCCTGTCCTCGCAGGGCCATACCCAGCGGCTGATAGAGCGCATTGGCATCTGGGCGCAATTCCAGCGCGCGACTGAGCAGGGTCTGTGCGTCATCAAAGCGCCCTTGATCCAGGGCGACCCGGCCGGCGCCCGCCAGGGCAGCAGGAGAATCGGGGTTGAGCAGCAAAGCGCGATTGAAGTCCAGATCGGCCTGTGCGGCTTGCCCAAGCTCCAGATGCGCCTGGCCGCGACGAATCAATGCAGGGGAATCGGTACTGTCGGCGGCAAGCACCCGGTCCAGCCATTCGATACCCGAGGCCAGGCGCCCTTCGCTGATATCCAGCGTACCCAGCAGATAGATCCAGTCGAGGCGCCCCGCGTCCAGCTCGTGCGCGTTCAGGTAGGCCTGGCGTGCTGCAGCGTCCAGACCGTGGGCCTGCAGCACTTCGCCATACTGGCCCCAGGCTTGCGACTGCAGGGCTGAACCGGCACTGGCGGCGGTCTGATCAACGCTGTCGCGGGCCTCCTCGATCACGCTGCGCACGGCGTCCGGCAAGCTTGACAGGTCGGGCAGGCTGACCGATTGAACCTGCGCTGAGAGCGCGCCGGTCCAGAGCATCAGGCCGATTAACGAATAACGTAAAAGCATCTGATCAATTCTCCAGTGTCTCGGCGACGGCGTCGCCGGATCCGCGCTGCAGGCGGTGATACTGATCGACCGCAAGCTCGTTGAATCGTTCCTGTAATCCATCCGGCCAGGTAACAATAACGGCCCGCGGATCATCCCGATCCGCCAGTCCGAATCGAACGCGATGGTCCAGCGCCGAGGCGTAGGATCCGTCGGTTCTCGAACGGCGACGGCGTTCGCGCTCACCGTCGTCGTTCAGCAGCCAGACCACAGCCTGCGTCTGAACGTGGCCGCTGGCATCGACCAGCTCCAGGCCCAGCCAGTGGGCTGCTGCCGCGCCGACATTGCGCAGAATCCGGGCCGGTGCATTGATATTGCCGAACACCAGATCATCGCGACCGTCGTTGTCCAGATCCCCCACCGCCAGGCCACGACTGACCTCCGACAAGGACAGGGCCGGGCCGGCCGCCTCGCTTGCATCACTGAAGCGCTCACCGGCCTGATTCAGAAACAGCTGATTGCCCTGGTGATAGGGAAAGGGATCGCCGGCACTGACCAGGGTTTCTTCCACCACTACGGCGCCGTTGGCAACCACCAGATCAAGCCAGCCGTCGTTGTCGGCATCCAGCCAGGCCGTCCCGAAACCGGTGTAGCCCAGGCTGGGCGTTCCCAGCGCCAGGCGGCTGGTGGTGTCGGTGAACCAGCCGCTACCGTCATTGCGGTAGAGCGTATTGGTTTCCATGCGCATATGGGTGATGAACAAGTCCTCGGCGCCGGATTCGTCAAAATCCGCCGAATCCACGCCCATGCCGGCCTCTGACTTACCGCCCGCGTTCACCGCGACGCCGGCCAGAAAGGCATCGTCCTCGAATTTCAGATCACCCTGATTGAGCCAGAGCGCGTTCGGCACACCGTCGTTGGCTACGTACAGATCGACCCGGCCATCGTTATTCAGATCCGACGCCACCACGCCAAGACCGTGGCGAGCCTGTGCGGCGATACCCGAGGATTCGGAGACATCTTCGAAACGCCCGTCGCCGAGGTTCTTGAACAGCTGATCGGGAACGCCGGCATAGGCCGACGGCGAGCAGTAGTCCTGCTGCGAGGTCAAGGCCGAGCGGCAGACGCGGTGATTATCGAGGGTGAAGTCAACGTAGTTGATGACCATCAGTTCCGCCCTGCCGTCATCATTCAGATCGGCAATGCTGGCACTGACGCTCCACTGCGTTCCGCCGACACCGGCGCGCTCGGTAATATTGGTGAAGGTGCCATCACCGTTGTTCTGCCAGAGCTGATTGGGTCCGTAGTTCAGCACATACAGATCCGGAAAGCCGTTGCCGGTCAGATCGCCGGCGGCAACGCCCATGCCGTAGCCGCGCGCCACGATCCCGGCCTTTTCGGTGACATCCTCGAAACGCAGCTGCAGCTGGCCTGATGCATCCGCCACGGAGACGTTCCTGAACAAACGGTCGCCAGCATTTCCGGCCTCAGCCTGGGCATCCCCCGCAGCAGGCATCAAGGACCCGCCCTGGACCAGATAGATATCCAGTCGACCGTCCCGGTCATAGTCGACCACCGCCGCGCCGGCCCCCATGATCTCGGGAAACCAGAACTCGCCAGTCATGCCGTTGCGGTACTCGAAGACAAGGCCCGACTGTTCGCTGACGTCCGTCCACAGCTCGGCCAGAGCCTGGCTTGATAACGCCTGCGCGGCGAGACCCAGACACAGGGCCGATGGCAGGAATGAGGGAGACCTGTTCATGTCAATTTGGGATACTTAAAACTTGCGAGGGTTCCCGCGGTCGAAGACCGACGGATAACGACTTCCCATTCTGTCACTCGGAGACCAGCTTTGCAATCCACGCCCGCCCCCCGCCGCATTGCGGTCGTCAGCTCATCACGCGCCGACTTCGGCCACCTGTTCTGGGTACTGAAAGAACTGCAGGCCAATCCGGACATCGACCTTCGCATCATCGCCACGGCCTCGCACATGGCGCCCGGTTTTGGCACCACGGTGGATCAATTCGAGGCTCACGGATTCGAGCTTGAAGGCTCGATCGAGAGCCTGCTGGACTCCGACAGCGACATCGGCATGGCCAAGACCATCGGCGTCAGCATCCTCGGGCTGGCCGATCTGCTGGGGCGGCTGCGACCCGACCTGATGCTGCTGATCGCTGATCGCTACGAAATGCTGGCCCCCGCGGCGACCGCGCTGGCGCTGCGCATTCCCATGGCCCACATCGAGGGCGGCGAGATCAGCGAGGGCGCCATTGACGATGCCGTGCGCAATGCCCTGACCAAGATGAGCCACCTGCATTTTGTCTCGACCCCGACGGCCCGCCGGCGGGTGCTCGCGCTGGGCGAAGAAGCGTGGCGAGTCCATCGCGCCGGCGCGCCATCGCTGGACCACCTCAAACGCAGCACGCTGTCAGATCGCTCGCGACTGGAATCCGTGCTCGGGATGCGTCTTGAAACACCGCCAGTAATCGTCGCCCATCACCCGGTCACCCTGATGCGCGACGCCGCCGACGAGGTGGATGCGCTGTTCGAGGCGCTGGACACCATCGAAGGCCCGATCGTGTTCTGCTACCCCAACGCCGATACCGGCCATCAGCCGATCATCCAGCGCGCACGGGCTTTTTGCGAGCAGAATCCGCGCGCGCGCCTGAACACCAACCTTGACCTGTTCGATTTCTGGGGCCTGCTCGCCATCGCCGAACTGATGATCGGCAACTCCTCCAGCGGGATCATGGAAACGCCGTCCCTGGCCCTGCCCTTCATCAATATCGGGCCGCGCCAGCGCGGGCGCGAACGCGCAGCCAACGTGATCGACGTCGCAGGCACCGAGGACGCCATCCTCGAGGGCCTGGCTCGCGCCCGCAGCGCCGAATTCCGCCGGTCGCTGGAGGGGATGGCCAACCCCTACGGCGACGGCGACGCCGCTCGCACCATCGCCCGGGTGCTCGCCACCTGCCCCTTGGGCGATGAACTGCTGGTCAAGCGAGCCCTACCGCTGAACCCAACGCATCCGGCTTTCGAACATGAGGCAACCACGATTTGAAAAAAACAACCTGAGCTAATATCAGTTATGCTTTCATCGATAATTGCTATTGGCTAAAGGGGTTTATAAATCAAGGAGACTTTTCCATGCTAAAGCAACTGACTGCTCTACTGCTCACTGGAATGATGACAATGTCGTCATTTGCATCAACAGATGCGACTCTTTTCCTGGATCATGGATCGCTCTACCGAACGTCCGGTCAATCGGTCATGACGCTAAACCTCCGGACCGGCGAGCTGGAGATCGTCTACAGAAACGGGACTTACGTAAGGGACTACCTCAACTCAGTGGGCAATGCCTCGCGTCCGTCTACGATCGGTGAATCAGGATTGAATTTCCTGTCGCAGTATGAAAACCAATTGCCTCCCCAGGGCCGTCGATCAAAGGATGAAGAGAGCATCTCTGGTGCTTGTTCTGCCCAAGCGAACGCGGTCGCCGCAACCTCCGCTGCCGTGGAGGCGACCTGTGCAACAGGAGGCGCTGCCTGCTCCTCGGCGATTACTGCCTTCGAAGAAGCGGTCGCGGAATACCAGGAGTGCATCCGGGTCTTCTACGCAGTAGAGTAAGCAGTGGAGTAAGCGCAAAGCTTATCGATACCAGAAGCCCCGCCAGTGTTGCGGGGCTTTTCCTTTGGGGGCTGATTTCAACGAGACGTCCGGCGCCACCCGTCCTTATAACGGCCTCATTCCGGCTGCACCACCTCGATCGGCCGATCCACCTGAATGTCGCGCAGGGTCTGAGTGGTTCCATCGGGCCAGCGGATCGTCAAGACATCGATCCGTTCGTTTTCTCCCAGGCCGAAATGCACGGGCAGAGCCACCTGGGACAGATAGCTGCGGGTGGGCATGACCGTTCGCCGCTGGGTGCGGCCACCCGCTTCCAGCACCAGCTCGGCGCCGATGGCCGCGGTATTGGGGGCGCGGCCTCGGAGTGACACGATGAGCCAGTGGTGATCCGTGTCGGTCTCGTTGAACAGGACCAGGGGCGGGCCGTCGATCTGGGTCAGGACCAGGTCGATGCGGCCGTCGCCATTCAGATCACCCCAGGCCAGGCCGCGCCCGACGATGGGGCGGGCAAGATCCCCGATGCGCTCTGCATCCAGGAGTCGGAAGGTCTGTGCGCATTCCGAGCCGCAGTTCCAGAACAGCTGGGCCGGCTGACGATACTGCTGCGAGGCCTGCACCCGGTTGATTTCATTCTCCACATGGCCGTTGGCCTGCACGTAATCGAGGCGACCGTCGTTGTCGTAGTCGATGAAGCCGACGCCGAAGGTCAGGGCCGCGCGCGTCGGCGCACCGATACCCTCGGCAATGGACTGATCGGCGAACTGGCTGGGCACGGCCTGCGCCACGTACAGCGAGCTCATCTCGTTGGCAAAGTTGCCGATCGCAATCCCGAGGCGGTCTTCGTTGCTGATGTGTGCCGCATCGATTCCCATGGCACCGGTAGCCATGCCGTTGCGATCGAATCCCAGGCCCCACTCGGTGCCGACCTCCGCGAATTGGCCGTTGCCCAGATTGTGGAACGCGAAGTTCCGCACCGTGTCGTTGGCGACCACGACGTCGAGCAGGCCGTCTCGATCCAGATCGATTGGAATCAGCGCCAGGCCTTTACCGACCGGCTCACCAGTGGCCGGGTTGTTGACCCAGACGCCGGCCGTCTCGCTGACATCCTCGAAGGTCGCGTCGCCGCGGTTGAGGTAGAGCCTGTTCTGCGTGCCGCCAAAATTGCTTGGTGGTCCGTAGGCCCGACCAATGCCGGTCAAACGGTAGTCCACGGACAGATCGATCTCGCGTGACCACTGTACGTACTGGGTCACCATCAAATCCAGGTCACCATCGCCATCGGCGTCGAAAAAGGCCGCGCTGGTCGACCAATCCTCGGCTGAACCGGCCACGCCCGCAGACTCGGTGACATTGACAAATCCACTGGCCTTGTTGAGCAGCAATCGTTTGCGGCCGACGGCGGTAACGAACACATCGACCCGCCCGTCACCATCGACATCGCCAATCGCCGCACCCATGCCGTAGAACTGCAGATCGGCAAGCCCCGCGTCTGCCGTCACGTCACGGAACCGTCCCTGACCATCATTGGCATACAGCAGCAAGGTAGGAGGCAATACCGCCGGTCGATTCGGATCGAAGGGCCAGTAGCTGCCGTTGACGAACAGCAGATCCTGGTCGCCATCGTTGTCGTAGTCGAGCAGGGCAACACCACCGCCCATGGTCTCCGGCAGCAAGCGCTCGCCATAGGCCCCACTCAAGTGCGAATGCTCGATGCCTGAGGCGCTGGCCGAATCGATGAACCCAGCAGCGGGCGCGATCGGCCCGGCCGGTTCGGCCAGCAGATCATCGAGATCCAGCGCTTCGGCCTCCTCAACGACTTCAGCCGGCGGCTGAGAAAACCATTGCACGGCGAACCAGCCCAGCACGCCGATGACGATGATCGCGAGAACCCAGAACGAGCGACGAAACACCACGCCAATGACGGCGTCTTCATCAGGCGTGGGTGACGAACTCATGGTCGTGGCTCCTGCGCCAGACGGTTTCTGGGGTGCACACGCTCGGCAATCAGCGGCGCTGGTGCCGGATAGCGCTGCCGACCGTCACGGTGCAGGTCATAGATGACGACGGCATCTGCCGCATGGTCTGCCGCCTCATTGGCCTGTCGGGCGCGCTGCACCGCTCGATCGCGCGCATTGTCATCGACGCGATAACGCTGATATTCCTGCTCATGGAAACTGGCCTGCTGCCCGTCGCCAAGTTCGATCAGCAAGCGCGCAAGGTTGTAGTGAGCCACCGTATTTTCCGGGTCGGCCTCAAGCGTGCGATCGAACCAGCCACGCGCGGCAAGCCGGGCCTGATCGGCCTGCTCACCGGAACCGGATCGGGCAATTTCCATTTCAGTCAGCCCCAGTTGATTCAGCAGACGGTAGTCACGCGAGAAATCAAAGCCGCGCTCGCGCGCCTCGGCAAATCGCGTCTCCACCAGCGCCGTGAATGCGGTTCTGGCCGCGTCGAAGCGACCCTGCTGGAAGAGCAGCTGGCCGGAGAACCAGGCCACCGACCAGGGCGGTGCAGGGTCGGGGTGCGACTGGGCGCGCTGCAGTGCATCACGCGCCTCATCCAGTCGCCCTTCCTCAAGATAGACCCGCGCCAGGTTCATGGGGCCGTGGCTGCTGCCCAGCGCCTCGACCTGCAAAAACGCGTCTTCGGCCTGACGCAGCTGTCGCCGCTGGGGCTTGCGCAGCAGGCCGATGCCGTAATCATTCAGACGTTGCCACTGGGGTATCGATGACGCCTGCGCGGGCCGGGCATCGAAATCGGCGCCGATGGAGAACCGAATCTCATCCTCGGCAATGATCGTGATCGGCAGCTCGTTGCGGACAAAATCCTGACCCAGAACATGGCGCATCAGCGTATTGTCGAACTTGCGGTAGTTCAGACGCGCTCTGACTACCAGCTCGCCGTCCAGTCCCTCAGGCACGTTGAGGCGGTAGTGGATGACGTCTGCCGCGCCGGGCGGGATCTGGTTGTTGTAGAGCGGCACGAAAATGGATTCGGCATTGCGGCGTTCGATTCGATTGCCGTCCCGATCCAGCGCCCAGACATTGACGAAATGTGACCAGGGGTCGACCGCGTGGGTTTCCGGGTCGAGTCCGCCGCTGCGCGCGATCACCTTACCCTGATGACTGACTTCCACTTCCACCCAGATCTGATTGGAATCCGCCGTCCCCTGGGTAAACAGATGGCCCAGCCGGACCGTGCGCAGCACGGTTTCCAGCAGGTAGTCCTTACCCGGCACCAGCGCGGGCACTTCGGGACGCAGCGGCCCGATCAAGGCGCCATCGATGCGCCCGTCCTCGCGCAAGGCGACCAGGTCCAGCCGAACCGAGCCGGTCAGAAAGGCCTGCCGCGCTTCAATGCCATCGACGTCCAGCCCCAGCATCGCGGGTATCGCGGTATTGGCAGCAGGAAACAGATGATTGCGGACGGTGTAGACGCCCGAATCATCGCGGACGCGCCCGCCGAAATCATCGGACGGCACCGGGCTCATATGACAGCTGGCGCAGTTTTCCTGGGCCTCGGGTGGATAGTAGAAGCTGGTGACACCGTGTCCGGACACGCCCGACAGCAGGAAGGAATCGTAGTGATTCTGACCGCGCAGCCACTTGTAGCCGTTCAGATGTTCAGGAATATGAACCTTGTGGCAGCTGCCGCAAAATTCTTCGGTTTCATGCAGCGGCTTGAGGAAGGTGCGCGAATGAAACTCGGGCTTGGCCTTGATCAGCTGGGCGTTGACCCAGCGCAGCACTGGACTCTCGCTGAAGGTGAACGGATAGTGGATCGGCTCCTCGATGGTGAAATCGCCGTTGCCGCGCGGTGAGTTGATGTGGGTAATCGCATGGCAGGACGTGCAGGTGATGCCGGCCTGGGAGGTGGGGTGATTCACGTCATCGAAATTCGGATCATCGAAGGCGCCTGACAGCAGCGGCACCGGATCATGGCAGCCGGCGCAGAAGCGTGCAGCGTCGACGTTGCCGTCGCGCTCCAGTGAAAACTGCCGCGTATTGCGCACCGCCATCAGATACACCGGGTTGTTGAACGAGGCGAACTTGTGGACGCTTTCGGACCACTGATCATGCACGTCGGCATGGCAGGTCGAACAGTACTGATCCATCATCAGCGTGTCGGCCGGAATGTGCTGGCCGGTCGCAGAACGGGTCAGTGCCGGCGAGAAATCAACCTCACCGGTCTGTCCCGGACGCCCCCAGTCACGCGGGTCCTGAGCCTGCAGAACCACCATGCCAAGCACAAAGATCGCGCCCAGGCCGGCCACGGCCAGCCCGCTCTTCCAGCGAATGCGTGGCCCGACCAGTCGATGCAGCACGAACAGCCAGATGCACAGCACTGGCGCGATCAGATGCAGCCAGTAGGCCACCGAGCGCACCTGGGTGTTGCGGATTTCGAAGAAATCGAAGCGCACCAGCAGCAGCCCGGACAACAGCACCAGGAGGGCGGCGGCGAACAGCCCCAGACCGGCGTAGACCGCCCGTCGGTTCGGACGATTCCAGGTGTTGCGCATGTGGACGCCGATGAAGACCAGCGCTGGCACCACGATCAGCAAGCCCACCACCAGGTGGAACAGGAACATCAGCTGGTAGTTGAAATTCTGATAGGTCAGGCCATCGCGCCATTCCAGCCAGGTCACCCCGGCCAGATACAGGGAATTGACCAGCAGCAGCACGAACATGACCAGCACCGTCACGAGCAGGACGCGCAGCTTCGGTCCGATCGCCTTGACCGCGCGGCGGCGCGGGTGAGTGCTCACAATCAAAACCCTCCCTGAAAGCGATTCAGCGACGCCTCATGCAAGGCTTCGCGCTGTGCGGCATCGAGTACCGAGTCATCGACCGGCAGCGGCCCGACCGTGCCTCCATCGCCGGTGTAGAGATCCATGTCCTTGGCAAAACCGCGAACCTCGAGCACGATCTCACGGTGCCAGCCCGGTTCCGGGGCTTCGGGCGCCTCGAACTCCAGGTGCAGCTCTTCGCCCGGGCCGAAAACCACCATCGCGCCATTGGCGGTGTTGACCAGTGGATCGACCGGGCCGAAATCAGTGTAGAAGCCGGTCGGGTAGCGGGTGTCCCAGAACGGCGAGCGGTCCTGATAATCATAGTAAGGACGCGACTGCGCCAGGGTATCGCGACGCGGGAACCCGGTGCGGGCCAGCTGGCCCAGCGCGGCATCCAGCGCTACCGCGCGGGCCGCTATCGGAGCCGGTTCCGCGTAAACCACACTCAGGGCGTCCCAGTACACTTCCCAGTTGCCGCGCAAGCGCAGCGCCGTGGTGTTGGCCGGAAGCTCATCCAGCGGCAGGCTCATTTCGCGCGGCATACCCGCCGGGTAGCCCCACTGCTCGTAGACCACCTGCCACTGGCCATCGGCATAGGCGTCCAGCGACGGCGGGCGATACTCGACGCCCGCCTGCCAGGCCGCAAACAGGGTCTGTGAATAGGGGTAGTCGACCCAGCCATTGGCGACCAGAACCGGTCGCGTGCCGTCCGGATTGATCACATCGGCGAAGCGCAACACCAGCGCATGGTCTTCAGACAGACGACCCAGGAAGCGCGGATCGCGTTCGCCCGGGGGTGCGGCGCGTCCATCGACATCCAACAGCGTGGTGATCACCTCTTCGCCGCGGTCATTGATCGCAGACATCGGCCAGCGGCGCGATGATTCGCGGTAGAAGACGGGCTCGCCGCTTGGTGCCGGACCGCCGCCGGTGTGCATGCGCTCATCGACCACCAGGCGCCAGCCCGGCGGCAGGTCATGTACGTGCAGTCGAACGGTATCGATGTAGGCGATTTCTTCCATCGGCTCGCCGATCTTGATCTCATAGCGACCATCACGCGGGGCCAGGCTGCCTTCCGGGAAGCGGAAGAACTCCCAGGGCCGCGGCGGCGCGTATTCCCCGGGCGCGACAAAAAAGCCGATGCCGCCAACGCCCAACAGATCACTGACAAATTCGTGCTGTTCACCGTTCCAGGCATACAGAATCGGGCAGCTGGCAAGCTGGCGCTGCTGCTCGGCAATTCGATGCACCTCGCCGACAGCCAGATCCATCTCGGTCTGGAGGACGCCATCCGACCACAACAGCTTGATGAAGTCAGCACGGTCGCGCTCGCCGACGCCGATCGATACCGGCTGCAGGCTTTGACCCGGCGCTCCTTGACGATCATAGGTATCGGCAATCGCCCAGTGGCGACCGGACCGGACCACCAGATGGGTTCCAATGCCCGAGGCGTTGGAGCGCATTCCCCCAGCGAGGTCCGACAGACCGGTCGGCGCAACGGCAATGAAGCGTCCGCGGCCCGGACCAGCCGGCCAGATCGTCAGCGCGACTTCATTATTATTAGTGTCATTACCGGATCGGACCAGACCCGCCAGGGCCGGGCCCTGCTCGGAATCAAGCAGGATAGGCGTCAGGGCCAGCAGTCGGGCCGACGCCGAATGAACGCTGTTCAGTCGATTGCCATCGCCCCAGGCCAGCACCTCGAATCCGCCAGCGTGCTGCAGCAGCAGCTCAGCCTGACCGTCACCGCTGAGGTCCAGTGCCGACAGGGCCGCGCTTTCAATCTCGGCGACCGACACACGGCCCACCGACTCGCCTTGCCAGACGCCACTGGCATCCGGGTGCCAGCGCCACAGCTCGCCGTTGCGATCGAGACCAATCAGATTGACCTGGCCGACAGCGTCCAGATCAGCCACCGTCACGCTCACAAGATCCGCATTGATGAAGGTGTCGAATCCTTCACCGGCCTGATACCGCCACAGACGATCGTTGATCAGGACCTGATGCGGCGGGCTGGCGTGCAGGACAATCAGATCGCCATCGCGATCACCCTCAAGGTCCGCCACCTGGATCGTGCGGGTGGCGCGGTCGTCGCCGGCCAGCACCTCGGCCTCGGGGGTTTCGCTCAACGGTCGCCAGCGACCGTTGAAGTCATTGTTGTAGAGCTCGTTGGCCTGATCACGGTTGACCACCAGCACGTCGAGATCACCATCATGGTCTGCGTCGATCACCGCGCCGTCGGCACAATCCCCGGCATCAGCCAGATCCTGAGCCTCGGCAAGAATCCCCCACTGACCGCCGTCCTGACGGCGAAAGACCTGATTTTCGCCGCGCCGGCAGAGCACCACGTCGAGCGCACCGCGATTGGCAAGATCTCCCCACAGCGCGGCCGTCACCTCCTGCTTGCCGCTCAGCGGGTGATCGATCACGGCGTCGAATTGCTCAGCGCTGTGCTGGCGCAGGACCAGCGTCTGATCACCGCTGACCAGCAGATCCAGGCGACCATCATCGTCGATATCTGCCGTGGTCAACGACGACGGACCAGGCAGTGAGAATTGCGCGGCAATGCGCGGCTCTGCCAGCAGCGCACCCGACGGGGTGCGCAGTTCAGGAGGCTCGCCGTCCGGGCTGACCGCCAGCGCTTCAGCCAGAACGCCCTTGCGGGTGTAGACGAATTCCGCCAGCTGCGCGCGCGGATTGTTTTCGAAGCGCTGATAGATCTGCAACATGGTGCGCGCCTGATCCGTGTCGCCGAGCTGGCGATAGGCCAGCGCCGCGCCGTAGTAGGCGCTGCGCAGGTAGGGATCGAGTTCGATCGATCGTTTGTACTGCGTCAGGGCGTCTTCGATCCGACCCAGCTGGCTGAGCGCCTGGGCGAGAAAATAGGCGACGTGGGCATCCTCGGGCGCGGCATCAGCGACCTGACTCAAATGGACAAGCGAAAGCTCGGTGTCGCCGATATAAAAGCGCATCAGCCCGGCGACATAGCGCGCGCGCAGATGCTCCGGGTGATCAACCAGTACGCGCTCGACGATTTCCAGCGCCACCAGCTCGTCGTTCTCGCGCTGGCGATTCAGGGTCGCGATGGCCAGATTGACCTCGACATCGGTCCAGCCCGGGCGCGCTTCGAGCAGCTCGGCAAACACCTGCCGGGCATCCTCGTTGCGGTATTGGCCCATCAGCGCAACGCCGTAATTGTTTTTCTCGATTTCAGCGTCCGTCAGGCCGGTGTCCTCGGGTTGACAGCCCGCCATCAGAACGACCATCAGAACGACAGTGGATAAAAGGAACAGGTAGCGCATCGGTGAACTCACGATTGGGACAGCAGCCACGCCAAGTGCAGCACCTCTAAAAGCGCTGTTTGGCTGCTTTGATCCGTTGGTTCAGAGAATCAATTGTAATCGCTTCGTCACCGGCCGGCGTCAAGCCGGGCGCGCTCGGGTAGCGATGGATCTCGGAGCGGAACTGCGCGCGCGTATCGTGACCTCGACGGCGCTCGCGCTCCTGCCTCAGGCGATCGATATCAATGGGCGCGACCACCACCTTCTCGCCAGGTCCCGGGTCGGCCTGGGCCAGGATACGACCGTCGAAATCGACCGCCATCGAGCCCCCGGGCCAGGAAAACGGCGGGTAGTTCTTCATCTCGGCACCCTGATTGGACGCCACCACGTAGGCCGTGTTCTCCAGCGCGCGGGTGCGATTGACCAGCGACCACCAGTTCATCGGTTCAGCGGTACCCCAGGGGTCCATATAGGCCGACACGCGAATCAGCACCTCGGCCCCGCGAAACGCCAGCTCGCGAATGGTCTCGGGAAACAGCCAGTCGTAGCAGATCGCCACGCCCAATTTGCCGATCTCGGTGTCGACCACGGGGAAACGGGTCATCCGGGTAGTCGGGAAGATCGTGCGGGCTGGTGTGCACTTCCCAGGGAATCCAGGTGTTGACCTTGCGGTAGCGCGACAGCAGCCCGGTCGGCCCGATCAGGCAGGTGGTGTTGAAGACATGGCCCGGAAACCGCGCATCGCGCTCGAGAAAACTGCCGGTCTGGATGTAGCAACCGTGCTTCTTGGCCAGGCGCGCATAGACCTCGGTGTGCTCATTGGGAATCTCGACGGCCAGGTCGTCGTACAAGCGCTCCACCCGGTCGTGGATCGGGACGGCATGGGCAAATTCCGGAAACACCAGCAGGCGCACGTCGAAGAAGGGCTCGTAGCCAATCACCGTCTGTTCGATGATCGAGGCCATGCGGTGGGTCCGGTCGGCGATCTCGGATCGGTGCCGGGGGGCGGGGAAATCGGTCTGGCAGGCAGCAGCGTAGTACATGGCGTGTTGGCAATGGGCAGCGAAATTGAAGAGTAGCATCGCTGAATCAATGTCGAGCGCATCACCGGAACAACAGGCCAGCCAAGGGCGCCCGTTTAAGTTCCAGCCGTCTGGCAACGCGCCGGATGATTTAAACGCCAAAATATAGTGATATTCAGAGCACTTCAGGCCTCTTTTCGTGATGCCATCAAAAGAAATTGCCTTGCACCTGTCATGTTTCAGGCGCATATTTCGTTTAACTAGTTAAGTACGTGACTGGTTTGCGGGTGGAATAGCGCGCGCACAAGGGGGCCAGTTGCTCAATTGCACTGCAAGTGAGGGAAGCTTCCATGAGTCGGAAATACGCATCATCGGTCAAATACGACCTCCATCAATCGATCAAACCAAGAATTGCCCCATTAACCATCGCCGTGACCGGCGCGCTGGCGGCCGGATCGCTACAGGCGGCCACGATTACCGTCGACTCACTGGCCGACACCGACGGCCCGGGATGCGAGTTGCGATCAGCACTGTATGCCGCTTCGGGCAATGTGGCCTTCGGTGGCTGCCCCACCGGCGTCGCTGGTGAAGACACCATCGTTTTCGCCCCTCGCTTGGCACGGCGACTATCCAGTTGGTCGCGGGTGCAGCATCTTTCGACTATGGCGCGGACGATTCCAGTCTCCCGATCGGCGATGACGTCATTATCGATGGCGACAATCGGATCACGGTCCGCGGCACCAGCGGCGGACGGGTTTTCGAGACCAAGTACAGTGCGGATCCCACGGGCTTCCGGGCGGAAGACGTCACCTTCTCGAACATCACGATCACCAACGGCGGTGGTGATGATCGCGGCGGCGGCATCTTCTCTCGTGCCCGCAATCTAACGCTCGACAATGTCACTCTGGACGCCAACTTTGCTTTGACCTCGGGCGGCGGATTGCACCACGAGCCTTACTACAACGATTATGACAAGTCTGTCTCGATCATCGGCTCGACCCTTACCGGGAACTTCACCACACAGAACGTAGCGGGGGGTAGCGGCGGCGGTGCCTACATCGACATGAAGGATGGAGGGCCGGTGCTGATTGCCAGCTCCGACTTCAGCAACAATTTCGCGACCGGCGGCAACGGCGGCGCCCTCAACGTGCTCTCGCAGGACTTCAGCGAGATGACTGTGAAGTACAACAGCTTTTCGAACAACCGAGCCAAATACGCTGCTGAAGGCAACGGCGGGGCCGTGTTCGCGGACGTGACCTACGCCAGCCCAAGTTTCTCTGGTCCAGTCATTTTCTTTGACAACCAGTTCGCCGACAACCAGGCTCAAGGCCTTGGCGGTGGCGTTTACCTGATCGAACAGGATGGCCAATTATCAGCAGGCCGAAGTCAACTTCACCGATAACGTGTTCTACGACAATCAGGCCGATGATGGCGGTGGCGGTGCCTTCATCGAAGTAACTTTCGGCGCCGGCACTCTGACCGTACCCACCAAGTCGGTCACCATGGAGGGCAACAGTTTCGGTTCCAACACCACCAACGGCGTGGGCGGTGGCTTGAATCTCGTGCTCGGCGAATTGGTAACCAGCACGATCAGTGAGGACGGCTTCAGGTTCAACACCTCACAGGTCAGCAACGGCGGCGGTGCCTACATCAGCGCCACAGACACGCAAGTGTATGTCTCCCAGGCTGGGTTCTCCAACAACACCGCGGCAGCTGGCGCGGGCGGCGGTTTGCAGATGACATTGCCGGGTTCCAGCTTCGGCATCGAGTCCAGTGAATTCTTCGACAACCGCGCCGAAGCCGGCTGCGGTGGCGGGCTACGCATGTCGTCTTCGGCGACCGAGGTTGGCGTTGGCAGCTCGATCTTCTACCAGAACTATGCCAGCAACTGCGGCGGCGGAATCAGCATGTTCGTGCCCTCGCTTGAAAATGCCATTGTCGAGGTCAAGTACAACGAGATCACCAACAACATCGCTGCCGGCAATAATGGTACCGGCGGCGGCGGCATCCTGGCACAGCTGGGCACCGACACCACGCTGTTCCTGAAGAACTCGACCATTTCCGGCAATCAGGCTTTGGGTGGTCCCGGCGGGGGCGTTCACTTCGTGGGCAACATGATCGGCGAGCTGAAATACGCCACGGTGGCCAACAATACCGCAGATGGCGAAGGCGGTGGCGTCTTCAATAACGCTGCAACCTGCTCTATCTCAGACACCATCCTGGCCGGTAATACCGGCAACGGCACGCTGAATCAGGATCTGCGTGGCGCAATCAATTGTGGCGTGAGCGACTCACTTGTCGCCGGCGCAACATACTCGGTCTTTGACAACAACGGCGGCAACATTCTTGATCAGGATCCGCTGCTCGGACCGCTAACCGATAACGGTGGACCAACCTACACCCACGCCTTGCTTCCGGGTAGCCCGGCAATCGATGCTGGCACCGCCGGGACCTTTGTACCCGATACCGACCAGCGCGGCCCCGGCTTCCCCAGGGTAACGGGCGCTGGGCTTGACATGGGCGCCTACGAGGTGTTCTCGGACGCAATCTTCAGCGATCGCTTCCAGCAGACCCCGCCCTGATCAAGCGAACCGCAACAGCACCACAAAAACAGGCCGCCATCGAGCGGCCTGTTTTTTATTTCTTCTTCGGCAGGTACAGATTGGTAATCGTGCCTTCATAAACCTCGGCCGTGAGGTGTACCCATCCCTGCAACGCCCGTCGACACCACGCCTTCCGGTCTGATTTCGCCGCGCGAGGGCGCGGAACAATGTGATGGGAATCAAAGAAAGGGCTTGACTTTGACAGGTGCCGAGGGGAACTATCAGTGAGGTGTGAGGGAGCATCACTGCTTTTCGAGTAACACCTGCTCGCAGTATCAGGGCCAGTGATTCACGATTTTCAGTTCAAAAAGGGTGGGCCAACATGAGTCAAGATTCCAATTCGTCGTTCAAATACGACCTTCAGCAATCGATCAAACCAAAGCTTGCGCCACTGAGCGTTGCCGTGACCGGCGCGCTGGCCGCCGGCGCGCTGCAAGCCGCAACCATTACCGTCAATTCACTGAACGATGGTTTCGTTGAAGGCGAATGCACGCTGCGATCGGCCGTCTATGCATCGACAAGCAACCTGGTCAATGAGGCCTGCGCCGCAGGCTCTGGAGACGATACGATCGTCTTCGATCCAAACCTGACAGGCACGATTCAACTGCTCCCTGGTGCATCCGCGTATTTCTACGGGTCAGACGACTCAACCATTCCAATTGGTGAAAGCGTCACAATCAATGGCGATGACCGCATCACGGTTCGCGGCACGGGCAACGGTGGTGTCTTCCAGACCAAGTACTACAACACGCCGTTCCCTAGCTATCGCGCAGAATCCGTCACCTTTTCGAACATCACCATTACCAATGGCGGCGGGGAACAGCGTGGTGGCGCGATCGATTCGAGAGCTCGCTACTTGACGTTGAGCAACGTGACACTGGCCGATAACTCTGCAGCATTCTCGGGCGCCGGCATACATCATGAGCCCGCTTACTACTATGCGTCCAAAAGCCTTGTCATTGAAAACTCAACGTTCTCTAACAACAGCGTAGTCACAGAAGGCTCTGGTGGCTACGGCGGCGGTGCTGGAGTCTACGCGCAACTCGGAACGTATGGCGGAACGGTCATCATTTCGGATTCAGACTTCGACGGAAATACCGCGCTTATCGGTCATGGCGGCGCAGTGCATCTTCGAAGTGAAGACATTACCTATCTCATAGCAACCAACAACTCGTTCAATGGAAACCAGGCCGCTGCCACGTCCGGTAGCGGCGGCGCCCTGTTCGCCAACGTCGGTTATGTCACCGCAGATATCGTTGGGAACACCTTTGTAGAAAATTCCTCGATCTCCGATGGCGGCGCCCTCTATCTGCGCGAGTCCAACACGGAGTTCCAGCTTGCGCAAATCCAGATGAGAGACAATATCTTCAGCTATAACCTGACCGCAGGACGAGGTGGCGGCGCCTTTGTCTATGTTACCGACGGCAGTAATGGCACGATCGAAAACCCGGAAAAGTTCGTCAACCTGGACAATGAATTCTTCAGCGCGAATGAATCGGGGTCCGAAGGTGGCGGCCTCTTCCTTGATCTGGGAGACACGGTCAATAGCACGATCACCGGCTCCACCATGCTGTCCAATGCTTCGCAGCTGGGAGTCGGCGGCACCCGCATTCGGGCGCAGAACGGTCGGGTCCTGATATCAGACACTCAAATCCTCTACAACACGGCCTACGGCGGCAATACTGGCGGGATGAGTCTCTTCGGGCCGGGCACAAGTTTCGGGTTGGAAAACATGGAGTTCATCGGCAACCGAACCGAATATGCGTATGGAAGTGGAGGCGGGTTGACGCTGGTCCCAGGGGTGGAGAATCCAACGCCGTGCCTCGACGTTTCGCAACAACTACGCGGTTTCTCAGGGCGGCGGTGTCTGGGTCTCTTCAGGCTCACCCGATAGCTCGAGCATCGAGTTCAAAGACGTTGAAATGTCTGGCAATGCAGCTCGCGGGCCGGGCGGCGGGTTAAATGGCTATCTTGGACCCGACAGCCAGTTAATCGTCAGCAATTCCACTCTTTCCGGGAACGAATCGCTGAATGGGCGAGGCGGTGGGACATATTTCAATGGCAACATGACTGTCGAGCTGAACTACAGCACCATCGCCAACAATACGGCCGCCTTCCGAGGCGGCGGCGTTTACAATCGTGCGGCCACCTGCAGGGTCTCTGACACCGTGTTTGGCGGCAATACCGGCAATGCATATTATGCGGGAGGGTCTGCGCAGGATGTGTATGGACCGGTATTGTGCGAAGTGACTGACTCGCTGCTTGCCAGCGCCAGCAGCTCGCAGTTCACTGACAACGGTGGCAACCTTCTTGACGTCGACCCACAGCTGAATCCACTCAGCGACAACGGCGGGCCGACCCGAACCCACGCATTGCAACCCGACAGTCCTGCGATCGATGCGGGCACCGCGGGCCTGCTCGTGCCCGACTTTGACCAACGTGGTGTGGGCTTCCCGAGAATCGTGGGCGGCATCCTCGACATGGGTGCCTTCGAACTGCGGCGTGACGACGTCTTCAGCGACCGCTTCGAGCAGACCCCGCCCTGATCGAGCGCGCCGTAACAACATGGGAAAACAGGCCGCCATCGAGCGGCCTGTTTTTTATTTCTTCTTCGGCAGGTACAGGTCGGTAATCGTGCCTTCGTAGACTTCCGCCGCCATCATCACGGATTCGCTCAGGGTCGGGTGCGGATGGATGGTCAGACCGATGTCTTCGGCCGTGCAGCTCATTTCGATGGCCAGGGTCAGTTCGGCGATCAGGTCCCCGGCATGCGAGCCGACCACGCCAGCTCCGATAAGTTGTTTGCTGGCATTATCGAAAATCAACTTGGTCAGGCCTTCGGGACGATCCATGCCCAGGGCGCGACCGGACGCCGCCCAGGGAAACTTGCCCACGCCGTAGTCCAGCCCCTTCTCCTTGGCCTGGCTTTCAGTCAAGCCGACCCAGGCCACTTCCGGGTCGGTGTAGGCGACCGACGGAATCACCCGCGCATCGGCTGCGCGCTTGTGGCCGGCCGCCACTTCGGCGGCAATCTTGCCTTCGTAGCTGGCCTTGTGCGCGAGCATCGGCTGGCCGACCAGATCACCAATGGCAAAGATGTGCGACTGGCTGCTGCGCATCTGTCCGTCAACGGCAATGAACCCACGCTCATCGACCTTGACCCCGGCAGCGGCCGCGTTGATCAGATCACCGTTCGGCCGGCGCCCGACGCTGACCAGCACGCGATCGAATTCAGCGGATTCGGGTGCTGACTCACCGTCGAAAAAGGCGGTCAGTGACGACTCACCCGAGTCGACTTTGCTCACTTTGGTCTTGAGATGGAATTCGACGCCGAGTTTTTTCATGTGTTGATGCAGCGGGCGGACCAGATCGGCATCCGCGCCGGCCATCAGCTGGTCCATCAATTCCACCACCGTGACCGTAGCACCCAGCGAGCGATACACGCAGGCCATTTCCAGGCCGATGATGCCGCCGCCAATCACCAGCAGCCGTTTCGGGATGTCCTCGAGTTCCAGCGCGCCGGTGGAATCCATCACCCGCTCGTCTTCCCAGGGAATGCCCGGAATACGGATAACCCGCGATCCGGCCGCGATAATGCATTGCGCAAAGCTGACTTCGCGCATGTCCTCGCCCTGCTTGACCTCGAGTGTATTGGCCGCTGAAAACTCGGCCCAGCCCTGAATGACCTCGACCCCGCGTTTTTTTGCCATCCCGGCCAGGCCGCCGGTCAGCTTGCCGACCACGCCGTCCTTGTAGCTTCGCAGCTCATCAAGATCGATTTTCGGCGCACCGAACTTGACGCCGTGTGCGCCGAGATGATCGGCGGCATCGATGACCTGGCCAACGTGCAGCAAGGCCTTCGACGGGATGCAGCCGACGTTCAGGCATACGCCACCGAGGCTCGGGTAGCGCTCGATCAGCGCTACCTTCAGGCCGAGGTCCGCAGCACGGAAGGCCGCCGTGTAGCCGCCCGGCCCGGCGCCCAGCACCACCAGATCGAAGTCGACATCGCCCGTTGACTTCGGCCCATCGGTTTTCTGTTCAGGCCGCGGTTCATGGCTTGCATCTGCGCTGTCTGCAGAGGACTCAAGCGCATCCGGGCTCTGGTCTTCGGCCTGAGAAGTCGCATCAGACGCTTCAGCCTCATCGGAGGCGCTCACCGCAATCGTGGCAATCACATCCCCTTCGGACACTTCATCGCCCTCGCCGACTTTGAGTTCCAGCAACTTGCCGGCCACCGGCGACGGCACCTCCATGGTCGCCTTGTCGGACTCCAGGGTGACCAGCGATTGCTCTGCCTCGACCTCGTCGCCAACATTGACAAGAACCTCGATCACCGGGACCTTGTCGAAATCACCGATATCTGGAACGCGAATGTCCTGCTTCTGGCTCATGGCTGTGTGTTCTCTTGGGCTTGATGGAGTGGCGGGCGAAGCACGCTTCTCAAGATTAACGCATTCGCCCTTGCGGCTGGTCAGAACGCGCTAGAGTTCGTCGATCATCGTCTCGATCGTCGTCACCCAGTCCGGTGACACACCGGGGGCAGCCCGGTAGATGGCCAGGGCCTTTTCGGCCTGTTCGCGGGCCATTTCCAGTTGACCACTTTCTCGATAGAGCAGCGCCAGGGCTTCATGCGCCTTGCCCGTGCGCGGGTGTTCCGGACCCCAGCCGGCCTGCGCGACTTCCAGACCGCGCCTGGCATAGCCCTCGGCCTCCTCCAGCTGGCCTCCGAGGGTCAGCATGCGCGACAGATTGGTCAGGCCCGTGGCGGTCTGCGGATGCGCATCACCCAGCGTCGCCAGACGTATTTCCACCGAACGCCGCTGCGTTTCTATCGCGTCATCGAAACGCTGAAGGCTATGAAAGAGCAGCGACTGATTGTTCAGGATGATGGCGTAGTTCGGATGCAGTTCACCGGTTGCCGCTTTCTGTACCGACAAGGCCTCGTCAAAGGCCTGCAGCGCGCCTTCACCATCGCCCTGGCTCTCGCGCGCCGTTGCCAGATTGCCCCAGAGCGTGGCCAGCGTGTCGGCCGGCATCACCGCGTCAGGGGCCATGGCCAGGGCGCGCTCGCCAAGCTGGATCGCGAAGTCATATCGGCCGGCGTCGTTGGCCATGCCCGACCAGTTGACCAGCACCGTGACGCGCCGGGTAATGGCTTCGAGACTCTGATCGCGCTCGATTAATTCCAGAGCTCGGCCGAAATGGACTTCAGCCTGGTCAAAATCACTTTCCCACCAGGCGATGATCGCCAGGCCATCCTCGACCTCCGACATCGCCAGAGGGTCACCTAGGGGTTCGCGCAGCACGGCGGCTCGCTCAAGTTGTTCTCGCGCCAGTGAAATCTCACCCAGATTCTGCAGGGCGTAACCGATCTGGTAGCGCATGTCGGCTTCCAGCGCAGGCTGGCCGGCGAAGCGCTGGCTCATTTCGGGCAACATTTGCTTGATCGCGCCGGCCAGGCTGGCCGATTCGCTGTTTTCATAGGGGTCGGCACGGTTGATCATTTCGATCAGGAACTGACTCGCCGCCTCGGCCTGATCGCGCTGGCGCTGCGCTTCGTTGGACTGCACCAGAACCGCAACCAGAGCGGACGACAGCAGGATAAAAGCCAGCGCCGTCGCGGCAACGCCGGTTCGGTGGCGTCCGATGAACTTGCCCATCCGATACCAGCGCGAGGCCCCTCGCGCGCGAACGGGCTGACCGGCGAGGTGGCGTTCGATGTCTTCACGAAATGCGGTGATCGAGGCAAAGCGCTCATTCGGTTCGCGACGCATGGCGGTCATGACGATACGGTCGATATCCCCGCGCAAGCGATGCTTGAGGCGGCCCGGATCATCCATGCCGGAGGGCAGCGCGTCGCGTCCGCGCATCACCGCAATACTGGGGTCGGCCGGGATGGTGCCGAGGACCACGCGCTCAGCCTCGGCCGGGCTGAGTGCAGAAATCTGATACGGACGCTGCCCTGTCAGAAGCTCATACAGCAGTACGCCGAGCGAATAGATGTCACTGGCCACGCCGATCGCCTGGCCGGTCAACTGCTCCGGGCTGGCGTATTCCGGCGTCAGCGGGCGCTGCTCCATGCGCGTTTCAGGCAAATCCAGATCCATGCTTTCGGGCTGCAGCACCTTGGCAATCCCGAAATCGATCAACTTGGGGTCACCGGCATCACTGACCAGCACGTTGCCCGGCTTGATATCGCGATGCACGATCCCTCGGCGATGGGCAAAGGCCAGCGCGTCGCAGACCTTGATGAACAGTTTGAGGCGATCGCCGAGATCGAGACGCTGGCGCTCGCAGTAGCGCGTGATCGGTAAACCCTCGACCAGCTCCATGGTGACGTAGGGCGTGCCATCTTCGGCCGTGCCGCCATCAATGATGCGCGCGATGTTCGGGTGCTCGAGCGCGGCCAGAATCTGGCGCTCGGCATCGAAGCGCCGCAGCGCCGAGCTGTCCATATGGAAGGCTCGAAACAGTTTGATCGCCACATCGTGCTGGTAGGACCCGTCCACCCGGCGCGCGCGGTAGACCGTGCTCATGCCGCCGGACGCCAGTTCGCTGACCAGCTCATAGGCACCCAGTCGCTCACCGACCCGGTTTGCTTCCATCATCGAATGCGGGCCGGATTCAAGAAAGCCATCGCTGGTCCGGTCAGCGTCAAGCAAGTCGAGCACCCGGCGAAGCAGCGCCTGATTATCCGCACACTGCGATTTCAGCCAGGCTTCGCGCTGGTCCTCGGGCTGATCGAAGCAGTCTGCGAACAGGGCCATGGCCCGAACATCCATCGGGTCGGTGACCTGGGTGGGCTGATCATCGCGGGCCGTCATGGCAGATGACTCAGGCTTTGGACTCTGCCAGCTGCAGAAACAGCCAGGCCTTGGCAACGCGCCAGTGGCGTTTCGCGGTCGATGTCGAGATATCCATGGCTGCGGCGGTTTCTTCGATGGTCAGACCACCGAAATAGCGCATCTCGACCACCCGGGCCTGCTCCGGGTGGATGGCTTCAAGCTTTTGCAGCGCATCATCCAGCGACATCAGGTCAATGGCTTCGGTCTGGCCGGTGGTGGTGCCGAACATCAGGCTGGGCGGCACGTCGTTGTTGCGTTTGCCTGCCTGCCTGCGCCGCCCGGAATCAATCAGGATCTGACGCATCATGCGCGCGGCCACCGCGATGAAGTGAACGCGGTCATTGACCTGGATCTTTTCGACACCCAGCAATTTGAGATAGGCCTCATTGACCAGGGCGGTCGGCTGCAGCGTGTGATTGGCGCGTTCGCCGGCCAGCTGGGATCGCGCTACCCGCTTGAGTTCCGTGTAGACCGATTCGATGACCTGATCGCGCGCGCCCTGCTCGCCCTTTGACCAGCGTTTGAGAATACGTGTGACTTCTGCACCAGGCTCGGACATGAGACAGGTGACCCCTTGGGTGTGGCAAGTCTCCCGAGTCTAGTGCCTGAACCCCGGCCCGGCAAGCCAGCGCCGATTTCATTAAATCGACATCAGGTATTAACGATTTCCGGAAACACTAGTGTCTCCGCCGAAACCTGACGCGCTCCCATGACTCGCTTGCTCTGCACCGCTCTGCTCTCGACGCTGCTCATCGCTCTGTTGCCATCGTCACTCCAAGCCCAGGCCGACCTTCGCCTGCACGGCTCGAACACGGTGGGTGAAGAACTGGCTCCGGCCCTGATTCGGCGCTGGCTGAATGACCAAGGCTACTTGATGATCGAAGAGCAGGAAACCGCACCACTCGAGCGCCTGTTCACCGGCCGCAAACCGTCCGGCGAGAGGCTGACCATCGAGCTGCACGCGCACGGCTCATCCACAGGATTCAGAGGCCTGGCCAGCGGCAGTGCCGATATCAGCATGTCATCGCGTCGGATACGAGACTCGGAGGTCGATCAACTCGCCTCGCTCGGCGAACTGGACGACGCCAGGCATGAATTCGTGATCGGCATCGACGGCCTGGCGGTTATCGTGCATCCTGCCAACCCGATCTCTGCGCTAAGCATCGACCAGATCCGAAGCGTATTCTCAGGCCGAATTTCCAACTGGTCGCAGCTGGGCGGGCCGGATATCGCGATTCGTCGCTACGCTCGCGATGGGCAATCCGGCACCTTTGACTCTTTTGACTCCATGGTGATGCAGGACGCCACTCTTGCAGACGGAACTCAGCGCTTTGAATCCTCGACCGAGCTGTCCGATCGAGTCGCCAATGACCGTGGCGGCGTCGGGTTCATTGGCCTGCCCTACATTCGCAATGCCAAGGCGCTGGCGGTCTCCGCCGGTGGTGAGGCCGTTCCGCCGGAACGCTTTTCGTCGGCAACAGAAGACTACCCGCTCAGCCGACGTCTATACCTCTATATTCCCGAAAACCAGGTCACCGGGCCAGGTGGCAAACTGGCCCGCTTCGCCGTGTCCCAGGCCGGCCAGGAACAGGTCGACCAGATCGGTTTTGTCGGACAGGCGATCGAGCTGCAGCTGGTCGCTTTGCCGGACACGGCCCCGGACGGCTACCGCCAGTTCGTCCAAGGCGCATGGCGGGCTTCAATGAACTTTCGGTTCGAGCCCCAGCGCGCGGCGCTGGACAGCAAGTCCCAGCGCGATCTGGATCGTCTGATCGCCCACCTCAAGCAGGCCTCGGGTGGTCGTCGCTATGAGGTGCTGCTGATGGGCTTCGCCGACCCTTCGGAGACCTCACCGTATTTCAGTCTGGCGTTGTCACAGGACCGGGTGCAATACGTGGCAGAAATACTGGCGCGCGCCGGGCTGAGAGTGCCAACAGCGCGTGGCTTTGGCGACGCCCTGCCGCTGGCCGAAGGCACGGGCGATAGTGCTGCGGCCAAAAACCGCCGGGTGGAAGTGTGGTTGCGGCCGCTGCCGTCATCCGGACGCCGTCAGGCATCGAACGGCGAGGGTTCGTCCGTCAGGGCACCGTCTTCAAGGTGAGTTCACCCTGGCGCTGGGTCATTTCCAGCTCTCGCAGGAAACTCATGCCAAGCAGGACGGTGTCGTGCCGACCGGGGTTGATCGCGGCGCGCACGTCGCGCTTGATGATGTCTCCGAGACGAACCTCATTCAGGCGCGTCAGGTAGCCCTGGACCGGGCCGGCAGCGGTCTGCAGGCCGATTGCCGACTCACGCACCAGGCCCAGTTCATCGGCCAGCGCTTCGGGCACCGAGACCAGGGTCGCGCCGGTATCAACCAGAAAGGTGACTTCTTCGCCGTTGATGCCACCCGTGGCAACGAAGTGCCCCTGGCGGTCAGCGCGCAGCACCACCTGCACCTGCTCACCGACCAGCCGGCTCTCGACCGCGCGGTTCGGATTGGCACGCTGCTCGAGCTGGCCGGAAAAGAACCAGGTCAGAATACCGAGCATGCCGAGCGCGGCCACGAGCATCATGCCGAAGCCGGTTTGTCGAGTTGATTCACTCACAGCAGCTGACGACGCAAGTCCTCGAGCTGAGCGGCGAGATAGCGGGTGAAGCGTGCGGCGTCAGCACCGTCGATCACCCGATGATCGTAGGACAGTGACAGCGGCAGCATGAGGCGGGGCTTGAATTTCTTGCCGTTCCAGACCGGCTTGATCTGCGATCGGCTGACCCCGAGAATTGCCAGCTCGGGTGCATTGATGATCGGCGTGAACGCCGTGCCGCCGATGCCGCCAAGGCTGGAAATCGACAAACAGCCGCCGCGCATTTCATCGCCCTTGAGCTTGCCCTCGCGCGCTCGACCGGAAAGATCCGTCAACGCTTTCGACAGCTCGATCAGACCTTTCTGATCACAATCGCGCAGCACCGGCACCACCAGGCCGTTGGGCGTATCCACCGCCACGCCGATGTGGAAGTACTTCTTGCGAATCAGGCGCTGGCCGTCACTGGACAAGGAGGCATTGAACTGCGGGAACGCCTTGAGCGCGGCAACCACCGCCTTGATCAGGAAAACCACCGGCGTCAGCTTGGTGCCAGCGCTGTCGGCCTCACCCTGACTGGCCTTGCGGAAGGCCTCCAGCTCGGTAATGTCGGCTTCATCAAACTGCGTGACGTGCGGAATCGAGACCCAGTTGCGATGCAGGTTCGGGCCGGAAATCCGCTTGATCCGCGACAGTTCTTCTTCCTCGACCTCACCGAACTTCGAGAAATCGACCTGCGGTGCATCCGCAATGGTCAAGCCACTGCCCGAAGCAGCGCCCATCGCCGACGTCATGCGCTGTTTGACGTGCGCCTTGAGATCGCCTTCGGTAATCCGACCCTTGCGGCCTGACCCCTTGACCGTCGACAGGTCCACGCCCAGCTCGCGCGCCAGACGGCGCATCGCGGGCGAGGCGTGCGGCAGTGAGGCGGGATCGGCATGCATCTCGCCGAATGGCACCGGCGGCGCCGGCAAGTCGTCATCCTCGCTGGTTGACGCTGGGCCTGCGTTATTCGACGCGTCAGCGGACGAGCGCCGTGAGCCGATATCGATGGCCCGAAAGCCGGACGACTGCTGGCCCGCTTTCTGACCGTCCTTCTGGTCGTCTTCCTGGTTCCGGGCATCGCCAGACGGGGATGCATCCGACCCTGAGTCCGGCGACTCAGCGGCTTTTGCTGTCTCGTCTTCGGTTTCGGGCTTTTCGGCATCGGCATCACCGTCCGCCGATGCCACTTCCATCACCCCGATGACATCGCCCTCGCCCACCTCGTCGCCTTCCTTGACAGTCAGCTCGATCAGCGTGCCGGTGGCCGGCGACGGCACCTCCATGGTGGCCTTGTCCGACTCCAGCGTGATCAGGGACTGTTCTGCCTCGATCGAATCGCCAGCAGAAACCAGCAGCTCGATCACCGGCACCTTGTCGAAGTCCCCGATATCGGGAACGCGGATTTCCTCGCGCTTGCTCATGATGTCAATCTCGTCGCATAAGGGTTGATGATGGTCACGCTGTGGATCAGACCGACAGGGGCATCGGCTTGTCGGGGTCAATATCGAGGCTGGCTCGCGCCTGCTTCAATTCGTCCTCGCCGAAGCGCCCTTCCCGATGCAGGCCCACCAGTGCGCTGAAGGCAATGTGGCGGCGGTCGACCTCGAAGAAACGGCGCAGATTCTCGCGCGTGTCCGAGCGCCCGAACCCATCCGTGCCCAGCACCAGGTAGGTGTCCTGAGGAATGAACTCGCGCACCTGATCGGCGTAGCTGCGGATGTAATCGGTTGCCGCCACGACCGGGCCATCCCGACCGTCCAGCTGGCGGGTGATCCAGGCCTGTTTGGGGGCCTGTTCCGGATTCAGACGATTGCTGCGCGCCACGGTCTGGCCATCACGCCGCAGCTCGTTGAAGCTGGTCGCCGACCAGATATCGGAGGCCACGCCAAACTGCTCAGCGAGAATATCAGCAGCCGCAATCACTTCACGCAGAATGGCGCCTGAGCCCATCAGCTGGACGGTCTTGTCCGATTTGACCTCGGCGCCGCGGAACAGATACAGGCCGCGCCGAATCCCTTCTTCGCTGCCTTCCGGCATCTCCGGGTGGACGTAGTTCTCGTTCAGAACGGTGATGTAGTAATAGACATCTTCTTCGCGGGCGTACATCCGCTTGAGGCCATCCTGAACGATCACCGCCAGCTCGTAGCCGAAGCTCGGGTCGTAGGTGATGCAGTTCGGGATGGTGCCGGCCAGCACGTGGCTGTGCCCATCTTCGTGCTGCAGCCCTTCGCCGTTGAGCGTTGTCCGGCCCGAGGTGCCGCCGATCAGGAAGCCGCGGGCGCGCATGTCGCCGGCCGCCCAGGCCAGATCGCCGATGCGCTGGAAACCGAACATCGAGTAGAAGGTGTAGAACGGAATCATCGGCAGGCCGTTCGACGCGTAGCTGGTGGCAGCCGCGATCCAGGAGCTCATCGAGCCCGCCTCGGTGATGCCTTCCTGCAGCACCTGACCCTCCTGGCTCTCCTTGTAGTACATCAACTGGTCGGAATCGACCGGCTCGTAGAGCTGGCCGAACGGCGCATAGATGCCGATCTGGCGGAACAGGCCCTCCATGCCGAAGGTGCGCGCCTCATCGCAGATGATCGGCACGATATGTTTTTTCAGGTTCTTGTCGCGCAACAGCACGGCCAGACAGCGCACGAAGGCCATGGTGGTCGAGATTTCCCGATCGCCCGAACCCTTGGTGACGGATTCGAAGGCGGCCAGTTCGGGAATCTGAAGCACGGACGACGTCACCCGTCGCTGCGGCAGAAAACCGCCCAGGTCTTCGCGGCGTTTCTTCAGGTACTTGACCTCGTCGGAATCGTCGCCCGGATGGTAGTACGGCACTTCATCGAGCTGTTCATCCTTGATCGGGACGTTGAAGCGATCCCGGAAATAGCGCACGCCGTCCTGGTCGAGCTTTTTCTGTTGATGCGAGATGTTCTGCCCTTCGCCCGACTTGCCCAGCCCATATCCCTTGATGGTCTTGGCCAGAATGACCGTGGGCTGCCCTTCATGGTGGGTCGCTGCGCGATAGGCTGCATGAATCTTGTGCGGATCGTGACCGCCGCGATTGAGTCGCCAGATGTCCTCGTCTGACAGATCGGCGACCATCTCTTTGAGCTCGTCATAAGCACCGAAGAAGTGCTCGCGCACGTAGGCGCCATCGTTGGCCTTGTACTTCTGATAATCACCGTCCAGCGCCTCTTCCATGCGCCGACGCAGCAAGCCCTTGGTATCGCGGGCCAGCAGCGGATCCCAGTACGAGCCCCAGATCACCTTGATGACGTTCCAGCCGGCACCCCGGAAGACCCCTTCGAGCTCCTGGATGATCTTGCCGTTACCGCGTACCGGGCCATCGAGGCGCTGCAGGTTGCAGTTGACCACGAAGACCAGGTTATCGAGCTTCTCGCGCCCGGCCAGCGAGATCGCGCCCAGCGATTCCGGCTCGTCGGTTTCGCCATCGCCCATGAAGCACCAGACCTTGCGCTTGGGGGCTTCGATCAGCTTGCGGTTGTTCAGGTATTTCAGAAAGCGCGCCTGATAGATCGCCATGATCGGGCCCAGGCCCATCGACACCGTGGGAATCTGCCAGAACTCCGGCATCAGCCAGGGGTGCGGATAGGAACTCAGTCCCTCGCCGTCGACTTCCTGACGGAAACGATCTAGCTGGTCTTCGCTGATTCGGCCCTCAAGGAAGGCGCGGGCGTAAATCCCGGGGGATGAATGACCCTGGATGAACAGCAGGTCGGAACCCTCGTCGTGATCCGGACCCTTGAAAAAATGGTTGAAGCCGACGTCATACAGCGAGGCGGCGGACGCAAAGCTGGCGATATGCCCGCCAAGTTCGCCGCCGCGGCGCCCGGCGCGCACCACCATGGCCATGGCGTTCCAGCGAATGATCGAACGAATCCTGCGCTCCATGGAACCGTCACCGGGCATGGACGGCTGACGATGCGGTGGGATGGTATTGATGTAGGCGGTGGTCAGATCGAACGGCAGGTGAGCGCCCGAACGGCGAGCCAGCTCGACCAGACGCTCGAGCAGGAAGTGGGCGCGCTCGGGCCCGTCGCGATCAACCACCGAAGCCAATGACTCCAGCCATTCTCGAGTTTCTTCGGGGTCCGCGTCCTTGGGATGAGAGTACTGTTCGACCATGATTATCTCGATCAGGAATGCAATGACCCGCTATTGTAAGGTGATTCCGGCACTAGTTCGAACCTCGCTATTGGGCGCGCGTTCGAGTACGCTTCAGACGGGGATAAGGTGATCACCAGCGGTTGCAATATCGTCGCAGCGCTTGCGATCGTTTCTGCTTGATGGGGCACGAGGAGTTGATCATGAGGACCGGACCGGATCGCAACGACCTGCTCGCCCTCTTGCCTGACTCAACGAAAGCACGGGTGTTTCCATTGATGCGCGAGATCGAGCTGCCGCTGGGCAAGGAAATCTATGCCGCGGGCCAGAGCGTGGAGTTCGTCTACTTCCCGGTCGAGTGCATCATTTCTCTGCTCTATGTCATGCTCGATGGCCACTCGGCCGAAATCTCGGTGGTCGGCCACGAAGGCATCGTCGGCATCGCGGTGTTCATGGGCGGAGAGAGCACGCCCAGCCGGGCAGTCGTCCAGAGTTCCGGCCTGGCCTACCGACTGCCTGCGTCCGAGCTCAAGCGGGAATTCAACAACGACGCGGCCATGCGCATGCTGATGCTGCGCTACACCCAGTCCCTGATCAATCAGATGGCCCAGACCGCCGTGTGCAACCGGCATCATTCCATCGACCAGCAATTGTGCCGCTGGCTACTGCTGTCTCTCGACCGGCTGCCAGACAATGAGCTGACCATGACCCAGGAATTGATCGCCAATATGCTGGGTGTGCGCCGCGAAGGCGTGACCGAAGCCGCCGGCAAGCTGCAGAAACTTGGTGTCATTGACTACCATCGCGGGCACATCACCGTCCTCGACCGTCCGAAGCTGGAAGAACTCAGCTGTGAATGCTATGCCGTGGTCAAGCAGGAATCCGACCGACTGGAAAGCTACGCGCAGGCGCTCCGGGACTGACCCACAGGTAGATGTTCGCCAATCGCTCAAGCGAACGAAAGATCAGCCAGGGGGCAGACGCTCGCTGTCACTGCGGCGGGACACATTGATGACGTTTTGTGCATTCACGCTGATCGACGATCGCTCCATGCCTGAGCGATAGAAGCACTGGCTCTGGGTTGAATCAAGCGTGGCGTGATACATCGCAAGATCCGCGCAGTTCAGCAGGCGATCCAGGGCCTTGCCGTCCTGGGGATACAGGCTGATCCCGATACTCAGCGTCAGGCTCAGCGTGTGGCCGTCAAGGTCGCGACTCGGCGCCAGCGCTGCGTGGATCTTGTCCGACACCTTGCCCGCGTCTTCAGCCCGACCGATCTCGCTGAGCAGAATGACAAACTCGTCGCCACCGAGGCGACACACCAGATCGGTACTGCGCACGCAGCTTTCTAGCGTTCGCGCCAGCTCTTCCAGCACGCGATCGCCCGCCTTGTGGCCGAGCCGGTCGTTGACCTGCTTGAAATGATCAAGGTCCAGAAACAGCAGGCCCACGCGCTTGCCGTGTCGCGCGGCCAGCCTGATCGCCTGCTCGACGTGATCGGCAAGCGCGACGCGATTGGGCAAGCCCGTCAAGGCATCATGGCGGGCCAGATGCGCCATCCTTGCGGTACTGTCCTGCGACAACCTGCGATCACGAAAGACCACAACCGCCCCGGACACTCGGCCTGCGTCATTGAGTATCGGCGCTGCCGAGTCCTCGATGGCCAGCTCGCTGCCATCCGAGCGGACCAGGCAGCTGTTGGCGGCCAACTGCACGATGGCTCGAGACTTCATGGCCTGCGCGGCCGGGTTGTCGGCTGCTTCACCGGTGACCGAACTGATCACCCGGAACACCTCGTCAAATGGCTGTCCGCAAGCCGCTTCCCGTGACCAGCCGGTCAAGGCTTCGGCGACCGAATTCAGATACGTCACGCGACCGTCCGTATCGGTGCTGATCACGGCATCGCCGATGCATTCCAGCGTCACCCGAGCGCGCGCGCACTCCTTCTGCAGCGATTCCAACGCCGCCCTTTTCGCGCGTTCTGCAGACTTGAGCGCTCTGATATCTTCGATCGTATGAATGCGGCATGATTCCAGCGAATCAAAATCTGAATCTGAATTCAAATCCGAGCCCGCAGCGGCAATCCGGTGGCGTGTCCACAAAGACTTTCCGCTGAAGCTGATCAAGCGCGCCTCCACCGCCACACCCTCGTCGTTGGCAGCACAATCCTGCCACTGAGCCAGGAGTTCGACCCTATCGCCAGAATGAATGACATCGAGCCAATGCCGGCCCAGCAGCCGGTACGGCGGAAAGGCAAACAGGGTCTGAAAGGCCCGATTGCTGTAGCGAATCGTTCCATCGGGATTCGTGATCAGGATGCCCAGTGGCAATGCATCGAGAAGGGCAAGCTCGAGCTGTGGCATCGCTTCTCTCCGGTGGCAGTGGTGCAGATTGATCAGCACAGGGGCGCACGACAAGGCGCAAGTCCAACGGGGTTGTTGGCGGCAATGGGCGAGCACGCTGAAACCTGCAACGTCCATCTGTAACGGGACCGTAAAGGAGCTCGTTGCTTGCGGGCCTTGGGCACACTCGCTCACCAGCCTGACGGTCTAATCCGTCCCAGTCGGTGCGCTGCCGCACACAGGGGGGTGGTCTGCCGTTCGCAAAACGGGCTCGGATCAAGGGTCGGCGTCGATCGGCGCGGAAAACGGACTGGCCTGATCGGAAAAGCGGGACGAGATAGAGCGGAGTAGAAAATCAGGCTTTGGGATGTCCCAAAGCCTGAGTGCCAGCAATCAGCTGTGCTTCTTGCCGGAGTCCTGGGCGGACTTCGCATCCTGCTTGGGCTTGGCCGACGAAGGCCCCTGAGCCTGCTGCTTCTGACCCTTTTCGGACTTGTGGTCTTGCTTGTTGGGTTGATTGTTCATGACGATCTCCAATTTGGATGATGGACGAGGCCTAGCCCCGATCCAGACTGACGGAAAATACCGATCAGTGGGATCAAGCCTAGTCCGGCGATCACTCAGCGTCTGTTCGCTGGCCCACCATCGCGGTGCGGCATAATATCTTCCAGGGAACAAGGACCTCAGCCTAGCCAGCAAGCTACCGAGCAATCGCATCGGGTGCGGCAGCCAACAGAACCTACAGCGGGCTTAGCGCTAGAATGAGCAATAAGGGAATAGTCATCGCCTCAGGAGGTTCATGGTCAATGGTCCGAACACCACCAAGCAAACCAGAGCAACTGCGCGCCGAAGCGGAGGGTCGATTGCTGGATCGCACCACACCTCCCTCGTCCGGCTGGACGATCAGCCCTGAAACGCTGGCATTGCTGTTTCGCTTGGCGAGCAACCCGGATAGTGCGTCCGATGCCCAGAAGCTGCTGCACGAGCTGCAGACGCATCAGGTCGAGCTGGACCTACAGCATGCTCAACTGCTGGAAAACGACCACGAGCTGAATGCCCAGCTGAGTCACTACCAAGCGCTCTTCGAACAGGCGCCGGCAGGCTACCTGGTACTGGACCTGCATGGCCGCATCCTGCACTCGAATCAAGCGACGATCGAGATGCTGGGCCTGGATACCGGGCGAGTGGACGGCCGTTTTCTGAGCCGATTGTTAAGCCCGGACAGCGGGCCTGCGCTGAGCGCCATGCTCGAAGCACCGGCGACAGCTCACCGTAACCAGACGATCCGCGTACAGACTCTGAGCGCGCGGCGACTGCGGCTGATGGCGCGCTCGGCCGCCCTTGACGAGGCTATTCTGGTGATGCTGTTTCCGGATGACTCGGCCGAGCCGATTTGATCCCTTTCATGGAGGCCCTGAATGAGTCTGCATTCGCCATGGCTGATCCCTCACCCGTTCGCATCGTCGGACTGGGTGCCTCGGCCGGCGGCCTGGTGGCGCTGGAAGCTTTTCTGGCCCGGGCACCGACGAACAGCGGCCTGGCGTACATCGTTGTCCAGCATCTTGCACCCACTGGAAAAACGATGCTTTCGGAGCTTCTTCAGCGCACCACCAGCATGAAGGTCCACGAGGCACGCCAGGACGAAATCATTGAACCCGACTGTGTTTATGTGGTTCCGCAGAATACGGAACTCCGGGTCGAACACGATCGCTTGCAACACGATCACCTGCGACTCGCTCCGCCCGGTGAACCGCGGGGGCTACGATTACCGATCGACGTGTTGTTTTCCTCGCTTGCCAGCGCGCTCGGGGAGACCAGGCGATTGCCGTGATCCTGTCGGGCATGGGCTCGGACGGCACTCTGGGCTTGCAGGCGGTCAAGGCCGTCGGCGGCCTCACCCTCGCGCAGTCACCGGAAACGGCTCAGTTCGATTCGATGCCGCGCAGCGCCATCAATGCGGGCTGCGTCGACATTCAGGATTCGGCCGAATCCCTGCCCGCACGAATCCTCGACTATCTCAGCAGAATCAACAACTACCGTCCGCCGGATTCCGGGGACGACTGTTCGACGCCCGACCGCGATGTCCTTGATGACATCACCAGGCTGCTGCAGAAACAGACCCGCCATGACTTCTCGCTGTACCGGGCCAGTACCCTGCAGCGCCGCATCGAGCGGCGCCAGGTCATCCATGACTTGCCTTCGATGGCCGAATACGCGGAATTTCTGCGCCGGCAATCCGCAAGAGGCCGATTTACTGTTTCATGAAATCCTGATTGGTGTCACCAGCTTCTTTCGCGATCCCGATGTCTGGCACTATCTGAGCGAGATGGCCTTACCGGCGCTCCTTGACCGCTAAGACATAGGGCCTGAATTCCGCGTCTGGTGCATTGGCTGCTCGACCGGCGAAGAAGCCTACTCCCTGGCGATCGCACTTGATGAAGCCATTCAAAACCAATCGCGCCCGTTCAAGGTGCAGATTTTTGCCACCGACCTCAATCCAGACGCCATTGCCAGCGCTCGGCGCGGAGACTCCCCCACGCCATCGAGTCCCATGTTTCCAAACAGCGACTTGAGCGATATTTCAGCAAACAACCGCAGAGTTACCGGATCTCGCAATCGATCCGCGATCAGATCCTGTTCGCCCAGCACGATGTCATTCTGGACCCACCCTTCACCAAGCTTGACCTGATTTGCTGTCGTAACCTGCTGATCTATTTCGATCCGCGGCTGCAGCAGCGACTGTTACCCTTGTTCCATTACAGTCTACGATCGGATGGCCGGCTTCTTCTCGGCAGCGCCGAGGGCATTGGCCGGTCGAGCCATCTTTTCGAACCGATCGATCCCCGGCGACGGTTGTTCCGACGTCAGAACCGAGGCGCTGGCAATGGACCTGATTTCCTGCTCAGATCCTATCCACCGATATCCACGAAACCCCCGGGAGTTAGACGTGACCAAAGACGGACCACCGGACCCGAGCAGCGACGGGCTGCAGGCTGCCGCTGATCGACTGCTTCTGCAGGTCTACGCGCCCGCCGCGGTGGTACTCAATCGCGACGCTGACATCGTCTACATCAGCGGACGGACAGGCCGATACCTTGAACCTGCAGCCGGCAAGGCCAACTGGAACATTCACGCCATGGCCCGCGACGGGCTGCGACAGCCGCTTGCGCGAGCGATCGAACAGGCCGCCGACGCCAGCGTTCCAATCAGGCTTAACGCCGTTGAAATCCGCAGCGAAAGCGACGTCCATCGAGTGGACGTGACGGTCCAGTCCATTTCCGAACCCGCGAGTCTGCGCGGGCTGACCATGGTCGTGTTCAATGAAGTCCATGACGCCGCAGCGGACACCGTCCAGCCACCGGGCGCACGAAGCCGTGACCAGCAGCGGCACCGGCACGAAATACAGGCGCTGCGCGAGGAAGCCAGAAGTTATCGCGAAAAAGCTCAGGCCGCTCAGGAAGAGCTTCAATCGACCAATGAAGAGCTGCAGTCGACCAACGAAGAACTCACCACATCGAAAGAAGAAATGCAGTCGATGAACGAAGAACTGCAAACGATCAATAGTGAGCTGCAGTCCAAGCTCGATGATCTTATGCTCGCCAAGAGCGATGTGCAGAATATCCTCAACAGCGTCGAAATCGCGATTCTGTTCCTGGATAAGGACCTGAACATTCGACGGTTCACGGATCGTGCGGCTGACATCATCAATCTTCGCGAGAGCGACGTGGGTCGCCCATTGAGCGACCTGACCAACAGCCTGCAATATCCCGATCTGCAGCAGGATGCCGAGGAAACCCTGCGCAAGCTGCAGCCATCCGAGCAACAGATCCAGTCAGCCAACGGGCACTGGTTCAATGTGCGAATCATGCCTTATCGTCGCCTCGACGACGTCATCGATGGAGTGGTCATCACACTGCTCGACATCACCAAGACCAAGACCCTGGAACTGCCGCCGAGCAAGTGAAAAGACTGAACACTCAAACAAGCGCTGAGAGGTTCTGGGCTTTTTGATCGAGCAGATCGGGATCGATCATGGAAACCTAAGCGATCAGTGGTGGACGAGCGCGAAGACGATGAGTTTCGTCCTTGACCGCCTGGTAGCACTCACAGCTCAGCTCTTTCAATAATGGCCGATTCAAGACGGTGATGTGTCCGCGACTGTACCTGATGGCGCCCAGCTTCTGCAGCTTGCCAGCAGCCTCGGTCACGCCCTCGCGCCGAACACCGAGCCGATTGGCAATCACCTCCTGCGTCATCTTGAGCTGATTCCCCGGCAAGCGGTCCAGCGCCAGCAACAACCAGCGGCACAGCTGCTGATCGATGGAGTGATGCCGGTTACAGACCGCCGTCTGAGCCATCTGGGTGATCAGGGACTGGGTATAGCGCAGCAAAAGGACCCGCACGATCGGCTCTCTGTCGAACTCTCGGCGCAAATCGGCCGCGGTCAAACGATACGCGCCACCCGCACTCTGCACCAGCGCTCGACTGCGGGTGCTGGAGCCGCCCATGAAAGCCGTGACGCCGACCAGTCCTTCACGGCCGATTACGGCGATTTCTGCCGAAGCGCCGTCAAGCATCACGCAGGCCAGCGAAACGATGCAGCTGCCCGGAAAATAGACATGATCGATATCCTGATCAGCGTCATAGATCACCTGACCGAAACGAAGATCAACGCGTTTGAGCAGGGGCCGCAGCCGACGCTGGATCGCCGTCGGCAGTTCTCCCAGCAGATCATTGTCGATCGACGTGCTGAGTTGTGCCTGGCTCTTCATCAATCGTCTCCGCGAATAAACCAGCCTGGTCCGTAGCTTGTCGGCGTCAGTATAGGTCGATTGAAAATACCAGGATTTGAACAAGCGCAGGCACGAACGGCGGAGGGATGGGCGCGCGTCTTGATTCGACCGTATATGTACGGAAACGCACAGAGCGATTTGCTGTAATCGGTCAGACTGAAAGCACGGACATGCGGAAATCGAGGTCATGAGCGTTGCAGCATTCTCCTGATCAGACTCATCCAGATTCTGATCGGCACCGAAAAGAACAGGTCCAGCAGACGGCCACGGGATTTCGGCGCTAGCGCGGGTATTCCGTGGGAAGGGAATTGGTCGATCCTGGAAGACCCGCTGTCTGAAGGATCACCTTAGAAAGAATCCAAAGTAAACTGGCGGTAGTAGGCAAACGGGCCCATGGACGCAAGCGCGCTCATGGGCCTTATCTATGCTCAGGTTGGCACTATCAACATGAACCCGCAAACGATTCGGGCGAGTGCTCGCCAGTCATTATCATCGTCGGCCAGCCTGCCGACCTACGGTTCACCTCGCGCTGAACGGAGACCTTAATCAGTTGGACAACTGGCCACTGTTGTGACCTCGCCCGCGCTGTTCATTCTGCGCATCGACCACCGCAATCGCCGTCATGTTGACCACGCGGCGCACGGTCGCCGACGGCGTAAGTACATGGGCTGGGCGGCCGACACCCATCAGAATCGGTCCGATGGTGACCGCCTTTCCGATCACCCGCGCCATCGAAAACGCAATATGGGCGGCGTCCTGATTCGGCATGATCAACAGATTGGCCGGCCCCTGAAGCTGGGAGTTGGGAAACACCCGCTGGCGGATGATCGGCAGCAGGGCGGCATCGGCGCGCATCTCACCTTCGACCTCGAGCTCGGGCACCCGCTCGCGCAGCAGACGCAGCACCTGGCGCATCTTCGAGGCCTGCGGATCGACGTGGCTGCCGAAGTTCGAGTGCGACACCAGCGCCACTTTTGGCGTGATGCCGAACATGCGCACTTTTTCGGCCGCCATGATGGTCAGCTCGGCCAGCTGCTCGGCGCTCGGGTCGGGATTGACGTGGGTATCGCAGACAAAGATCGTTTCATTGCCCGTCGCCATGGCCGACAGGGCGCCTGGCGTCTTGCAGCCCGGTGCCAGGCCCAGCACTTCGGTGACGTACTTGAGCTTCTTGCCGTACTGCCCGACCACGCCGCAGATCAGCGCGTCGGCCTCGTTGCGGTAGACCATGATCGCGGCGATCACGGTGTTGCGCGTGCGCACGATCGCCTTGGCGGAATCCGGGGTCACGCCGCGGCGCTCGGTGAGGCGGTGGTAAGGTCTGCCAGTAGGCCTTGAAGCGCGGATCGGATTCCGGATTGACCAGTTCGAAATGCTCACCGGGTCGAATCCGGAGACCAGCGCGCTCGATGCGCATTTCCACCACGCTCGGCCGGCCGATCAGGATCGGCCGGCCAGGCCGTCGTCGACCACGACCTGGACCGCGCGCAGCACCCGCTCTTCCTCGCCCTCGGCAAAGACCACGCGCTTGGGGTCCTTGCGCGCGGCGTCGAACACCGGCTTCATGACCAGGCCGGAGCGGAAGACGAACTGGCTCAGCCGCTCGCGGTAGGCCTCGATGTCGTCGATCGGCGCGCGTCGCCACGCCCGAATCCATCGCCGCCTTGGCCACCGCCGGCGCGAGCTGCACCATCAGCCGCGGATCGAACGGCTTGCGGAATCAGGTAGTCGGGCCCGAAGCGTCGGAACCTCGCCGCCGTAGGCCGCCGCCGACCATCGTCGAGGCCTCCATGCGCGCCAGCTCGGCGATCGCCGCGGACGCAGGCGATCTTCATCTCCTCGTTGATCGTCGTGGCGCCGACGTCCAGCGCGCCGCGGAAGATGTACGGGAAGCACAGGACGTTGTTGACCTGGTTCGGATAGTCCGAGCGGCCGGTGGCGATGATGGCGTCGGGGCGCGCTGCGCGGGCCTCGTCCGGCATGATCTCCGGCGTCGGATTGGCCAGCGCCAGGATGAGCGGCCGCTCGGCCATCGCCTTGACCATCTCCGGCTTCAGCACGCCCGCCGCCGACAGGCCGAGGAAGATGTCGGCGCCGGCGATCACGTCGGCCAGCGTGCGCGCGTCGGTGTCGCGGGCGTAGCGCGCCTTGCGCGGGTCCATGTCGGTTTCGCGGCCCTTGTAGACCACGCCCTCGCGGTCGCAGACCAAGATGTTCTCGCGCTTCAGGCCCATCGTGACCAGCAGGTCCAGGCAGGCGATGCCCGCCGCGCCGGCGCCGGAGGCGACCAGCTTGACGTCCTCGATCTTCTTGCCGACCACCTTCAGCGCGTTGGTGAGCGCGGCGCCGACGATGATCGCGGTGCCGTGCTGGTCGTCGTGGAACACCGGGATCTTCATCTCGCTCGCGCAGCTTGCGCTGCTCGATGATGAAGCACTCGGGCGCCTTGATGTCCTCCAGGTTGATGCCGCCGAAGGTCGGCTCCAGGCTGGCGATGATGTCGACCAGCTTGTCCGGGTCCTTCTCGTCGATCTCGATGTCGAACACGTCGATGCCGGCGAACTTCTTGAACAGCACGCCCTTGCCTTCCATCACCGGCTTGGCGGCCAGCGGGCCGATGTCGCCCAGGCCCAGCACCGCCGTGCCGTTGGTGATCACCGCCACCAGGTTGCCGCGCGCGGTGACTTCCCGCGCGGTCAGCGGATCATCGACGATTTCCTTGCAGGCCGCCGCCACACCGGGCGAATAGGCCAGCGCCAGGTCCTTGGCCGTGGTCAGGGCCTTGGTTGGTGTCACTTTGATCTTGCCCGGCACCGGGTAGCGATGGTAGTCCAGCGCCTGTTCGCGAAACTTGTCCTTGTCGTCGGTCATGGTCGGTTCACCGTATGCAATTATCGTGTCAGTGTTCGGGTTCAAGAAGAAAGGCACGAAGCCCGCACGGCAGGGACGTCGACTGGTCCCCGGCCGTTAAAGCGCTTCGTGCCGCCTTCGTATTGTCGCTATCTGAAGCTTTCTGGATGCCAGGCAAACCTGCCTGGCATCCCGTCCCGGAAGGGCACCCAGGCCATCAGGCGCCGTCTTCTTCCTCGGCATCCCACTCGCCCAGCGCGGCCGCGCCATTCATCTGGGCGCGATGCAGCAGGACCTTCTGGGCCTTGTCGCGGTTGCCGGCCGGGTCGGCCGCCCAGGTCTTCAGGCACTCGGCCTGCAGCGCGCGACCGTAAGAGAAGCTCAGCGGCCACGGCATGTCGCCCATCTTGTTCATGGCATCAAGATGCTCGGTCGCTTCGACATCGCCCTGCCCGCCGGACAGGAACACCACGCCCGCGGTCGAGGCGGGAACGGCATTGAGCAGGCAATCGACCGTGGCTTCGGCCACCTCTTCGATGCTCGCGCGGTCGTCAGCATTGCTGCCGGAAATCACCATGGAGGCCTTGAGCACGCAGCCTTCGAGCATCACGTTCTGCTCGTACAGCTGCTGGAACAGCGACTTCAGGGTTGCTTCGGTGACATCAAATGAGGTGTCGATGTCATGATCGCCGTCCATCAGCACTTCCGGCTCGACGATCGGCACCAGACCGGCTTCCTGGCAGAGCGCCGCGTAGCGCGCCAGCGCGTGCGCATTGGCGTCGATGCAGGCGCGTGACGGGATGTCGTCACCGATGGTGATGACCGCCCGCCATTTGCAGAACTTCGCTCCCAGCTCGACATACTCGGCCAGGCGCTCGCGCAGACCGTCCAGGCCTTCGGTGATTTTCTCGCCCTCGAAACCGGCCATGTCCTTGGCGCCAGTGTCGACCTTGATGCCGGGCAGAATGCCGGCATCTGCCATGACCTTGGTCAGCGGCGTGCCGTCAGGCATCTTCTGGCGAATGGTCTCGTCATACAGGATCGCACCAGAAATGAACTGGCCGAGACCCGGCGTGGTCAGCATCATCGAGCGGTAGTCAAGGCGGCTGGCCTCGGTGCTTTCGACCCCTACGCCATCGAAACGCTTCTTGATCGTTCCGGTGGATTCATCAATGGCCAGAATGCCCTTGCCCGGGGCCACCATGGCCTGGGCGGTTTCGACCAGCTGTTCGAGTTTGTCTGTCATGTTCTTTTATGCTCCACGCACGCTCAATCCAAGTCAGCCTCCTATTGTAGCGAGGTGCGACAGGCAAACGGAAACTGGAAAGACTTCGATCAGGCGCCCTGGTCTGCGGCTCTGTCGCTTGATTTGCTCTGCAGACTCAGCTGACCTCCAGAATCTTCAGGGTATTGGTGCCCCCAAGAACGCCCATGTCGTCGCCCAGGGTCATCAGCACGCGGTCGCCGGACTGGATCAGGCCGGCGGCCTTGACCCGCTCCATGGCCAGGCGCGGAATGTCGCTGGCTGGCGCTTCATTGGCCGCGAAGAACAAGGGCTGCACGTGCTGGAACAGGCGCATCTTGCGCAAGGAGGCCCGATTCGGACTCATGCCGATAATCGGCACCGGGGAGCGCACCCGGCTCAGCCACTGCGCCGTCGAACCGGACTCGGTCAGGGCAATGATCGCCTGGGCGCCGTAATTGTTGGCCGTCATCATCGCCGCCATGGCAATCGCCTGATCGGTGCGCTCGACAGGAACATTGAACAGGCGGGCGGGCTGATGGGCCTGCACGTGACGTTCAGCGCCCTCGCAGATGCGCGCCATGGCTTCGATCACTTTGGCCGGATGCCGGCCGACGGCAGTCTCGGCCGACAGCATCACCGCGTCGGTCCCATCGATGACGGCGTTGGCCACGTCCAGCACCTCAGCCCGAGTCGGGATCGGATTGTCGACCATCGATTGCATCATCTGAGTCGCCGTAATCACCGGTCGATTAAGCTTCAGGCAGGCCGCGATGATGCGTTTCTGCAGGCCGGGCAGCTCGGCCTCGCCGATCTCCACGCCGAGGTCACCGCGCGCAACCAGTACGGCGTCGGAAGCCTCGATGATCGAATCCAGATTTTCGATCGCCTCGGTGCGCTCGATCTTGGACACCAGCCCGGCGGTGCCGCCGGCGGCCTTGAGCAGCGTCCGCGCCTGCTCCATGTCTTCAGCGCTGCGCGGAAAGGAGACCGCCAGGTAGTCCACCTGCCATTCAGCGGCGCGCAGAATGTCGGCCTTGTCGGCCTCGGACACGCCCGGAATCGACAGCCCACCGCCGCGCAGATTCAGACCCTTGCGATCGAACAATGAACCCGAAGTGTTGACCGTGCAGCGGATCTCGTCACCGACCACCTCGTTCACGCTCATCGACATCATGCCGTCGTCCAGCAGCAACTCGCTGCCTGGCTGAACGTCGCGGGCCAGGCCGAGATAGGCCACGCCGACGCCGGTTTCATCACCGGCCGGCGGATTTTCGCGGGCATACAGGGTGAAGGATTGCCCGGCGACCAACTCGACCCGCCCCTCGCGGAAGTAGTCGATTCGGATCTTCGGGCCAGACAGATCGGCGAGCACGGCGACGTCGGTATCGAGCTCGCGAGCCACGGCGCGGACCATCTTGATGCGCCGCGCGTGGGTTTTGGCATCGCCGTGCGAGAAGTTGATGCGAACCACATCGCATCCGGCCCGGATCAGGCGCTCCAGGGCATCGGTATCGTCCGTAGACGGACCCAGCGTGGCGACAATCTTGGTTCTGCGCGTCATCGGTTGAGAGCTGCTCTAACAGGTTGAAAATTCAAGCCTCAGTGTGCCGCCGATTTGATGACAGTTGCAATGGCCTTGCAATCATCAAAGCAACTCACCGGTCCCTTGTACACTTTCCCACTGACCTGATCGGAGCAGCGGCATGAGCGAGAACGACTACACCCCACCCAGCATCTGGCAATGGGAAAAAGGCAACGGCGGCAAGTTCGCCAACATCAATCGTCCGGTATCCGGGGCAACCCATGACCAGAAACTGCCGGTCGGTCAACATCCCCATCAGCTCTACTCACTGGCCACGCCCAACGGGGTCAAGGTCACGGTGCTGCTGGAAGAACTTCTCGCCCGGGGCTTTTCTGATGCGGAATACGACGCCTGGCTGATCGATATCAGCGAGGGCGCACAGTTCGGTTCGGGCTTTGTTGCCGCCAATCCGAACTCCAAGATCCCGGCCCTGATGGATCATTCCGTCGAGCCCGTTCAGCGGGTTTTCGAGTCGGGCGCCATCCTGCTCTATCTGGCCGAAAAGTTCGATGCCTTCCTGCCCAAAACGCATCAGGCCCGAACCGAATGCTTCAATTGGCTGTTCTGGCAGATGGGCTCGGCACCGTATCTGGGCGGCGGCTTTGGTCATTTCTATGCCTACGCCCCGGTCAAGATCAAATACGCCATTGATCGCTTCGCTATGGAAGTCAAACGCCAGCTCGATTTACTGGACAAGCACCTGGCGGAACACGAGTACATGGCCGGCGGCGGACTACTCCATTGCCGACATGGCGATCTGGCCCTGGTACGGGCAGCTGGCCCTGGGTCGTTTGTACGATGCCGAAGAATTCTTGCAGGTAACCGAGTACGAACATCTGCAGCGCTGGTCGCGTCAGATCGATGCGCGCGAACCCGTGCTGCGCGGTCGCATGGTCAATCGCCCCTTCGGTGACCTGTCGCTGCAGCTGCTCGAGCGTCACGATGCCAGCGATTTCGAACTGCGCACCCAGGACAAGCTTCAGGGCGGCGCCTGATCGCCAACCGCTATCGAGCAGCGGCCGGGAACATCAACAGCCCTGCTCGATAGCCGTTCCAGGTGATCCGTGATGGCCCTGGCCGACTTGCTATAATTTCGCGCGTTTTTCCCCGATAACTCCTGGATTCTGTCGTGCGTCTGATTCCCGCTGTCCTGTTCTGCCTGCTTGCCGCACCCGCCCAGGCCGTGGTGTTCATCTCCGAATACGTTGAAGGCTCGGCGCTCAATAAAGGCGTGGAGCTGTTCAACAGTGATGCGTCGGCCTTCAACCTGGCGTCTGCTGACTGCGAGCTGCGCGGCTACCAGAATGGCGCCACTGGCGTGGGCTGGACGGTCGATCTGAGCGGCAGCGTGCCCGGCGGCGGGGTCTACGTGATTGCCAATGCCAACGCCGAATTCCCCAGCGATCAAACCGGCGGCCTAGACTTCAACGGCGATGACGCTGTCGCTCTGGCATGCGGCGGCAACCTGGTAGATGTCATCGGCCAGATCGGCGTCGACCCGGGCAGCGAATGGGGCAGCGGCGATACCTCCACTCAGAACAACACTATCCGGCGCAAGGTCGATATCTGCACTCCTGACGCCAACGGCGGCGATGCCTTCGATCCGGCGACCGAATGGGACGGCTTCCCGAACGACACGTTCGATGGCCTTGGCAGCCACACCGCCAACTGCGGCGCCGACACCACACCGCCAACCATCCTGTCGGTCACCCCGTCGACGCTCGGCCCGACGGCAGCCACATCGATCAACTTCAGCGTGGTGTTCTCCGAGGCCGTCAGCAATTTTGCCGACCCGTCCGACATCGCCATCAACACCAGTGGCACCAGCACCACCGGCGTCAGCTTCACGCCCAACAGCACCAGCAGCTACACCGTCACCGTCGAAGGCATCAGCGGTGCCGGCAGCCTGTCGCTGACCGTCAACGCGGGCAGTGTGATTGACGGCGCAGGCAATCCCAACACCGACAGCCTGACCAGCGTCGATGTCACGATCGATCCGAACGCCGACACCGGCGGCCTGCCGATCGGTCTGCTGATGTCGGAAATCATGGTCGGACCCAGCGATGCCGAGTTTGTCGAGATCATCAACACCAGCACCGAGACGATCGACCTCAGCGATGTGTATCTCACCGACGCCACCTTCGCCAACGGAAACGTTTTCTACTATCAGATCGTCCAGGGCGCCGGCGGTGGTGGGGGCTTTGGCGACTTCCACGCCCGCTTCCCCGATGGGTCAACGATCGCGGCCGGTGAGCGCCAGACGGTCTCCATAGCTGGATCGGCCGGCTTCGAGTTCTACTTCGGCATAAGCCCGGACTACGAACTGTTCGAAGACGGCGCGGCCGACGGCATCCCCGATATGCGCGAGGCCTTCGCCGGCTCGATCAACAGCCAGGGCAACCTGTCCGGCGGCATCAACAACGGCGAAGTGCTTGTGCTCTATTACTGGGACGGGCAGACCGACCTGGTCGCCGACCTCGACTATGCGCTCTGGGGTGACAAGGTCGAGGCCGTGGACAAGACCGGCGTGAGTATCGACGGCCCCGACGGCGACGCCAATGCCACGGCCTATCTGGCCGACACTGCCATCGCCCAGCAGGCCGTGATCGACATGAGCGAGCACGCCAACGGCCTCAGCTGGCAGCGCGTGGCCCTGGACGAAGGCAGCGAAGTCGCCATGGGCGGCAACGGCATCGACGGCAACGACGAGACCTCCGAGCCGTTCCGCCTGACTTGGGGCAGCGGGGTCCCCACGCCGACCACCGCGCCGGGCCCGGACGTGCAACCGCCCGGCCCCAGCGTCCTGATCACTGAAATCAACGCCATCGCCGCGCTCGACGAGGACTACCTGGAACTGTTCGACGGCGGCAGCGGCCAGACCGATCTGAGCGGCCTGGCGCTGGTGTTCTACAACGACAGCCTGCAGAGCTATGCCGCACTCGATCTGGACGGTGCCAGCACGTCGGCCACGGGCTACCTGCTGGTCGGTGAATCCGGCACCGCGCCCGACCTGCTGCTGCCTGTCGAACTCAACGATGGCGCAGCGGCCGTTGCCCTGGTCATCGGCGATGGCAGCGACTTCCCGATCGGCACGCCCTTAAGCATCGACTCAGTCATCGACGCCGTGGTCTACGACGCCGGGCAGCCCGACGTTCCCGGCCTGCTGGCCCTGCTGGAGGCCGGTCAGCCGCAAGTCGACGAGAACGCCAGCGGCACCGCTGACAGTGATTCTCTGCAGCGCTGCCCGAACGGATCGGGCGGCCCGCGGCGAAGCAACACCTACGCCCCGGCAGCACCGACACCGGGGGCTGCCAATGCAAGCTGCCCACTGGACGACTACTACGCCAACGTCGATCCCAGCACGCCCGCGACCCTGCGCCTGACCCTGCACGACACCATCGATGAACATCTCTGGTACCCCTACTCGGCCGGCACCACCGACACCTGGGACATTCTGGAGCTGGCCGATGAAGACCCGAACGATCCGAGCAGGATCCTGGCGGTGTATGAGAATGAGACCTACCCCAAGCAGGGCGGCGGCAACAGTTTCTACAACCGCGAACACACCTGGCCGCGCTCGATCGGACTGGGCGATACGCAAACCGACCTGAACACCGCAGCAACCGATGCCCACAACCTTCGCCTGTCGAACATTCAATACAACGGCGATCGCGGCAGTAAGCCGTTTGCCTCCTGCAATCCGGACTTCACGCCCGACTGCAGCGAACGCGTCACGGTCTTCAACAACGGCGTTGGCGGCATGGGCGGCGGCTACCCAGGTGATTCGAACTGGACCACCTCGAATGACGGCAACCAGGGCAGCTGGGAAGTCTGGGAAGACCGCCGCGGCGACGTCGCACGCACCATGTTCTACATGGCCATCCGCTACGAAGGCGGCAGCCACGGCAGCACCGGTTTCACCGAGCCCGACCTGGAGCTGACCAACGACCGCAACCTGATCCAGGGCACCAGCGGCGGCACCGCCTATATGGGTCTACTCCAGGTCCTTCTGGTCTGGCACGCACAGGACCCGGTCGATGACAAGGAAATCGAACGCAACGAGATCGTGTTCGGGTTCCAGGGCAACCGCAATCCCTTTGTCGATCATCCGGAATGGGTGGAGTGTATATGGGAAGGGGTTTGTGGATCAGTGGATGCGGTGTTTGGGGATCGATTCGAGGGTGTGGTTCAGTAGTAGGGTGGGCGTCGCCTGGCGGCTTTGCGTTTGAGGTCAAGGGTGTTTGGTTTAATTCGCTGCGCGAATGTAAGTCAAAGGCGTTTCGCCCACACGTGCGATCGGTGACGCTCAAGGGCTTTTGCGCTGCGCGCAAACCACCATTCGCTTCCCTGCACTTCGCTTTGCAGGGCGAGGTACTTTTTGTCAAACGATGCAAAAGTACCCAAAAGATCTGGTGCCCACGACATCGCCGGCTACGCCGGTCCCCTGCACGCGCTGATCGGTTCTCCGGCAGGGCTTCTTTGCTGCGCAAAACCGCCCTACCTAAGTACCGGCGCTGCTCGGTCCAGGCGGGCGCTTGCGATTCGCCCGCTGCGCTGCACTCAAACAGGCGAAACCGCTTATCCGCCTGGCCCTCCGCTTCTCGGCGCCTCCGAGGGCTAATCAAAAACCAAAAGCAAAGGCAAAAGCAAGACCACAATCGGCCGCAGTCGTTAACCACCAGAACTCCGCAGGCACAGCCACCAGAGCGCAGCGTGCCTTTGACCTTGACCTTTCTTTAGCCCTTGACGCTCGCCGAGCATCGCAGGGCTGATCGGATAAGAAGTTTCGTTGTCTGACCGCAGCGTAGCGAAGGGAGTTTAGAAACTTCCCGATCAGACCGAGAAGCACAGGGGACCGGCGCAGCCGGCGAGGTCTCGGGCGTACAGATCTTTTGGTTTCTTTTGGGACGACTGCCAAAAGAAACTCGCTCAGAAAGCGCGGAAGCGCGTGAGCGAAACGCCTTTGACCGTCATTCGCGAAGCGAATACAAACAAAGCGCCTCTTGATCTTCAAAAGGCAAAGCCGCCAGGCGAGCCCAACCAAACAAGTCCGCCAGGCGCACCCCGCAATTCCATTGCAACCCACTCCATATAAACTGAGCAACAACCCTCGAATTAAATACCCACGTCTAATGATCAGCCTCAAACGCATCTTCCTGTTCTCGGTCATCACCTTCCTCTGCCTCCTGGCCGCCATCTGGTTCGGCGGGCGCAGCTGGCTGGCCAGCTCGGTGATGCCGACCTCGGGGGCGGTGGAGATCGGCGGGCTGGACGGCTCGGTGGAGGTGCTGTTCGACGGCCGAGGCATTCCTCGTATTTACGCACAGAACGATCGCGATGCGATCCGCGCGCTTGGCTGGCTCCATGCTTCGGAACGGTTGTTCCAGATGGAGCTGCTGCGTCGAGTGGCCCGCGGGGAGCTGGCCTCGTTGATTGGTGAGGGGGGTATCGCCAGCGATCAGATTCATCGCCGCTACGGATTCAAACGCCGCATCGAGCAGGACCCTCCCACGATCTCGGCGGAATCCGGGCGACTGCTGGATGCCTACGTCCGGGGCATCAACGCGCGCCTCGCGGGCGAGGGCGATCTGCCGCCCGAATTCCTGATCCTGCAGATCGAGCCCGAGCCCTGGACCCGCGACGATGTGCTGATGCTGGCCTACTACCAGACCTGGTACCCGACCACCCTGGTTCAACGCATGGCCGAGGCCTGGCGGGTCAGCGCCGAGCAGTTCGGGCCGGAAGCCGCCGACTGGCTGGACACCTTTCCGGACTGGGGCGTCCCCTCGGTACCGGTGCCGGCCACGCGCATGACCGAGGCCTCGAACACCTGGGTTGTCGCGCCCGAGAAATCCGTCAGCGGCGCCGCCCTGCACGCCTCCGACCCGCACCTGGACTACAGCCTGGCCCCGGGCCTCTGGTACGCCGCCGGTCTGCATTCGGAAGAAAGCCTGAACGTCCTCGGCGTGACCGCGCCCGGCCTGCCCTTCGTTGCCATGGGCCACAACGGCCAGATCGCCTTCGCCTTTACCGTGGCCCCCGTCGATCTGTTCGAGGTCTATCGCTTCGATCGCGACCCCGCCAATGCCGCACAGTTGATCGGGCCCAACGGCCCTATCGCCCTGGAAACCATCGAGACCCCGATTCACGTTCAAGGGCAGGACCAACCGCTGATCGAGCAGATGCTGCTGACCCGTCTAGGGCCGGCAAGCGAACTGGAGAGTGGGCAGATCGAGGTACTGCACTGGGCTGGATTCCAGCAGCCGATCGGCAAGCTGATCGATCAGGGCCTGGCGATCAACCGCGCCCGGGACTTCGCAGGCTTCCGGGCTGCGGCTTCGGACATGGGCGCCCTGTCGGTCAACTGGAGCTATTCAGACCGCGACGGCAACATCGGCTACGTCCAGTCCACGCCGATCCCACGGCGCCAGCATTCGCGCTTCTATTCTCCGCTGGACGGCGATCGCGCCGAAAACTACTGGACCGGCTTCGTCCCGCCGCAAGAGCGCCCGTTCGACTTCAACCCCGACCAGGGCTGGCTGGCCAACTCGAACAACCACGCCGCCGTCGACACCGACTACCCCCTGCCCGGCTTCTACAAGCAGCTGCGCATGCGCCGCGCCGTTGACTGGTTGAGCGGCGCGGATCAATTCACGCCCGAGGACATGCGCCGGATGCAGCTCGACCGGACCTCGGACCGCGCCCTGAGCTGGAAGGGCTGGCTGGCCGACGTGGCCGAAACGCAGGGCCAGGGCGAGCTGGCCGAGCGCCTGCGTGACTGGGACGGGGTCATGCGCGCCGACTCGGAACTGGCCGGCCTGTTCGCCCACTGGTGGCAGGCTCTGCCACGCCATCTCTTCGACAACGGACCACTGGAAAACTGGCGTATCGGTCGTACCCTGCTCGACGACTGGCTGCATCGCCCCACAGAAGGTTTCGACATGGCGGCCATGCCGCGCGATGAGGCCGCTGCGCGCGCCTTGAACGAGGTGCTCGATGACGGTATCCGCCCCCTCGGCGAGATCCAGACTCTGACCATCAATCACCCCCTGGCCGTCTCCGCCCCGCTGAATACCTGGCTGGACTTGAGCCGCGGTCCGCTGCCGATCGGCTCCGGTCCGGGAAGCTTGAATGTGACCTACCACGCCTGGAACGAGACCACCCGCACGCTGTCGGCCCGCGCGGGGGCCTCGATGCGCTACGTCATGGACTGGTCCGACCCGGACGCGTTCACCCTGAACCTGACCCTGGGCCAGTCCGGCCACCCCTTGAGCCCGCACTTCGATGACCAACTCGATGACTTCATGACGGGTCGGCCGTGGGTCGTCCCGTTCAGCCGAGCGGCTGTCGAAGAACGATCGATATCCCGGCTGATGCTGGAATAGAAATCCTCCAGGCGGGTCAGCATCGTCAACGCGCCGCTCGGAGTGTTGTCAATCGGGCAAACGAAAGATCGATTCAAGCGGTTGATCGAAGGTACGGGCAATCTTCAGGGCGACTTCGAGCGAGGGCTGGTACTTGCCGGTTTCGATCGCGTTGATGGTCTGGCGCGAAACGCCGACGGCCTCGGCCAGCTGCTGCTGGGTCATGTGACCTCGGGCGTCGCGCAGTTCGCGCACGCGGTTGGTGATTCTGGCGCCCATCGCTTACAGGCCGCGACGGTAGAAAAAGATCCGCACGAGCAAATCCAGCAGCTGCGCGGCCAGCACCAGCAGCATCAATAACTGGGCGATGGCAATGGGCGAGTAGACCAGCGCATGCAGGGCCGAGTCCTGAAAGGCACCGGCAAACAGCACCAGACCGACGATCGATACCACACCAGCAAACATTGCAAAGGCAGACCATTGCGCGGCCCGCCAGCCGATCAGGCGATCGCGCTCGTCTTCGTCACCCGGGCGGTCGATGATGGCGATCAGGATATGAAAGACCACCAGCACAGCAACCAGCATCACCGTGAAACCCACCGCCAGGCCGAACACCGCCGGGCCAATCAGCAGATCGGCAGCCCACAGCTCCCAGACCGCCGTGAAATAGAACCACCCCAGCAGCGACAGCGCCAGAAACGTGCCCCAGGCACTCTTTTCATAGAACGACAGACCGAACATGGACACTCCTGTGGCGATTGAAGCCGCCATTGAACGCTGGAATCAATGTAAAGCAAGCTTTACATTATGTCAAGCTTGCTTGACACTCCGAGCGCATCTGACGACCGCGTAGCCGCGGCAGAGCCGCGCGAACCGATTCCGGGATGGGCACCGGATCAGCGCTTAGCAGGGTCGCCACGATGCCGTCGCGCAAGTTGACCGGTATTGCGGAACGCTCTGGCGATTCCAACGCAGTTTCGGCGTGTGCGAACACGACCGCTGCTCGCGGTTGCACAAACAACCCGTGAACCAGAAACCAGCGGGCCAGCGCATCGACCTGCGCCTGCACCTGCGGCAGGGGGTTCTGGACGGCGTTCCAGGACGGCGAGGAGCCGCATCCAGCGCGGCGGACCAGCGGCCAGTGCGCCTGATCCGGTTGCACATGAATCACGCCGGGGGTGTTCTTGACTTCGATGATCCACAGCCCGGTCGGTCCCACCACCACGAAATCCAGTTCGCGCTCGCCGTTGGGCAGCAGGGCGTCCGGCAAGCGGACTCGATTGAGCAACAGGAAGGTATCGGGAAGTTTGCGCAGCTGCTTGAGGACGGCGACTTCACCTTCGACCCCGGCCAGCGCGCCCGGATCGACACTGGAGGCACCCGGTAAGGCGATAAAGAAAAGAAACAAGGCTGACACCACGCCCAGAAGCATGGCCAGTGGCGGACTGTAGCTGGCCGCCAGGGCGATCAGAACAAGACTCATCGGAACCGCGATCAACAGACGGCGGAGGCGCGCTCGATTCTGATCGGCAAGCTCGCGCCGATGCCGCAGCAGCGGCCCATATTCAACGATATAGCTGTCATCAGCCACGGCGCGATGTCTTGCAGGGTGAAGACCAAGCTGCACTATAAAACTCAGCGCGCCCGGACCCGCCGGGCGCGCATGGAGCATTCAAGGTCAATCTCAGGATTCGATCGGTTTCCTGAAGCGCAGGGTCATGCGATTGCTTTCGCCGATCGCTTCCATCTCGGCTCGCAGTTCCGGATCTTCGGCACTGGTGCCGAGCGCCGGCGGCAGACGCCAGACGACATCGCCTTCGCCGGCCTGGTCCATCGGGTTGGCGTTGATGTCACTGGCCTCTTCGAGCACGAAGCCGGCCGCTTCGGCCTGGGCGATCACGAAGCTGCGCTTGAGGTAACCACCGGCGCCGGTCGCGGCTTCATCGGGGGCCTGTTCGCTGATTTCATGCTGAACCACGCCGAATACACCGCCGGGCTTGAGCACGGCAAAGGCATCGGCCATGGCCTGATCGAGAAACTGATCGACACCGGCGTTCTGGAAGCGCGCCATGTTGTGCAGGGCGCGAATGAAGACCACGGCATCGGCCGTGCCTTGATGCGATTTAGGCAAAGCACCCAGCCAGAAGCCTTCCACCGTGGCGCAGTCGTCCTCGCACCAGTCCTGGGCTTCGACCGGGAAGGTATTCGGCCAGTCGGCAATGCTTTCCATGTACTCAGGCGTCGCAAAACCGAACTGCTCGAACAGCGTGATCGGATAGTTGGCCCCGATCAGACGGCCTTCTGCGCCCAGATACGGAATCAATATCTTCGAATACCAGCCGCCGCTTGGCAGCGCCTCCACAACGGTCATTCCCGGCTCTATGCCGAAGAACTCCAGGGTGGCCTGCGGATTGCGAGAAGCAAAACGGGCTTGGGCATCTTCAGCTTGCATGGCCAGAACGGCGGCCAGTCGTTCAGACGCTGGCACAGTCTCCGGCGCCGGATCGGTGATGGTCACCGACATTTCTTCTGCAGGCGCTTCGGCGACGACGGGCGGCGCTGTGGCTTCGGCCTCAGCCGGCGCCTCGGCCTGCTGCTGGCAGGCGGCCAGTGACAAGACACAGGCACAGCCGACAAGAACTTTGAATAAGGGATTCATGGGGTGTCCTCCAAAAGGACGTTGTGGGATTTCCCATCATAGGAAATTTGAGGGATTGGTGCATTGTCGGTCGACCGTGCCTGCCGCAGCTGTTCGCCTGCAAGCAGGCTCCTACAGCAGAGCGGCAGCTGCCCGCAATGCGACGACTCCCCCCTGTAGGAGCTTGCTTGCAAGCGAAAGCACCGCCCCGAACCCAAATCCCGGCACAGTTCAGAGACAGTTCCGTGACGTGCGGCAACTGCCCGCATCGCGACGACTTCCTGTAGGAGCTTGCTTGCAAGCGAAGATACTGCCCCGAACCCAAATCCCGACACAAAGTTCAGAGGTGTTGTTCCGCGTGCATCGCGACGACTTCCCCCCGTTGGAGCTTGCTTGCAAGCGAATCCACCCCCCGACCCCAACTCTCGGCACTGTCAGCCGAAAAACATTTTCCCCAAGCTGTAACCCAACGTCTTCTGAAACGTTCTTAAGGGCATGAAGCAGCGATTCGAGCGACTGGTGGATGCGCATGGCGGGCGGCTGCTGCAGCTGGCGCGCCTCATGCTCAAATCCGCATCGGACGCCGAAGACGTGGTGCAGGACAGCCTGATCAAACTCTGGAATCAGCTGCCAGCCCTTGAACCCGGTGCCGAGCGTGCCTGGCTGATCACCTGCACGCGCAACGCCTGCCTGGATCGGCTTCGCGCGCATCAGCGCCAGACCGGCCTGCTGCGACAGGTACACGCCACTGATCAGGAACTGGAGCGCCACGTGGACGAGCATGGACCCGCATCAACAACGCTGCGCCAGGAACAGGCTCGTCAGCTGCATGATGCGATTCGTCAGCTGCCGGAACCGGCCAGGTCCCTGGTCATCCTTCGCGATATTCAGGACGAAGACATTGCCACCGTTGCTGAAACACTGGCCCTGACCCCGAATCAGGTCAAGGTCTACACCTTTCGTGCCCGCCGCGCTCTGCGCCGCCACCTGGAGGAGACCTGTCATGAACAAGTCGCCTGATCGACCCGAGAATCCATCGCCGGATACCTTGTTTCAAGACGAGAATTTCGACGCGGATCTCGCCCGTGAGCAACGTATCCAGACCGATACCGAACTGCACAAGGACCCGGAGCTCAGCGCGGATCACCGCTTGAAAGAAGCGCTGGGCAATCTTGGCCAACCGACCCTGCCCGACGAACTCCGATCAAGGGTGCTGACTGCAAGCCAGAACGACAACAGCTACGCGGGCTGGCTGGCGATGGCCGCGGCCGTGGTCTTGAGCGTTGTCGTGGTGCTCGCACTGGACCCGTTCGCGGATCGCCAGCCGGCGGCTGAGCTGACCGAGCAGGACTGGGCCAAATTGGCGCTGGCGATCGAAACCCTGAACACGCAGGGTCCACAGATTGCCCAGATAACCCAGCGCGAAGTCAGTCCGCATCTGGCCCTGCCGCACTTCCAGCTGCCCAGCCTGCACATGCAGCTGGACCCCATACCGTACCCGAGTTCATTTCGTCGCTGGTTCCAACCCAGCGTGTCTCAACCGCAATAGCAAACTGAACGCCAACGTCATTGCCCCATGACTGAAGATCAACCAAGGAGAACACAATGTTCAAATCAATGCTCAAAACCTCGATGTTGTCAGCCCTGCTGATCGGTGGCCTGTTCGCCGCCAGTGCGCAGGCTCAGGACGGCGACTTCAATCTCGATCAACTGACCGGTGGACTCAAGCCCAAGGTCAACATCAATTTCGGGCCCGCCATGATGGCCGGCTTTGCCGAGTCCATGTCATCGGCCAACCCCGATCTGTCGACCGTGCTTGGTGGTATTCAGGGGTTACGCCTGATGGTCTTCGAAGACATCGATGACACCGCTGATCTTGAAGCCGAAATCGACATCGCGGTCGATCAACTGATCGGCTCCGGCTGGAGTCAGGCTCTGCAGGTCCAGGAAGATGGCGAGCAGGTCGATCTGTTCATGATCGAGTCGGGCGACTTCGTCAAAGGCATGGTGCTGATGGTTCGTGAATCCCGCGATACGGTGGTTCTCGCCAACGTCTATGGCGACATGGATCCGGTGCTGGTCGGGCGTCTGGTCAGCAGCGGCAATATGTTCGATGGCTTCGACTTCGACGACATGTTCAGTGGATCCGACGACGACTGACAGCGTTTCATCACTACCGAACACGATACGGCATGGCCCTGGTGGGTCATGCCGTTTCTTTTGTCACCGACTCGGTGACGAGCGCAAGCCCCGTGATCCGGGATGAAAGTCGCTGCAAAAAACATCTTGACCAGGGTCAGCTGATCTGGAGCTGAGGCGTCGCTTGCTCAGCTCGCCACGATCTGGTCGCGACCGAAAGACTTTGCACGAAGAACCCGCGCATCCGCTACGGAAAAAAGTGTTTCAAGCGTCGTACCGTCAGGCCCAAGCTCGGCAACACCGGCCGAAGACGTCACCTTGACTTCGACGTTTTCGGTCCGGAAGCTCGCATCCCGAATCGCATCGGTCAAGGCTCTGGCAATCATCAGGGCCGATTGCGTGTCGGCATCAGGCAGGATCATGGCCATCTCCTCACCGCCCCAACGCGCGAGAAAGTCCTGCTTGCGTTTGTGCATACGCAACAGGCTGGCTACCTGCAGCAGCACAGCATCACCGACATCGTGGCCATGCTTATCGTTGATTGTTTTGAAATGATCCAGATCGAAAAGCACCAGTGCCAGTTTTGATTGCTGACGTTTTGCTCGTGCTACTTCGTCCGTGAATCGTTCATTGAAATAACGCCGCGTTGCCAGACCAGTCAGCGAGTCAAAACCCGAAATCTGGATAAGGGAAAGGCTGCGATTAACGATGCCAATAGCCAGTGCGGTCGAGGCCAGCATCAGCGTCACACGAGAAAACTGGACCACGCGGTCATAGCCTTCCATTAGATCAGGCATGGTGAGATTAAAGATTGCAAGCAAGCCCAGGTACTCCGTGATGGCCACTGCACCCATGAAGGCACAAACGCGAACATCCAGACGCAGAACACCGGTCATGATGACCAACAGGTAGACGGCCCAGACCGCTTCGCTGTGAAGCACCCGGTCGGGACCGGTGGCAAATGCCAACAACAGCAAGGTCGCGGTGATCAGTGTCAGATCAAAGGTGGCCGTGAAATAAGCCTCTCTGCTCGACGGTCGCCAATTGCGGCGCTTCATCACCCAATAGACCGACAAGGAATACACGAATGCAACGAGCAAAGCGATAGCAGTAAACACGATCTCGGGCCGCACTTCGGACCCTCGAAGCAAGAGGCCTGCAAGTGGTGCCATGCTGATGACTGCCAGAAACCAGAGTCGGGTCACTGCAACCGAACGCACACCGCCAGCGCCTGCAGCAATCAATGCAGGATCAGGTGAACGAAAGTAGGTTCGGAAGCGTCGAGCCAGGAAGATCATTAATTCGTCGTTATTGGGAAGGGCGCCAACTGGGCTCAACACTGCAGCGTGCTAATCGTAATGCACTGATTCAAGATTGCAAGCGTTGATTCTCCTTGTCTCGAGCGAATCAATAACCGTTCAGGCACTGCGGGCGTCGCCTTTTGGCTCAAACAAGACGTCACGGCAGAAGCAAGTCGATGCATCAATCCAGCGGGCGTCCCGCGTTGCGGCGACCCCTCAGGGGCGTATCAATCAGGGCTCATTGTTTTCCCACATTGCAGCCAAAGCTTCGATGCCATCCAGCTCGACCATCAAGCGGACTCGTTCTTGGCGCGCGACTTCCAGCCAATCACGATCTTCGATCGCGCCAACCAGGGCATAGAGAAAAGCCAGATGCGGACGCCGTCCCTGGTGGGCCTTCAAACGAAGAAAGGTCTGCATGGCGCCGAGCGCCCGCAACTGCTCCGGCGTATGTATGCCAATCTCGGCCAGTATCGCCTCGGATTTCGGCCCAAGCCCCCTCATATCACTTAGCTTCATGACAACACACTCGCTGCTTCCGAGACCCTATCCTCGCATGCCCCGGCTAGGCGTCGACCCGGTAATTGTGTTGAAATGGCGCCTGGAAATTACACGAGGCCAGCCTCAACGCTGGCCTTGTTAAGAGGGAATCCCATGCTGGAACTGTTGTTGTCAAGCCTGCTTATCCTGGCTCAGGATCCGACCATTCCGCACAGCACGGAACTGCCGGATACGGTCGATCAGGCCATAACCCGCTGTGAGCGCCTGGAATATGCGCAGCCGCAGGATGCCATCCGGGTCGCGGAACATGGCTTGTCGCTGCAGGCTGATCTGACACCCACCCAGCGCGGTTTTCTGCTCGCCTGTCGGGCCTGGTCGCAGATGCAGCTCGGTCAGATGGATGAAGCGCGCGAGCTGACCCTGGAAGTCGATCAACTGGCCACGGAGGTCGGTGATCCCAGCCAGCGCGTCGGGCTGCTGATGCGCCTGGCCTCTCTGTACTACCGCGGCGGCGATCCCATCACCTCGATCGAGGCCATGGACCTGGCGCTGGAACTGACCGAGGGCAACGGCCTGGACGAGGACCTGCCCCAGGTGCTGGGCAACCTGGCCATCTATCTGACCGAATCGGGTCAGTTCGAACCGGCAATTGACCACTTCGAGCGCATTCTGGCCTTGCCCCAGAATCAGGACGCGCCACCCGAAGCCCTGACGCCGGTGTATTACAACCTGGCGCGCGCGTTGCTGCTCGACAATCAGCCCGAGCGTGCGCTGGCGCCGCTGGAAATCGTCATACCGACCCTGCGAGGCCCCGGGCTGGAGCCGCGACTGGCAACCGCGCTCAGCATGACCGGCAGCGCCTGGCGACAACTGGGTGATCTTGAAAAAGCGCAGGCGCTGATCAGCCAGGCCGCAGCACTCCACGAGACCTTCGATAACCCGGGTGAGCGCACCGGCCTGCGGCGCGATCAGGCTCTTCTGGCTCGCGATCTGGGTAACCTTGAAGCCGCCGAGCGCTATGCTCGAGAAGCGCTCGATCTGGCCAGACAAATCCAATACGAGCGCAGCATTCTCGACGGGCAAAAGAATCTGGTCGATATTCTCGAACAGCGCGGCCAGTTCGAGGAAGCCTTGAGCATCCATCGTGACTATGCCGAACTCAACCAGTCCTTCCTCGAAGAAAGCCAGCGTTCCCGCCACAACGCCCTGGAAACCCAGCTCGGGATGCAGCGTCAGGCTCGCGAACTCGATGAGCTGCGCCAGACCGCCGAAATCCAGCAGCTTCGTCTGAAGGAAGAATCTCTCAAGCGACAGGTAGCCTGGGGTGCGCTTATCGCGGTCCTCATTCTCGGCATCATCCTGTCGATCTGGCAGCGCGCCAACCAGAAGCGCCTGCTCAAGGCCAGCCGCACCGACAGCCTGACCGGCCTGGCCAATCGACGTTACCTGACCCTGCAGATGCAGACCCACAACAGCGACCCACGCAATGCCGTGCTGATCCTGATGGATCTTGACCACTTCAAGCAGGTCAACGATCGCAACGGCCATGACGTCGGTGATCAGGTACTGATCGAGGTCAGCGATCTGCTCAAGCAACTGGCTCTAGACCACGCTGCACTCTGCGGGCGCTGGGGCGGCGAAGAGTTTGCGCTGTATCTGCCCGAGGCCAATCGCGAATCCGCGGCCGCCCTGTGCGAGGCCATTCGACAGGGCATCGCAGCACTGAAGGTCAGAAACGACCAGGGCGATGCAATCGCCATCACCGCCAGTATGGGTTTCGCACCGATCGGCGGGTTCACGCGTGATTCGGGCGAAGAGTTCTGGGAGCCTGCCATGAAGGCGGCCGATCAGCTGCTCTATCGGGCCAAGAACGACGGCCGAAACCGCGGTATGGGCACGTGGCCGGACGCCAACAAAGCACCGATCGATCCGCTGGCCTTGACGCCGGCGCTGGATGCCGGCGAGCTGCCGCTGATTCTCGTCACGCAGAATTCAGGCTGATCAATCGTCGATCCGGAAGCCCCGCATGCTTCATTTCACCACTCGATTGGCGCTCGATGGTGGCAGGGCGGATACGACCATGCATAATCAGCTCTCCTGCCTGTCTGCATCTGGAATTTACATGCTTCTCAAGCGCTCCTTTTCTCTTGTTGTGGCCTGCTGCGCGCTGGTTCTGGCCTCCACCGCTAACGCCGAGATCATTGAAGGTCAGCTCGACGTGGTCTGGGGCGATCCGGTCCCGGGCTCTGGACAGCCCGCGCACATCGTTCTGACCGTGACCGACGACCGCGAGCGGTCGGTCGAGATTTCGATCAGCGATGAGCTGGCTTCAGCCCACGGCGGGTTCCTGGCCTGGAACGGGCGTCCCGTGCGGGTGCAGCTGGGCGATGAGCTTCAGGCCGTGCCCAATCGCGTGCGGCCCGGCACCCGTCAAGCGCAAGCGCTGACCTTGCTGGAAGGACGTGAATCGGACAACGTTCAGGGCGGACCGGTCGGCTCTCAGCCCTGGGTATCGATCCTGTGCAAATTCTCGGACATTGCCGCCGAGCCGCGCGATCTGGCCTATTTTCAAGGCATGTACGCGAACGAAATCGGCGGCCTGGACGACTACTGGCGCAAGCAGTCCTACGGCAAGATCGACATCGTCGGCAGCACCGCGATCGACTGGGTCACCCTGCCCAACCCGCAGACCTTCTACATCCCGGAACCCGGCAGTGGCTCGAATTCCGACCTGAACGCGATATTCAACGACTGTACGGCCGCCGCTGATCCCCTGGTCGATTTTTCCAACGGCGGCAGCGGCGGTTTTTCCGGCATCAACATGATGCTCAACGACGCGCTCGACTGCTGCGCCTGGGGCGGCGGCCGCTTTGCCACGCTCGACGGCGTCAGCAAGGTCTGGCGTACGACCTGGAATCCGCCCTGGGCCTTCACCCAGTCCGCCATCATCGCGCACGAGATGGGTCACGGTTTCGGCCTACCGCATTCCAACAACTCCGACGGCGACTCCAACCCCTATGACAGCCCCTGGGATGTCATGAGCGCCGCCACCAACAACACCATCAGCGACCCTGAATACGGTCGCCAGGGAAAACATCACACGGCCTATCACAAGGAACGCCTGAACTGGTTCGACGCCGATGAAATGATCGAAGTCACGGTCGATGAGTTTGCCACCATTACTCTTGATGCCATGGCGCTGGCGACCACAGCTAACTACCGCATGGTCAGGATTCCCGTCCCCGATACCGACGACTGGTACACGGTCGAGACACGCAAGCGCATCGGCTACGACGCCAACATACCAGGCGATGCCGTGATCATTTCCTACGTCGACACCAACCGCTCCGAGCCTGCCTGGTCAGTCGATACCGACGTGCCGCCGGCCAATTTTGCCGACAATGAAGGCTCGATGTTCCGGGTCGGTGAAACCTTTACCGACCCGACCGGCCAGATCACCGTCTCGATCGATGAAGAAACCACGGACGGTTTCGTGGTGACCATCAATGGCGCCAACTCCCTGGTGCTGTTCAGCGATCGCTTCGACCAGGACAACTGACGGCAGCATTCCGCGCCTGCCTCAGATCGCTACTTTCGACCCGGGTCAGACCCGGATTCACTGATCGGCTGCGCGGTAGCCCTATCCGTCGTCGAAGACGGCTGCTTCAGCCAGCGATCCATCCAGGCTTCCAGACGACGATACATGTCTACCCGGTTGGCCGGGTCCCGAAACCGATGTGGCTCGCCGGCATAGATGTGGGCTTCGAACACTTTGTTATGGCGCTCGAGCGCCTGGATGGCGCGCTCGAACTGATCGAAAGGCGCGATGGTGTCGCTCTCGCCATGCATCAACAGCAGCGGCGTGGTGACCGCGTCGAGCCGGGCCAGCGTGTTGCTGACCGCATAGACCTCCCCACGCTCCTGCGGCGAGCCGCCATGACCCTGGCGGGTGAACAGCCGGATCAGTCGGTCGGCATTGTCATGAGCCGAGGCAAAATCGTAGATGCCAGCCATCGGTACGGCCGCGTCGAAAGCTTCGGGGGCTCGCGCTATCGCCGCCATACTGATGATCCCGCCGTAGCTGTAGCCGTAGATACCGACCTTGCCGTTCGACCAGGGCTGAGCGCGGATGAAGTCGGCAGCGGAAGCGGCATCCAGCGCCTGCGCGTTAGCCCAATCGTTGGTCCCCAGGTCCTGAAAACGACGGCCAAAGCCCGAGCCACCGCGATAATTTACCGCCAGCACAACGTAGCCGCGCTGGGCCAGTCGCTGTTCGACCAGGTTGAGACCGTTGTAATAGGAGTGCGTACCCCCGCCATGGACCTGGACCACGGTCGGGTAGCTGCCGTCGGCCGCGAAGCCCGGCGGTCGGAAAACGAAGGCCTGGATATACAGGCCGTCCCAGCTTCGATAACTGATTTCCTCAGGAACAACCAGGCCCGACCAGTCGCTTGCAAAGCGCGTCAAGCGAGTCAGGCTGCCCCCGCGGGCCGCCAACAGATCGACCTCTCTACCGCGGATCGGCGTTGACCGTATGATGGCAAACTCGTCGCCGTCGGCGCGCCTGTCCCAGTCGTGGATCAAGCCACCGTCATGGGTCATTCGGGTCGCCACGCCACCCTCGGCGGGCACCCGCCACAAGGCGACCTCGCCCCGGCTGTGATTGGGAAAGAACAGCTCCTCGCCGTCGACAGACCAGGCCGGCGCGCCGGGTTCGCGAGCCTTGATCTGCATCGATAGCGCCTCGGCGTCACCGGTTTCAGCATCGATCAAGAACAGGTCGGCCAGCTCGGTGTACCAGTAATCGGACTTGGCCGTACCGTAGACCGCGATTCGAGATCCGTCTGGCGACCAGGATGGCGTGCCCACCCCCATCAAGGACTGCGAGAGCCGCCGCGCTTGTCCACTGTCAACATCAAGCAGCCAGATATCATCCGACCAGTAGTCGGCTTGATTCGAATAAAACGCTATCGTCGACCCGTCGGGAGACCAGCGGTGCGAAAACCGCGCTTCGCTCGCTGGCATCGCGCCCTCGGTCAGCTGGCGCGGCGCGGTACTGCCATCGAGCGGCATCAGCCATAGGTCCTGATGACCGGAACGAGCGCTGGCAAAGACGACTTGATCACCCCGGGGTGACGGACGCGGCTCACGCACGTCATGCTCATCGTCGGTCAGGCGCTTGGCGGCATCGGAAGCTATCGCAATCGTCCATAGATCACCGCCGCGCACGAAGACGATGCCCTGGCTATCGGGCAACCAGGCGGCCGAGTGGCCTTCGGTCCAGAAGCGCGCTGAACCGTCACGATCAACAAGAAAAAGCCCGCTCTGCTCAAGGTTTCGCACATCCACGACCAACTGCTGGCCATCCGGCGAGTAGCGCACGGCGAACGCGCCGTCATGCCCCGTACCGCGGCACACCGACACCGCACAGAGCGCCTCCCAGGTCACAGCAACGGGATTGTCTTGCGCGGACACCGGCAAGCTCAGCCCGGCCAGGCAAATCAGCACACCGGAGAAAGCCATCGGCAGGAGCAGGGAAAAGGATCGCATGAGTTCAGGGCCTCGAATGGGGAAATCGGTAGTTGGCGTTGCACGGCAGTATGACAGGCCGGTTCGGGGCAAGGAATGGTGGGCGTGGTAGTTGGATCTTCAGCGATCGAGAGCGGGGTAAGGCGATAGCGATAGCGTGATCGCGGTCTACGAACAGGTGCTGCACCGAGCGACGGCAGAACCGGGGCGGTAAAACACGCTCGCCGACCCGGGAAAACGGATCGGCGAGCGGGCTGGTTTTCAGGTCTGTTCCGCTGGGTCAGGCCGACGGCGTGACCCCGTGGATGAGAGTGACTACGTCAGGAGCCTCAGCGCAAGCTGCGGTGCCAGCCGACCACGCCAGCCATCAGCAGGATCAGCATCAGCAGCGCCCAGCGGTTGTCGACCGGAACAGCAAAAGTCGGTGAAGGCGGGCCGGGTGGCGGCGGCGCAGAACCGGCTACCAGGTCGACTACGACCGCGATCAATGCAAGGCAATCGCTGGAAGGAGACATGCCTGTCAGATTCAGGTCCGCACTTCCAGTGACGCCCCCGAAAGCGGCAGTAACGTCGAAATCATGAATATCCCAGAGCGGGCCACTCCGACCGTCACCAGCGTCTGCCGTCGACAGCCCGTCATACAGCGTGGCGTCATCCAGGATGTTGACGGCCCCATTGACGGTGCTGACCGTCACGTCGCCGTCGTCAAAGGTCTGACCATCACCGACGTGAAACTGCAGCCCAGCCGTTCCACCGGTGAAGTTGATATTGGCAAGCGTGGCATCCCAACCGGCTGGATCGCTCGGGAAGCCAGCGTCTGCTTCGCTGGAATCGTTGCCGTCGAAGATCACGATGTCGCGGTTATTGGCGGGATTGCCATCATCAAAGGTAACGATCAGCGAGGCGCCGTTGGCATCGTAGGAAGCGCCCGTTGCCAGTCCGGCAAGCGAGTAGGTCCCGTCGCCGCTGACAAAGGGGGTCACATCGGCGCGGTAGGCGCGACTTTCACCCGCACCCCAGCAATTGGTCGACGCGGATCCGATCAGATCGCCAGTGACCGAGTTCGCATTGAAGGTCACGGTCGGGTTGTTGTAGACACCACCCACCTCGATGCCATGCCAGTACAAGTAGGCCCCGGTGACCGTGCCGGTGACGCCGGAAATTGTGATGTCACCGGTGCCGATGCCGCCAATGCCGCCAACACCGGCCGAGGTCCAGTCGGTTTGCGTCACGGTAATCGATTGAGTGACCGGCTCGGCCCAGGCCGCCGGGGCGCACAACAGCGCCACGCCGCAAGCCATGACCATGTGCCGGAGACTTCGCTTCGACCGGAATTTCGACAATGAAGCGGTATCAGATGCGTTGCGTTCAGAATTCATGCTATTCCCTCAACAATAGATGGTTAACTATGAAAATCATGCTTCGGGCTCCCTGCACAAATTCCCGAACATTGCTACAAGTATTTATGATTGACATCTACAAATCAAGCGGAAACATTGCCCGAACGCCCCGGAGAAAAGCGGACAGCGGACCTGACAGACTATGATCACAGCCGCCCAGGTCACTGCCTGTTCGGGCCAAATGCCTGTGCGCACGCGCCCGTTTCGGGCGCCGAATCAGCACTCCCGAGCACTCAGGATTGCTCTTCGGCAGTCCGCGGTGTCGTGGATCAAGCCAGGTTCGGATGACTACGCCGAGGCGACTTCATTCACCGCCTTCTCCTGCCTCTAGGAAGGTTGACAGACGCGCCCTCGCGTCGTTGAAGCGTGCGTGTAATCGCGGGGTTTCAACAGCGCCATAAGCGTCGCGGGCCAGCGCCTGGGAAGCGTCGATTGCCCGGATCAGGTCCGCGGCGGCAGCCGCTCGGGCTGAAGGTTCAGTCGAGCCGATTTCGCCGATCCAGATCGGCGAGGAGTGCGCGAACGGGCGCGCATGCATGGTCGGCCAGGAATCGTCGCCTGGATCAGAGGCAAACGCGCGGGCGGCAACCCAGCCACCAGCAGGCAGCCGGACACTACCTTCGATCCTGCGGCTCTGCCCCGCCGCAACACCGTCCAGACGTTCGACAACCTGTCCGTTGACGATAATTTCCAGCGTGTCGATTGCGGTCGTGCTGGCCAGCGTGACTTCCCAGCCGCGCTGGCCGGGTTCGGTGACTTCACCGGGCCGTGCCCCGTCATCGAGGCGGAAGATCAGCGCCGGGCCCGTGGTCAGGAAACTCTTGCCGGCCGCAGCCGCATTGATCACGGCGTCGACCGAGGCCTGGTCAGGATCGATCCTGACGTAGGTGCGCGCCGTGCCCACGGCCGGCGTGCGGTGAAAATCGATCCAGCCATCGGTGCCGGACATCGCGGCCACCGGGCGTCCGATATTCAGAAGGCGGTACCAGACATGCGCGTTACCCAGTGGGCTGGTCCAGGCGCAGACCAGCTCCAGCCCCATCCGCTCGGCGAGAACGCCATCAGAGACCAGCTCCAGCGGTATCGGATGGTCTTCGAGATGGCTGAACGGGTCGCGGTCACCGCCGATCGGGTGCACATAGGTCGGGAACGCGCCGTGCTCAGCGGCAAAAGAAATAACGTCGCCATTGCTCAGATCAGGGTTGCCCAGCGTTGGATTGTTGGGCCCGAAGAACCAGGGTGCGAATGCTGTCTCGACCCCGATAAGGCCGATATGGCCATGAAAATGGGAGCGAACTTCCTGGGCCTGGTGCACCGTGCGGCCGTCGCGCGTGGTGTTGGTGCCGAGCAGATCAGCATCGATGCGGCGTTCCCAGCGATTCCAGGACTGTGGGGCGAGCTGATCCAGGTCTTCACCGGCCATCGCCCGCAGCGCGTCTTGATGATCCGCGCGGTGGTGGCCATCACCATTGAGGTGAATATGGTGGTCGGCCGAAACGTAACCGGCCGCCCGCGCGCGCCAGATCGGTGTCAGTGCGAATTCGCTCTCCACGGTCCGATCCGAACGCACCCGAATGCGCTCGACGGCCAACGGCGTGAGCGGACCACGCGCCACGGTCACCGTGTATTGTCCAGCTGGCAGGGTCAGCGTGGTCTCGCCTTCAGCATAGAAGTAGTAACGGCCTGTCTGCGGGTCGACGTAGGTTGCATCCTCGTGGAACGCCACCGGCGCGCCATCCTCGCCCATCACCGAAACCCGGGCGGTCGCTGCCGCACCATCAGCGTCGCTCAGCCTGATCCGCAGCGCGCCGGTCGGCACACCATAATCCCAGCGCGAGATTTCAACCGGCCGGGGGCTGCCGCCGAAGGTCGGAATCATCATCAGCCGGAACTGACGGTTTTCGTCGAGATCGACAAAAAAGACCGAATCTCCGCTGGCGCTGAAGGCCGGCGCGGTCGCAAACGGCTGGCCATCAGTCAAGCGATGCCTTACGCGCGGATCATCGAGGTCCTGGGTCCAGAGGTGATAGTCGTTGTCGATGGGCGCGCTAAAGACGATCAACCGCTCAGTCGGATGTACGTCTGCACTGAGATGGTAGGTGAGCGTCTGTGCGAGGGCGATGTGGTCGGTGCCGGCGATGAAATCGCGCTCGCGCAGCACCCGATGCGGCCCGTCGCCATGCAGGTAGAGCAGGCCCGATGCACTCGGCAGACGACGGGCGTTGCGCACAACCTGGGCAAGATCGGTAAGCCGCTCGTCGATCCCCGTGGCCAGGTGGCGCCGCCACAGTTCCAGACTGCCGTCCGCGCCCGAGCTGTAATAGAGGTAGGCACCGTCGGTGGAAAACTCTGGGTCCAGCTCGATTGCCGGGGTGTTGATGACCTGTTCCTCACCGCTCGCGATGTCGAGCACCACGACGGCAGTATCCAGCCCGGAATCGCGCACGAACGCCAGTTGCTTGTGGTCAGGGGACCAGCGTGGACGCGCGTCAATATCCGGCCCGCTGGTCAGACGGCGGGCGACGCCGCTGGACAGATCCACCGACCAGATCCAGCCGCGCGCAGCGACGGCTATCGTCAGGCCATCAGGCGACGGTGCAGGATCAACCGGGCCGTGAGACAGGACCGGCAACTCGTGCTGCTCAAGGTAGGTGTGGTGCGAAAAATCATCGAGTTTCTTGTATCGATTATTCCACTGGGCCTGAGCAGTCGGTGCGCTTAGCACCAGACCCAGAAAACCCAGCGCGACAGACGTGCAGGACAGCGAACGATTCATCAGTACTCCTCAAGTGTGACGCCACACCCGGGAACGGACAATCCATAAGCGGGGGAGCCAGACCGCAGCAGGTGAGACGCTGCGGAAAACGGGTCCGAGACTACCGGCCCGACAGGGACCGCGCAAGTCGAGGCGATTCTTGAGGATTGTTCTCAAAGGTGCATTTCGATAATGAGGCGGATCGCCTTGCCGCAGTCATGAACGGATCGAGACCGACCCCACTGAACGCCATCCAGGCATGTTAGACGAACGCCTTGTAGACGGACTCGCGACCCTCGACAGACCCAGGAGTTGGCGACCCTGGCGGTGCACCAGGGCCGGAGCACCCCGGGTCAGCGTTTACCGCGTATCAGTCCTATGATCAGCAGCAGGATGATGGCCCCGATCACGGCGGTGATGATGCTGTTGAGCAGTCCAGTGCCGATGGCGATGCCGAGCTCGCCGAACACCCAGCCGCCGATGACGGCACCGATGATGCCGACCACGATATTGATAAGGATGCCCTGACCGCCGCCCTTGACGATCAGCCCTGCCAGCCAGCCAGCGATACCACCGACAATCAACCAGATCAGAATCCCTTCCATGACTCGCTCCTCTATTTATGAGTGATTGTTATCGCAGGCCAGCCCCGACCTGTGACAGGTTTCACCGTAACCGCCCCAGGCACCGAACGCAATTCAAGCCGTTAATATGCACAGAACCCGACCCGAGGCCATCACCCTGAATTTTCAACTGACCCGGCAACACCTGGAAAAGGCACTTGACGCCTTGGCCGCCAAGGATCGGCATCTCGCTGCAGCCCTCGAACAGGTCGGCTACCCCGAGGAACGTCGCCGGGGCGAGCCCAGCTTCGAGCACTTCCTGCGAATCATCATCGGGCAGCAGCTTTCGGTGAAAGCGGCAGCGACGATCTTCGGGCGATTTGAAACGGCCGTTGAGGCTGATTTCAGGCCCGAGCGCATCCTGGCCATGAGCGACGAGGCGTTGCGCACGCTGGGCCTGTCGCGCCAGAAGATCGGCTACGCGCGCGGCCTCTCTGACGCGGTCCTCGGCGGCCAGCTTGACCCGACCGCGCTGGCCGGGCTACCCGACGATCAGGTGGTCGAGAAGATCACCCGCCTTAAAGGTTTCGGGCGCTGGAGCGCGGAGATGTTCCTGCTGTTCTCGCTCGGGCGCCCGGACGTCTGGCCGGCCGACGATCTGGCCATCCAGGCCGGACTCCACCGCATCAAGAACATGCGCTCGCGCCCGGACCGCAAGCGCGCTGATGCGATCGCCCGGCCCTGGCGTCCCTATCGAGGTGCCGCGGCCATCTTCATCTGGCACTACTACTCGAACGCGCCGCTGACTTGACGATTCAATCGTCGACAAAACGATCAAACTGCAAACCACTGAGCGACTGCTCCAGTTCTCCAGATCTGTACCTCAGCCGATCGCTTGCGGGCCGATGACGGGCTCGGGTCAGTTTCAGTGGCAAGGGTCCTTGTAGCGCTGGTTTTTCGAATGAATCGCTTTTCGATACAATGCAGTCACCTTGCAGGAGCATGCCTCGTTGGCCAGCATTTATGAACTGAAGCCGGCTTTTCAGTCTCTTCTTCGTCCGCTGGTCAGGCGCATGGCCGCGGCCGGGATCAGCGCCAACGGCGTTACCGTACTGTCAGTTGTACTTTCGATTCTGGTCGGCCTGTCACTCCTTCTTTGGCCGCAGGCCGCCTGGCCGCTGCTAGTGCTGCCGGCGTTTCTACTAGTTCGCATGGCCATGAACGCAATTGACGGAATGCTGGCGCGCGAGCATGACCAGCAAACGCGCCTGGGCGGAATGCTCAACGAGCTGGGAGATGTCATTTCGGATGCAGCGCTTTATCTCCCCGTGGCCCTGATTGCCGGCTTCAATCCGGCGCTGATCGTGCTGATCGTGGTGCTGGGCACCATCAGCGAGATGACTGGCGTGCTTAGCCAGGTTCTTGATGGTGAGCGGCGCTACGATGGCCCGATGGGCAAGAGCGATCGGGCGCTCGTTTTTGGCGCGCTGGGACTATGGGCCGGCTTGGGTGGACCCATGGAACCCTGGGCCGACGGGTTGCTGGCAGTGATTGTTGCTCTATCCCTTCTGACAATCATCAACCGGGCCCGCCGCGGCCTGGCGCAGGCTCACTGAACGTGCAGATTCTTGGGTTTCAGCCAGCGGTCCTTCAGGCTCTGGGCGGAATTTTCGCCCTGCTGTCGCTGGCCAGCCTGGTCATCGCCATCGTCGGACCACAGCTTACGACAGCAGCTCGAGAAGAACTCGGCGCTCGCATTCAGTCGTGGTGGCTGATGTTTTTCATCTTTGCGCTGGCCATGGCGCTGTCACCCAGCATCTCGCTCGCGTTTTTCGCCTTCATATCCTTCATCGCGCTGAAGGAATACTTTTCCCTCGTGCCGACTCGGCGCGCTGACCGTCGCGTGCTGTTCTGGGCTTACCTGACCATTCCGGCGCAGTATGCGCTCGTGGCGATGGCGTGGTACGGGATGTTCATCATCCTGATCCCGGTTTATGCGTTTCTGCTGCTGCCGATGCGCATGGTGCTTGCCGGTGAGACCCAACACTTCCTGCGCGCCGCCGGCATCATGCACTGGGGTTTGATGGCCATGGTCTTCAGTATCAGCCACGTCGCCTACCTCCTGGTGCTCCCCCAGGAGATCAACCCGGTTGCAGGTGGTGCTGGGCTGGTACTGTTCCTGGTTTTTCTGACCCAGTTCAACGACGTCGCGCAGTACTGCTGGGGAAAGTTGCTGGGGCGACACAAGGCGCTCCCCTCGGTTAGTCCGGGAAAGACAATCGAGGGCGTAATTGGTGGTCTTGTCACCACCATCGCGCTGGCCTGGCTTCTGGCCGGCTGGCTGACGCCGCTGTCGTCCGCTGAGGCAATCGCCGCCGGCGCGCTGATCAGCATGGCTGGCTTCATCGGCGATGTCACGATCTCGGCGCTAAAGCGCGATCTCGGCGTAAAGGATTCCGGCAGCCTGCTGCCCGGCCACGGCGGCATTCTCGACCGCATCGACAGTCTCATCTACACCGCCCCGCTGTTCTTCCACTTCATCCATTACCTTCACTACTGATGACCGCTGCGCTGCGTTGGCTATTCTTCTCGCTGCTCGTTCGACCCGTGGTCAGCATTGTGCTGGGAATGAACGTACGCGGCAGGGAACATCTTCCGAAAACCGGTCCGGCGATCATCGCTGCAAACCACAACTCTCATCTCGACGCAATGGTCCTGATGTCGCTGATTCCGCACCGCCTGCTTCATCGGGTCCGGCCTGTGGCCGCCGCTGACTATTTCATGAAGGGCCGCTTGCTGAGCTGGTTCTCGACCAGGATCATCGGCATTCTGCCGATCGCGCGAGCAGGGGCTGATAGCGATCCACTGGCCGGCTGTTACAAGGCCCTGGATGCCGGTCAGATCCTGATCATTTTTCCTGAGGGAACGCGCGGTGAGCCGGAACAAATGGGGGCTTTTCGCGGTGGCGTCGCCAAGCTCGCCAACCGGTATCCGGACACACCCGTCATTCCGGTATTCATGCATGGCCTGGGCAAGGCGCTACCGCGCGGCGAAGGACTACTGGTGCCGTTCATGCTTGACATCTACGTCGACCAGGCGCTGCACGGTCGAGATGACAACGACAACTTCCTCGTGACTTTGCGCGAGCGAATCGAGGCGCTGGCGAGCAGCCACCACAGCGCTTCCTGGGACTGAGCGGCCCTAGTCCAATCAACACCACTGGGGAATCGCAGGATGCACCGAGCATATCCCTGACCAGCCCAGGCATCCCGTCGCTCGCAACATTGTTCGCTGGTTTCCCGACCGGACCCAAAGGCTGCCCAGCTGGTCGACTAGCCTGCGCCGTTTTCTGCCGGCTTTTCGAACACCATGAAATGCTGTTGCGGCAGAACGTCTTCGGTTCGCAGATGCTGTAAGCCGATCGCCTGCATTTCATCGATCGCCTGCTGTTCGCTCATCTTGTGCAAAGGTTTGATCGGCACGCTGGGATCTTCAGCGCGATACTCGATCAGTACCAGCTTACCGCCCGGCTTCAGCGCATCGACCATCGCCCTGCCCATTTCGTAGGGGTGCGAGAACTCGTGGTAGGCATCCACAATCAGAATAAGATCGACCGCATTCGACGGCAGATTGGGATCGGTGATGGTCCCAAGCACGGTCTCGATATTGGACGGCGCCCCGTCAAGCTTGCGCGCTTCGATGATGTCGAGCATCTCCTGCTGGATGTCGACCGCCAGCACTCGACCCTCGGGCACCCGCTCCGCCATCAGGATACTGAAGTAACCGGTGCCCGCCCCCAGATCGACGACCACGTCACTTGGCGACAAGGGCAAGCGCTCGATCAGCAGATCGGTGCGCTCCTCGCGTTCGCGTTCCGTCCGCTCCAGCCACCTGGCGGCACGATGACCCATGACAAAGGAAATCTCGCGGCCCATATAGACCTTGCCGATCCCATCGCGCGAGGGCCGTATCTCGGTGTAGCGTACCGAGTCATCCGCGGCAACCGAGCCCGCAGCATTCGGTTCTGCGCTGCACGCGCTTGTCAATGCGACAAGCAGCAGGAGAATGATTGATCGGGCCATGTTTTTCCTTAGGTCATGCGAGTCAGAACGCCAAGTATGTTGCCTCCCGGTGAACATGAAGAAATGACCAGTCATCGGCAACCCGGCCTTTCGGTAATTCTTTTCACGCATAAGGAAATCATCAAACAGCGTTTTATGATCGAGCATCAACGCGCGATCGGTGCACGCCTTGACGCTATCCACAGTTGAGCAGGCGATCGAAATAGTCAACACGGCTCGGCAACCCGGTACGCCAGATCGGCATGAACTCCTCCGGCTGAATCGTGCCAGGCAATAACAGCCGGCCTTCGAAGAAATGGAACATTGACAGTTAAGCCTGCTTGGGGTCACGCTGACTCACGCCATAGCGCTTTCCCGGCGGCAGTCCTTGCTTAGTCAAAATGGCTCTTGAAGCCACGAGATACTGCCTTCTCCGGGTCGTTGATATCCGCGTCCGGATATCACTATCGACAATTCGATCCACGGCACGACCCGGCTGACACCGTCGAAGTCCAGAGCAACACTGCCCGCCTGACCATGCTGCAACGTGCGCAGCTGGTGAAACATCTACTGCAGCATCGTGGTGCCGCATTTTCCAAACGGCGTGATAACCACATCAGTCGAGCGCGGCATGAGCGCTAGAAATGCCTCGACCTCCTCAGGCGTAGGCGCCAGCGCACCCAGCGTCGCGCCCAGCTCTTCGACCGAGCGGGCCGTCCGTCGTTCAGGCTAGTTGTAGTCCCTGTCGTCTCCTAGGCCTAACGGCACTGATGTGAGAACGTATAGCTTCCGAGAAAAAGCCCTCTTACAACCCTGCTGTAACGGGATAAACGACCAGTCTATACTGGTAATCGGTCGATCCTGCCCACGTGGGCTCACGGGTCGATTCAGGACCACGCCATCCACGTTACCAATCTTAGAAAGAGGGCCGCATGCGATATCTCACAATAATCTTTCAGTCCTTCGCCATCTGCTTCGTGCTCGGGACGCTCTCATCGGCGATCGCCGATGAGGCGCGCGGGGTGACGCTGATTACGGTGAATTCGCTCGCCGACCCAGGAACGGGCGGCTGCGATGCGGCTCAGTGCACCTTGCGCGAGGCCGTTGCCCTCGCCGCCTCGACGGCAGACGATCAGACCATAGAATTCGAACCGGGCCTGAGTGGCACGATCACGCTGGGCTCGACCTTGACCATCAACAGCAACGGGGTCACCATCAACGGACCCGGCCCGGATGTCATCCAGTTGTCCGGCAACGCTGCATCACGCGTGCTTCGCCTGCAAAACACGGATGCTGTCGTTCTCGGCCTGACGATTCGCGACGGAAACAGCGGCTCGGATTCCGGTGGCGGCATCCGCATTGATGGGTCTGGCGAACCGCTGCTCGAAAATCTTCGCATCATCAATAACAGTACGACCGGACAGGGTGCAGGGATCTTTCTCTTCTTCAGCGGCGCAACCCTGCGCAACCTTGAAATTTCCGACAACATCGGCGCCACGAGCCCTTTGCTGATCAACGGGAGCGAGGGTGACAATGTATTGGTAGAAAACGTCACCATCAGCGGCAACGTCAGCAATCAGCAGGCCGCAGGTCTTCGGGTTCTGACCAACACAGGCCAAACGGTCAGTCTTCGTTACCTCACGGTCGTCAACAATAGTGGGGGCAGTGCAGGCGCAATAATCTCCGGCACAAACGGCGTGACAAACGTGGAGGCCAGCCTGTTTTGCCGACAACGGCGGCGGCGATCTGAGTTTCTCCAACGCAGCGGGCAGCGTCAACAACAGCGTCATCGCCGACCCCGATAGCAGCATTCCCGGAAGCAATAATCTGCTGAACGTGACACCATCGCTTTCGAATTTGCAATTCTTTCAGGGATCGCCCACCCGGGTCCACCTGCTCGGCATTGGACCAGGCGTCGAACACGTCGATGATGCAATCGGTGATGCGGGCTGTGGCACGACGGTCACTCAGGATCAGATCGGCAACCCCCGCCCGGTCGGCACGAACTGCGATGCCGGCGCCTTCGAACTGCAAGCCGACGTCGACCCGCTCTTCAGCGATCGATTCGAGCCAGCACCCTAGCGCTGAATCGGGTCCAGCGGGCGGGCAGCCGTCCAGCGCAAGCCGCCGAGTGCGCCGGATGAAAACAAGCGGTCGATCACGCTGTAGAAGGTTTCAAGCGAGGAATACGCACCCTTGCCGTGCAGGCCAGTGAAACGCGCCCGGTCCTCGCGAAAGGCTGCCAGACGCGAACTCACGAACTCGCTCCAGGATTCGGTCATGTCTGTGAAATCGATGTCACGAAATCCCGGCTCTTTGATCAGCGTCCGGTAGTCGTCAAGCGAATCCAGGCGCTGGCAGAACACCCCGTTGGCCAGCAAGGCGGACTCCTCTTCGCTGAGATCGCGGCGAGCGAAGAAATCCTCGACCCAGATCCGACCGCCGGGCCGCAGGCGTCGATAGCAGCGCGACAGCAGGGTTTCTCGCTCGGCAATATGCAGAAAGGTGAGCCAGCTGACCAGGGCATCAAAGGCGTGGGCTGGCAGATCTGCAGTCAGGACGTCGGCGCGCCGATGTTCGATGCGATCGTCTAGCCCGCAGCGCCGGGTCAATGACTCGGCCAGACGGTTCAGGTCATTCTGAAGTTCAACGGCAGTCAACTGGCAGCCGGCCTCGGAAGCAATCACCCGGGCCGGGCCACCCAGCCCGGACCCAACGTCGAGCACTCTGGATTCGGGTTGCAAGTCAAGATGCTCGATAGCCTCCAGCACCGCCGATCGACCGTGGTAATGGAGCTGGTCCAGCGACTCGAGGATCGCCGGAGCCAGCGGATCGGAATCATCCAGCCCCTGCGCATGTAGCTCCTTCTCGACGCGCTCGACGTGTTGATAGAGCTTCATCGACTTGATTGATCCAGACGAACTCGGCATACGCCACTCCCGGTACGACTCAAAGCTCAACCCTATCGCGCCTGCGTGATGGGGCAACGCCAGCGCCAACGCTGACCAAGGGTGCAAACAGATGATTCAAGGTGGTGGGTTGCCCGATTCAGGCAAGGGATGACCTGCCGCGATGCATCGTTTCGATACACGATAGCCGTTGACACTCGCTGCGCGCACTATCGGCCATGCTTGGGGCCATGAAAGACGGCAGCAGGGTTCGAGGTGGCGGGGATTGTGAACTCTGCGGCAGGCAGGTTCGCGAACTCACCCGCCATCATCTGATACCGCAGACCCGGCACAAGAATCGCCGCAACAAACGCGACTTCGACCGAGCGGACGTCAAACACCGCATAGCCCTGCTCTGTCGTCCCTGTCATTCACACGTCCACGCCACCGTTCCCAACAAGCGCCTGGAACGCGAGTTCAACACCGTGCAAGCGCTCGCCAGCCACCCGGAAATCGCGCGCTTCACCGCATGGATCCGTCAGAAACCCGACGGCACTCGGGTCGGCCTCACGCGCTGGAATGCGCGCTGACGAGTCGTTTTATCAGCGCTTGCGTGAGCAGCCAGACGGGGTTCGCCGACTTTTACCG